>BEWT01000011.1 GCA_003116855.1 Desulfurococcaceae archaeon AG1
AGCCAGGATAGAGCGCCGGCCTTCTAAGCCGGCGGTCCGGGGTTCAAATCCCCGCGGGCCCGCCACAATACCCGGAGCTCCTAACCCCCATTACCATTATTATCGATATATTATCCTCATATCACTATAGATTATCAAAGGTAGATGGTTTGTAATGACTAGAGATGTTATCGAGGCTCATCAGCTCACGAAAAGATATGGAAGCCTATTAGCTGTAGATAATGTGAGCTTCAGCGTTGAACGAGGAGAGATCTTTTCACTCCTAGGCCATAATGGTGCTGGGAAGACAACAACTGTGGAGATAATCGCTTGCCTCAGATCCGCTACCTCGGGCGAGGTGCGCGTGTTTGGCTATGATGTTAGGGATAAGGGTCAAGCTAAGAAAATCAAACGCCTCATTGGTGTAATGCCACAGGAGCTCAACGCCATTGAGAGGCTTACTATTGAGGAGAATGTTAAGTATCCTGTGTAGAGGCTTGTACGAGTTAGGGGGATAGGCCGCTAGGGTGTTTTCTAGCTAAGTTCTCAAGACCTCTTCGAGTTCTATATAGTGTTTATAAGTATATGCATGTGGAATTAATATAGAGGATCTTGAAAGGATCCATACCATTGGGAGGCTTTATTTACCTTCTAGTTATTAATATATAGATGTTCAATGGAACATGTTGCATCTATAGGCGCTGATATAGTTGCCAGCGTTCTTGCCGAGTATAGTAAGAGGATTGTTGATAAGGCTATGAAGGGTGAGAAGCTGAGCGACTGGGAGGTAGGGTTCTTATTTATGGATGCTATGAGGAGATCTCTCGAGGCTAGGATGGAGGCTCTCGAAGCAAAGATGGGCGCTATAGAGAAAAGGATGGATGATATGGAGAGAAGAATGGATAGCATAGATAAGGGTTTAAATATGAGGATAGATAGTGTTGAGAGAAACCTTAGCTCAAGAATAGAGAGCCTGGAGAAGAACTTAAATGCACGGATAGAGAGCGTTGAAAAAAGCCTTGGTGCGAAAATAGACAGCCTAGATGAACGGATAAGAAATGTTGAGAAAAGCCTGAACACGAGGATAGAGAGTGTTGAAAAAGATCTTAATGCACGGATAGAGAGTGTCGAGAGGGCTATGAATGCCCTCACGGAGGCTATGAAGATCAGGATGGATGGTTTGGAGAAGAGGATGGAGGCTATAGAGGCTGATATGAGGTATGTTAAGACAAGCATGGATAGCATTAGAAACGATATAATAAAACTCCTACTCGAGAGGATAGCCCCGGCAAAAGCACCGGCTGGGGAGAAGGCTTAGTAGGTTGTTACAGGTTTCACTATGCATATAGGTTTACTGGATCAGGGCTTTGAGGCCTTCTATTGCTCTTTTTGATAGTTTTTTCTCGAATGTTATTTCTCGGTAGTTTAGTCCTAGTTCTTCTGCGTATGTCCATGCCTTTATTATCTCTTCCCTTGTTGGTCTTCTAGCTATGTCATACGCGTCTGGGTCGAAGTGGGGTGAGTGCGGATCTGCATATGATTCCGGTCTGTATTGATCCATTACGTTTACAGGGGTTCCTGGTATGTTCTTGGCTATCCATTCTAGCACTGGTTTTGTGCAGCACTCTATGTGGTTTGGCATTACTAGGTGTCTTATAACCATGTTCTCTCCCCACTCGTAGAGCATTTTATGGTTTCTCGCTGCTGTCTCGAAATACCATGGTGTTCTTGATAGTCTTACAGAGCATCTCCCTGGACCGAATTTGAAGTCTGGGAGCCATATGTCTATGAGGGGTCTGAGGAGGATCATTGATTCTTCTGATAGGAACATGTTTGTGTTGAAAAGCATTGGTACGTTAAACTCCCCCTTATATAGTGCGAACCTCTTATCCATGGGGTATGGTATATATGCGTCAGCCTTTGCCATGAGGATCTTATCCAGCTCGGATCCTCTGGGCATTAGCCTGAACCCCTCCTTGGCTAGGTACCATATAGCCTCAACGATCGAGTGGAGATGGATCGTAGGCTCGCCCCCAACCCAGTTTATATTGTGACACCCCTCTATCCTTAGGAGGAAGGCTATCTGGGCAAGCTCTCTCGGCGTGTAGGGGATCCCGTTAAACCTATCCCTCGATATATCCCCGTTCTGGCAGAAGAGGCATCTCATGTTACAGGATGTGAAGAATATAGTGCCAGAGCCATGGGTTCCTCTAAAAACGAGCTCCTCACCGAAGTGGTGGAAATAAGACCCAACCCTACTCTCTGTTGTAAGCATACAGGCCCCCAGCTTCTTACCCTCAACCCTGTCGACACCGCACTTCCATCTGCAGAAAATGCATTTTCTAACAATAGCCCTCACAAGATCCCTGGCAAGGTCTAGGAGACTATATCTCGGAACCTCGAGCCTCGAGATATCCTCACCGTTCCTCACATCCCTCCAGAGTTTTAGAAAATCCTCCGTGTATCTCTTATAGATCTCAAGCCCCTTATCAACAGACCCGATCTCATCGAAACCCCCCACAGGAATCTCAACCCTCTTGGCTATGAGGTATTTAGCAGGATACCTATTCACAGAAACCCCTAGGTACCATTCAAGCCTATCACCAAGAGACTCCCAGATCCAGAGTCTCTCAAAATCACTATAGACTCCCATAGCCGTCTAATATAAAACCGCTAGCGCGGTTAAAATGCACCCAAGAGAGAGATCTCAAAACAAGCAAGCCTGTAAGCGGGTTAAATGGCTAATTACATAGAATGAAAAGCTTGTTAAGAGTAAAACAGTTCAGAGAGACCTATTGCCGGATTAGTTTTTCAAGCCTTGCTGCCAGCCGTTTCACCGCTTCAGCCCCGCTTATAACGAATTCAGGAGGCTGGTTTCCCTCGTAGAAGTTCTGGTGTAGGCTATTAGCTACATGGAATAGCGTTATAAGCTCTGGATCGTTGAGCTCTTCTCTTAGCCTCGCAACATAACGGAAAAGATCCGCATGGGTTTTCAGCTCAACCCCTCTCAAAGCACCAACAGCCTTAACGATCTCGGCAGCGGCGCCCCAAAGCTTCTCACTTGCCTGTATATAATCGCCCTTGAGGATGAGGATTTCAGCTTCTCCTAGGTATTTCTTATAGAGACTTAGGTAATGTTCAGCAGCACCCATATCATCACCTATAAAAATATCACTATAATTTTATTAAAGGTATCACTGCGACTCTAAAGGGTTTCTATCCTGTATATTTGCTGATTCTTCAGAGGCTTGTATGCAATCTAACATAGATATAGATTCATCTGTGGGAGATATTCGCACAGATCTAGATCTATGGGGGATCCTGTGGGAGTGAATATGATGTTAGCGTTGATCTATCTATGTGGTGTCTAGACCTAGCTTCTCAAGGATCTTTATAGCCTTCTCAAGATCCTCTAGGGCTTTCAATCCTTTATCTGTTATAGATACTATTCTACCGCTCTCTGTCTTTGTAACCTTAACAAGCCCCCTCTTCTCAAGATCCATCACCAGCTCTTCAGCCCTATCATAGGGCATTCTGGCTATATAGCTTACCCCTGTGATGGTTGTTGAGCCTCTGAATGCTAGGTGGTTGAGAATATCGTAAACAATCCTCGCTCTCGATCTTTTCTTCACTTAGCACCACCGATTCCGAGGGATAGTGCGAGGAATCCGGCGACTCTGAGTAATTCTGCAGCTGGTAGTAGGAGGATGAGGAGCGGCTGTGCAAGGCTCATGGAGAGGAGTCTTAGAAGATGTGACAAGGATAGTAGTAGGAAGCCTGTTAATACGAGCCTAGACCTAGAACCCAGGGCTATTACTGTTGAAAATATCATTGATGCTAGTTCTCCGTAGAGGTAGTACTGTGCTAGCGGGGCTATGGCTAGTAGCACTGGTTCTCCGAGGAATCTTGCTGAGAGGATTGATATATATCCAGCGAGGGAAGCGTAGATTGAGAATAATACGAGGGATGAGAATATAAAAAGATCATCTATAAAGATAGAAACAATTGAGAGGAGGAGGGATAGTGCGAGGAGTAGGAAGCCTGTGAAGAGCAATAAAGATCTATCATCGAAAGCATATCTAGAAACCCTGTAAAGACTCATACAGATCCTTAGGATCAGTGCTAGAGAGAAGATCTCGAAAACCAACAATGGAAGATCCAGAGGCCCTGGGAGCGTGAGAGACAAAAACAACTCCAAGTTAATTTATAGATGAGAACTAATATATCTAGATAAAGCCAAAGTATAGATCTATATTATTATCGTGATTTATCATGCTCGGTAAAACGATCCTAATAGGCGTGATTTGAGCTAAGTGTTGGCCAGGTTACCCATACCATTTTATAAAGTGTAAAAACAATTATCTTTGTTAATAATTATAAAAAACTATTTATATATCTACATTTCGATTATTATTTTTTTATTCATATGGTGTTGCTGTGTATCCGTTAAACTTTATCTCTGTAACTACTACGTGGGGTAGTGTCATCATGATCATGCATGCCTCCATATGGTCATGATCCTCTTCATCTTGTTCATCACTATTACCATGCATTCCACCGCCCATCATTCCACCCATTCCTCCCATACCATACATGCCCATTGGCATCATCGGCATCCCAGTAGATCTTATCCCCATGGTTTGTGTTGAATGGCACATTGGGGCTCCGTAGCCTCCCATCATTCCTCCCATACCGTGCATCATACCCATCATTCTGCTCATCATATCCTCCATACTCCCTATATAGATACCCTTGATGGTAACCCTAGTAGCGTTGAGCATCTCTCTCAGTTCTTCAAGATCTATCCTCGTTATAGATCCGTTAGGACTTCTGAGAACCCACTCCTCTGAGGGCAGGATTAATGCGTATCTATTCCTACCAGAATCTAGGATGGCCATGTGCTCCATATCCTCTATATCTTTATTTACCAGGAAGATCCCAGAGACGGTGATCTCTGTGTAATTAGTACCCATCATTCCTCCCATACCAACCATTCTACCCATATAGCCGCTCCAAGTCCCTATACCCATCATTCCTCCCATATTGCCCATGCCTCCCATCATACCGCCGTAGGATGATGCAGCCTTAGAGTAGCCGTTATATGCTGTGTTCATCATAAAGCCCCAACCGCCCCACATAGCCTGTGCTACAGCCATGCTAGGGATCAGAATAGCTATAGAGACAGCGGCTAGCAACACCACAATAGCTATAGATCTCATATACTCACCATGATCAACGGCGTTCCATGTCTTAAAAGGCTAGCTCACGATCGATACTAACGATCTGTTAGTATCAAGCTGAAAAACCAATAACCAAGCTCGAGTCTCAAGCTGGGAGCGGTTTTCAACGGGCTCTGTCGATAGATCCTGTGACTGAGTGGCTTTATAAATGCTGTAATAGCTTAGAATCTATGTTATGCTGATCACAGCGAGTCTCTGTTTTGTTAGGTAGCTCGCAATGCTTATCGCTATCACCTCAACCATCATTAGAATAACCCCGAGCGATGCTACAACGGCTATAGCTTGCACCCTTCCTAGTATATAGTCGCCCATGATGAATGTGATTGGTGCTGCATGGTTCATACCAACACCCGCTAATCCACCAAGCGTTACCGAGACGCTTGTCTCGCTGAACGCGTAGACCCAGCTTAGTAGGGAGCCTCCAGCTATGCTTAGCCTTGCTAGGGGTAGCGTGATACTGGCTATGATCCTAGCTCTCCCTGAGCCGAGGTTTGATGCAGCTTCTTCAAGGCTCACAGGGATCTGCTGGATCCCTGAATAGGCTGCCCTTAATACGAATGGGGCTTTCCTAACACTATAGGCTATGATTATCGATGCCGCTATAGCCTCGACACTATCGAGGTAGTTGAACCCGAGTATGGATGATAGGTCCATGAAGTAGTATAGATAGCCAAGGGCTATCACGAGCCCTGGTATCGATAGAGAGCTCATTGCTATCGAGTCTATAGCTAGCGTGTAGGGGTTTCTAAACCTCTGGGCTGCATATGCTATCGATACTGAGAGGAGTATCATTAATGCAAGGGCTATTAGAGAGTATAGTAGGGAGTTGCGGAGAGCCCTCATAGCTACGGGGTCTTGGAACATCTCTATAACATGCCCCAAGCTGATCTCCTGGGGGAGAGGGCTTCTAAGCCATGCAGGGCCGGCTAGTGCGAATATAACTACCCCTGCTTGTGGGAGGGATGTGAAGATCGCGAAGGGGAATGCTAGCAGATATACTGCTAGAAGCCCTTTCAATCCGAGCTTTTTAAACCTATTATAGCCGCCCCCTCCCCTCGATATGAATACGTATTGCTTTCTAGACGAGATCTCTCTAACGGTTATAAAGACGGAGAGGGCTATGACTAGGAGGAGGAGTCCTAAGAAGGCTGTTAGAGGGCTTATATAGCCTGCAGCCGCCTCGCTCCTGAAGGATGAGAAGATCTCGTAGGATATCGTGCTCCTGAACTTGAAGGCTATAGGGCCTCCGAGATCCTCTAGACTTAGTATAAAGATCGTGGATGCAGCAGCAACAACGCCCGGGGTTGATAGGGGGAGGGTTACGGTCCTGAAAAGCCTGAAGCCCCTGCTACCAAGATTCTCAGCCTGCTCCTCAGCCGAGGGGTCTTGGGAGAGCATGGAGGCGCTTATATTGATATAGGCTATGGGGTATAGGGCCATGACCTGGGCTAGAATAACGCCAGCCATCTCTTGGAACCCGATCCCCCATGGGAGGCCTAGAGCATCTACCATGAGCCAGGGTATGAGCCCATAGACAGGGTCGAAGAGCTTGAAGGCTACGAATGCGTTTATAAAGGGCGCGGGGATCATTGGTATGTAGAGGATGAATCTCAACAGACCCTTGAGGGGGAAATCATATCTAGAGATTAGGAGGGCTACTGCCAGCCCGAGGATGAGAGTTATAATCGTGGTTATGGTTGCTATTAATAGCGAGTTAGGTATTATCCCATAGTTGAAACCCCTCACTATAAAGATCACCTTACCATCGGGCCTAACATATTGGGCAACAGGCTCCTGAGGCACTCCGAGCGAGATGTATTTGGGGTTGACGAGCAGGCTATTTATATCAGCCCTAAGGGCCATGAAGAGCACATATGATATTGGGATTATCAGAAAAGCTATGTAGAATATATAGGCGAAAACGAGCTGTGAGACCACTAGGGGCTCTCTTCTAAGCAAACGCCCATACCCATGCATAGTGGGTCTGAAGCGTTAATATTATGAGGGTCTCTGCACCTTTCCTCAGCGTTCTCCATGTTATCTTGATAGGGGTTCGGGCTTCATTGCGGTTGGTTTTTGCATCAACCGCTCTTCCCTTGGCTTCATGGGTCTCAGGCTTCTTTTGCCGGATCTTTATCCCCGGCCTCCACCCTTTCGGTGTGATCTCTACTCACAGCTGTGGGGAGAACCCCTGCGTCCTGGTTCTTTTTGCCTTTAGCCCGCCAGCTCGGGTCTCTATCTCTACCCTCATTGTTGGGCAGGCATCCCCATAGAAGAATAGAGCCTATATAGTGTTCCACAGAGAAAAATTCAGTATCAACCCCTATAAACCGTCATGAAACTCGAAGCAACTGGCTACGGCTTTCTAGGATCACGATATGTTGAAGTGTTAAAAACGCTTCTACTGAGGATCTAGGTTGTTTTCCCAGGCTGGTAGCGCTATGCTCCTTAGCTCCTAGCCCTACCCCTCAGGCTGATCACGAGGGCCACGATCAGAACTACTGCTGCTATAAGCACTATAGCTGCTGTGGTTATCGAGTTCCACCCGCCCTGGGCTTCTGGCTTAGTTGTTGTGGTTATCTGGGCTTCTGGGGTTCTCGTTGTTATGGGGGTTGTTGTTTGCTCTTGATAGGTTGTTGTGCGTTGTGTTATCTCTCCGTGCTGTGTTGTCGTTACTGTTATTGTTGGTGATTGCGTGGTCTCTGTCTTTGTTGTTATTGCTGTGGTTGTTGTTATCGGTGTTGTTACTGGTGTTGTGGTCTGCTCTCTAAACCTAATGGCTGTTGTCTTCTCGTCTGTGTTTCCGTAGAGATCATATGCTTTTACTATGAGGTTTGCTGCAACCGCGTCTACTTTATCAAATATGACCTGGTATGAGCTGTAATCCCAGCTTGGGAGGGCTTCGCCATAGATCTCTATAGAGCTTCCGTTTCTCGTGGTGATAACGAGTTTGGTCTCAACCCTATATACATAGGTGGAGCCGCTGGAGACCTTTATGCTTGCTATGATGGGATCCAGGTTGGGTCTTGGTCTTGGTGGGTTTATAGATATATCTACTATAGAGGGCTTTGCAGATATATCCATGTTTTTATCCCTCACCACTATGCCCTGGGCTCTATAGATCTCCTGGGCTTGTATTTTAACCACATATAGGGTTCTTATACCTCCATCCCCGCCCAGGATCTCTATTCTGGATAGCGGGTCTATGTTTTGCCTCTTTCCATCATCGTATGTGATTCTCTCTATAACCACATCGCCCCTCTTGGGAGTCTCTACATAGATATCCATGCTGCTTATCGAGAGGCCGAGGTCTCTCGAGATGTTTATAAATACTCCTGAGTAGAGATCCCCTTGCCAGTATCTTATCACAGCCTTCTCCACATTATAGCTATTCATCATGCTCTCAAGGCTGGTGCCAGGGGCTAGCCTTGGTATGACTGTCCCATTGTTATAGGCGTCTATCAGCCTGAAGGCGTTATACTCGGATCTAGGGCCTCCCAGGGTTCCTGTGGTTATGAATATGGTTTTGTTCTTATAGATTACTATGGAGTCTTGATGCACATGCCCAGCGAGGACTGCTGATACGTTATAGGTGTCAACGATCCTGAGGAACTCCCTAGCTATATCTTCGGCATTTGCCCATGATGCGTAGAAGAGGTTGCTCGGCACACTCGCGAGGGGCTGGTCTATATAAATCCCCCTAGCACTTGCTCTGAATACTGGGTGGTGGAACACAACTATCTTTGTTTTAGCATCGATATTGCTTCTCAGGATATTCTCGAGAAATACTAGCTGCGATTTATCTATAACACCTGTTGATGATGTGTCTAGACCTATTATTAGATAGCCCTCTATCCTTCTATACCAGGTTATCTTACCAACACTGGGCTCGTATACCGAGGAGAATAGATCCGGGCTTATCCCCGAGCCATCATGATTCCCTGGAGCTGCTAGGAGGGGTTTGAGCAGCATCCTAACGCCCGCTCTGTAATACCTATAAAGCTCTGAATCCCCCGGCCTGTCTGAGGTGTCGCCTGTGTTGATAACTATATCGACATCACTCAGCGCGTTGGCTAGGAAAACCGCGGAGGTGAGGGTCTGGAATGCCGTCCCCAGGGGTGTTGGTAGCAGCATATGGACATCGGATATATGCATTATCCCAAGCCTTGTGAGGCTCTTGTTATATAGATAAACACTCCTCTCGCTGATAAGCTGCGAGCCCTTGTTGCTAATGACAAGGCTGCATGGATACATAGACCCCTGCGGAATACTTGTCAGAGGGATTGTGAGGTTGATAATATGTTTATTACCATCCCTCGTATATCCAGATACTGTTAAGCTTATATTAGAGATCCTCCCCTCTATAGAGCAGGCTAGATAGGCTGAAAGACTAGTCTCATCAATAGATCCCGGTGGTCCCCTTAGCTCTGCAAGGAACCACGAGCCGGGCTTGAGGATCTGGGCGACAGAGTAGCTGGGATCTATGATCTCTGGGCTCACAGAGAGTTGGGACGATGCTAGATAAGCTCCCGAGAGTATGGAGAGCACTGTTAATAAGCCTAGCAGTAAAGAGTACAGACTAGATCCCGATCTCCCCATGAAGACCTCCCCGCAATAGTTAGGGCGGTCAGAATAATATATTACATAACCTATGGTGGGCTAGATAGCATCTCCGTGCTATGATAGTGCTGGGCCGCTCTATATGGCCGGAAGCCAGTATTACCTTGAATGTGTTTATAAGCGGGAGGCCCCATATGCGTGGCATTTTTACCCTTGTAGGTGAGCAGATATTGGGTACCCTCTGTGAGCTATAGATATGCTCTCTCAAGAACCATGGCTATCTCGATCATAGTGATCGTTGCCATCGCCTTGATCGGAGCCGTTTCCGTGTTGATGTTAAGAGGACCAGCTGCTCCGGTGCAGACTACCCCAGCACCTACATATACGGTCACAACACCGCTTACTACTGCCACGCAGACGTATCAACAAACAATAACCCAAACTACAGATGTTGTGATCGGGATCACCACCACACCTACCCCCCAGACTACTACGCAGGCCCAGCAGGGCATAGTTCTGAGGATTCTCTCGAGACATCCAACAAATATTCTCGATATGGCTAGGAACGCGTTTCTCAAAAGCGATCTTGCTAAGAGATACGGTATAGTTGATATAAGGACCGTGGTTGTAGATGCTACTGTCTGGCCTGATTTCATAAGGAGGGGTAATGCCGATGTCCTGTGGGGCGGGGGCCCCACGTTGTTTGATAGCCTCTATATCAATAACCTTCTCGCTCCTCTAGACTCTGAGCTTGTTCTCAGCGTTGCTAGGGATATACCTGACAGGATTGGTGGGAGTCCTATGAAGAGGGTGGGGAGCGATGGTAAGATCTACTGGATCGCTGCTGCTATATCCTCCTTCGGGATCACTATAAACAACGATGTTATAAAGCAGTTCAACCTCCCCGTACCAAGCACTTGGGAGGATCTGGGTAAGCCTGAGTATGGGACGACCCTCTATATGTATAAGAAACCCTCGGTAGCTATTGCACAGCTTAGTAGGAGCACATCGACAACCAGGATGGCTGAGATAATACTCCAAGCCTATGGCTGGGAGAAGGGGTGGGAGGTGCTGGCATACATAGCGGCTAACTCTGACATAAAGTCTGGGAGTGAGGATGCTAGGAATGCTGTGATAAACGGCGAGGTCGCTGCAGCCCTCACCATAGATTTCTACGGCTATACAGCTATGAATCAGAACCCTGCTACGAGATATATTGTTCCAGAGGGGGCTACGGTAATCAATGGAGATCCTATAGCTATGGCCTATAACACGAGATACAAGGAGGCTGCACAGGCATTCATAGCCTGGGTTCTCTCGCCAGAGGGTCAGAAGATATGGCTCGACCCAAGCATAAACAGGATGCCAGCCAACCCCAAGGTTTTCGACACTCCCGAGGGTGCTAAGAGACCTGATCTGAAGAATTCCTACCAGCAGACGCTGAGCCTTAGAAGCATTAACTTCAGCGATGACGAGGCGCTGAGCTATGAGACGGCTATACAGGTCTATTTCGACGGAGCCTTCGTGGATCCGCCTAGCTTCAAGCTAGCCTGGCAAGCCCTTGTGGCAAAGCTCTTGAGGGATAAGACAATAACGAGGGAACATTTCCAAGAGCTTGCTACCAAATATATAGGCAGCCCGCTTGAATTCACAGACCCGGTGAGTGGTCAGAAAATAGTGTTCACTAAGGAGAACGCCCAGAAGATCAACTCCTTGCTCAAGGATCAGAGCCTTATAGATACCTACAGGGCTGCGATAGCCAAGGCTGCTGAGAGCAGGTACCAAGAGCTACTAAAAATCCTATCAAGCATGTGAGGATAGCTAGTAGGCTATGATGAAATCAGTTCCTCGGTGCTGGGTAGTATGGATTAGGAATAAATTGTTTTTTATAGGTATCGGAGGTATTTCACGTTTTTATATAGAAGACGCCTTGTATTTATATTCTGTTTAACAAATATTTCTCGGGGGTGTTATAGGTGGTGAGGAGCAGTTTCAGGTTAGTTGTATCGCTAGCCCTGATCCTTGCTCTGGCCGCTACCGTGTTATCGATCTACGGGGCCCTGCCAGCTAGATCTGCTGTTGGGTATGTAGTAGTTGTAGACCTAGCCCATGGCGAGTCGCCGAAGGGCCTCGATATACTTGCTAAAACTCTATATGATGGCGAGGTCTATGTGCTTCTATCATCGGAGAAGGATCTAGCAAAGCTTGACCCTGTGTCCAGAAGCCTTATATCGGGCTACCTTATAGGGACTTTTGATAAGATGACAACACCTGATGGGAAGACCGTTACTCTCACATCTCTCCTAACAGATCTTCTCATAATACCCCAGCCCACTAAGGAGTTCACAGCAGAGGAGATACAGGCTATAAAGAACTATCTAGACACCCGTGGCAAAGCCATATGGCTTGCTGGGGATAGCGACTATCCCCCTGGCGAGACCTCTATAGCGATCGTTAACAAGATCCTCGAGGCCTTGGGGAGCAACCTGGCCCTCGACTATGTCTCACTAGAGGATCCTGTGTCAAACGCTCAGGCACCATACAGGGTTGTTGCCCTGGTCAAACCGCCCCAGAGCCTCTCCTTCCTAGGCTTCGGGGCTGAGAAGATATTAATGCACGGCCCGGGCGTTGTTGCATATAGAGACCTAGCTACAGGCTCGTGGAGTGCTATAAAGCCAGACAACGTTCCACGAGGTATAAGCGTTATAGCCTGGTCATCGCCCAACGGCAAGATCGTTGAGAACACAGCCCCGCCCAGGGGTCTTCTAGGACAGGCTTATACCGCTGGCGACACCGGATCCTTCCCCATGGTTGCTGCTCAGGTCGTGGGGAACGCGACAATAATAGTATCGTCTGAAAGCCCCATTGGCGACTACCAGCCTGGGATAACTGCTCAGTACTATGGTGTTATGCTCGATGGCCCTAGGTTTGTTAGAAACATGGTTCTCTGGGCTACTGGGTATATGGGTGAGCTCAAATATGTTGTCTCGACAGAGAAGAGGGTGAGGGATCTTGAGGCAAGCCTATCGAACGCGATGTCTATGATAAAGGATCTTGACTCAAAGATCTCACAGCTATCAGGACAGCTCAGCTCCCAGGCAAACCAACTGGGATCCAGGATCAATGATGTCTCCAACAAGGTCTCGAGCCTTGAGAATAGGGTGAACAGTCTTAGCAGTGATCTCAGTAATAGTGTCAACAGCCTCGACTCAAAGATCTCGGGAAGCCTCAACATGATCTACGCGGCACTAGGCCTCGCAGTCATAGGCCTCATAGCAGGAGCCGTAGCTCTTATCAGGAGCAGGTAGTTTTCTCCAGCTCTATATAATAGATTTTTGAAAATAACGAGCCTTACCATACCAAGATCCCCTTAGAATCCGTGTTTACTGTTTATCCGTTTGTCCCTGGATGTTAATCCCAATCACTTTATCTTCTCATGGTCAATCCAGGGGCTTCCACCTCAGCCCGCAGGGCCTCTAGCCCTGCAGGGTCATGGGCTGCCGTCGAGTCAAAGGGCACGCGGCTCCCATCTAGGTTGAGCCCTGGATGGCTTGGAGCGCTGCTCCCATCGCCGCCCGAGACCTGTGTGGGGGGACCCGCATCGAGAACCCCTTTCAAAGCTTATAGATACATCCTACGAGTATCAAAAAGAAAACAGCCCAGATATTCATTGATATTCTTTATTTTTCTTCTAGATCCTAAGGATTAAATGGATGGGATGATAAAGAAAACCTGTGGCTAGATATAATCTATGGTTATAGAAGGGTCGAAAAACGTGGGGATATGTGGGCTGGTTTCTATAGGAAGATTTAATAAGACTGGGAGTAATATACTTCGGTGTCCACTATACGGATAGCTGTATTTATGGTCGCATCCCTCCTCTCGGATATTCAGAGAAGGTATGCTGAGGAGATGTATGAGGAGGTTAGGAAGAGGCTCTCATCCATAGGAGATTCATTCGAGTTCTCGCCCCTGATAACAAGCGCTGACCATGCTGAGCTAATGGCACGCAGGTATAGGGATTGGGTCGATGGAGGAGTAGTTGTTGTATGGAGCGGTGGTACTGATAGAATGATCTATAGGGTTGGTAGGGAGTTTGGAAAACCCCTCCTGGTCTATGCCCATCCGGGTCATAATTCTCTAGCATCTGTTAGGGAGGCTGTGGCAGCCCTGAGATACGATGGTGTGGAGGTTGGTGTGAGCTATGGCGATGTACCAGAGGTTAGTGAGAAAGTCTCACCATTCATCAGTGTTCTGAGGGCTTTTGTAACGCTCCCAGGATCGAGGTTTGCCCAGATCGGTGAGCAGGAGCCATGGCTCCTGATTAGAAGGTCACCAGAGACCCTGAGGAAAAGGCTTGGGCTTGAGATGGTTAAGATCAGGTGGGAGGAGATGTTCGATATAGCTTTGAAAGCAGATGCTAGGGAGGTTGGTGAGAAGATCGCGTGGCTTAAAAACACGTTTGGGAAGGTGGATAGGAGTGACGATGATCTTGAGAAAGCCGTGAGGCTATATATAGGTATGAGGGAGCTTGTTAAGAAATACTCTATATCCTCAGCAGCCGTTGAGGCCAGAGACATGCTTGACCTCTCCCTCAGGGATTGGGGCCCGTATCTAGGAGTAGCCCTTCTAAGCGATGACGGAATCCCCTCGGACTATGAGGGTGAGCATGATGCTGTGATAACAAAGCTAATAATACACCGCATGGTTGGGAGGGCATCGTTTATGGCTAACATAACAAGGATCAATGAGAGTGCCAATACAGCCGTGTTCTCCCACTGCACAGTACCAATATCAATGATAGATCCCAAGGCATCCGTGCTCCTCTCATACTACGAGACAGATAGAACAGTAGCTATAAGGGGTAAGATGAGAGAAGGCGAGACAGTCACGTTCGCAAGGATAGGTGGCAAGGATCTCGACAAAATATTCTTCGGAACAGGGGTTATCGTGAACGGAGATCTCGGGAGAAAAGACCTCTGCAGAACACAGATCGAGGTGAAGGTTAATGGCAAGGTAAGGGATATCATAGACAAAGCCCTAGGCAACCACACAGTAGTGGTTTACGGCGATCTAAGAGAGCACTTCAGACTATTCAGCAAATTCTCATCACTCGAGCCTATAGAGATCTCCTAACCTAGCCTGACCCTTGGAATCCTCAGACCTCTTTCTCCATCCTCCTCTTAAGCTCTGCTACAAGAACATTTATCACATTATCCCTCAGGCTATCAAGGCTCCTCTTAATATAGTCTATATCATCCTCCACCTTTTTAAGCCTTGCATTTATACTCTCTATCTTCTCTGCCACCAGCTTGTCTCTGTTATCAATCCTCTCACCCAAGCTTTCTTCAACACTATTGATTCTCTCATTAAGACTTTTCTCAACGTTATTAATCCTTTCATTAAGGTTTTTCTCGGTATTACTGATTCTATCTGTAAGACTTTTCTCAACGTTATTAATCCTTTCGCCAAGATCTTTCTCAACATTGTCAATCCTTTCGTTGAGGCTTTTTTCAACGTTGTTGATCCTTTCGTTGAGGCTTTTCTCGATGCTGTCAATTCTATCTGTAAGGCTTTTTTCAATACTGCTGATTCTCTCACTTAAGCTTTTTTCTACATTACTGATTCTCTCACTTAAGCTTTTTTCAACACTATTGATCCTTTCATTTAGGTTTTTCTCAACATTGTCAATCCTTTCGTTGAGGCTTTTTTCAACGTTGTTGATCCTTTCGCTGAGGTTTTTCTCTATGTTGTTAATTCTTTCATTAAGACCTTTCTCAACGTTATTAATTCTTTCGCTTAGGCTTTTCTCAACACTACTTATCCTCTCATTCATAATGGATCTGGTATAGTCTATCATAAGTATCCCAACCTCCCAGTCGCTCAGCCTCTTACCTTTGGAGGCCTTCTCAACGATACGTTTAACATATTCTGCCAGGACGCTCTCGATAATCGACTTGGCAACAGATTCAGCCAACACCTATGCCTCACAATATATGAGCCCAAGGATAAAAATAAGTATCGAGATAGCTATTGAGCTGTGAAGATAACCATAGATCCAAGCTAGAATCCCTGTTATGTATCCCATATAAGATCGTAGGTAGAGATCTTCTAACGATTCTATGGGTAGGTAATTGGTGTTAGGGTTTGTAATAGATACAGGCGGCTCTGAGGATCTTCATGCTTGTTATTATCGATACCCAAGATCTCGTGTGGAGTTGAGATGCTACGGGGCTGGGGCTTCTGTTTCTTCGATCTTCTTCATCTGCCTTATATACATTTCGAGGAGCTCTTTCTCTGTGGTGGCGTCTTCTGGTTTTTTATCCATTCTCCATCTAATGAATCTCGGGAATCTTATCGAGATCCCTGCCCCCTGTCTTGCTGCGTCTTTGCAGCATGTGTGGAGGGGTGAGAGTGTTAGCTCTGCTCCTATTACCTCCATTACGAGTTGGGGGACTATCCATACATCTGGCTCTATATCCGATACTACTCTTGGGTGCCTATGCTTTATTATTAGTGGTTGGAGCATCTTGTTCATCTCAGCTAGATCCTGGTCTGTGAATCCTGTACCAACCTTGCATACCGTTTTGAACACATCCTTCTCCGGATCATAGGCTGCTAGGAGTACTGTTCCGAACAAGCCAGCCCTCCTCCCTCTCCCATAGAACGCTCCAACGACAACGAGATCCACGCTATCTATCATCTCGCTCTTATAATCCCTCTTGTACTTGATCCAGAGCCAGCCTCTCGCACCAGCCTGGTAGACTGCTTTTTGGTGGATTGCCTTAACCACTACTCCTTCGCACCCATCCTCTATAGCTTTTAGGAAGAATCTATCGAGATCTTCTGGATCCTCTACTACCATGTAGCTGGCTATTGAGAAGCTAGGCCCTTGTTCAACTATCTTCTCGAGGATCTCTCTCCTAACGGTGAAAGGCTTATCTGTAAGATCCTCGCCATCTACGTAGAGAGCGTCGAAGAGCTTTACAACGACTGGGTATTTCTTAGCAATATCGCTCACATCATGCTTCCTCTTCCTATGCATTAGCTCTTGGAAGGGTCTCATCTCCCCCGTCTCGGGGTCTATTGCTACTATCTCTCCCTCAACGATCGCCTCCCTAGCTTTTATATGCTTCCTAGCCATCTCCACGACGTCGGGGTATTGGTGGGTTATGTTTTCAAGCCTTCTCGAGAAGATCTGGATTGTGTCTCCCTTCTTATGGATCTGGGCCCTCTCACCATCATATTTATACTCAGCAACACCTCTCCCACCAACCTTCTCAAGGATCTCTCTCGCGTTGTCAAGCCTCTCGGCAAGCATTGGTCTGATAGGTATACCAACCTCCGGGGAGATCTTCTTGAGAGCCTCTATACCCTCTTTAGCAAGGATTTTCGCTATATTCCCAAGATCAGCCCTTAGGTTATAGGCTCTCTCAACAATAGGTCTAGCAGCATCGCTCCCACCAAAAGCCTGGGCAAGAGCATCCATTATCGTTGCATCCCCCACACCCAGCCTTAGATTACCCTCAACAAGTCTCACGATATACTTAGCCTCTTTAGGCGATGCGTCTTGTAATAAGGAGACAAGGATCTTTATCTTAAGATCCCTAGAACCCTCGCCAACAAGCCTTGCAACCCTCGCCAAAGAGTTATAAACCTCAGATACGCTTAGCTTTCTAGTCTGCCCACCCATGAAAGCTATAAGACCTCCTGTGGGGGTTTTCTTAGAAGCCTTGAGCTGCTCAGCAGCCCTTCCCAGATCGCCTAGTCTTTTATATAGCTTCTCAACCTCCGATTCCGGTGTTGCTAATGCTAGGGAGAGGGCCTTGATCAGGAGCTTCTCCCCCACACCTATCTCAGGCTCTCCCTTCCACTGGGGCCATAGCTCTCCTTGGAGTAGATATACAACCTTATCTATATCCTCAGGATCTGCTTTTTTGAAGAGCTCCGTGAGTATCGCTGTCATCTGGATCCTGCTTGACGTGGTCTCAAGCCTCTCGAAAGTCTCTGAAAGTGTTTCAAATAGCATTGGTGCTATACCCATAATATGATTCACCCAGCATCCATATATCCTTATTAAAGAGTCTAGAGGCTATAAGATATCCTCCTCAACAGCTCGAGGGCTTCTCCAAGCCTGTTCTCAGGGATCCTTGCTATCCCTAGGGATGAGTGGCCTCCCACGTTAACAGCGATCCCAGATTCCCTCAGGATCCTTATAACCCTATAAGCCTTCCCAGGAAGCCTGGTTATTAGGAGCACGTGTCCCTCGCCCCCAGCTACACAGAGGATCACTGGGTTCCTCAGCTTTCTATAGAGTGCTGATGCAAGGGCACTTGCACCCCTACCCTTCCATCTCTTCCTAGCATCGATGTATTTGAAGATCCCGAGCTTCTGGGCTGATATTGCTAGGAGATTAGCCTCCTCCTTGATCCTCTTATCAGCCTCTCTAGCGAGTCTAGCGATCTCCGCCATAGATTCCCCTGGTATGTTTGGGAGCGGTATTGGTGATGAGATCCACTCAACAGCCCTTCTCCAGAGCGAGGGGTCTTTCTTACTCGCTAGGGCTTTAGAGATCCCTGAGACAACCCTGTAGAGGCTTATCATGTTGCTCGGGATCTTGAGACCCTGATCCATTAGATGGACCGCTTCGACAAAGGATCTCAACCTCTCGCTGGGCTTGAAGCCTGCTGAGACAGCTCTATCGAGAGCTATTCTTGAGGTGGGGACATAGCCTATTAGTGGCTCGTCAACCAAGCCGTAGAGATCCTCGAGCTTTTCGTGTGATGTTATATGGTGATCTATATAGATGATCCTGGAGGAGCCGCATCCAGATCTATAGGTTCTGAGAACGCTGAGAACAGGATCTATGAGGGGTATATCGAGGATAACGAGGGCATCATAACACTTACTCTTGGAGAGAACTCTGGAGAGGTAGAGGGGCTCTGCAGGAGTATACTCGATCAAGGCTTCACCGTTAATGGGGTAGACGTTTCCATATCTCTGGGAGCTAACTATAACAGCGGAGGCTATGATACCATCAGCATCCCAGTCTCCAAAGACAGCCACTAAGGGTAGCCTGCTGCTCAACCCGCTCACTATAATCCTTTTTAGGAGATATATAGGAGTTTATTTTGTTGTAGATAAATATGCATAGGTTTTCCAGGTTTTACCTCATGGTGTTAGATCGATATGGATCTTTGCATCGCCATCCATCTCCCTAAGCTCGAAACTCACTACTCCTCTATAGGCCTTGAGATCTAGTGTGTTCTTCCCACCCCTAATCAGGTGTTTCTCAGTACTCAGCATTCTTGGGGGTAGCGAGGCTTCGTACTCGTAAACCCTCAGCTCGTTATCCTTAGAGGCATAGATCGTTAGTGAAGCCCTACTTAGCGAAGACACCGGTATCCCTCCCCATCTCGTTGTACCGATGTCAAGTCCTCTCATGCTTATAGCAATGCTGCCTCCGCATCCTCTCATGAGAGTGTCTGTTGAGAGGATCAGTAGGCTTCTATCCCCCGTGTCAAGGTGGTTTGCGTCTCCCCCGCCCAGGTTTGGCTGTGTGTTTGCTCCCAGAACGATCTTATCTCCGAGGCTCTCTAGCGATGTTATCCTAGCTCCTAGGGGGCATAGGATCCTTATTGTTGGTGGGGCTATATATGTGAGGAGTGTTGGTGCTGGCGGGCTGTTAAGCCTTCTAGCAATCTCTAGGAGCTTCTCATCAGAGGCCCTCAGGATCCCGTGGGGATACGTGTTGAAAGGTACCAGGATCCCTCCTCCTAGGTGTGTGTATGATGTCCTCAAGGGCCCGTAGTCTGTTGATGGGAAGTCGAATAGTCTTAGGAAATATAGATCCTCGCCCTCCTTCTCCCAGGGCTCCCATATAATGAGACCCCCTCTCACGAAGACGAAGATCCTGTTATACATGCTCGCCATAACCCCTACACCTGCTCTGGTCACGCTACCACCATCTACAGAGATCCTAGATAGATCTCCGGGGATTCTTTGGAACCATCTCCCCTCAACAAGATCTAGGCACTGTATCCCCCTGAATCCTTCGAAGCCCATGGATATGTCGAAGCATGCCAGATCCCATAAAAGTGTTCCTTTAAGGCTTGGTCTATCGCTAAGCCTCTCCGACTTACCATCGAGTGTTACTGAATATACTCCCAGGTTTGTGCTACCATCAGCCCTCGATACTAATAACCTCTGGCCTACTGGATCGTAGAGTATGTTTGAAACCTCCCCGACCCATGTATCTCTATAACCCCCTGTCTCGCTCCATAAGAGCCTTACCTCCTGCTCGTCTGCGTTGAAGACATGTATATGTGAATACTTATTGCTGAAATCAACCCTCCTGTCATGGGATATGCTTATAGGTGCGTGAACCCAGCCTCCAAAAAAGATCTTGTTATCAATAGCATCGGAGGCGTTATATGTATCACCACCAGATCTCGGGGGTTTTCCTATAAGGTCTAACCCATAGATCTTAACATGATCCTTTGAAACGAAATAAGCCTTGGCATCCATGGATAGCATAAAATAGAGATAGCCTCCATGGTATTTTAGGCCAAAGATCCCTCCGGATCCCCATTCAGGCGATCTAGAAGATCCAAACCTATACTGGCCCAGCCTCTCCAAAAGCACCTAGCAGACCCCGTAGAGTTAGGGCTCTGGGGCTAGTAAGCATTGGTTCTCAGCAGGCTTGTCTCAACACTCCCTACAAGATCCTTCCACGGTTGGGGAGAGTTGAAGGTTATAATATGTGGAATAATAATATGGTGGGGTTGTAAATGGTTGCTATGAGTTCTGCCAGGGAGGAGGTTATCGTTATTGGTAGGGAGAGGCCTTATAGATATGCGCTTGACATAATAGTTAGGATGAACCAGGGTAGCGATAATATAACTATAATTGGTAGGAGTAAGAATATACCGAAGGCTGTTACTGTCTATAATATCCTTAGGGATAGGCTGGGGAACGCTTTAGAGCTTAGGGATGTGAGCATAGGGTCGACATATACTAAGAGGAATAAGAGGATCTCCTATATAGAGATAAAGGTTTCGAGGAAGATCTAGGTGGTGTGATGAATACCAATAGAGAGATAGATCTCTCTAGACTAGCCCTAGCCTTGAGAAACCTCCTCGCAATATATGCATCAGGCTTAGCTATACTTATCATATATATATTGCTCTTGAGCTATGGTGTAAGGATCCTCTTAGATCTATCATCGCCCTTTAGAGAGCTATCGATAGGGTTATACGGGGTTATCCTAACGGCTGTGTGGCTCTATAGCTGGTGGAGAGCTATAAAGATTATTAGGAACAGGCTACTCGGGATAAAGGGATCCCGAGCTAGCCCTCACCAAAAATGATCCTTCTAACAAGCCTTCCCGTTTCTTCGATCTTGTGTTTCTCGATATCACTCATAAGTCTTCTGAGATTCTGGGAACCGTTAGCATACTCCTCAACCCATGTTCTCGCAAACTCACCGTTCCTCACCCTCTCAGCAGCCTTTCTCATGTTCTCCTTAACCCTCTCATCTATCACCTGGGGTCCCACGGTTAGGCCGCCGAATTTCGCTGTGTCTGAGACGTTCTCAAGCATTCCTGTCAAGCCCTTCTCATATATGAGATCCATTATGAGCTTAGCCTCGTTCACAACCTCGAAGTAGGCTACCTCTGGTTTGTAGCCCATCTCTACTAACACCTCGAAGCCCTTCTTTAGAAGCTCCATCAAGCCTCCAACAAGGACTGTCTGCTCCCCTATAAGGTCTGTCTCTGTCTCTTCAGCGAATGTTGTCTCTATAACCCCAGCCCTTGTTGCCCCTATACCCTTGGCTATTGCTAATGCGTATTCGAGTGCCTTTCCGCTATAGTTATTCTCAACAGCTATTAGTGCTGGAACCCCTCTCCCTCTTAGGAATTCCTCCCTAACCTTTCTACCAGGTGATTTTGGGGCCACCATTATGACGTCGACATCTTTTGGTGGTTTTATGAGCCCGAATCTTATGTTGAAGCCGTGGGCGAAGTCTACAACCATGCCTCTCCTAAGGTTAGGCTCGATCTCTTTCCTCCATACTTCTGGCTGAACCATGTCTGGGAGTAGGACTAGGATTACATCTGATCTCCTCACGGCTTCTGCCACGCTATATACTTTGAAGCCTTCTTTGGAAGCCTCTTCCCATGATCTACCTTTCCTCAGTCCTATGATCACGTCGAGCCCGCTGTCTCTTAGGTTTAGTGCCTGGGCCCTTCCCTGGCTTCCGTAGCCTATAACGCCTATAACCTTCCCGACAAGGGGGTCTAGGCTTGCATCCTGATCCCTATAGATCTTTGTCATTCTAGAGCACCTCAACACTGGTTACGTCTACCAGGACTAATATTTTTTTCCTGAGCCATTCTATCTCGCTCTCCTCGCCCCTAACCCTTATCACTATGTTTATATCGCCATTGGATCCTAGTTTCGACGAGATCTCTAGCACCTGCACCTTCCCCCTCCTGATAGTGTTTATCACCCTTGCGAGCGAATCCATACCCATGCAAGCCCCTACTTTTATCACCCTTTCCAAATGAGATCCACCTCTAACCCCTCAGGCGGTACTGCGTTTGTAAGCCACTCCCCAGGCTTTACCCATGGGAGGACTATGTCTTTCTCGTTATCAAGCTCTATATCTATGATCACGGGCTCGTCTGTTCTCAAAGCCCTCCTAACAATGCTTTCGATCTCTTCGTATGATGAGGGTCTATAACCCTCTATCCCGTACGCCTCGGCTATTTTTACGAAGTCGGGGTTTTTGGTGAACTCTGTCGCTATAACTCTTCTGGAGTACATATAGATCTGCCATTGTTTCACAAGCATCAGAGCCCTGTTGTCAAAGATAACAGCTATTATGGGCAACCCATAGTCTCTCACTAGGGATAGGTTGTTCATAGTCATCTGGAAAGATCCGTCGCCGTCTATGAGCATCACAGGCCTATTACTAGCAGCGATCTTAGCACCCAGTGCTGCCGGCAACCCGAAACCCATTGTCCCGAGCCCGGCGCTCGTTATAAACGTCCCCGGGATATAGACATCCCAGTGGAGCTCACACCACATCTGGTGACTCCCAACCCCGGTGGTTACTATCGTGCTTGGAGGGACTGTTCTTCTAAGCACTTTGAGCACCTTCCATGGCGCGAATGGCTTCATATCCCCGGCTCTGGCTTCTATATGTTCCTCGTATTTTCTCCTGATCTCTTTTAGCCATGCGATGAAGCTTCTCCTACCGCTATGTTGTCTGTTATACTCTTCCTGGATTGCTGAGGGGAGTTCTCTGAGCATCGCTTTTAGAGCTTTCTTAGCATCTGAAACGATCCCGACCTCTGTTCTAACGTTCTTACCAATCTCGCTAGGATCTATATCTATGTGTATTATAGCCTTCATATTCATCTCCTTAAACCTACCTACAGTCCTATCGCTAAACCTAGTACCAACTGCTAGCACTACATCAGCGTTGGCCAGGGCCGCGTCGGCCTCAAGCCTTCCATGCATTCCTGAGGGGCCTAGGTAGAGTGGGTGATCGTTGGGCACACAGTTCTTCCCGGGAAATGTGGAGACAATCGGTGCCCAGAGGATCTCTGCAAGGGTTATCACATCATCCCAAGCACCGCTCCAGCACACACCCCCACCAACAAGGATCACTGGTCTCTCAGCGTTGAGGAGGAGCCTGAGGGCTTTTAGAATCTCCTCCCTGCTCGGCTCTCCCCCGAAAGCCTTGGGATGGATCTTGGGTACAGGCTCTATAGATCCGGTGCTACCGAGAAGAACATCTCTTGGTATGTCTATTAAGACAGGACCCGGTCTCCCCTCGGTAGAGACTATATAGCCTGTTGTGAAGGCGCTTACAACATCGTCAGGAGATCTCACCTGCATGTTGAGCTTTGTTATTGGGAATGTTACCCCGATTATATCTGTCTCCTGGAACCCATCTCTACCGAGGATGGGTGTTGCAACCTGCCCGCTTATAGCTACTAGGGGGGAGCTATCCATATAGGCGTTGGCTAGCCCTGTAACAAGGTTTGTGGCTCCAGGCCCGCTTGTTACAAGCACTACCCCTGGCTTCTTAGTGATCCTTCCATAGGCGTCTGCAGCATGTATGGCTCCCTGCTCGTGTTTGAATAGATAGTGCTTTATATCCTCGGCATCGTAGAGGGCATCGTATACAGGCATTATGCTTCCTCCAGGTATTCCGAAGACGTGTCTAACTCCTAAGTTCTTCATAGCCCTTACTAGGGCGTCGGCTGCTCTTATCTTTATTGAATTTCCATGTCCGTCACCCCGAGTTCCGAGGGCATCACCAAAAGGAATCACCAAGATGCATTGCTTACCAGGCTTAAAAAGCTTTACAGATAGTTGAAAGATTTTTATCATAGACAAGTTAAAAAACATGTATATATATTGTGTGTTAATATTGCTGGAGAGCCTGTGTGGTGGGAGCTGTCTCGGGTCAGGTATATATAGTCTCTCATGAGGAGGATGTAGATGGTATTGGATCTGCTGCTATAGCTCTTAGAAACACGGGTTCTAGGAGGCTATACCTAGTTGGCTATGATCTCAGCGCTTGGGCGGATCTTGGTAGGCTGCTTAGGAAGGGCTGCAGATCCAATGGTTCTATAGAGATCCTTATATCTGATCTCAACCCTGGTAAGAGGCATATAGAGATCCTCGCGGAATCCCTGGTGGGCTGTCCTTCTAAGAAGATCTCTTGGGTGGATCATCATGTGTGGAGGGATGAGGTATTATCCTTTGCAGAGAGACTCGGCTATATAGATCTCTATATAGATAGGTCTAGAACAGCTACTGAGAATATGGCTAGGTTCTTTAACGTGGAGAGCGACCCGGCCTTAAAGCCCCTTCTAGAATTATCAAGAGATACCGATTACGGGTTGTTTAGACACCCGCTCTCCGAACCCCTCACAGATACTATTAGATATAGCCTCTATGCTGAAGGCGATAAGGCTTTCCTCAAGAGACTCGCCCTCAAATTCTCGAAAGGCGTTTTCTGGGATTATGAGGTTGATAGCAAATGGGCTCTGGCTATTGAGAGGAAGAGAAAAGCTATTGAGGATATTAGGAACAACTCCCGCGAGGTTGTTATAGGCGGTTATAAGGCCCTAGTGATCATCTCAGACCCTGTGGTTGGTTCTAGAATAGCTGTGAGGGAGAGTGGTAGAAGGGGATACGATCTAGCATTTGTTGTGTATAAGAACGGGGCTGTGATTATAGCGAGGGGTTCTGAGAATATCAACTGTGCTGAGATCGCTTGGAAGCTTGGGGGCGGGGGGCATCCGCATGTGGCGGGAGCCCAGATAGATCCCGGGGTAGTGTCTAGGGGTTTCGAGGCTGTGGTTGAGTATCTTAGAAGCAGGATCTAGGATCTTCTCGGTATATCCTCGTAGAGGATTTTTAGGAGGGCTATTGAGAAGAAGAGGATCGAGTAGCCCGCGACAGATATAGCTGCTCCTAGAGGGTCGCCGTAGAGGGCTAGGACGAGTGGTGATATTATGAAAGCCTTCTGGAGGATCTCTGCTGGTATTATGTATGCCTGTAGGAGAGAACCCCATGTTGGGAGTAGTCTAACAAGGAGGGAGTAGCTAGCCCCGGTGCTCCTCTCAAGAAAGATCAGGATCCCGCTTATAAATGGGAGGAAGAGGAGCAGGGCTAGGGGTACTGTGCTCGATATAAGAGTGTTCTTAGTGATGATGCTGAGAGCCATTGCTATTGAGAAGAAAACCATGTTGGAATAGATATTCGCAGCCAGGATCTTTGGCGCCAGGCCAACCTCGCTCTGCGGACCGAAAGCTATGGATGAAGCTATGAGCGATAATATGAGGAAGAGTACTACGAAGAAAGCCTGCAACCCATACCCCCCGAGAAGCTTTCCCAAAAAGATCTCCAGCCTTGTAACAGGCTTCGTGAAGAGAAGCTCCGAGTGCCCCTTCTCAAACTCCTCAGAAAAAGATCCAGATGCTATGAGGGCCGCAAGACCTGAGAGGAAATAGGATGGGAGGAAGTAGGAGAAGATCCATGCGAGCGAAGGCTCAGGAGCCATAGGCAATCCCGCAGTCCTCACAGTCCTCAGGATCTCTGAATACGCATATACACCAAGAATCTGTGAAGCCACTATGAGGAGCACACCAGCAAGAACCTTCTTCCTAGCAAGAGCCCTCCTAACCTCATACCTAGCTATAACCAAAACACTTCTAAAGAAAGCCTCCATGGTCACCAAAGAGGTTTAAGCTATTGAGATATTAAGGACTTCCTAGTCAACAGAGGCTCACAAACAAGCCTATATTCCAACTTATATCCTGCCCAAGGAAATAGAACCTTGGAACGTGATGACTGGTGACGGCTCTGAGCCGTGATGCGAGCAACGGGCTGATCCTGGAGGTGGTTTAGCTATAATAGATCATTAAGGGCTGAGGCTTTGTCTTTATAACAGGAATTAACACCCAGCCTACAAGGATCTCGATCTACTGAGAGATCGTCGGAGGGCTTGAAGCGTGCTCCCATTATTCGGGCTAATGCTGAGATTAACTTGTAATGGATTCATATCGACCAGGTATAAATATTCGTAAGAGAGTAACATAGCCTCTATCTTAGGCGTTCTTCTCACCACCTGTTTTGTGGAGTTCTGTGTAGACGTGATGCGGATGGTGCATATCGCCAAGATCACGGGTCTCGAGAGAGGGATACGCTCCAAATAATATTAGGGGTTTGTGGAGGTCCTGTGTTGTTGTAGGTATCTGGATTTCTTTCTGGTGTGTTGGCGTGGAAGAACTTATAATATGTTCTTCGCCGGTTCACAGCTAGTTTACATCTGTAAACTAATATATATACCTCCTAGGCAGTACTTTGTTTAAGAGTTGTTAGTTTTGCTCCATAAAGCAGGCTTTAAGTGGCTGGACAGGTTTAGTAAAGAGCATAAGGTTTTCAGGAGACCTTTAAATGCGTTGCTACTCTCTGCATCATCGTCATATATGCTAAGTGAGAAAGAGCCTTTCAAGCAGGTGTTACCGCTGTATATGGAGTTTAAGGATGCGTTTATATCTCACCATGAGAGGAATGAGGAGGCTTTGGCTATTGCTTGCTGACCTGCTCGGTTCTTTTCCCAAGAGGCGCATGTTGATTAGGGATTTAGAGGATATACATCTAACTATTGAGTATAGGTTTAAGGATCTCGTAAAAACACTAACCTATATCACAGAAGGCTGGGGAAGGGATCTTGCGTCAAGAGCGGCTATTCATCACGAAGCCATGGGGGATCATATAGAGTATGAGGAGAAAACATTAATACCAGAGATCCTCGATACGTTGTTAAAAGCCGGTGCTAACGAGCGGAAAATATCCCAAGCCTTCAAAAATATCGAGCATGAAAAAATGAAAAGCCTGGCTGATAGGATAGAAAAGAGTCTCTCGGACACTGTCTTGAAAAGCAGAGCAGCTGTTATGAATATTATCGATCTAGATCCCTATGAGGGGCATACGGCTGTAAAGGAGAAGATCCGAGAGATCAAGGATGAAAAGATATATATGCTGATCCTCACAAGCGATCATGACCACTTACCACACCACCACATGCTGCTCAACACCGAGCCCTGTCTCAATCAAAACCTCTCGCGAGCAGAGCAGGTGTCAAACGGAATATGGGTATTCATGATAGCTCTTAGGGAAGGATGCAAATAGCATCCCAAGTTTTATGAAGAAGTAGATGGTTTTTTAAAGCCCGCTATCTTTCGAAAGACATGTTAGTAGCTATCAGGATAACCCCAACCACACTACTAGATGGAAGAGTTTGAAGTATACTAAAGACCGGTAGCTAGAGAAACACATAGGCTCTAGGGGTTATAGGGTATAAAGATCCCTGAGGAGATGCTTAGACTGTTTTCTTTTTGATATACATATTGATATACATAGGAAGGGTTAATAGGTTTTAGGAATGTTCATGAGCATTGAGGATAGCATGCCCCAAAGCTGCCTCCCCATTGATACACAGGGGTTTTATAAACCTTGAAAGATATTATCCCCAGTGTGGGTCTCCCCACAAGCCCTAGGTGGGAGCCGCGTGCCGTTTGGCTCGACGGCCGCCCATGACCCCGCAGGATCTCTCTGATCCTGCGGGTAGAGGTTGAAGTCCCTGGATATGACCATGAATAAAGTGATTGGAATGAACATCCAGGGACAAACGGTGGGTTAGCAATATAGCCGAGGATCCTGATCGACTTGCTATGTATGAGAGGCCTGAGGCGCCCTTAGCAGAAATATTTATAAATAGTAACATTGCTATCAGTATCGAGGCTGCCCACCACATGATCTCTGATATGCCGGGTAAACCATGGGTGGGAGAGCACTACGCATACCAAGTTCCAGCATACTACTACGCAATAAGATCTATAGCTAGGAAGAGAGACCTGGTTATAACCCCGGAAGATGTGATCAGAGAGGCAATGATCTAGGAAAGCTCGAACTATTCATCACATTGAGAGACACATTTACGGTTTATTATTGAGCTTAGAGGCGCTGAGCTTCTAGACCTTTGGAGAGGCTCGCAGCCGGCTCGGGATATGTTTCGCGATATTCCGCGCGTTACCAAATTCTGGTAACACAGGGATCTTTAAACCTCACAGATCTGTTTGGTTTGCTGAGTAGCGGTTGTTTTTGGTGTTTTTGTTTATTTAGATTCTGTTTCTGTTGTTAGTATTTGTTTTAGATAGCCTGCGTCCTCTACTACGATGTCTAGGAATGGCTTTAGTCCTTGGCATTTCTCTACTGCGTGGGTTAGTGTTGGGATTAGATGTACTCTTAAAAACCTATGCTGTATTTTGAGGGGTTCTATGCTGTCCTGCCTTGCCAGCTGGGCTATGAAGGTTAGCATTGTCACCAGGCTATCGGGCTCTTCTACGGCTTCGAAACCGGTGTTTTCGTAGAACTCTGCTATTGCTCTTGGTAGGGATCGATGCTTTGAGGATCCTCCTATCACATTCCTAAGATCGGCTCCGAGCTCTCTGGAGAGCTCAACACCCTCTCTAACCCCTAGGAGTGCGAGTGCCATGGCTAGGTAGAGGGAGGCTCTATCCAGGGATCCCACCGTGGTTTTTACAGCATATCGCCTCAAATACCCAGTATGCTGGAAGGTCATGTTCCGAGAAGAATATAAGGATGTAGTTGGGGAGGGAAAAAACTATATATGGTTGTCCTGGTCTGGATCACCAGACTATATAGGGAGCTTCGAACCTATGCTTCCTACCAGTATTGGCTATGCGTGCTGGTGTCTCGTAATATGCCTGAGCCCCGCCTAGCCAGCTTAGTAGTGGCCAGCTTTTTAGCGAGGGGTCTGATGCTTCGACTAGGTTTGGTGTTACTCCATTGAATCTCCATCTATCAGGCTCCAGATCCTTCTCACAATACTCCGCCTTTCAATTCTATAGTAGATCGACTCTGCGGGATCGTAGACCGCTTCGAGTCCAACGGCGTGGAACTCCCATCTACCAGGGGATCATCCTCTGGATGGCTTGAAGCAATGGTTCCATCACCACCCAGAGTTAGTATAGAGATCAACTCATCATCAAAACAGTATCGATCAAAGCCTATAAATCTTTATTAAGAAAATAGCCTACAGCTATTGATTAGGGTTAAGGATTACGTAGTTGATGTTGAGGCAATATCGGTTGTTATAAAGTTTGGGCTCTATGGGTAGAGGTACGGAAAATCTATATAGGATTCTCCGTGTGTGGGGATAGATTGGATAAAAAAGGGTTGTTTGGTTTGGGTTATTTTTATTTGAATATGAGGAGTTTCTTTGGCTTTTCTCCTGGTAGTAGTGGTAGTATTGCTTTGCCTAGTGCGTATAGTGAGGGCCATATTATGAATGTTCCGAGCAGTATGAGGATCTCGGCTGTTGATGCGTGGTATTCTGCTACTCTGTAGAGGCCGCTGAGGACCTCGGGTACTCTGGTTTGGTGGACAACGATGGTTAGATATATGTTCACAAACCCGGCTATTAGTGCTAGGGTTGATGCAGATACTATTGCTACAGCGCTCCTCCTGAGGGTAGCGTATAGTGCTAGCAGGAATGTTGCTGCAATGCCTAGAGCTATAACTACTCCCCAGAATAGCGCGGAATACATACCCTCTACTATCATGCTATATGTCGCCCACGCTTGTGGATTATACCATGCTGTCACTACGCCCCACATTGTTAGAAGCCCTAGCATTAGCACTGAGGAGGCTATTACCAGGCCGCAGTAGTGGGAGACAAACTCTCTAAGCTCTTTGTGCTTCCAGGCATAGGTCATTGTGAAGAGGGCATGCCCCGCTGCTCCTAGCACGACTACGTATGTTAGGAAGTATAATGCTAGGTATGCTCCATACCATCCCGGGACAGAGATCATGGTACCGAATACCTGGGCTAGGTTTGTATAGAGTAGCACGCCGGCGACTAGCCCTGCGCTTGCTAGGGCTATCTCGATCTTCTTATGAGTCACACGCTCCTCATCGGATGTTCTTATCAAGAAGACGAGCTGTGCAACTAACGCTGCTATATATATTGTATATAGCAGTGCCATCCAGGCTATCCTAGAGTCCGGGTTGAAGCCTGCGAATATTCGCCAGAACTCCAGTGGCCTTGATAGATCTGCTAATATCAAGATCCATGCGCATAGTAGGCTAACTATGGGGAACCATATAGCCAGCCTGACAAGCTTCTCATGCTCTCCCCTAGGTCCTTTATAGCCGAATATAGTGTGTATAGCCTCAACCAGAATGGAGCCGCCGGCTACTAAAGCGAAATATGTGTAGCCAGATACCAGCAGACCCCAGTTTATAGCATGTAACTCGACCTCCTTCTTTGCGAAGCCATAGATCACCATGGCAAGCCCTGCCAGCACCAGGACTAGCGGGATCCCTACGGATCCAAGCCTCTTGAGATCCATCCTACTCCTAGCCATACACCATCACCCCGTGATAACAAACCACTTGGGGTTTGTGCCCAGGTGCTCTAGCATCCTCTCCACCCTATGTTTTCTCAGCTCCTCGTTAACAGGCGACTCAGGATCGTCAAGGTCTCCGAAGTACCTCGCCCCTGCTGGGCATACCTCGACACACACGGGGTTTAAGCCATTCTCTATCAGCTTAGAGCAGAAGGGGCCTGGGCATTTCTCGGGAAGCATTGTTGCTGGGTTTAGCCATCTAGCCCCGTACGGGCATGCTACTAGGCATGCTTTACACCCTATGCATTTACTATGATCGATCCTAACGAGCCCCGTCCTCCTATCAATATAGCTAGCCCTCGTGGGACAAGCGCTAACACAGGGCGCGTTCTCGCAGTGCTGGCACGATATGAGCCTTAGCTCAGGCTTACCTCCGTTCTCTCCAACAATAACCCTTATATTGCCTGCGAGCCAGTTCCACTGCGGATTTGGTTTCGCCTCCCTCATAAGCTCTGGATAGTTTGCTGAGGCACACGCTACTACGCAGGCCATGCATGCTATGCATTTCCTAGAATCCCAAACATATGCGAGCCTCATAGCTTTCTCACCCTCACACTGCTGTTAGAAGCACCTCCCCCTACTATGGGTATGACATAGCCTTTGGCGAACCAGTTGGGGTTAACCCCTTCTCTGGCGAAGTAATCCTTGGGTATGAGTTTCGACATTCTACCACATACTGTTGCGTATGCGAAGAGAACCCCTTCCCTAACCCTCTCAGTCACCCTGATCCTTACCCTCGCTTTCCACCCAGTGTCGATGCCCTCCAGCTCAACCATATCGCCATCACGTATCCCAAGCCTCTCGGCATCTTTCGGGTTCATCCAGACACTTCTATCGCCAACAAATCTCAGCGGCTCCATAAGGCTTGCTTGGAAAGATGTTAGGGGGCTTTTACCGTTGACGAGGTAGAACTCGTCGGGGGCTTTTGGCGGGGTATATGCTGGCGGGGGTTTATAGTCTGGTAGTGGGTCTAGACCTGCTGCTAGGGCTGCTAAGGAGTATATCTCAGCCTTGCCCGACGGTGTTGCAAGGGCTGTCTTGTATGGTCTAACATAGTATTTCTTCTTAGACAAGACATAGTAGCCTTCTTCTTCGAGGGCTGTCTTGAGCTTTTCTTTATCTATATTCCATGCCTTGGCTAGGCTGGAGAGTATTGCTTCGTCGAGCTTGTGCAGGAATTCATCTTTATAGACCTCGTAGTCCGCATACTTGTCATCCCATCCAAGGGCCTTGGCCCTCTCTGGGAATGCTCTTCTAGCTATCTCGAACATAATCCAGAGGGCGTCTCTAGCATCAACACCTTTCGGGGGATCGACAACCTTGGATTGCTTCTGCACAGAGGCGTGGAGGGTCCATTTAGTGGAAGTAATCTCTTCCCTCTCAAGGAAGATCGTGTCGGGTAAAACGTAGTCAGCATAGTCAGCATCGTCGGTGGGCATTATATCTATAACCACTAGGAGGTCGAGCTTTTTATACGCCTCTATGATCTTCCTAGTATTCATATCCCTGCCTATAGGGTTGGTACCAATTATAAACAGTGCTTTAATTGGGTAAGGCTTTTCCTCTAATATAGCGTCTAGAACTGCGTCGAATGTTGAAAGGGTTAATGGATACTTAGCCCTATCAACTCTTGTCTTGGTTACGTCTCCGAATAGCTCTTCAGGCATCCTAGCCCCGTAAACGGTTTCGGCGACCTTCTTACCCTCGATTGTTTTGACCGATATTACTGAGGGGAATTTCGAGGATTCCTGGAAGCATAGTCCTCCTGGTTTGTCTATGTTGCCTAGCAGGACATTAATGATTAAGAAGGATCTTACATCATCGTAATCATTCCAATTCCTAGCTATATACCACGTGTCATCTACAACACCATTGCTTAGCGCGAGTTTCCTAGCAACCCACCTTATCTCGCTAGCCTTAACACCAGTGATGCTTTCTGCTACTTCGGGTTTGTAATTCGAGGCTCTTTCTTTTAGGAGTGTTAGGGCTGTTTTGACTGTAACCTTGCTTCCGTCTTTGAGGGTTACTTCACCAACATACCAGAGGTCTGGGTCTAGAGCTACCTTGTGATCCTTGAGCTTTCCGTCTTTTGCGTCGAAGACGAGGTATTTCTTGGGATCTCCGCCCTCAACTACATCTGCTTCTGTTAGGGGTTTGCCATCGGGTTTTATGAGGAATGGTGCGTTTGAGTATTTCTTGAGAAAGTCTGCGTTATAGAGTTCCTCCTCTAGTAGAACGTATATTATGCTTAGGGCGAAAGCGGCGTCTGTTCCGGGTATTATTGGTATCCATTTGACATCGCCAAAGCCTATCTCGGGCATTCTGGGATCGACTACGACTATCTGTAATCCTTTATTGGTTCTAGCTCTATGAAGCGCTCCCATGCTGGCTGTGCTTAGTGTTCTGCCTATGAGGACTAGGAAGCTGGCATTCTCGTAGTCAGGATCTACTGCGGGGGGTCCGCCCGCACCTAGGATGTGACCCCTGGCTACTGTGCCATTCGCGTGGCACATGCTGACGTGTGATATGACGTTGGGGGTTCCGAAGAGGTATGAGAATAGAGGCATATAGTAGGACCAAGCATCGTGGTGTGTTATGGCTATGGCTTTGTATCCATACTTGCTAACGATCTCTTTAAGCTTAGACGCTATGCCGTTGAGAGCGGTGTCCCAATCAACCTCTTTGAACCTGGCCTCGCCCCTCATCTCGTTAACCATTGGTTTCTTGAGCCTCAGCGGGTGATCCCAGAGCCACGGGGCAGTGGCACTCCTACCACAGAGACCCCGCTGGGGATGCCCATTTAGGGGTAGGACAACCCTGGGTCTTCCACTGCTATCAACACCTACCCGGATACCACAGAGAGCCCCACACATGCCGCAGAATGTTTTAACAAACCTTAAACCCTCTAGAGGCTTTTTGGAAGTCTCTTCTAATAATAGCTGTTTTGCCAGCATTCTGCCAACAACACTGTGGGGTTGAACGCTGAGCATTGTTAGAGCTGCTAGGGTGGATGCGGCGGATAGCTTGATAAAGTCCCTTCTACGCGTTTTCATAACCTCACCATGCAAGTATAATCCCTTAAAAATATTCTTTCAGCCCTATTAAGGGTTATTATAGATTCTTACCGATCCTAATAGGCATATAGAGGAATAAGTAGTGCTTCATGGGTTTGTATTATAAAAACTTAATCGTTATGCAGTTGTCAAGATTTATAGTAAGCTGTATAGCCGAATCTCAAACCATATACTCATGTCTATGAAACGTCTAGGGCATATAGATGGAAATGCTTTATATTCTGAGAAACTAGAGGGCTTTGATGACACTTTAAATGCGAGGCTTTCAGGCTTTGTGGGGTGGCTAGGGTGTGATTATTGCTCTCCCTGTTATGAGTCCTTTTCTAAACCTTTCGAATACGTCGTTTATCTCTTCGAGTGGGTATGTTGATGTCTCGATACTTATTATCTGTTTCTCGACAAGCCTTGCAACGTCATATAGATCTCTTAATCCCCCGACGTAGGCGCCTCTTATCTCTATGCTTCTCATTGGTAGTAGGGGTAGTGTGAGTGTTGCGTATTCTCCCATTAATCCTACTATCACGAGTCTGCCTCCTCTTTTAAGGGATCTTAGGGCGTCGCTGAATGTGGCTGCGGTGCCGACGAAGTCTATGGCTGCATCGACTCCCAGGCCTCCTGTTATTTTCATTACCTCTTCATCGATCTTAGCTTTGGATGGGTTGATCAGATACTCGGCTCCGAGCTTTTCAGCGAGTCTTAATGCCTCTTCCCTAATATCTACCGCTATCACCGAGGCTCCATAGATCTTTCTAGCCATCTGGATTGCTAGGTGTCCTAGCCCGCCTACACCGAGGATCATTACATGATCTCCAGGCTCTAACGAGGCCTTCCTAACAGCGTTATAGGCTGTTATACCTCCACACGCTGCTGGGGCGATCTTATCTAGATAAGCCTTCCCGATCTTCACGGCATATCTCCAGTGGGGGACGAGGACGTATTCAGCATAACCCCCGGGTCTCAGGATCCCTAGTGGTGCTGTTCCCCTAACACATAGGTTTTCATCACCTACGAGGCATTTCTTACACACACCATCACCTATCCATGGGTAGATAACAACAGAGTCTCCTTTCTGAAGCCCCCTAACCTGGTCGCCTATCTCAGCAACCTCGCCAGCGATCTCGTGCCCCATTACCAGGGGGAATCTAACGCCTCTCTCTTCAACCCTTATTGGTCCGAAATGCCCCTCCCATATATGTATATCGCTGTGGCACATGCCAGCGGCTCTCACCCTCACAAGGATCTCGTGCCCCGTAGGCTTGGGAGTCTCTATGTCCTCGATGTAGAAGCGATCCCGGGGTTTTTTAAGAACAGCCGCCTTCATGGGGATCACCAATGCATATATATTGTCTTTACCCTTGTATAGAAGTCCAGGGCTTCTATACCCTGCTCCTTATAGATATCATTTCCAGAGGCCTTTACACCTCCGAATGGTGCTTGGAACTCCACCCCTACTGTTTGTCTATTAACCCTAACGATACCGGTCTTTGCTCCTTGGGCTATTCTCATGATCTTGCTCAGGTCTCTGCTAACGATCCCGAGGGTCAGGCCGTATTTAACCGAGTTAGCCAGCTCTATCGCCTCGTCTATGCTTGAGTATGGGGTTACGCAGAGCACGGGGCCGAATATCTCTTCCTGGAAGATCCTATGCCTGGGCTCGCAGTCTATGAATAGTGTTGGTTTAACATAATAGCCATAGGCATAGTCACCGCTCTCCAAAGCATATCCTCCATATACTAGCTTAGCACCCTCGTTCTTGCCGATCTCTATGTATGAGAGAACCTTTTTCTTCTGATCCATGCTGGCTAGAGGCCCCATATCTGTTGAGGGGTCGAGACCGTTCCCCACCTTCATACTATCGATCCTGGTTTTGAGGGCTTCGACAAGCTTGCCATAGAGATCAATATGTACAAGCACCCTGCTCGTTGCGGTACATGCCTGCCCAGCTATTGCGAAGGCGCCCTTAACAATGATCTCCACGGCCTCGCTCAGTGGTGCGTCCTCGGTCACTATGGTTGCGTTTTTACCTCCGAGCTCCATTTGGAGCCTTACATATCTATCGAGACTCCCGGCGATCCTGTTGATCTCTAGCCCGGTGTTTGTTGATCCTGTGAATGATACTGCCTCCACATGCTTGTTAGTGATCATCTCCCTCCCGATCTTCTCCCCAGACCCTATAACGAGGTTAACAACGCCTGGCGGGAGCCCGGCTCTGTGGAGGATCTCAACGAATCTATAGGCGATCGTTGGGGCGAGTGATGCGGGTTTAAACACCACAGTATTTCCAGTAGCTATTGCTGGTACTATCTTCCACGCTGGTATCGCTATGGGGAAGTTCCAGGGCGTTATGACGCTCACAACGCCTAGAGGCTCTCTTATAGTTAGTATGAGGCCTCCCTTAAACTGGGATGGGATTGTATAGCCATTGATCCTGAGTATGAGTGATGCGTAGAACCTAAGTATCCAGGAGACCCTTTCAACCTCAGCTTTGCTCTCGCTAATCGTCTTCCCCATCTCTCTGGTTATAAGCCTAGCCAGGTCTTCGGACCCATCTTCAACGATATTAGCAGCCCTATATAGGATTTTAGCCCTCTCATGAGGGGTTTTCGAGCTCCATGAACCGAATGCCTCGCTAGCAACGTCAAAAGCATATTTAACATCATCAAGCGTGGCTGGCGAATACTCAGAGACGATCTCCCTGGTATCGGCGGGGTTATGGATTTTATATTTTTCATCATGAATAACGGGCTCTCCTTTTATGATAGAGTTGACGATCTTCATATGACTCGCCAACCAGTTAATCGCGCGAAAGATAATAAACGCTCTGTAAAAGATACACAAACTAGACTATTTTCTAAGTAAAAACTTTCAATAGTTTCTATCCATTATAAACACATATGTGAATGTACTTCTATCTCAATGGCACGTGATCCTGGAAGGTTGTAGAAAACATGGTGTTATGCTCAAATACGCGGGAGAATGCCTAGGCATAGTTGCTGGGGCTTGAGGGGTTGTTAAGAGGGTATGGCTGGAGAGTTAATGACTATCTTATGCGGGGCTTCTAGATCCCTGTGGTATAGCTTTTTAGCTTTGCCTCATCGATCTCCAGGCCTAGTCCTGGTCTGTTTGGTATTAGAACGTCGTCGTTGCTGAATACCTCGACAGGATCTTTAGTTATCTGGTAGGCTAGGGGGTTCTTCTCTACGTAGTAATACTCGTAGGCTGGTGTGAAGATCAGGTGGCTGGGTAGTGAGGCTATGAATTGGAGTGTTGCTGCTCTGCACCCAGCGCCTGATAGGCCTATATGGAATGTCATGGGTATGCCGAAGGAGTCTGCTAGGGCTGCGATTTTGAGGGCTTCGGTTATGCCTCCAACTCTTGCTATGTCTGGCATCGCTATATCCATGGCTTTTCTCTGCATAAACATTAGCCACTGGTATTTTGTGAACAGGGTTTCGGCAGCTGCTATTGGTATGTCCAGGGTTCTGGTGATCTCTACATAGGCATCGATATTATCAGGCGGTACCGGTTCTTCGAACCAGACTGCTTCGTATCTCTCAAGCATTCTACCCACTCTCACTGCTGTGGCCACGTTATATGCTGTGTTGGCGTCAGCCATGATCTCTACCTCGCTTCCTAGGGAGTCTCTTATAGCTTTGATAACCTCTCTATCCATATCAAAGCCCCTACCCACCTTAACCTTAATATACCTAAACCCATGCTCTAGGAGTTTAGCAGCCTCCCTAGCGGCATCTTCGGGCTTCATGAACACTATAGAGGATGCATAGGCCTTAACCCTATCCCTGAACAAGCCGCCTAGTAGCTTGCTTACCGGCTTGCCGAAATACTTACCCTTAATATCCCATAGAGCTAGATCCACGCCTGAGAGTGCCTCGATATAATAGCCTGTGAAGTGTCCTCTAACCCTCATCACTGAGAATAGCTCCTCCCACAAGACCTCGTGATCCAGAGGATCTCTACCAAGAAGCAGGGGTCTGAACAGCTCGTTGATCACAGAAGCACTGGCCGAGGGCGCCTCCCTAGCTATAGCCTCACCCCAGCCTGTGATACCTTCATCAGTGGTTATCTTAACATACACCACAGCAAATCCATGACCGATTCTCGAAGAGATATCGGCATAATGACTCCTAAAACCTGTTACAGGCTTATCAACATAGTATCTCAACACATACGCTTCAACACCAGTTATCCTCATAAGCCTAACCCATGACACAGACTCTATCAATTTTTATATATCATAGATTGCAACACACTTGAGAGATGTTTGTTGATAAACGAGAAGGTCAAACGGGCAACTCAAATGATATGCATGGGAATGTCAGGAGGTTAAGGGATAGCAGGAAATCATGGCTCAGACTCGTATGGATCTTTATGTCATTAAAACTATATGGCATAACCCCTTTGTAAGCTTTAAGATGCGAAATACTTCCTGTCCTCGATCAAGAACGTTTATGCAAGCTAGTATTAATAATGCTGATTGCTATGAAGCTTGGTTCTTCATGCAAGGGTCTTAGAGTTAAAGTGATCCCTATGGAGTGAGGGTTCTAGATGCGAAATAATGTTAATAAACACTGATTAGTGTTAATGGGCTAGTGATGGGTATTTAAAGGTCTTTGGTTGTGGCTGGTTTTTATCTCTTAATCACTGTTATGAGCTTTGTGCTCGGGATCTTTATTCTTTCTTTCATGTATTCTTCGAGGCCCTCTCTCTTTATAGCCTCGATCACTTCGGGGTCCTGTGCTCCTTTGCTTATCGATATCTTTTTCTCTGTGGGTTCTATGTGGTTTATATTGATCCTCCTCCTCTTAACCCCTGATAGCTCTTTCGGTCCTGTTATTAGGACGTAGTTATCGTCTATGATATCTACTATAACGCATTTTCTCCCAGCTTCTCTTCCTCTCAGTTTGACACAGATCCTCCCAACCTCTATTGCCGGCATATCTCATTCCAAGAGCATTTATGCTCGAAGCCTATAAGCGTTTTCTCTGTGGGATCTTGTTATTGCTTATCAACTCCTTAGCATTATCATTAAGGGGTCTCTTGAGCGTTAGGAGAGTTACTCCAAGTGATTTCATTAAAGCTAAGAAGAGGGGTGAGAAGATAGTTATGGTCACAGCGTATGATTATTACCAGGCTAGAGCGGCTGACGAGGCTGGTGTTGACGGTATTCTTGTCGGTGACTCTCTGGGAATGGTTGTGATGGGTTTTCAATCAACCCTCCCAGTTACTATGGGTATGATCCTTCACCACCTAAGGGCTGTTGTGAATGCTAATCCAAGGAGTCTTGTTGTTGCTGACATGCCCTTCATGAGCTACGAGCTTGGGAGAAAAGAGGCTCTTAGGAATGCCTCTAAGCTTATAAGGAGAGGCGCTGGGGCTGTGAAGCTCGAGGGGGGTATCGAGATCGTTGGGATCGTTGAGAGCCTGGTGAAAGCCGGGATCCCTGTTATGGGGCATCTAGGGCTGAACCCGCAGAGGTCTCTTGCAAGGGGTATGGGGCTGAAAGGTAAGAAGGCTGACGAGGCTCTGGAGCTTATCGAGGCTGCCCATGCTTTGGAAGAGGCGGGTGTTTTCTCAATAGTTATAGAATATACTGCGCGCGAGGTTGCCGAGATTATTACGAAGAGGCTCAGGATCCCGACTATATGTATAGGCTCGGGTCCAGGTTGTGATGGGCAGATCCTTGTGTTCCACGATCTGGTGGGTCTTAACCCAAACCCTCCGCCCTTTGCTAAGAAGTATAGCGATGCATATAGGATCTTTGTGGATGCTATTAAGAGCTATGCTGATGAGGCTAGAAGGGGTCTTTTCCCTGACGTTGCTAGGTATTGGAGCATGGATCCAGAGGAGCTTGTTGCTTTGGATAATGCTTTGAAGAGGCAGAAGGAGTCTGGATCCCGTTAGGTTTTCAGCTCTATCTTCTTTCGCCAATGCTTTTTAGGATGTCTGTGCCTGATATTCTATTATATAGTGGGAGGATCATTAGATATGCTAGGAAGCTGATCCAGACTATATATACGTAGCAGATACTCCTACCCTCGACAACGATCTCGATCTCTATTGGGGGTGGGAGGGAGCATGTACCTGGTGCTGCAAGACCTCTTTCACCGAACACGGCGTAGCTGTAGAGGAGTACGAGTACCATCATTATCAGCGGTATTGTCGCCATTATCATTGTTACTCTGAATATTCTGCCCCTAAGCCTTCTATACCTCATCCCAATCACGCCCGCCTTTTTCTTAGACTTTACCTTCGATGCCTTCTCTATGTCTCTAGCTATTCTTGGAACCTCGCCTGCTATTCTCTCGGGCTTCACGCTTCTCCTGATAAGATAGGCTGAGATCAGTACGAGGTAGATCGTCATGATGGTGATGTGTATCGCGTATATATTTGGTATCATCACGATACATAGACCTAAAAGTCTTTTAAGCCTTAGTGATATAAACACCCCAGAGAACCATGGTGAGCCCGAGGCTCAGGTCGAGGTCTCTCAAAAGGATTAAGGTTAGAACACCCGGGGGTAACACGGTAACTCATTATAGACGGGATACCAGGGTTATAGCTAGGTGTGGCAGATGCGGTGCTGTGCTCAACGGTGTTCCGAGGGATATGGGGGATCTTAGGACACTGCCAAAGAGCTCTAAGAGGCCTAACAGGCTTTTTGGCGGGATGCTCTGCCATAGATGCCTTGAGGAGATCCTTAAGGAGAGTATCAGGAGTAGTGGGTTATGAGGAGCAGGGGGATGGTTATAGCGATCAGCGGCCCCCCAGGATCTGGGAAGTCAACATTAGCATCTATGGTTGCTAGGGAGCTTGGGCTGAGGTACCATTCCACAGGCTCTATATTTAGGAGTATCGCTGCTCAGCGGGGTCTCTCGGTGGAGGAGCTGGATTTGGTTGCTGAGCAAGATCCCTCAATAGATCTTGAGATAGATAATAAGGCTAAGGAGGAGGCTATGAGAGGAGATATAGTTATTGAGGGGCATATAGCGACATGGATGGTTAGGGAGTATGCTGATCTTCTAGTCTATGTCACAGCACCTTTCGAGACAAGGGCTAGGAGGGTTTCTGAGAGGGATGGGATAGATCTTGGGGAGGCTATGAGGAGGATAAGGGTTAGGGAGGAGGCTATGAGGAGAAGGTTTAAGAAGCTATATGGAATAAACATAGATGATCTGAGCATCCACGATATAGTGATCAACACCGAGAGGATTGATCAGGAGACCATGGTGAGGATCATAGTAACAGCTGCACAAGAGATAATGTACAAGAGATCTCAGCACCATGGAGGTCTATAGATGCCCAAACCCCGAGGAGCAGATCTATAGGCCGTCTGACGACACCTACCTGCTTGCAGAAACCCTCCTAGGATCTCAAGAAGACCTTCATAGATCAAGGATCATACTAGATCTGGGAGCCGGAAGCGGCTACATAGCCCAGCAGATATGCCTAGAACTCATAAAGAAAGACATTTTTCACGAAATAGTTGCAATCGATATAAGTCCATGCTCTATCGAGTATATGAGGAAACATCTATCTAGAGAATGTGCGGATTACATCTTTCTCATGCAGTGCGACGGCGCCTCATGCCTCAGAGAAGAGAGCATAGATCTCGTGGCAATAAACCCCCCATACCTCCCAGTGAATGAGAGAAGCACGTGGTTCGAGATCTCGTGGAGCGGTGGAGAGCGGGGCGTTGATAGAGCCATAGAGATGGTTAAGAGCGTTCTTAAACCGCTCTCAAGACAAGGATTTATATATATAGTGTTATCCTCACTAGGAGATCTAGGCCTCTTTGAAGATAGTATGAGAGCAGAAGGTCTCACCTATAGGATCATAGCTAGGAAGAAGCTCTTCTTCGAAGAGTTGGTGGTCTATAAACTTAAACGTAATTCGGAGCTATTCTGACCTACTGTTGATCTTCATCATGCTGGGTCTTCTCACGATCAAAGATAAAGCATGTTTACTAGAAAGAGCGATTGTTAAATACAAAGATTGGTGGTAAAGTGGGTTTAAAAAAGGATCTTAGAATATCTTTATACCTAGCAGTTGTCCTAGTATGAATACTGATATGAAGAAGAACATGCATATGGCGCTGAAGAGTATTATTGGTGGCCAGTAGTACCACTTCAGCCTTATTTCTTTGGGTAGCTTTCTGTTAATGTTCCATAGCAGGAGCCATGCGTAGAAGCCTCCGAAGTTAGCGATATTAGCCGAGATCAGTAGAAGGACTAGCGGGGGTGCCTGCCATATAGCCCACATGGCAAACGCTGTATATCCGAGGAAGAATGTGTAGTAAACCCTCCTGACATCGCCCTTAGCCCATCTCCTAACACGCTCGGAGGTGCTCCAGAGTATGTCGGTAACGTTCCTGGTTAGCATATCCATGATCTGTAGCTGGGTTGTCCATAATATCAAGAAGCCTATGAGGGCTATGAAGTAGAAGCCTATTGGCCCCCATCTGGCGCCGAACTCGTTTGCTACATGGGCGGCAATGCCCCAGGCAGGTAGATCTGTGCCTAGGGGTACTACGCTTCTAACCATAATGGATGGTAGAACCATGCCTAGGAAGGCGAAGGTTGCGAATATTAGCCACTGATCGGCCATTATTAATCTCTCCCAGAGCCTCCAGGTTGCTAGGTTTTCAGGGGTTATTTTGAATATTTTTCCTGTGGCTGATAGCTCTATCTTTTTACCGCCGATCATTGCTGGTATGTAGCCGACTAGATAGCTCATGCCATAGCCTTTATCTCTATAGTAGTTGGTTAGTAGGTAGTTGAATGCCGAGGCCCAAGCTATATATGCCCACCAGCCTCCGAGGAGGAAGATATCTACTCCTTGTGGTATATAGCCTATACTTGTAAAGCCTACTAGCAGCTCGTTCCACACCTCAGGTGTAACAACCATCAGTGCTAAGATAAATACAGATATAGTGATAAAGATGATAAGGTATCTGAAGATCAGCTCCAGGGTTGCAGCTATTTTACCTCCTATCATTACTATTAGGAGGGCTAGTAGGAATAGAGCCATACCTAGATACCTTACAAAGGCTGCCTCCCCAGCCCCTGGTACTCGGCCTAGAATGAATACCCCCAAGCCTGTAGCAGCTGCTAAAGCCCAGCCAGGCCATACGTAGCCAATAATTAGTGCAGCTGTTAGGAATGGTATCCAGAAGGCTCTGGGCTTATTCCTGGCCATATAGACTAGTGCTGGCTCGCCTATGGCTGCGGTGACTCTTGCGAAGGCTATATTATATATTGTCTGTAATACTACGCCGATCCATACTAGCCAGAACAGACCAAGCCCGTATTTAGCTGCCACCGCAGGGCCTAGCAGCCATTCCCCGCTACCTATAGCCCCGCCCAGGGCTATGAATGCAGGGCCTAGCATTGCTGCATAGATCTTCCAACAAGAAGGCTTGGAGACGTTGAATACTTCCTGAGGAGTTGGTAGCTTTTCAACAACCTCTAGAGCAGGGCCCTCACCGAGGGGGAATGTCTCCTTATACCTTCTCGAGCTTCACAGCAGCTTTACTATCATCGTTGTTGTTGCCGCCCACGAAGAGCACCTCTTCGCACTCTATTATTCAAACTAAGCTTATAAATCTTAATTCAAACTTATAAATCTTAATTCAGAGATTAACGATAATATAATTAAGACTAATAGGTACCATAGGTATTATACATTGATATAATGCTTTTTGAAAGTCGAGCCTTATAAATGAGGTATAGTTTGGCTGGGGATAAAAAAATTTTTCAATATACATATATGAGGTATGTAGAACCTTATCGCAGGATATATAGGATATACGATGAAATATGGGGGCTTGTCTGAATCGATAATTTGGCGGACAAACCAGCTCGAAGATTCGAGTTAGGAGAAAAAGAGCCTCGGGGATCTCGAGGAACTTTATCTTCGCGCGCTGCTTTTCATATTCTAAATGTTGGTATGAAGACCTGGATTAGCTGTATTATTCCGTATGGTAGGTACACGGCAATACCTATTGTTGCTAGTATTACCACCACTATGTGGGGTCTATAGGGCTTTGGTAGGTATCTCATGTTTAGGTAGAGCAGTGCTATGCCCCATAGGGCTAGGGCGAAGAGATGGGTAGCAGCAGTTGCGAAAGCCGCTAGCATTGGTAGTGAGAAGCCTGTGATGAATAAGATGCTACCAACTATAACTAGGTAGGGCCATAGATATAGCCTGACCTTGTTGGGGGTGATATCGACAGCCTTTCTAAACGTGCCCCTCAGCATATCGTAGATCGTCCACATATATACCTCGTGGAGCGAGTAGAAAGTTCCCCAGAGTGCGAAGAATGCACCAAGCCACCATATAACCCCTGCCCAGGGTCCCAAGGTCTGGGTGAGCCATGCCACCTGGGCTGCGACTAGTGCAAGGCCTGAGGGCGCGGTGTGCATTGGGCGCAGAACCTCTATAGTTAGTATTACAGCAGGCATTGTCACGATGAATACCATGAAGAACGATAGCCCGACATCGAATTTAACTGGTAATAGCCAGCCTCTCAACCTCCTTCGCGTCTCTTCATCCTCGGGTATAGGTAGTTTTGATAACCCAGTAATGTGAACCCTCTTTAACATCTCATCCGAGAATCTCACCAAACCGTTTGTCCCTGGATATGAAGGAATATCCAGGGACTTCAACCTCGCCCACAGGGATCTCTTTATCCCCATGGGTTCATGGGCTGCCGTCGAGCCAAACGGCATGTGGCTCCCATCTAGGTTGAACCCTGGGTGGCTTGGAGCGCTGCTCCCATCACCACCCAGGGCTTTTAACAATAAATTATAGCATGCAACGACATCCCTATGCCATTTCTCCCTACCTAGCGAGCATATACCTATTCTCGAGCCGTTATATTTTATTTCTGATCTATGTATTGGGCATTGCTTAGATGTATTCCTAGGATTAACATAGATTACTGGGACGCTGTGTTCTTTAGCCTTCTCCTCAATGGCTCTCTGGATGCCTTTGAATGCTGCTTGGAAGATCCTGTGTCTTAATTGCTCATCCCTAATCCTGGAGATCATGTTCTCAGCAGGCTTATCGCCGAGATCCTCGAGAACAACACCATATCCATGTTTTAATGCCTCTCTAACGATTATGTTCGCTACCTTCCATCTGGTATTGTCTTTCTTTTCTTCCTCCCTAAGCTTCCTCAAGATCTTCCTCTTAGCACGGCATCTAGCATCGTAGATCTTATCGTATTTCTCCTGAACCCTCTTCCTCCTATAATAATAGCCAAGTGTTATTTTCTCAATATTTGTTTCAAATAGATATACCTTTCTGTTTATAAGCACTGCTACATTATTCTCATTAACATCCACAGCTATATAACCACTAGGCTTATATAACCTAACATCCTTTCTAAAAATGAGATATATGATCAACCTTCTTTCCTTTCTATCAAGCTTTATCCTTGCCTCAGAAGCTAATCTCCAGCCGGAGTTGATATATTTATAGAATTGCTTGTGAGGAACTAGATCTACCTTGATCAATCCTCTATGCGTCGATATAGCTATCCTTGTTAAGCCCTCAAGCCTCCATAGGTGGTCGTCTAGCCATATCGAGATCCTCCTCACGCTAGGATATTCCTTATTCGTTGATCCTTCTTTCTTTAGCTTTAGAAAACTCTTAACCCTTGTGGATGCATCCTGACAAGCCGTGTGAACATAGTGCGATGGTAGGTGGGGATAGAGGTTACGCATCTCTCGGTATTTTAGGGCTTTAAGTTTTATGAATGATGTTATCCCCTCTTTAGCAGCACATATTACTAGCTGCTCAACCACATTCCTATACGTATCCTCAAGTTCTATGAAAATCCTGAACAGTTTCTTAGGTATCCTCTCAGATCTAACAATAACCGTTCTCGTAACAATCGAAGCATCTTCTCCATCGGTAAGCGCTAGGGATGCTTGTAAGAAGCAGCCCACCAGAATATGCTTAGTGAGAGCCTTATAAATCTTTCCCTATAGTATTGATTGTGAATAGCTTCTCAACATTATAAGCTTCAATAGTTAGGGATGCCTCTAAAGCTTACAAACATTTCCTGAGAGCATAAAAAAGAAAACAGCCCTATATAGGGACTTCTGAGGCATAACGTATAGAGATAGGTTGAATGGGGATTTGTAAAAACACTTAAGAGGCTAGAAATTAAGAGATCGCTTCTACAAGCAGATAGAAGCGATATATAGAGCACAAGGCAGGTAGCTAGGTCACGTCGATAATCTAGAGGTAAGCGATAATGACGCATCTATAGTGGCTGACATTTCGAATACGGAGTTCATAAAAGATCCTTGATAAGTTTGTAGTGATCACAAGCTAGATAAAGCCGTATAATAAGCCAGTTCTATTAATAGTAGGTCGCGAGAGGCACGGCTGATCTGCTGAATGTAGTACTAAAGATAACGCTGGGCCTGACTTTATAGGTAGACTAGGTTTTTGTGAGATCTTTGAGTAGCAAATAGCTTTCTATGTGAGAGCAATGAGCAATACTTCAAGAAGATCTCTGGATTGCTCTGTATAGTTAAATAGCTATATGGCTATTTGTTTACGTGGTTATTAGTTATTAATACCTTAGGATCTATAGAAACGAAGGCTGGTTGAGGTTAAGGGTTGCTAGATATATTGGGGTTAGCGAGGGGGTTGCTGAGACCGGATATAGGGTTTTCCTAGATCTTCTTGGGCACGTGGTTGCTAGGCTTGGTGGGGATAAGAGAGATATTGCCGAGATCCTCGGTAGACTTGGAATCGCGATGCCCAAGGATCTTCTTAAAATTATTGCTAGGGATGTTGAGGATAAGATCAGGATCCTGGGTTCTGATGAGATCATGCGTTACCAGGAGATCGTTGCAGAGATCCTTGCAGAAACGCGTGGCACTAGGCAGCTTGGTTCTTCACTAATATATGCCGCTAGGGTTGCTTCGATCCTTGCTAGCAGCCTTGTTAGTAGCAGGGATCTAGTGCTCGGCGATCCATTTGTGGGTAGTGGGTTGATTATTAGAAGGATTGTTGATTCCTTGGGCTCTGGGAGGGTTTCCAGAGTATGGGGGTTGGGGTCTAACCCCTTAGGATCTCTTGCGGCTTACGCCTCGCTTATAGATGTTCTCGATCCTGGCAGGGTTTCTATCCTTGTACGTGATCCTTTTGACGAGATCTATAGATCCTTCTCCTCTAATGATTGGCAGCAATATAGCTCGGATGTCGTGCTAGTAAACCCGATCTTCCTCGAGGATGATAGGGTTTTGAGGGAGAGGCTTCCAGAGATCTATAGAACGCTTCTCCTCCTAGGATATGGAGAGTATGTGATTAAGAGGAAGCTAAGGCTCTCAACAGCATCCATTCTCCTCGCGGATAGTGTTTTGAAACCAGGAGGGGTTCTAATAGCATTCACCCCAGCGTATACCCTCTACAGGATTTCGAGTGCCGGTGTTAGGATTATTCTGAGGGATAGGTATAGTGTTGCCGCGATCCTTGAGGGACCTGTAACCTCTTTCTCGGGGAAGAGATCTCTGAAGGAGGTTGTGATCGCTGCCCGTAAAGCCAGGCTACCTGGCTGGGAGACGGTATTGATAAGGATCGATTCTCCAAGCGGTATAGAGGATATCGCGAAAACCCTTAGAGGGCGGAGTGGCGAGGAGGTTTATGTGAACAGGATAGCCCTGAGATCTCTGTGGGGTTCTGCCCAGAGGAGCTGGATCCATTTCTTCCAGCTAGGCGGATATGATGAGAGGTTTGCAGAGATCTTCAGGGATCTTATGGATAGCGGTAGGCTTGCAGAGCTTAGGAGTGTTGCGAGAGATATTGTTATAAAGAAGGGTATTCTTATCAGGGCTCCAAGGTTCTTTATACTCCCCAACAGGTATTGGGGTATAAGGTATAGGGATAGATCCTCTACTGTGATTTTCAATAAAGAGGATCTCAGCGAGCTTGAGATAAGCAACGAGAACCTCTTACCCATTATCAGGAGGTCTAAGAAAAAGAGAGGACCTTATGGTCTAAGGCTTGTTGAGTCTCCAGAGCATTATATCTTATCAATACCTCCAAAGAGTCTCGGGAGAATCGATAGGGATATTGTTAAATATATAGAATGGGGGCTGAGATCCCGTGTTGTCGAGGGTGTGGTGAGGATCTATGGTGATAAGTGGTATAGCTATGCCTATAAAGAGATCAATACTAGAAGACCCATAGCAGATCTCTTTGTCTCGAGAGCCGTGTGGAAGAGTACAAAGATGCATGGTGCTAACGCTTTGATGGTTGATAAACCAGCCCTCGCCGGGGATAGCTTCTTCGCCGTAATCGGGGGTGAGAAGGGTTTGAGATGCTTCCTCACAGTCTGGTTTAACAGCACCTTCTTCCTCTACATGTTCTCGAGGATCGGAAAGATTCTTGATCATAGGTGGGGGATGATCTCAAGCGATGATTTCCTCTCACTACCAGCTCCAAGGATTATTGGTAGGGATATCTATAGATATGCTGAGGAGATCATCTCTAAATACGGCTCCCAACAACTCCCCCCACTCTCAACCCAGCTGAGTGAGGGTAGCAGGGTTAGGGATGAGATAGACTCGCTAGTATCATGGCTGCTAGGGCTGGGGGATGAGGAGATTAGGGGTATGAGGAGAGGTCTCCTAGAGATCCTTCCCTAGCTTAGCACGAGGAGAATCTACATGAATCCTCGTTACCTGTAGCTGGCTTCTTAGCATTCGGAGTTATTCTTGCTAGGGTTTCTCCAAGCCTCTCTATCTCCTCCTCCAGGTTATATATATGGGGGCTTGCCCTCACACTCTTCTCTATCCCGAGGCTCTTGTGGAGTGGGTATGCACAGTGATGCCCAGATCTAACGGCTATTCCCTCGAGGTCTAGTTGGAATGCTAGTTGGTGTGGATCTATCCCCTTTATGTTGAAGCTCAGAACGCCTGTTCCTTTCTCGGGGGGTGGGCTGTAGATCTCGATCCTATCCTCTAGATATTCCCTCAAGATCTTCTCCCCATATGCTTGGAGCCTTCTGAGATAGCTTAGCACGTTATCCATACCTATCTCTCTGAGGAACCTGGCTGCCTCGCCAAGCCCCACGATCCCCTCTATATTTGGTGTTCCTGGAACGAATCTCCAGGGCATGTTTTCGAATACAACTTCAAGGCTCTCGGGATCTATTTTCACTATCATACCACTCCCAGCCTTTCCGGGCTCGAGCCTCTCTCCAAGATCTTTTCTCAGGTATAGAACCCCGGTTCCTGAGGGGCCGAACATTTTGTGTCCGCTGAATACGCCAGCATCTATCCCTAGTTCTTTTACATCGACCTTCATGTGGGATACGCTCTGGGCTAGGTCTCCAATGAATAGGGCTCCTTCTTTTGATGCGATGCCACATATCTCTCTTATGGGGTTTATAACACCGTTCACGTTGCTCACATGGACTGCGATAACAGCTTTGATCCTTCCGATCTTCTCGAATTTCTCTTTAAGAGATTCTATGCTTACCTCTCCATATCTATTGACATCGATCCACACGATCCTGCATCCCCTAAGCCTGCACACATATCTCCAAGGCATTATAGTGCTGTGATGCTCAGCCCTGGTAAGGGCTATATAGTCACCCTCACCAAGGCTTGGGGCTAGGGTTAAGGCTATCATGTTCATAGCATCAGTAGAATTAAACGTCGGTACAACCTCCTCAGGATCCGAGCCTATGAGCCTCGCTATCGATTCAAGAGACTCCTCAACAACCCTTGTAGCCTCGAGGGAGAGGCTATACACACCCCTTCTAACAGTTGCATAGTTCTTCTCATAGAAGTTCTTAACAGCCTCTATAACCGATCTAGGCTTAGGCGTTGTAGCATTATTATCTAAATAGATATACCCTTTCTTCTCCAGCTCCAGGATCTCGGGGAACTCCCCCCTGATCCTGCGGGGATCTAGCACAAATAGGGACCACCGAGAATAATTCTCCCGAGTGCTTATAAATAGATAGCGTCAAACGCGTAGCTGCTTCTAATATTACCTTTTATTTCTCTAGTCTATCACGCTTCCGTATATAGTATTGATTCCAAGCTCTCTGGCTCTCTCAAGAGCTTCTCTATCTATATTTACAGCTATGATTACTATTCTTTTCACATTACCAATAAGCTGTCTTGTTCTTTCGACCCTGTCATATAGCCAGTCTATATCCCCCCTCTCAGCTTTTGATTTAACCTCTATTATTGTTACACCTCCGTCCTCTATGATCACGTCGAATTCGTATCTAGCCCCTCTAACGCCTAGTTTTCCATCAAGGTCTGTGTAAATGAATCTTCTAGCTTTCTCAGGATCTATTCCCAGTTGGGCTAAATTATCCTTATAGAGGGATAAGATCATCTTCTCAAGATCTCTCCCAACACGCTTTCCAAGGCTTCCGACTGCTATTTTGAGTTCCATTAGAGTTTTACCATGTTCTTTTAACATCTCACTGTGTTCTTCTAATATCTTTGTATGCCTTTCCAGTATTTTTGTATGTTCTTCTAATATCTTTGTATGTTTTTCCAATATTTCTGTGTGTTTTTTTAGCTCTTCTAGCATGCTTTTCAGAACATCAGCGATCTTATCTATGGCTGTTCCAAGCTTTATTATATCTTCCCTCTTACTCTCCTCAATAGCCTCCTTAACGATCCTCTTGATCTCACCCAGCATCTTTTCAGTACTCTCAACATTACTGTCCAAGCTGGCTCCGATAGGTATTATACCTCGGTCTCTATTAAATATACGTGATCGGAGCGATCTGAATATTTACCAGGCTATATCTATAATTTCTTCTTTGGATATTTTGGTTTGGTATTTAGCTTGAGGGTGCTTGTGACTGGGGCTGCTGGTTTTATTGGGAGCTTTTTGGTTGAGAGGCTTCTTGGTCTTGGTTATAGTGTTGTTGGTCTTGATAACCTATCTTCGGGGAGTCTTGATAATCTCTCCAAGGCTATGGGTATGCCTGGGTTTAGGTTTGTTAGGGCTGATCTTCTGGATCCCTCCTCACTGGATGAGGATCTCTTTAGGGTTGATGCTATCTTCCACATGGCTGCTAACCCTGAGGTTAGGCATTCCACGAGAGATCCTCTGGATCATTACCACCAGAACCTCACAGCAACTATGAACGCTCTTGAGAGGGCTAGAAGGTTTGGTGCTAGGCTCTTCGTGTTCGCCTCTAGCAGCACTGTTTATGGTGATGCCGCGATCATACCCACGCCAGAGGATCATCCTCTAAGGCCTATAAGCGTTTATGGCGCTACCAAGGCTGCTGGAGAGATTCTCTGCCAAACCTACTCCAGGCTCTATGGTTTAAAATGCCTGGTTCTTAGGTATGCTAATATCATTGGCCCTAGGCTTAAGCATGGAGTGATCTATGATTTTATAAACAAGCTGAGGAGTAATAGCGAGGAGTTAGAGATCCTTGGCGATGGTTCTCAGAGGAAGAGCTACCTCTACATAGACGATGCTGTGGATGCAACGATCAAGGCTTTTGAAAAAATGCTTGATAGCGATGATGCGGAGGAGGTCTATAACATCGGTAACAAGGACTGGGTAACTGTTATAGAGATAGCGGATATAGTGACAAAAGCTATGGGGCTCAGGGGGGTTAGGTATAGGTTCTCGCCGGCAACACCAGATGGGAGGGGATGGCCTGGGGATGTTAAGCTAATGCTTCTAGACATATCTAGGCTTGAGAAGAGGATAGGATGGATCCCTAGCCTGAGTAGTAGAGATGCTGTTAGGAGAACAGCGGCCGAGATGATCTCTAACGCGTATGGATAGGATATCTAGATCCCTTGAAAGGTTTTAAGATCCTGCTGAATCGCTATTATCTTTAGCCATCTATATATGTTGGATAGGGTTTGTGGATTACACGGGGGTGGCGGGGTTCTCAAGCTCTAGTGCTATGTATAGGATGAAGGTTTGCAGTGTTGATGAGATGAGGAGGATAGATAGTGAGGCTCCCAAATATGGTCTGGATCATCTCCTCCTGATGGAGGATGCTGGCTCAGCTGTATACTCGGTTGCTCTCGAGATCCTTGGCAGCGTTATCGATAAGAAGATCCTTGTGATCGCTGGGAGCGGTAATAATGGTGGAGACGCCCTGGTAGCTGCCAGGAGACTCCATGCTGCTGGGGCTGTTGTTAGGGTTGCGTTTATAGGCGATCCTGGGAGGGCTTCTGATCTTACGAGAAGAAATCTCGAGATGGTCTTGAGCATGGGGATCGAGGTTAGCTTTGTCAGGGAGCAGAGCGAGATATCCTCTCTAGAGAAGATGCTTAGCTGGTGTGACGCCTGTATAGTTGGTTTGATCGGGATTGGGCTTAGGGGGGATGTTAGGGGGATCTATAGGGATGTTATCGAGACTATAAACAGATCTGGGAGGACTGTTATAAGCGTTGACATACCCTCGGGGATAGATGGTGATAGTGGTGCTGTGAGGGGCATTGCTGTTAGATCCACAGCAACCGTTACCATGGGTTTGCCCAAGTTCGGCAATATTCTCTACCCGGGCTACCAGTACTGTGGAAGGCTCTATGTATCCCACCTCTCCTATCCTAGAAAGCTTCTCGAAGGGGTTTCTGCAGAGCTTAACACACCGATCCCTCTTCCCGAGAGGGTTAGGTGGGGTCATAAGGGGGTTTTTGGAAAGTTCCTAGCTATAGCTGGGTCTAGGTATTACTATGGTGCTCCCTACTATACATCCTACTCCTTCTTAAAGGCTGGCGGTGGTTATTCGAGGCTTGCAGCACCTAAATCTGTGATCCCGTATATTGCTGCTAGGTGTAGTGAGGTTGTATACATACCTCTCGAGGAGACTAGCGAGGGTAGTATTGCTATGAATAGCTATGAGGCTATACTGAGGCTTATAGAGGAGGCTGGGATAGATATAGTTGCCCTCGGCCCTGGTGTGTCTCTTAATAGCGAGACACAGGAGCTTGTTAGAATGCTTGTTGAGGCTATCGATAGGCCTTTGATCATAGATGGTGATGGGATCACAGCGATCTCAAAGGATCCTGGTAGGGTTAAGGGGAGGAAGGCTCCGACTATAATAACGCCCCATGTTGTTGAGTTCTCAAGGCTTGTTGGTGTTGATCTTAAGAAGATCCAGGAGGATCCTGTTGGTAGTCTTAGGAGTGCTTGCAGGGATCTTGGATCATATATAGTGCTTAAAGGAGCCCACACAATGATCTGTTACCCCGATGGCTATATCTATATAAACATGACTGGAAACCCTGGGATGGCTAAGGCTGGCTCGGGCGATGTTCTCACAGGAGCTATAGCTGCTATGTATGGTGCTGGGTATAGAGATCCTGGTGCTGCTGCCAGGATGGGTGTCCTGATCCACGGGCTTGCCGGGGATCTGGCTGCAGAGGATCTTGGCGAGGATGGCGTGACCCCTGATGATATTCTCAACTATCTGCCGAAAGCCGTGAGGATCTTGAGGGAGGATCCTGGGTATATTGTTGAGAAATACATGCCGAGGGTTGTTTAGCATTGCTAGCTATATATATTCTCCCATATCCTCTGACTCTTCGGCTCTGTCTCAAACGGCTTGGTGGCCTGCTAGATGGATAGGAACCTGGCTATAATGATCATATCGGCTGCTCTTTCAAGCCTCTCAAGCTCTATCTATATATACCAGGCTAGGTTCTACGCAACACAGGAGGGCTTCGACTATGGTGTTCAATCCATATATGAGGTTTACTCCTACGCGGTTTCTATCTTCCTCGTACTAGGGGCTGGTTTTCTCTCCGACGTGCTTGGGAGGAGGTTCTTCACATTCCTAGCCTATTTCCTAGGCTTTGTATCCGCATCCTCTCTAGCACTCCTCCCCAGCTGGGTTGGTTTTCCTCTAAGCATTATTCTCTATAACTCGGCCTTCGCGCTGGTTATTGTTGCTAGGAATGTGCTTGTCATCGACCTAGCGGGTCCTCTTACTGCGAGGTGGCTTGGCTATATAATGACGGCATCATCGATCTTCATGGTTGTTGGACCTATAGCTGGTTCCACTTTTAGAGAGTGGCTTGGCTATAGGGGTCTCTTCACCCTCCTCTCGATCCTATGGTTAATGGCATCGATATCCTTTCTATATATAGATGAACCCCGCGCCAGGATCAATAGATCTAATGCTTCTATCCCCACCCCCGAAGAGATCCTTGGCTTCATCGCTTCTCTGAGAAATCTATGGCCAATAACCCTTTATAGCTGTATCGATAGGTTTTCTTTCTACCTATGGATGCCCCTCATATCAGCATATTTCTCTGAGAAAGGGTTTAGCGATAGCGAGGTCGCGATCCTCTATGCTGTTCAGAACCTAACATGGTTCCTAGGATCCTATGCCTTTGGCCTGCTCGCCGAGTCGAGGGCTATCTATGTACTCGCACTCTCAGAGGCACTAACAGGGCTGTCGGCTCTAGCTATGTCGATAAACCCTGTACCCGGGGCTCTTGCTCCCTATATATCATTCATACTCATGGGCGCCTCTATAGCCTCGTGGATACCCTCGTATAACGCGATTCTAGGGAGCCTTGTTACAAGCCATGCTAGGGGTGGTTTGTACTCAACGATATACGTGCTAGCCACGGTGGCTGGGCTACCCGCCCCCTATATAGGATCCATGATCAGATCTCTCTTCGGCGGCGAAGCCCATTTTCTAGCATCTTTCGCTATATCGACCTCTAATGCCCTTTTCCTCCTACTCTTTATAAAGAAGAGATATGAGATCCAAGCCCGGTAGCAGTTAGTATTGTTCTTTCCTAGCCTCTCTACTTTTAGCCTGTTGCTTGTTATAAAACAATAAGGATCTAGAGGGTGACGATCGCTATGGATAAGGCTATAGAACTTTGTGAAGGCATCGTGTTGTGTTTAATCATAGCTCCTCTTCTTCTTCCTCTTCCTCTTCTTCCTCGTATTTTGGTGCATAGCCCCAGCTCTTTATGCCTTTTTCGCATTCTCTAAGATGGTTGAGTACGTCGATCTCTGTTAACAGGTAGGTTGTTTCTTCTGGGATGATGCTTCTCGTTCTCTGACCCTCGGGGCAGAGTTTATCGGGATCTGTGCATCTGGGGCATACGTACATTCCTGTAACCTTATCTCTGCATAGTGTTATCTCTCTATCGCCTATCTTTATCCTAACCCTCTCCCACTCGGGGTTCCACTGATACATGTTCTCCTAGATATCTATCTCCTATGCTTCTTATTAGTGGAAGCGATCGGGTTTTCTAGAACCTCTCTTCCAGGGTTCCACGTTATATATTTCTCTGGATCTATATGGTTTTCCTCTCGGCAGGGATTTATATCTGTTGCATGTTAATAATGCTAATCGCGGCATTCTCTAAGCCTTTTCTCTATGGCTTCTATAGCTTCTAGGTGTGTTTTGAAATCCTTCCATGCTTGGAGGAATACTATCCTGCCTATATTCCTGTATATTGAGTCTAGATGTATTGTTCTATCATCTATATAGACGATCCTGCAGAGGGAGTATTGGATGCCTCTGCTCTTCAGCATGGAGAGGAGTTTGGAGATCATGATATCCTTGTTGGGGTGGTTCTCTATCATGTGTTGGTGGAAGAGATCGCTTATCCCGAAGGCTTTGAGAACGCCTAGAGCTTTCTCAGGATCGTTCCAGCTGAGGCTTGAGATATAGGCGCCCGAAGATCTTGCCCAGAGCAATATTTTCAGAGCTTCGGGGTATAGGTTAACCTCAACCCCTCTCGAATCAACAACCTTGGTTTCTGAGACCCTCTTGAAGGGTGGTGTGAGGTCTGTGACGTTCTTATGATCCCACATAGTACCGTCTAGATCCATTAGGAGGAGGAAGCTTCCCAGCACTCTTGCCCTCCACACGCTCTAGAATAGAGGGTAATATAAGCTTTACCTATAATTATATCGAGGATCATTAGCGCTCGGCAGTAAAGTCGATCTATTATAAGGCTGGGAGACCGGTAAAATATATTGCTCCTCGTGTTGGAAATAATAGAGCAGGAGCTGGTGGGTTTTTGATGGATGTGAGGAGGAAGAGGCTGAGGGTTCTTGTAGATGCTTGGGGTGAGATCCTCTCCCGCGGTGGGAAGCTGAGTAGAGAGGATCTCGTAGCTATTCTTAAAGAGGCATATGCTGATAAGGGTGTCGAGCCTGTGAGGGGCGCTGCGAATCCTGATGATATCTATGAGAGAGATCTCATTGCCCTCTATATAGTGGGTGTTGAGGGGCTTGGTCTTGGGAGCGAGATCCCCAAGGAGATCATGGATCTCTTTTCACCTGAGAGAGCCTATCTCGAGGCTGCTGATATAGCTTTGAACAGCGATCCTGAGAACGCTAGATCCAAGATCATCGAGCTCTTTGGCAAGATCCCTGACTCAGCAATCCTATCAAAGATCTTCAGGGTAGAGCTTCTCAAATACTACTATGGCTTCAAAAAGAGCGACGACATGCCCAGACTTATAGAGAACCTATCAAAAGCATTCCCAGAAGAAGAGGCGACATTCAAAAGACTCTCCAGATTCTATATAGCAATAAAGGTTGCAGAAGCCATTATAAACGGCGAGGTTAAGAACTGGGTAAGCAAGGAAGCCTATAAACAAGCAGTAGCCGTAAAACTAGGCAGCCCGAGAGCAATACCAGATGACGAGTATATAGCGAAAATAATAGCCACAGTATTCGGGCTAAAACCCTCAAAATACTCCAAGATCCTGAGGTCAGAGAACCAGAAGCAAGGCTAGATCGATGAGTAGCACGCTAAGCATGACTCTAGAAGGATTTTGATCCGAGCGGAATAAGGCTTACACCTCAGAGAATTGTTATAAGGGTATAGTATATTCGTTTGGTTCTATAACCGCGAGTAGTTCGCTGGAATCCTCGCTGAACATGTAGAGTTTATCGATGGGTCTTACAGTTAGCTCCTGGCCTGGGATTATTTTCCTCAGTACTCTCCATGGCGCTACTACCTGGATCTCTTCTCTAGAGGTGTCTAGACGCAGTATTACTTCCTCGCCGAGGTTCTCGAAACCAGTTACTCTGCATCTGAATCCTGTTCCATCGCTTGTTACTGTTAGATGCTGTGGTCTGATCCCGAGGATAATCCTACCCGGTCTGATCTCTAACTTCTTTTTCACATTTATTATAAAACCGTTTAGGGATATGGTGTGTTGGTTAATCACTTCAGCTTTTAACAGGTTCATGGATGGTGTGCCTACGAAGGTTGCGACGAAGATGTTCCGCGGTCTGTTAAATATCTCGAAAGGAGTATCCACTTGAACCAAGGAGCCCTGGTTCATGATCGCTATTCTATCGGCCATCGTCATGGCCTCCACCTGGTCGTGTGTAACATAGAGGGTTGTGATCTTTAGCTCATCGTGTAGGAGTCTTCTTAGCTCGAACCTAAGCCTTGTCCTTAGTTTAGCGTCTAGGTTGCTTAGGGGCTCGTCTAGAAGGAAGAGTTTCGGGTCTCTAACAAGTGCCCTAGCTAGTGCTACTCGCTGCTGCTCGCCTCCCGATAATTGCCATGCTTTTTTCTCGAGGAGGTGTGTTATTCCCAATAGCTCGGCTACTTCTCTAACCTTTCTCTTCCTCTCGTTCTCCGGGATTTTCCTCATTCTTAGTGGGAATTCTATGTTCCCATAGACTGTCATGTGTGGATATACTGCGTAGGATTGGAAAACCATGGCTATGTTTCTATCCTTTGGATCTATATCGTTGATCCTGATCCCCTCAAGCACTATATCACCTTCGTCGGGATCTTCTAAGCCAGCGATTAGCCTCAGCAAGGTTGATTTTCCCGACCCGCTAGGGCCTAGGATGACTAGAAATTCTCCCTTCTCGACGGAAAGGCTAACTTTTTTAACTGCCTCGGTGTTTTTGTATCTCTTCGATATGTTTATTAGTTCGAGAAACGCTATGGTCTCACCTCCTATATGTCCTTATAACTATGCTTCCGATGAGGAATCTTCTGAAGATAATGAAAAAGAGGAGTGTAGGGATCGAGCCTATGAGTGTTCCTGCTATGATGGGTGTGTACTCAACATACCATGCTCTAGAGAATGCATAGTTTAGACCCTGTGTATAGACGAAATTCTCGGGACTCTTGAGAACGATGATTGGGAGGAAGAACGCGTTCCAGGCGCCTAGGAATTGATATACTGTGATCGTTATGATGAGTGGTTTAGCCATGGGGAGGGCTATTTCGAAGAATGCTCTGATATAGGAAGCCCCATCCAGTTTAGCTGCTTCGAAGAACTCTCTCGGTAGTGATAAGAAGTACTGCTTAGCCATGAAGACGGTGTTCACCCCTACCAATCCTAGAAGGGGTAGTGCGAATATATTGTCGATCAGTCTAAGCTGGGCTAGTATAACATATAGTGGGACCATTGTGACAAACATGGGGAGCATTATGAGGGCTAGGAGGGCGTTGAAGATCAGATCCCTGCCAAGGTACCTCAGGAGTGCGAAGGAATACCCAGCCATAAGACCTAGAAGCACGTTTGATATAGAGACAATGCTACCATATACTAGTGTGTTTATAACCCATTTTGGGAACAGCTCTATTCTGAAAAGCCTCATGTAGTTTTCCAGGATAAAGGGGTTTGGTATCCATGTTGGGGGTATCTGTGAGGCTTGCTCCCAGGTCATGAAAGAGACGACCAGCGATCTTATGAAGGGCATTGTATATACTATGAAGAAGAACGCGCCTATGAGGATCGTTATTAGCTCGTAGTAAAAACGCTTCTTCATCTAAACCCACCCCCGTATTTTCGGAGAAAGAGCACTGTAGGGATATACATTAGGGTGAGAAAAACAATAGCCTTTGCCGAAGCATATCCCGGGTCTAGTAGTAAGAAGGCTGTTCTATATATATCTAACACTACCGTCATGCCAGAATACTCTATACCCCCTTGCGGCCCGGCCATGACGAATGATAAGTCGAACATCTGGAGCGCACCTATAGTTCCCACGATGATCGCGTATACCACTGTTGGTTTGATTAGAGGGAATACAACATGTATGAATCTCCTGACAGGGCCTGCTCCGTCAAGCCTCGCCTGTTCTAGAACGTCGCGTGGTATGGATTGCATAGCCGCTATAAATAATATTGCTAGGTTGCTAGATGTCCCCCAGATCGCTACTATAGCCATTGCAGGTATGATCAGTGATTTTAAATATAGCCAGTCTGGATATCCGAAGCCAGGAATGATGAGATTTAGTATGTAGTTTATGAAGCCCTTCTGGCTGAAGAAGTATATGAAGATCAATGCTATGATGACGCTGCTTGTGAATCCGGGTAAGAGGTACGAGGTTGTGAAGATAGACGAGCCCCTCACCCTAGATGATGCTATTGCTGCCAAGACTATGGCTAGTACGGTTTGTATTGGGACGACGATGGCTGTGTAGATGAGCACATTTCTAAGTCCTATGAAGAAGGGTGCTTCATACCATCTGGCGCCCAAGAGACCTCCGATCAGTTCGTTAAAAGCTCTTACATAGTTCTCCATACCAATAAAAAGGGGCTGTGTGATATAGTTCCATTTAAAAAAGCTTAGGTAGAAGGTATAGATAAATGCGAAATAGCCGAAAACGAAGTTCATGATAGTGGCAGGTAGTATGAGGAGCACTCCTTCTAGGAATTCTCTACGGTGTTTCTTGGAGGAGAAAAAAACATGGTATTTATTCTTTAGAGACATCTTCGTAAACCTTCTAGAGGTTCTTTATAATACTGTTTATCAGATCGTTTATCAGGCTGTTAAGATCATACGTCTTTGTCTGTTTCATGTTGGCAATATGTGACTGGAGCACAGTATCTATAGTACCAATAATAGCACCTGCTTTATCCGATCTCATTGTTGGCCACACATATACATTGTTATAAACATTCAGCTGATCTAGGGTCTTGCGATGCTCTGGCCACATATTAGGGCTTGTAGCCAGCTCTTTCACTGTGGGGAGAGTATGGCCAAGCCCGATTACAAGAAACTCCTGCCCCTCCTTTCCTGCAATATACTTCGCAAACCTATATGCATCCTCAGCATGGCTTGATTTGCTATTAATACCTAGTATTACTGTAAAGGCTAGCGTGAATCTTCCACCAGGTCCTCCGGGGAGCGGGGCGATATCCCACTGTTCTCCGTATTTGAAGTTCGGGAACTGGTCGCGGATAAAGGGTATCATCCAGCTACCCTCGAGTGTGAGGCATGCTGCTTGTTTGCCAAATGCTTCTCCGCCCCAACCAGAATCAACGTCTCTTGGAAGCACTACATAGGGGGTTTTTCCAGCATCCATTCTTTTCACATACCCATCCAGATATAGATCCATGTAGTCTTTAAGTGCTTTTTTCACAGCATCGTTGTTAAACCACGCTCTCACGCTATCTGCGCTGGTGAAGTCTGGGTACGGGGCTCCATAGGCTAGTGCCATTGCGACAAAGGTTCTCCAGTGATAATGATCTACGAGTGCTGGTTTACCAGTAGCGTCTGTGATCGCTTTGAGGCTGCTAATAAAGCTGGGCCAGTCATTAGGAGGAGTGGTTAGACCTGCACGTGCTAGGCATTGTTTGTTATAGGCTAGGAAGAGTATTGACCAATCCTTTGGAAGTCCATAGAGCTTCCCGTCAGGGCCCATGAATGGTTTTAATAGAAAGTCGTAGTATTGTGCCTTAACGGAAGCGATACCAGGATCTATGTCATCTAGTGCTTTCAACACGCCCTGTTTGATGAATATCGAGGCCCAGGACGAGTCTACGTAGAAGACGTCTGGAGCTGCACCGGCTGGGAAGGAGGCCAGTATATTTTCGTGGTACATTTGTGATATAGGCTCGTATTTAACCACTACACCTGGGTACTGTTTGCTAAACTGGCCTATGGCTTTCTCATAGTTTTTTACCTCGGTCTCGCCTGCTCCCCACCCAGAGAATCTAATAACAACTGCTACAGAGGGTTTCTGCTGCCCAACTAGATTGAGTGAAAGCCCCACCGCGATTGCTATGATAGCGATAACAACAATACCTAGGATAACACGTTTAGAGAGGGCCATCTGCCCCACCTTCATGTACATACTATGTATAGGTGGTATATAAATTAATGCAATAGCTAGTATACTAATGTAATAGCTAATATACATCTATATAAAGAATTCTATACTCTTTTTGATCCGGCTCTATGGTCAAAATATAAATAGGAGCGTATTATTATACTACTAGTGGATGGTATGATCATAGCGATGCTGTGGGATTTCGATGGTGTAGTAGTGCTCACACCCCACGAAGAAGCATGGAGACTGGCAGCCGCTAAATATGGTATAGATAACTTTACCTCAGAGTTTTACTATAAATTCGTTGCTGGGCGTCCTAGATTTGAGGGGGCTAGAGCGATACTTGAGCATTTCGGATTGCTTGATAAGCTTGATGATATATCCAGGGATAGATTGATCGAGAGCTTCGCTGAGGAGAAAAACAGAATTTTCAACGAGCTTATATCAAGAGGCTTATTCAGCGTTAACCACGAGGCTTTGGAATTCATTGCGAGAACACGGATCCTCACCACTACTAAGTTTGTGCATGTATTAGCATCAGCCTCTAAAAATGCTGCGAGGCTTAGCAGGAGTATTAAGGTAGGGGGGAGGATGTTGTATGAGTTCTTCGATATAGATGTAAGCGGCTCTTCTACGAGTAAAAAAGGCGTTTTTGCAACAGGAAGGGATGCTGTTGAGTCTGCTGATTGCTTCATTGCGATCGATGACGCCCCTTCGGGGATAGAGGCAGCAAGAGAGCTTGGGCTTATTCCTATAGGTTTTCAGAATAAAGATCTTGTGGGCTATGGGGCTAGGCTTGTTATCGAGAGATTCAGGGATCTTGATCCCGGGGTGTTGATAAACCTATGCCGATGAGTATAGAGCCTGAGCCTTATAGGTTAAGGATTAGTGGTTTTGATAGAAGCCAGGAACGTTGGATCGGCACATTGTTAACGCTCGCTAATGGTAGGCTGGGCGTGAGAGGGGAGCTGGAGCTAGCTGGTTCTAGAAGCAATGCCTGTTTTCTCTCAGGATTATATAATAACATCCCGCTATGGAGGAGAGAGCTTGTTATGTTACCCACGGTGAGTAATGTTTATTTACCATATCACTTTGACATCATAGATCGTGGTTCTGTTGAACGTTTATTAGATATGAGACGGGGCTTGCTGGTTACGAGAGCGGGTATTGGGAGATCTATTGAGTATTATAGCGAAAATGCTGTGCATAGGAGGCGTAAGAATCTCTTCATGCAGCGTATTCGCCTTACCTCCGATTCAGAGGATGTGGTTATCCTACCTATAGAAAACCCTCTCAACCCATTCCTATATGGCTATACCTACACAGAGCACCTATCGAGGGAGAGGCTGGTGTTCAGTGACAACATACTGAGGGTTTTCTACAGACTTAGAGATGCTGACACAATGCTGGAGGTAAGGATGATGGTAGATCCTGGTGCATCATCCCAGCTAGATCGTTTGGTTACCAGAGACAGTGCTGGCTTTATAATCAGGGGTAGAGGGCTGGATGTGAAAAGATATGTGGAGTTCTATATCCATAGAGAAGGGGCAAAAGGAGATCTGGAAGAGATAGTGAGAGAGGAAATACCTGACTGGGCATCTCTGCTCTCGGAGCATATGGATTCATGGTCGAGGCTTTGGGACGAGATCGGTTTAGAGATCGATGGAAGCGATAGGCTAGCGGGTAGCATAACTTTTTACACATACCACCTACTCCAACTAATCGACGATGATGGAGAGGAGCTCATGATACCGGCTAGAGGATTGCATGGCATTGGTTATCGAGGACACATATTCTGGGATACCGATCTCTATCTACTCCCATTCCTCACATTCCTATACCCCAGAGCTATGCGTGGTGTTCTGAGCTTCCGATGTAGAACCCTTGAGAAGGCTATACAATATGCTCGTGAGACCGGGTATAGGGGTGCTAGATATCCATGGGAAAGCGTTGATGACGGTTATGAGTCTACTCCTAGATACTATCCAGTCGACCTGGATAGGTGTAAATGTATTGATATCCTTACTGGGGAGCAAGAGATCCATGTTACAGGCGATATCGCGTTCTCTGTACTCTTCTACTATAACGTTACGGGTGATGAGGAGTTTATGAAGAGGTGTGGGTTTAGAATCCTTATTGAGACGGCGAGATACTGGGCTAGTAGAGTGGAATACGATGCTGGTAAAGACGCCTATGTTATAAGGAATGTCATCGGTCCCGATGAATATCATGTTGGTGTGGATAATAATTTCTTCACAAACCTGATCGCTAAATATAACTTGAAGGCTGCTTTCAACCTAGTTATCAATGCTTTAAAGAATGATGAAAAGCTGCTAGAGCATCTCGGCGTCAGCCTTGAAGAAGTAATGGAGTGGGGTAGAATAGCTGAGAAGATATCATTGGGTAGAGAGAGGGATGGGGTTATAGAGGAGTTTGAGGGTTTCTTTGACATCCAAGCCGATGGGAAAGTCGTGGAGAGAGGGGCAAAGAGAGTTGGTGTTTCGAAGCAGGCTGATGTTGTGCTAGCACTATTATTGAAAGAGATCGTTGAGGGGGTCGAGCCAGAGATTCTTAGGAAGAACTATGAATACTATCTAGAGAGGACTACCCACGAGTCATCACTCTCTCTACCTATCTTTGCCACCGTGGCTATCATGCTGGGAATAGATGAGAGATTGGAGCTCTTCTCCAGGGTTCTGGAGACCGATTTGGGGAATATGTATGGAAATACGCATGATGGCTTCCATGTTGCAGCAGCTGGTGGTATATGGTATGCTATACTCTTTGGTCTACTCGGTATCAGGTTGAGGAATGGTGAGCTTGTCTATCACCCGAGAAGATCTGGGGATCTCAGGCTCGCGGTTAATATTAACTATAGAGGTAATAGAATCAGGATCTCAACGCTTTAGTGATCCTTGGGTTGATCCATTAGGCGCGGTTTTTTATTAGGCGCGGGGTGGTAATTTAGCTGGGAAGATCTTGGTGGATGAGGAGGAGGTTATTCTAAAGCTCTTGATGTTCGGGTTTACTAAGTATGAGGCTAAGGTTTACTATGCTCTATTGAAACACGGATCGCTGACCTCGACAGAACTCTTAAAGATAGCTAGGATACCCCAGGCGAGGCTCTATGATGTTATTGAGAGGCTGGTCTCTAAAGGCCTTGTCAAGGTTAGTAGGAGCAGGCCTGCTAAGTACTCGATAATCAACCCCGAGCTTGCTTTGAAGAGCTATATAGAGCAGGAGATGGTTGCCAAAGCCAAAATAGCTGAGGATATTGTGAGGAGTGTTGAGCGTAGTGGTGAGGTGGTTGAGGATAGCTATATATGGACCGTTAGTGGTGTTCATAGCATTACAGTTGTTATCAGGGATCTGGTGGAGAGTGCCGAGGACGAGCTCTTAATAGCTACATACACGCACCTTATGGAGAAAATGATGAAGAGTCTTGAGGGGGTAAAAGATAAAGAGATCTCTACATGCGTTATACTTTATGATAAGGATGGAAAAATAGCTGAGAATCTAGCTTTCTTCGATGAGGTGAGGTTTAAACCCACGTTGGGGCCGACAATCATATTGAAGGATCTATTGAAAGGACTGCTCATCCCCCGATCCTATAGACAGAGGCCTGTCGCCTATATCATTGAGGATCTAGAGATACTCTCACCCATAATAAACTATTTCTTCTACCTCAAAGAGACATCCAGCCCGATAATCTACAGGCTAGGCGAGGATGTGAGGAGAAGAAGGTTTAGAAGCCTGATACGGGCGATCGAGATGATCCAGAGGATGCAGGAAAACGGCATCGAGGTAGGCGTAGAGATCGAGGGTAGATGGAGAACCAGCGGCGAGCCAGGTAAAATCGTTGGAAAGCCGATAAACGCGATAAGAGATAGATACCGCGAGATAACATCCCTTATAGTCGAGCAGAACGGATCAAGAATCCTTGTGGGAGGAAGAGGAGCTACATATGAGGATTTCGAAGCCCTCAGAATAACTGTCTACCCCCTCAATCCCACAGCAGATCAGCCAGGCTAGCTAGGAATCGCCTCCAAAGATCTTAAGAGTATATCCTCAATAATAGATCGAATTTATCTCTGCTCTGTTCTTATCCTGCATATGAGCCTTGTGCCGGTGATAGCCATTGAAGATCAACGGTTTGGGATGCTCTGAGGTCTCGAAGCCGAAAGCTGGGTAGCTGGTATCGAATAATACCAATAGCTAGAAGTAAAACTCCGGGCAACTGCCCTTTTGTTTTCCCTATAGGATCTTTTGAAAACGCTTGTTCTAAATTAGAAGAAGAAATTATAAGCATGTAGGGCAAGATCTACATGTGCGGTTTATATGGGGTATTATAGAGCTGCTCTTGCAACATGTATAATATAGGAAATATATTCCTATCGCTCGCATTTATAGCCTTCATATATGTTCTGTATAGAGTGCAACAAACTCCTAGCCCGTTTGCTGGTATCGCGTTTATCTTTCCTACAGCACTCTGGCTGCTAAGCCATAGCCAGCTGTTTCAGGTTTCATGATGGTTTATAGGGGTTGATATTAAACCCGTAGTTCTGCAGTAATGGAACATAGTATAAGCTCTGTATTTTATTGGAATGCCCGCCCAACGATGAGGGTAGAGATAGAGACCCGAGTGGGCGGGTTAAAGGCAAAGAGATCCAGGATGTGGAGGTTTTCCCCACAGCAATGAACCCGAGCAATGCTATGAAGGGGAGCTGTGGGTTGGGGTCACCCCGAATGGGTGGAGGCCAATGATATGGGCTCCGATGAAAGGGGTTCTGAGGCCGAGGAAGCCAAGGGAAGAGCGGTTGATATTTTTTGATGTCAACCGCAATGAAGCCCGAACCCCTGGTTTTCCTCCTCATAGCCTTTCTACTCAGCATTGGTGTGAGGTCACGTGTTCTCGGACTATTCTTCGGATATGGTGCTGCTGTCCATATACTCTTCATCATAACTATTATTACGCAAGCTATTATTACACAGGGCGCGCTACCTCTAGACCCATTCCTACCAGGTATCTTGATATTATTGCTAGGAATTCCAGCTGTATTGGCATTATTGCTAGGAATCGCGGCGATAAAGAGGCTCTAAAACCCGGAGAGCAGCATGGTAGTTTGGGATTAAAAATCGGTGGATTTTTCTGCTCAATGTCTTTGGGGATTGTGTAAGCTGTTCCAGAGGGCTCGTGGGTTTGGTGAAACCTATAGGGGCTGGTCGGGATCCTTATGCTTGTGACATTCTCCTACACGGTCTCCTTATGAAATAGAGGATCTCTGTTTACTCTCCCCACACTCTCTTGACTAGTCTCAGTATATTGCCTCCAATTACTTTCGCTATCTCTTGGTCTGAGTATCCGTTCTTTACGAGCCATCTGATTATATTCCTATATTCTGAGGGGTTTTCGAGGCCGTCGACATACTCTACTCTTGGGAATGGTGGTAGGTTCTCCTCGATGCTTGTTAGTGCTAGGTATTCTCTGAAGGCTCTGTGGAGCGCCACATGGTCTCCGAAGAGTGTGTCTGGTCCGAATGCTACATGGTCTATCCCCACGAGTTTCTCTATGTATTGGAAGTGCTCCATAACGCTCTCAATACTATGTCTAGGATTATTCTTGGTTATCGTTGTGTGGGGCGCGGCTTCTACACCGAATACTCCTCCCTTCTCTGCTAATGCCTGTATAACCTCGTCTGGCTTCATTCTTCTCGATGGCCATAGGGCTCTCGCACCGGCGTGGGTTATTGCTACAGGGTCTTTAGAGGCTTCTATGGTGTCGAGGCTTGTTTTATCACCCGCGTGTGCTAGGTCTATTAGCATGCCCAGCTTATTCATCCTCCTAACAAGCTCGTATCCAAGGTCTGTTAACCCTCTATCAATCTTATCCGCTAACCCTGAGCCAAACTCGTTACCCCTGCTATAGGCGATCCCCATGCATCTAACACCAAGTCCGTAGAGTATATCTACTCTAGAGATATCCTCCCTAATGTTTGGAGGCCCCTCAAGGTGTATGACCATCGCTATCCTACCCTCCCTATATGCTTTCTCAATATCGCTGGCTCTTCTTGCGACGAACACCAGATCTTGGTGATCCAGATCTGCTTGAACCATGCCTATCTGGTGGATCACGTTATCCCAGTCCCACGGATCCATGGATCTCATGAGGGCTATACCATCCTGGAGACCCTCGAAGAAAGCATCAAGCCCCGAGGCAGCAAGCCCTTCGTACCCGATCCAGAGCCTACCGATCCTCTCATACTCAATAAACTCTGAGGGATCTTCCGGGAATACTTCAGCATGATCGTGGAACGAGATCACTATGTTCTTCTCAATAATCTCCTCCACCCTCTCCTCCTCAGCCTTACTCAAAGGAATCGTTTTTGAAGGAACCCTACCTATCTCTTTAGCTAGCTTGAAGGGCTTGTAATCCCTCCCCGGCTCTAAGAACGACCAGGATCTATACCCAGAATATTTCTTCCTAAGACCCGTAGACTCCCCCTCCCTACATAGAGGGTGAAGATTAATATATCATGATATCCTTGCTGTGGCTATCACTATTCTCCGCATTGTTAGGGATTTTACTTATTCGTAAACGATAAACCCCTTGGTTAGATATTTTCTTTCTTCACCGGCTGTTACGGCTCTGTGCTTTTTGTCTGGAGGCAGGTTTTAACTATGGTCTCTGATAATTCCTCTGGATCTGTTCTATTGCTCAGCTCTATCTTATAACCTATGCCTAGGTGTTTAAAACCCTCTATAAGTAGTATGTCTACCTTATCTTCTATGCTCTTCAGAACCTCTGCAAGGCTTGTATCCCTCATAAACATAGCAACCCTCTCCCCAGACCCCATAACCACTATCGAGTAGTCGGCAAACCCTTCCTCCATGTATCTCCAGGAATCCTTATGCGCCACATCAATCTGGTGGTGGGTGTGTTTCAGAACAGCAACTCTATAGCCCATTGCTTTTAGTTTCCTAACAGCCTTGACAATCCCGCTGGTTTTGCCAGAGCCGCTGGGGCCTATAACCTGAACGATGCACTTCACCATTATATATGCTCCTGCTCTGGTTTCACCGGAGAGCCTTTATCTCTACCCATGTTCCGAGTCGGCTCCTAGCTGTGTAGCTCTACTTTAGCTCTTAACAGACCTTCTCCAGGCTAGGTGTTGGTTTATTTTTATCTCTGCTGTGATTATTACTCGGTGCCCAGGTTGAAGGGTTTATGGGGTAAGGCTTTATGGGTGGATCTTTCTAGGAGGGAGGTTAGGGTTTGGGAGTATCCCGGGGATTATGCTGTTAACTACATCGGTGGGAGGGGTTTTGCTGCCAAGATCCTCTGGGACTTTCTACCTCCTGGCACTGATCCCTTGTCTCCCGATAATATTCTCATCTTCGCCGCAGGTCCCCTCACGGGTCTAGCTGTTAATAGTGGTAAGATTGTTGTTGCTGCTAAGAGTCCTCTCACAGGTGGCTATGGTGATGGTAATATCGGATCTCAGTTTGGGATCGGGCTTAGGAGGTCTGGTTTCGATGCCCTGATCGTTACTGGGAGGGCTAGGAAGCCCTCGTATATCTATATTGAGAATGGCGAGGCCCATATACTAAGCGCTGAGGCTCTGTGGGGCTCTAGCGCTGTTGAGTGTGAGAGGAGGATTAAGGAGGTCCATGGCGGGGGTGTTGGTGTTGCCTGTATAGGGCCTGCGGGTGAGAATCTAGTCAAATTCTCTGTGGTTGTATCGCAGGCTGGGAGGGCTGGGGGTAGGCCTGGTATTGGTGCTGTTATGGGTAGTAAGAGGCTTAAGGCCGTTGCTGCTGTGGGTGATAAGGAGATCCCGGTAGCCGATCCTAGAGAGGTTAGGAAGCTATACGTAGACTCCGTAGGGGATATCAAGGGTAAGGATGGCTATGACTTCTGGGTTAGGCAGGGTACTATGGCTACTGTAGAGTGGGGTCAGACGGCATCTGTTCTCCCCGCATATAACTTCAGAGAGGGGGTTTTCGACGGCTATAGGTTGATAGACGGCTATTCCATGGAGGCTTCCAAGGTTGCCCTCAGATCATGCCCCCTCTGCGCAATGCCCTGTGGTAATGTTGTTGTTGATTCCGGGGGTAAGGAGGCTGAGCTTGACTATGAGAATGTCGCGATGCTCGGCTCCAACATAGGTTTAGCCCACCTTGGTCATGTGGCTAGGCTTAACAGGATTGCGGATGAGACGGGTATGGATACCATATCCCTCGGATCCGTTATAGCCTTCGCTATGGAGGCTTCCGAGAAGAAGCTTATTAAGGATAAGATCGAGTGGGGCGATCACAAGGCTGCGGAGAGACTGGCAAGCGATATAGCGTATAGAAGGGGTTCTCTGGGAAGCCTCTTAGCAGAGGGGGTTAGGATTGCTTCAGAAAAGATCGGTGGAGGGTCGGGGGATTGGGCTATGCATGTCAAGGGCCTCGAGATCTCTGCATACGACTGCCACGCAGCCCCGGCAATGGCTCTGGCTTATGGGACATCACCTATAGGGGCTCATCATAAGGATGCATGGATAATATCGTGGGAGGTTAGGACAGGGAGGCATGAGTATAGCGAGGCTAAGGTGGATAAGCTTATAGAGCTCCAGAGACTAAGGGGAGGTATATTCGAGACCCTTGTGGCATGTAGATTCCCATGGATCGAGCTGGGCTTCGAGCTAGAATGGTATCCAAGGATATTCAAAGCCGTAACAGGTAGAACGATAACGATGGAGGAGTTCTTAGAGGTAGCGGATAGAATATATACATTGATAAGAGCGCTATGGGTAAGGGAATACGGAACATGGGATCCCCAGATGGACACACCGCCAGCAAGATGGTTCAAAGAGCCTCTAACAAAAGGCCCGCTGGCAGGCGCAAAACTAGATCTAGAGAAATACCACTGGATGCTCCAGAAATACTACGAGAAACGGGGATGGGATGAGAGAGGAATACCCAGGAAATCAACACTGAGAAAACTAGGGCTAGAATACACAATACCAGAGCTAGAGAAACGCGTAACACTGAAGGAATAACCTTCGAACCCTAAACCAGCAGGTCTGAGTCTACGTCCTATCCCCCTAAAACAGATCTCGAACCCCTAATGAGAAGATCCCAAGAGACGTGCGAAGCCAGGGGTAGGGTAGCCAGTAGCAGGCGTGCTGGTCACAGTGAAGCAATCCATGCGCGATCAATCTTTGTTTTCTCCATGGGGTCTATTATTTTTAAGGATTCTTCGTGTTGAAGGAAAGATGTTATAAATATGTGAGGGCAAGATCTACATATGTGGGTTGTATGGGGTACTATAGAGCTGCCCTTGCGTTTTGCATAATGGGGAGTATATTCTTGACATTCGCGTTCGTTTTTGCTCTTTTCATGCAGTTCTCGCCACAATCAGGTTCTGGCTGGCTTGCCTCTATATTTGTTCCTATCGCAATTATAGTCTATGTTCTAGCACCATGGATTCTGGGCCTGATCTCCTTTCTCCTAGCATTTCTTCTCAGCATTGGTGAGAGATCAGCGGTTCTCGGATTATTCTTTGGATATGCCGCTGCTCTCCACGTAATTTTCATCGCGATCCTCTTTGTGGTTGGAGGCATATCTGGGCTGATCGGTGTGCTTCGCTCGGAGACCGGGATGGTGATGCTAGGGATCCCTGTCGTGGTAGCACTATTACTAGGGATCGCGGCTGCCAGGAGATTCTGAACGTGATCACCTTGACCAGGAGAGGAAGAAGCATTGCGACCCCCTTTTTGTCTCGATAATTAGATCTGACCGTTGTAGTTATTCGAGAATCATAACTATGCTGGGGATCTTTTACTGGGTAGTCTGTATCTTTCTTCTATCTATTTTAGAGACGCTCTACGGGCGTCTTTATAACGATAAACATGTTTTAATATGTAAAGCTAGCTAGTGTGTTTGTTCCTAGATCTCTCTTGATCGGTTTACTTTATAAAACATATTAGGTGTGGTGCGGTGATTCTTGTGGTGTGGTTGTGTGATTAGAGGTTTGCATCATATAACTGCTCTTGCTAGCGATCCTCAGGTTAATCTTGATTTCTATGTGGGTGTTTTGGGGTTGAGGCTTGTTAAGATCAGTGTTAACCAGGATGATCCTGGTGTTTATCATTTCTTCTATGCTGATGAGAAGGGCTCTCCCGGAACTGATCTCACCTTCTTCCCCTATGTTGGTATCGATAGAGGTGTGCTTGGCTATGGCGTTTCTACCAGGGTTTATTTCTCGATACCCCTTGACTCGCTTGATTACTGGCTTGAGAGGCTTAGAAGTTTTGGTATCCATTATAGTGAGCCTAGGAGGACTGAGGATGGTGTTGTGGTTGAGTTCAACGGGCCTGATGATTTTCCCCTAGCCCTTGTGGCTCATAAGGAGGCTGATGATAAGGAGATCTATCCGTGGAGGGATAGCCCTGTTCCTAGCGAGCATTTCCTCAGAGGCTTCCATAAGGCCGAGATCACGGTTATAAGTTGTAAGCATAGCGGCTGGTTCTTGGAAGAGGTGCTGGGGTTTAGAAAGATCCGCGAGGGGAGTGATAGTGCTAGATATGCTGCTGGGGATGGGGGTTCGGGATCTATTATAGATGTTCTATGCCCACCAGGGCTTAGCACTGGCTACGTTGGTGCTGGAACCGTGCACCATATTGCTTGGAGCGTTGATGGGGATCGAGAGCAGGTTTTCTATAGAGAAAGGCTCTCAAGACTGGGCTTTGGGGTAACCCCTGTTATTGATAGGAAGTGGTTCAGATCGATATACTTCAGAGAACCTGGCCACGTGCTATACGAGATAGCAACCAAAGGCCCTGGGTTTGATGTTGACGAGCCTCCGGAAAGGCTTGGCAGCGATCTAGTACTCCCAGAATGGCTCGAGCCCCAGAGGGGCTGGATTGAGAGGATACTGCCCCAGATAAGGCTGCCCAATGGCAAGAAGATCCCTTCTAGATATGTTGACAGAAATCCACGCTAGTGTGTGTAGATAGCATGTCGCTATATATAAACCAGCTATGACATTGAGCGGAGGGTCTTGGTTGGAGCCTATAAGGGGAGAGATCCTTGGTTATAAATATATATACATAGGCTCTAGGAATAGCTATACATTACTCCTCCTACACGGGACAGGAGGGAGTGAAGAGGATCTCGTACCCCTAGCAAGAGCCATAGACCCTGATGCGGGTATTCTAAGCCCTAGGGGTAAGGTTGTTGAGAACGGAATGCATAGGTTCTTTCGCAGGCTCGCTCCCGGGGTATATGATCTTGATGATCTTAGATACAGGGCTGAAGAGCTTGGTGATTTTATAGAGATAGCCTCTCACCAACACGGTTTCGATAGATCTAGGCTAATAGCTCTGGGCTATTCAAACGGGGCTAACATTGCCATCGCAACAATGCTGCTGAGACCAGGATCTATGGCTGGAGCAATCCTCATAAGACCATACTTCCCCGTAGATCTCGGTGTAAAGCCTGATCTAAAGGGTAAGGAGATCCTCATAACAGCTGGGGAGAAGGACCCCATAGCACCCCTAGGATCGGTTCTAGAACTTGGCGAGAAACTCAAAGCCCTAGGAGCATCCGTAGAGCTCAAAGTGATAGCTGCTGACCATGGGATCGTGAGAAGCGATATAGAGACTATAAAAACATGGCTCCCAAAAACATATGAGAAGATCAAAGGCAAGCCAGGTAAACCGGATCCAAGCTCTCTAGCCGATATTTATTAACCCAGCCATTGCTACTCTTGAGTGTGGACAGCATGGCATGGAGAAGGGTTTTCTCCGAAAAAGCCCTCGAAGCTGCTGGGGGATCTGTTGCTGTTAAGGTTGATGATAAGGTGATCTTCGTAGCAAAGGTGGGGGATAAGCTATACGCTATCGATGCCGTGTGCACCCATGTGAAATGTATTCTAGGGAGCCTTGATAGGGAGAGGCTCACGGTTAGGTGTTGGTGCCATGGTGCTGTCTTTGATCTTAGGAGTGGCAGTATGATCGAGCCTCCAAGCGTTGCTCCCAACTTCCCCAAGGAGAAGATGGGCCTGAGGGTATTCAATGCTAGGATTAATAATGGGTGGGTCGAGCTAGATATCTAGATCTCGCAACCATTATAACCTCTAGCTGGGGGTTCGGGCTTCATTGCGGTTGATATCGCTTGATATCAACCGCTCTTCCCTTGGCTTCATAGGCCTCAGAACCCCTTTCGTTGGAGCCCATATCATTGGCCTCCACCCATTCGGGGTGACCCCTACCCACAGCTCCCCTTCATAGATTTTCTCTGGTTCATTGCTGTGGGGAAACCCCACATCCTGGTTTTTATTTATCCCACCCCTCGGGTCTTTATCCCCACCCTCATTGTTGGGCGGGCGTCCCATAGAATAACAGGGCTTATATAATGTTCCATCATTGCAGAACTGCGATTCAATATCAATCCTTATAAACCATCATGAAACTCGAAGCAGCTGGCTACGGCGGCGAGCCCAGGGTTTAGGGAGATCTGTTATGGTTATGTATTCTGTGTCTCCATGGTAGCTGTACCTTTGTTACATAGGCTGGATATGGTGTTCAGGCTCGACAGTAGTTGATAACAAACAATATTAACCGCAATGAAAGCCAAACCCCCTCTAAATAGGTTTATTGTTACAAGTTCTCCTTGACAGCTATTAATATTCCAGCCTCTGTTGGTATTATTGTTGATTTCCAGGGTTTATTCTCGGCTTTTTCAAAGAGTTCTCTTGGAGGAGGCTTTGGATGTATAGCATTATGAAATGCCGTTATCCCTCCAGTCCTGAGGGGTTTTCTTAAGGCGTCTAAGACCTCTGGGTATCTATCCTTTTCAATGTCTATAAAAGCGTAGTCCACGCTCTCCTCCTCTAAATTTTCTAAGTACTTGACAGCATCGCCTTTAACCACGTCTACTTCTACATTCTTCACTCCAAGGCTTTCCAAAACCCATTTTAAGTTCTTACCGAGTTTCTCAAACCTATCGTTCTTAATCTCTAAAGCCACCACCTTACAGTTTTCCAAGCACCTCTCAGAAACCCCAGCTATTATCCAGAGTGTTGAGTAACCTATGCCGGCTCCCGCATCCAAAGCTAGAGTGTTCCTACTCTTAGAGGCTATGAAAGCCAGACTCATAATGATGAGGCCATCGGTAAAGGACACCGCGGGTATGCCGTATGAAACGGATTCCCTATAGAGATCCTCGGAAAGCTTCAAAAGTCTCTCGAAACTAATGAAATCCTCTAAACCCAAGCCTCTAACCACCCACAGGGTATACGACCCCTTCAGGATTTAAACTTTCAATGCGCACCAATCCTATAAGGTAGTATAGGAGCCCCTTGGGAGGAGATCTGATCCCCCTCAACTTAAGATATACTTTACCTCTAGCCTCCCAGAGATTTCGGGCTTAGGATCCCAGGCTTGGGGGTTAGAGGTTCGGCTATCGGGTTTTTGATCCTTGTGGGGCTTGATCTTGGTTAGGGTTTGGGGCTGGTTTTTATCGATCTATATAGTTCTTCTATTCTTAGCGCTAGCTCTATATCCCATTGTGTTATTCCTCCAGCGTCGTGGGTTGTTAGGGATACTTTCACGTTGTTATAGTTGAATATACATATATCTGGGTGGTGTTCCATCTCTTCAGCTATATCCTTAACCCTCTCTATGAAGTTCACGGCTTCTACGAAGTCTTTGAATCTATAGCGCTTTACTATCGATCTAACCTTACCCCTAGTGATCCTCCATCCTCTCAATCCTTTGCTCCTAAGCTCCTCCTTGATCTCCTCTATGTTTTTGAAGGGCTCTCTGGGGAGCATAGCACCACATCATATATGCTCTGCACAGAGGCTAATATAGAGCTTCAATAAGAGTGGGGGAAGCATTGATAAAGAAAAGAAAGGAAGAGGAAAAAGAAAAAAGAAAGACAAGAAAAAGATAAATCGCGTTGAGAAAGGTTTTCCCGATCCCAGGCTATTGGTAAGAGGGTAGGTTTATCGTAATAGCAGTGTGAATATTCAGATACCAGGATAGGATGTTCCCATAGGATCGCTCATGACTCTTAAGCAGTAGCCAGCTGTTTCGGATTTCATGATGGTTTATAAGGATCGATATTGATATTGAATTTGTCTCTGTAGGAGTACTATACTAGAACTAAATGTTCTTTTGAGAAACCGCTAAAGCCCTCGAGATCTAGTCTATATGCTGCTGCATATGCGTTATAATATGGTGCTCCTTTTCTGGAGAATATTGTTAGAACCCGTGCTCCATGGTTAAGCTTATACCCTTCCCGCACAGCTTCATGCCCCCTTACTATTATTTTCACACCGGTTTTCTTGATGAACTCGTTTGTTATCGCCTCTCCCCAGAGGAATCCTGCGCCCCTTGGTGATGACGCATAGCCTATATCAGGATCCTCTGTAGGATCGTTACACAGGATCTCCTCCAATGTCCTCTTGTCATGATCGGCATCTAGAATGCATCTAAAATCAGACCAATAGCTTGTGGTTGATAGAACCGGTATTCCTCCGTGGAGAAACACTACTGTATCTCTATATATCGCAGCATATGGAAGCAGATCAAATATCCCTCTGGAAATCCCATATATCTCATCACCCTCACCACCATATATAGCTCTAAGGATCTCTGGATAATCATGAGGATGTACAGGGAGAAAATCAAGGCTCTTTATCTCGTGATTACCTCTAAGAGTTATCACATTCCCTCTATATCTCTTTTTGAGGAGGGCTATGAATAGCATTGTTTCGAGCTGCTTATCCCCTCTATCAATATAGTCCCCTAGAAATACTAGGAGCCCGCCGTCCTTAAGGATCTTCTCTACATCTATATAACTTAATATCTGAACCAACGTATCTAGATCACCGTGTATATCGCCTATAACTATCGCCTCACGGTATTTATGGGGCTCTATCTCGACAAGACCTTTAGGTCTCTTCCTCGACATATGCTCCTCCATCAACACCTCTTTGAGACTCATCAGCTCCAATATAACTTCTCTAGGTTTCTTTACCAGGCTTGTTATTTCCCTTTCCAGATCTCGTAGCATCTTCCATGCCACGTTTAGAGGTTCTGGAAGGTATATATTTGGATGCGGCTTAGGTAGAGTTCCTCCGTGACTCTGGTTAGATATCTACCTACACCGTGTTCACATACCATAACACCATGGATCCTCCTTCTAGGAAGAGCCCGGACTGTTTGCACTGGAGAGTAGGATATACTCCTCTATGGAGTAGTGGCAGGAGTCCACGAAATGCTGTGCAAAGCGTATGAGCTTCAATAGATCTTCAGGATCCGGATTCTCTGTGGAGAGGGTTTGTTTGGTCGCTTAACCCGCCTCAATGCTGTCCAGGTTCTGGTGGTTATCGCTGCCCAGGGTTAGGTATTTTAGAAGCCGTTGTGCTGATCCTCTATAGAATAGGTTTGGGGAGCTGTTGAGAGAGTATCTAGAGATAGTTACATATGGGGAGCGTGGAGTTTTTATCTAGCCTGGTATTTGCCTTTTGGCGGCTTATATGTTTAGGAGGGCTGAGTTTTGGGATAAACCCTTGATCGTTTTCTGGGAGGTTACGAGAGCATGCCCTCTAGCATGTCTTCATTGTAGGGCTGAGGCTATACTTAAGCCTCTTCCTGGGGAGCTGAGTACTGATGAGGGGCTCAGGCTTATTGAGGATATAGCTGGGTTTGGGAAGCCCTATCCCTTGCTTGTATTCACCGGAGGAGATCCTCTGGCTAGGGGTGATCTGTTACTCCTTGCCGAAAGGGCCAGGGATCTCGGGATCCCATTCGCCCTAGCCCCGGCCGTGTCTCCGAATCTGTGGAGCGGTGTTCTTGAGAAGCTCGTCGATATGGGTTTGAGGGCTATTTCGATAAGTATTGATAGCGGTTATGGGGATATTCATGACGCTATACGGGGTGTTAAAGGCGTTTTTGATGAGAGCTGGAGGGCTGTTAAGTATATAATGAGCCTGGGGGTCAGGGTTCAGGTTAATACTGTGGTTATGAGGAGCAATGTTCTATCAATGCCAAGGCTTGTTGGGCTTCTCCACAAGCACGGTGTGCCTGCGTGGGAGGTGTTTTTCCTGATAATGGTTGGTAGGGCTAGATCCTCGGTGCTTGAGGAGCTATCGCCAGAGGAGGCTGAGGATTTCCTCCACTTCCTCTACGATGTCTCGAGAACAGGGATTAGGGTGAGGACTGTGGAGGCTCCCTTCTTTAGAAGAATAGCTATAGTTAGAAGAGCTATGGAGAGGGGTCTAGAACCGCCGGGTCGTTTCCCAAGGCCTGGGCATCTCTATAAGAGGCTTCTAGCAGATCTCACAGAGATCCTTGGTGAGAACGCTTTCGGCAAGCCGGCGCTCGAGATAACACCTACGAGGGATGGGAGTGGCGTGATCTTTATAAGCTATTCAGGCGAGGTCTATCCAAGCGGTTTCACACCCTACCCGGTTGGTAATGTGAGGAGGGAGAGTATTGTGGAGATCTATAGGAAGAGCCCTGTGCTTAAAATGATCAAGAGTGCTGGGTTTAGGGGTAGGTGTGGTGTTTGTGAGTTTAGATACATATGCGGCGGGAGCAGGGCTAGGGCTTATGCTTCTTCAGGAGATCCTTTGGGATCGGATCCTCTATGCCCATATATCCCCAGGGGGTATGGATCTTGATCCCCGTCTCTGTCCTTGTATCTGGTAGGGGTACTGTGTCATTCAAGATCAAGGGCGCCCATAGCGTTAACACTCCGCCTAGTTTTAGTAGCGAGTTTAGACCGATCATAGCTTGGAATATAACGAGGGCTTGTAATCTCAAATGCCTCCACTGCTACATAGATGCTGGGACACCATCGCCATATGAGCTGAGTACCGAGGAGGCCCTAAATGTCGTGGATCAGATCAGGGATGTTGGGTCACCGCTAATAATATTCACTGGGGGAGAGCCCCTGCTCAGGAGAGATCTCTTTACACTAGCATCGAGAGCAGCTAGCCACGGGATCAAACTTGTCCTCAGCACTAACGGTACATTAATAGATAAGGCGATGGCTAGAAGGATCCTTGACACCGGGTTCCAGTATGTTGGTATCTCTATAGATAGTGTTAACCCTGAGTGGCATGATAACTTTAGAGGCGTTAGGGGGTCTTTCAAAGCTGCCGTCGAGGGAGCTGCAAACCTAGTCGATCTCGGTGTGAGTGTCGGGCTTAGATATACTATAACAAGGTATAATATCTCAGAAGCACCCAAGGTGATCGAGCTCGCAGCATCGATAGGGGCTAGGAGGGTTACATTCTACCACCTATCCTACGTAGGCAGGGCTCTCAAACTCCCCAGGGACTGGATACCGCTTCCAGAACAGTACAGGATCTTTATGGATAAGGTGATCGAGCTTGCCGAGAAATACTCCGGGGTAATAGAGATCGAGACAACACTAGGCCCCTTCGACGGGATCTATATAGCTATAAAGAAAGCTAGAGAAGGTGAAGAAATGAGGAGAATACTGGAGTTTGTCAAAAGATCAGGGGGTTGTGGGAGGAAAATAATATCGATCTTCCCCGATGGAAGTGTAAAGCCATGCCAGTTCATCGACTTCATAGACCTTGGAAATATTAGGAAAGAGCATCTAAGCAGCATAATAAGAAACCTCGAGAAAGAACCCTACAGAGTATTCATAGAACCCTGGAAATATGTGAGGAGAGGGAAGTGCGCCCAATGCCAATTCCTACAATACTGCGGCGGGGGAGACAGGGTCAGAGCATACTATCTAGAAGGATCGCTGGACGCCAGTGACCCATACTGCCCAATACCAGTCCTCACCAGCCACTCATAGATCGCAATAAATCCAGCACCAACATCTTCTCCAAGGTCTCTTCAACCTACCCGGTCTTGCCGGGACGAGCTAAAACTTTATCCCATCACTATAGAACTGGTGAAAAGGACAGGTATCCATATATATTATAGAAATAAAACGCCCAGTTGATTTGGTATAGAAGTTAGGTAAAAATAGGCGGGAGGGGGCGACAGACATATTGTTCCTAACCTAGTTCCCATACCTCTTGGCCCTGGTGTCTCTCTAGGATCCTGAGGATACCCCGCGGTGATATCCCCGGGATCCTAGAGAGATACTCCAGGACAATCCTAGGGTTACCCCTAGGGTTGCCCTGGAGTTTCCCAGGGTTGCGAGGTATGGTTTTTAGGTTAGGAGGCGCCTGCCTGTCGCCCCCTCCCAAAAAAGTAGTGGTTGGGAGATTAGTATATGTTTTCGTACCAATAATTTCACGTTGATCCCATATGATCATGGGTATTACTATAAATATCCCTGGCATATATAATTATTATTTTACCTGGTATTACCATTGATAATTTTATATATTAGCATCTTTATACATGATTTTAATCCTCTTAGCTTTTATAGTTAGGTGTAGATCTTGCTCTTCCTAGTTGGGGTTGGTCCTGGGGATCCTGGGCTTCTTACCCTCAAAGGTTTAGAGATCATTAGGAGATCTGTTATTATAGGTGGCTGGAGCAGTGTTCTTGAGAGATTCTCGGATCTCCTTTCCGGTAAAGTTGTCGTCAGGATCAGCTATTCTACTGAGGAGCGTGACCTATCCTTTCTTGTTGATAGCGCTGCTAATAACGATGTCTCTATCCTTATCCACGGAGATCCTTCCGTTTCTGACTGGCAGTTTGTGGAGAAAATCAGGGGGCTTTGTCTTTCTAAGAAGATCCCTATGGAGATAGTTTCAGGTGTTTCCTCTGTAAACGTGGCTCTTGCGAGAGAAGGGTTGGATCTTGCTAACACTATCTTTGTATCTCTCCATAGGAGTGGTTTTATTGACTATAGCGAGATCCTGAGAGGCCTTGCACTGGGTAGGGTTGTGGTTGTATTCCCCGAACCCTATCCCGATGGTCCTCAGAGAATTGCTAGGTTTCTCATCAAAGCAGGTTATGGGAAGGATCGTCGTGTGAAGGTTTATGAGAGGCTGACATTCCCTGACGAGGTTTTTAGCGAGTATAGCGTCGAGGGTCTTGCTAATGAGCATAAGGGTTTCAGTGATCTCAGTGTTGTGATCATCTATCCAGACTTGGGTAAGGGCTAGTATGGTCTCTCGCTTGGAACTGAGATGAGCCTGTCCGCTGGGAAGAGGGTTATTACTCTAGATCCTGTGTCTGTAACCACTACCTCTACCTCTATTCTTGCCGCTCCTGTGTTATCCTTAGCAGGGGCCCATGTTTCTAGTGCGAGCACCATGTTCTCCTGGATCCTTACTGGGTAGTTGAAAGATATAGCCCTAGAGATCAGGGGTCTCTCTCTATGGCTAAGCCCTATCCCGTGGCCGAATTGGAGTAGGAATGCCTCCTCCTCGCTCTTGAACCCCAGCTCTTGTGCGGAAGGCCAGCAACTAGCTATCTCAGCTGTTGTCACGCCAGGTCTTGTCTTCTCAACAGAGCATTTGAGCCACTCCCAAGCCTTCTCATAGGCTTCTAGCTGGGCTCTTGTGGGCTCGCCGACCACGAATGTTCTGTAATAGCATGTCCTATATCCTAGGTATGAGTGCATTATATCTATATAAACCATATCCCTCGGCCTGATCATCCTATCCGAGAACATATGGGGATGGGGCACCCCCCGAGGGCCTGAGACAACATTGACAGCCTCAACACCCTCCGACCCCATTTCGTAGAGCACTTTATGCACAAAGGCTACTATATCGTTCTCCCTAACCCCAGGCCTTATATATCTCGAGAGCTCCGAGTATGTGGCATCAACCATCGCAGCCGCTATCTCTAGAAGCTCTATCTCATCCCTCGTCTTGATAAGCCTTGCCTCGAGCATCACCCTCTGGCCATCCTCGATCCTAACACCCCTCTTGTTCAAGGCATGCATGAGCGCCGGATCCAGTATATCGAACCCCACGGGGAGATCTGCGACACCGTATTTCTTGAGAGTACTTATTATGAGATCCGCAACCCTCCCAGCCCATCCAGCCTCGTCGGGCATGGTGCTTCTCGAATGGGTTATAACGGGGTTTATCTCGTCAAGCCATGTCACCCACCTCTTCTTAAAGGGGGCTGCGGGGTCGAAGAGGATTGTATGCCCATCAGCTGTTAGTATTGCCAGCCTCTCCATCTTATCCCTACCCCACTCCCCCAGGTGGGTGCTGGTTATATACCTAATGTTATTATAGTCGAAAACCACCAGGGCTCCTAAACCGCTTTTTCTAAGCTGTTCTAGAGCCCTTCTAACCCTATCCCTCCTAAGCCTGTCAAAATCAATCCTGGCTTCATAATCAACCGCAGTTATACCGAAGCTCAAGGTGCTGGCCCGGATGTTATTGGTTAGGATTCCTATATTTATATGGAGACACTGCATCGAATATGATCGATCACATACACGAGATCTTCGATAAACCCATGGTTAAAACCGCTGGTAAGAGTTACGTCGAGCAGGATCTCGGGATCTGTTTAACCAGCTGCTTCTAGGGATCTCTTAAGCCTCTCCACACCCTCAGCTATTTTTTCCTTAGGCGGCGTGCTTATACTTATTCTGGCAGCATCTATTGGTTTGCTCTCTATATAGAAGTCCCTTGCTGGTACATAGATCACGCCGCTCTCTATAGCTCTTGGTAGATGCTCCTCCGCATCTCTCCCAAGCCTTAGTAGCGTGTAGAACCCGCAGTCAGGCTTAACATATCTCTCTGGGAATTTCTCGTCGAGAACCTCTACAAGGGTTTTTAGCTTCTCTTCGTAGTGTCTCCTCAGCCTTGGTAATAGGCTTTTCACAACACCCCTCCTAAGGATCCTGGCTACGGCTAGCTGTATTATTGTTGACGTTGAGAAGTCATGCTGCTCGAGCTTCGAGAGCTCTTCGGCTAGCTCTCTACCCAGGATTGCGAAGCCTATTCTAAGCCCTGGGGCTAGGACTTTGCTCATGGTTCCCACATATATAACCCTGCCGTTTTTATCGAGGCTCTTAATGCTTGGGGGAGGGTTTCTGGCTATAGGTCTGTAGGGATCATCTTCTAGTATGAGGAACCCGTACTCCTCGGCTAGCTCGACTAGGTGTTTCCTTCCCTCGAGATCCATTGTCACTCCGCATGGGTTATGGCAGGTGGGGATTGTATATACCATCTTGGGCCTCAAACCCTTCCTAAGGATCCTTTCGAGTGCATGGGTATCCATACCATTCTCGCCAAGCCCTATACCAACGATCCTTGCCCTCTGGAACCTCATGGGATCTATGGCCTCCCAGAAAGAAGGATCCTCTGTAACAACAACATCGCCAGAGCCCAGGAGGAGCTGGCTCAACAGCTTAATACCATGCTGGGCTCCCGATGTAACAACAAGATCCTCGTCACCCTTTAAACCAACCCCCAGATCTGAGCTAACATATAGCTTTAGCTCCTCAACAAGCTCAGGCAAACCCCCAGCGCCTGGATAGCCCAGAGCACTAGCTCCATATTCTAGCAGGGTTTGTTCCAGGGCCTCCATGATCTCCCTAACAGGGATCATGAGAGGGTCTGGAGAGCCGCTTGCAAAGTTAACAACCCCCGCGAGGCTTCTAGCCTTCCTCGAGGCAAGCTCTACGGGGGACCATGAGAGTCTCTCCACAATCCCGGTGGGCTCCATGTTCATCCTCTAACTCTATAGAGATCCTCACATATATATCTAACTAGCCAGGGATCTTATCCTTTACTTTTTCACACGGGATCGGTTTTCTAGAGCCCCAGCGAGCTGGTTGAGGGAATGCGACCTAGAATCCAGGGTTGGTCTGCATAGCTCTAGGGATCTTTGTGGTTGCTATTTAGCGTTACTCGGCTAGAGGGCCTATGACTTCTTCTCCAGCCATTCTGTTTATTCTCTCAACCTCTTTGTTGATGAGCTCCTGTATCTCTTCGATCTCTTCCTCGGATAGGTCTCTGAACCTTCCCTGGATTCTGAGGTAGTGTTTCACATGCTTCCTCTTTGGCACCCTTACCGTTACTTTAAAGTCCCCCATTGTTATCTCCCAGTTTATCCACATGGCTGTCTCAACCGCTAGTCTTCCAACCTCTATGCCGTATCTAGGATCGAATCTCCATCCCGTGGGGCATGGTTGTAGGACGTGTATGAATGATGGTCCCTCTACCTGGAGTCCTTTGAGGAACTTCTGATCCATGTCTATTGGGTATGCTATATTGGCTGTCGCTACATATGGTATTCGGTGTGCTGCCACTATCTCGGCTATGGGTTTCTTGGGCTGCATCTTCCCTCTTAGAACCTTACCCACGGGGGTTGTTGTTGTCCATGCATGTAGTGGTGTGGATCCGCTTCTCTGTATCCCTGTATTCATATAGGCCTCGTTATCGTAGAGAACATACATAACCCTATGACCTCTCTCGAGCATGCCGCTGAGGGCTTGGAGACCTATATCATATGTCCCCCCATCCCCGGCTAGTACTACGATATTGATCCTCTTGTTAGGATCTATCAAGCCCTTCCTAGCCATAACCCTCAAGGCGGTCTCTATACCGCTTGCCACTGCTGCTGCGTTTTCAAATGCTACGTGGATCCATGGGACTCTCCAGGATGTATATGGATACATTGTTGTCGAGACCTCGACACAGTTTGTGGCATTAACCACGATCGTGTTTCTACCCGAGATCTTTAGTAGATGCCTTATCACAGTTCCTGCTGTGCAGCCTGCACAGAGGCCATGGCCTGGGGCGAAGAGCTCTTCTCTCGGTAGGTCTCTTACACCCCTGATCCTATAGATGCTACTCATACTCCGCACCCCTAACCCCCCAGTGTATAGAGCCTATCTTCAAAGCCCTCTCCCCAAGCTCTAGGGCTTTTTTAACCATGTCTCTGAAGTCATCCTCGCTAACAGGCCTCCCACCTATTCCTGCTATGAAGCTAGCTATTGTGGGATAGAGTCCTTCTCTATATAGTGCTGCTATGGTTTCGAGGGCTACTGGGCCTTCGATGCTGGCGCCATAGCTTATGGCTCTATCAACCACTATGAGGGTTTTTGCATCCTCGACCAGTGTTTTTAGATCTCTTGCTGGGAATGGTCTCCATAGCCTTAGCCTTAGTGCTCCTACCTTAAGGCCCTCGGATCTCAGTAGATCTACTGCTGTTTGGAGTGTTCCGTATATGCCTCCATATGTTAGAACAAGGATCTCGGAGTCCTCAGCTAGATATGATTCCACGGGCTTGTATACACGGCCCAGGTTCTCCTCTATTTTCGCATCAGCCTCTCTTATAACTCTATAGGCTTCCTTCATAGCCTCAACCTGCTGGTACTTGATCTCATAGTACCAGTCGGGGTTCACTATAGAGCCCATGGTTATGGGGTTATCAGGGTCCAGAGTATATCTGGGTCTTCTTGGAAGCATTTCTAGCACGGTCTTCCTATCTTCTGGGATGTAGAGGGGTTCGTATGTGTGGCTCATCCAGAAGCCGTCGTAGGCTACTATCGAGGGTAAAAGGATCCTTGGATCTTCTGAGACCATATATGCCTCTATTATGGAGTCATATACCTCCTGTGCTGTTGATGCTATGAATGTTATCCACGATGTGTCTCTAACGTTCATTAGATCGCTGTAGTCGTTCCAAATACTTATGGGAGCTGAGAGGGCTCTTGTAGCGATAGCCATTACCAGTGGGAGTCTCATGCCAGATGCTATGTGGAGGACCTCATGCATATACTCCAAACCCTGGGATGATGTTGCTGTGAATACCCTAGCACCTACTGCTGATGCTCCTATTATGGCGCTTAGTGCTGAGTGCTCGCTCTCAACATGGATCATCTCGGCGTCGAGCTCTCCCTCAGCGATCATTTCCGAGAGCTTCTCAACCACACCTGTCTGTGGTGTTATAGGGTAGGCTGATATGACATCGACATCAGCGTCTCTAACAGCATATGCCGCAGCATAGTTTGAGTTGAGGATAACCCTTGTTTGCCTCACCCTACTCTCTAGCTTTGTCTCCATTCACTTCACCTCCTCAACAAGCTCTATAGCCTTTACGGGGCATTCCTGGGCGCATATGCCGCAGCCTTTGCAGTAGTCATAGTCTATTTCGAAAGTTATGTTCCAGATCCTCCCCGCTTTTGTTCTATACGGCGTATCTCTGATCTCTATGACCCCGTCTGGGCAGTACATCCAGCATATGTAGCATCTAACGCATCTCTCCTGATCTATTACTGGTCTGAGAACCCTCCAGTCTCCTGTCTTTCTCTTCACACTGTTGCCGGCTTCGAGTATTATACCTCCTATTGGGAGCTCTCTCCAGCTCAAGTCATAAGCACCTCTGCTGATTTATAAGCCTCCACCATTGCTCTGATATTGCCCAGAATCTTCTCTCCAATGCTGGGTGTTTTTAGTAATAACTCTAGGTTATCCTCCCACTTAATGTTGAAAAGGATCTTTAGGGCTGCTTTTGCCACAGAGTCTAGGGAGATATACTCTAAAACCCTGACCAGTGCTCCCAGCATTGCAACATTAACTATAGGCACTCCCATGTTTCTCAACGCTATCCCGGTTGCGTCGATAGCCACTACCCTCTCAACGCCAAGCTCCTGGGCGATGCTTCTAGCATCTCTCTTCGAGTTAATGATCACAAGGCCCTTGCTCTTCAAACCCTGGAGATATATTGAAGGCTGTAGAGATGGGTCGAGAACAACAACCACATCGGGGCTCGATATAGGTGCTCTTGTCCTGATAGGCTCCTTAGAGATCCTGGTATAAGCCTTAACAGGAGCCCCTCTCCTCTCAGGACCAAACTCGGGGAAGGCTTGGGAGTAGAGACCCTCGATACCTGCGGCCTCAGCCAGTATGATCGATGCTGTCACAGCCCCTTGACCGCCTCTTCCGTGAAATCTAATCTCGATGGTTTCTCCAATGTTTAACAAGTGAGACACTCTCCCCATTATATTTCCGAAAGGAAAGATTTATAGCGTAAGTACACGGAAATGGAAGGGTTTAAACAAGAATACCTAGTGACTAGCGATTATAATATACCAGGGCTGAAGATCTTGGAAAACAGTGATACGCAAGTCTTTTCATCACAACAAATTAAAAGATCCACTGTATGGTTGGTGATCTGTACCTCGTATATTAGGGGGTGTGGTTTAATAATTTGGTGATAGTGTGGAGACATACCAGATCCTGGGTCTTGTTGGCTCGCTTCTTCTAGTACTAGCCCTCGCTATAATGATGCTTGGAATGGCAGTGATGCCTGTTGGTTTTGGTATGATGGGTCCTATGATGTGGTCTATGGGGTTCTTTCCATTCTTTCTTATAGGGCTTCCATCTGTTGTTCTCGGGATCCTGGGTTCTGCTATTTCTGATAGGACTGCTGCTGGTGTTCTTCTAATCCTAGCCGGGATCCTCTCTCTACCCGTGTTCTTCGGCTTTTTCGGGATATCCTTTATCCTGCTTATCGTAGCTGGGGCTCTTGCTCTGTCGAAGAAATAGCAATGATCTAGGTTTTAGTCTAGCTAGCTTTTTTACGGTTATCTATAATCATATATATAGTCATGTAGTTCTAGGTATTTCTTATCCAGCTCCCCGCTCTCCACCATTTTGACTACATGTTCTCTTGAGGGGCTGAATATAGCTTCCATGGCTTTTATCCTCTCCTCATCGTTTAGGGGTGCTAGCTCGAATATCACTCTCCCGCTGTGCTGTATGTATCTAGGCGAGGTTAGCTTTCTCCTAAGGATCTCCATTATGACTGGGGCGAATTTTCTATCAAACCTCGGTGCTCCCTGGGCTAGCTCTTGTGCCACCTCTTTTACATTTGTCCTGAGGATCTCTGCTATCTTTTTCGAGGCTTCTTCTAGGGATAGTATTCTGAACGGGCCTGTGGAGTATGCTATCGATACTATCTCTCTAACCTTCTCCAGCGCTTCCCTATCATCTGGGGATCTTCCAGCCCTGGCCAGGATCCTTTTCGCAACCCTTTCGTCGTATTCTCTATAGAACATCTCTGTCCACTCCATGTGAAGCTCCCATAGTTTTCTAAAGTGATCTTCTGTGAACTCCTCACCCTCCATAATCTCTACAGCCTTTTTAGCCGGGATCACTCCGTCTCTTGTGAGCTCTGGTGCTAATAGATAGCCCCTCCTCGTCACCTTAGCTCTGTGCCTCAGTACTGTCCAGAGCCATGATACGAAGATCCTGTAGGTTGCTAGGTCGTTCATGAATCTCTGGTTAAGCTCGTAATCATCTATAGCTGCTGCTAGGTTTCCGTTTAGGAGCTGGAATCCATAGTTAGCAGCCATGTAGAATGCGTGCTGTATATGCTCAGGCGTTATGCTCCCCTCAGGCGGCTCGTACAGGGCTCTCCATAGATCTTTCCCGCCCCATAGCTTTGGATTTGTTAGGAACTTCTCAGGAGTATCGATCATGTCCCTCGTTATAACCCACGGTGTTATCCTGCCCCTCTCATCTATAAGCCCTAGTCTTTGGAATAGTTTCCTCTCACTCTCTGTTAACCCGCTATCCGGTGCTGGGAGCTTTTTATCATCAACCTCTATGTATTTCACCTCAGCGTCTATCAATGCCTGGAGCTCTCTCAGATCTGCTCTTAGTGGTTTGTTTCCATAGTATACATAGGATTCCTCTTTTGTTGCAACCCAGCTTTGCCTGAATAGGTCGAATAGCCTTCCCCTAACCTTTCCCTCAAGGATCTCGTCGAGCGTTATCCTCCTACCCTCGGGGATCTCTTCGTCTGGGATGAATATCAAGCCTATGAGCCTCTCCCTCAGCTTGTCGAGGAAAATCCCTCTCAATGCCCTCGCATTATACCTATTCCTCCCATAGGGGTCTGTCTCTGGGTAGAGCATCACAGCAGCCATTCCTCCCACTGGGGCTGCTCTCAAGCCCTCCTTACTATAGCCAGCCATGAGGGTTAGTAATGCGTTGTACTTCTGATAGGCCATCATTATTGGGGCTGTCATCGTTATATCCTGCGGGTCTGGGAAGACCTTCTCGTCTTTCCACATCTCTATTAGGCTGCCTAGGTAGTCCCACCTACCGTTGTTAACCTTTATCAGCCTCTCCCTCCAGATCCAGTAGATCACTGGTAAGTATCTGCCGGCATTGGCTTCTTCATAGAGCATCGCGATCTTTATCTCACCTATCCTTAGACCTAGTTTCTCCTCAACCCTCCTGAGTATCTTCTCTATAACCAAAGCCTCCTGCGGCGTCTGGACTTTAGGGACGTAGAAGTAGATCCCCGAGCCTGCTTTTTTAAGCGATTCATAGTTATTCAATACATAGATCACTATGGATGTTATTATCGCAGGGATCGGTTTTCCATCGAGAGTTATATCGTGATCAATGAGGTGAAGCCCCGGGATCCTGTGGAAGATCGAGGGCCATTTCTCCCTAGGCTTGAAGAACCTATACTCCTTACCCTTCTCATAATACGGCTGGGGAGCCGTTTGAGAGAGGACAAGCTTGATATTCCTCCTAGCCTCCCACACAGGGGCTACGTCGAGGCCTGAGCCGTGGGGGATATACCAGGCTGGCGAGGCATCCTCCTCATCCTCCATAGCGCTAGCAACATCGGCATTAACCTGGTTAAAAGCCCTGCTTAGTGGATACCAAGGCCCAGTGATCTCGAGCCCGGGGTTTGCTAGGGCATCCGCATCTCGGGGTACGGGGACATTTCTGTTCAGACCCCACCTAAGCTCTGAATCCCTGTCGAGGATGTTGTCTATAAGACCCTGGAGGATCTCTCGAAAACTCCTCCTATTACCATCGGCATCTACAAAGACATCATCCCACCTTGGGAAGGAACCCTTAACACTGACCGGGGCTTTGGTGTCGAGCCATTCTCTTCTAGCACGGAGTACGGCATCTATCTCGGGCATGAATTCCCTCGCAAGCTCCTCGATCAAACCCTCAACACTAACCCTCCTACCATTAATAACCCTCTCTCCAAAGAGATCGCTGTATCGTTTCAAAACATCCTCATTAATAACAAGACCCCTGGATCTTTGGGCGGACATATTAACATACCAGTCGTATTTTATCGACCCAGATTATAAATATCTAACATAAACATTATATCAGATCTCCATTTGGGATATCTAATCCATTTAATAGTTCTAGATTTCCTTCGCTATGCTGATCTTCAATTCTATAGCAGATCGATGATCCAGTTGTGGTTTTTTGAGATTCATTAGCTATATAGGGAGAGCATTGTCCCTGGGGGCCTGTTTCTATAGCGGATCTGTTTACCGCTATTTTGTTTTTATCCTGTTATAAATATAGTTCTGTTTTAATCCTCTGAGGATTGATGTAGAGTTTAAAGTAAAGGCTTATGTTTTATCCCCTCGGTGGTATAGATCACGGGTGGCTGTTTGGGGAGCTTAGAGGAGGTTTTGAGATCTGCTGCAGATGCTTCTGAGAATAAGGATCTCAGGAGATTGTTTGACACCGTGCTTCCGAGAATCTCTGAGAAGATCTATAGCGTTCTTGAGAAGTATCCGTATCTTGTGGATCTTGCTGAGGAGGTTTCTAGGATTAAGAGGTATTCTATTGAGAATCTTGAGGGTCTTTTGAAGCAGGCTATGGATAGTGTTGTTAGGGTTGGTG
>BEWT01000012.1:0-38353 GCA_003116855.1 Desulfurococcaceae archaeon AG1
GGGTGGGTGTGGGCTATTGCTATGGCTTCGTCTATCCATGGAACCCTCACCTTATGCTTCTCACCCTCAAGTATAACCCATTTAGAGCTGTAGAGGAGGATCGACATATACTCAACACCCCCTCTATAGGCCGTCTCCAGAGCGAATGGCTTCATTAGATCCCTGATATCCTGCTCAATGGTTTCTGAGAGCACTCTATATAGATCCCTGAGCCCTACGCCATAGCCAGAAGATCCCCTAGAGATCCTCACCCTCCTCCCAATAGAATCCTCAATGCTCTTCACAACATCTTTGAAGATATGCTCAGGCTCCTCACAAACAGAAACCCTTATCTCAAGCACATCCCTATAAACATCCCCAATACTGGTTAAACGCGGGTCAAGACATCCGAGCTCCTCAACCACATACTCCATAGCCTCGATAGCCTTATAGATAGATATAGCCCTAGCACTCCTCTCAGTAGATCTCTCTATAACAAGCCTACCCATAGGTGCCGAATACCAAAGGATATAGGGATACTCAGCCTTTAAACAACACTATCTAAAACACATTATAAAAATATCAAGGGCTAAGCGATCTTTAGCTTTGATCCCCAGCCATGGCCGATCCCCTGATTATAAGCCACGGTTTAAGACAAGCCTCTCTCCACCACTTTCTAGCCTTCTTTCCATCGGCATTGCATACCTCTCTCAGATCAGCGTCTCCGGAGTCCTTCTTTATGGCTATCAGATCATCCTCATAGCCACAGGTCTCCATCCTCAGAGTCTCCATCGCTCTATAACCACAGACCTTCGAGACCTCTCCCCATGAATAAACACTATACCCCATAGACTGGAACAGAGCGATCGAAGGGCTGTTATCGCCGGATATAGTTGCAACAAAATAGTCCACACCACGCATCGATAGAACCTCCTCAGCTGATGCCAAGAGCACCCTCCCATAACCCCGACCCCTGTATCTCGGGAGGATCGCTATATAGTAGATAACACCCAGAACCCTTGATCCCAGGTCTAATCTATATACCACCGACTGCCCCACAAGCTCTCCAGATCTATATAGATCTATCGTAACACCACCAAGCCTCTTAACAGCCCTAGCAAAATGACTATGCCACCTACCCATAGAGATCTCTATCACAGGCAAAGTAGAAAAATCATCCTGAACAAGGGCTACGAGATCCTCTTCCATACTTACACCAGATCACGGACTCTCATTATAAGCATCACGTAAGGGTATATAAGCATAAACAAAATAACAAAAGCTAGGGGTTGGATATTACTCATATCACCAACCATACTAGCACTCCAAGGATCTATCCCTAATGCGTCTTGATCATCGTATCACCGTATACCGAGTCCCAGAACATACCCTCATACTTCTGGATCAGTGTTGCTGCTACAACCATCGAAGCCTTCTCGGCTGGGTAGTATTTTGATGCGATGGCTAAGGATCTCTCTATAAACTGATCATATGGCGGGCTGAAGATCTTGAAGAACCCTAGGTTCTTATACCCATACCTCTTCTCTAGAGCATCTCCAAGAGTTGATGAAGCCTGACCCCATGTTGGGAAGTTCACTGCGAATGCGAATGCGATAACCCCGGGGCTTGCGTATTGGGATAGCCATGAGATATAGTGGGTATAGGCAACAGCCATGGGTCTTACAGAGGCCTCTGAGGGTTTGACGGGCTCTATGCCCAGCTCTATGAGGAAGCTTTTCAGCTCTTGGAGGGCTCTATAATCCACATCGACAGCTGCTTTGAAATAATCTATCTCATCCATATCCCTTGCTCTTGATAGCATTACTGCAAGGGATCTTAGGTCGTGGTTCACGATATACCACTGGTTTATAGCGAACCTCTTGATCACGTCAATGCTTAGCCTCCCCTCAAGGGCTTCAGAGATCATTGGGTGCTTGATAACCCTCTCCTCAAGATCTTTCAGAGATCTTCTTAGATCCTCGTAGAAACTCTTAATATCACCAACACCCACGAGGATCACCAGTGATGTTGCTAATAATCAGGCTAATAAGCATCTATAGACATTCTATAGCGTCATAGGTGATCAGAAGGGAAGATCTAGGGCTCTCCATCTAGCGATACGGATCTGAACTCGCCGAGCTTTACAGATCTGAAGAAACAAGACCTATTACCCGTATGGCACGCCGGCCCCGAGGGTCTTGCTAGATATATTATTGAGTCACCATCGCAGTCGACAAGGATCTCCTCAACCCTCAACACATTCCCCGAGGTCTCGCCCTTCATCCAAAGCTTCCCCCTAGATCTGCTCCAGAAGTACGCGTAGCCAGTCTCTATGGTCTTCTCAACAGCCTCTCTATTAGCATAGGCTAGCATTAACACCTCCCTACTCTCTATATCCTGGACAATTACTGGCAGCAAGCCTCCCCCTTTATCGAAGTCAAGCATGCTCAGTATCTTTTCCTTCAGCCTCTCATCACGTGTCAAGGGATCCTTACCCTCACTCCGAGCCTTGAGAGGATCTCCTTAACCTCATATACCTTGTATATCTCATAATGGAATATAGATGCTGCTAGAACAGCTGAGGCTCCCGCACCTACAGCCCTAGCCATATCCTCTGGAGAGCCCGCACCCCCGCTTGCGATTATAGGTATGTTAACAGTCCTTGAGACTAGCGATATGAGCTCTAAATCATACCCAGATCTATTACCATCAGCATCTATAGATGTTAGCAAAACCTCGCCAGCACCAAGCTCAACGGCTCTTGAAGCCCAGGTTGCTGGGTCTAGCGGTGTCTCCACCCTACCCCCGCTTATAAATACCCTATAACCATCTCCAGATCTTTTAGCATCTATAGCTATAACCGTCGATTGGGATCCATAGATCCTAGAGATCTCTGTTATAAGCTTTGGATTCCTAACAGCATGTGTGTTAACGCTAACCTTATCAGCACCAGCCCTGAATAGCTTCTCAGCATCCTCGAGGCTTCTAACGCCCCCTCCAGCCAGTATTGGGATCGAGATCTCCTTCGCGATCCTCCTGAGAACATCTATCGAGAACTCCCTATCCTCGGGAGAAGCGCTTATATCGAGAACGGCTATCTCATCAGCACCCTCAGCTTCATACCTCCTAGCAAGCTCGACAGGATCCCCTACTCTCTGCAGCTCTCTGAAACTCTTACCTTTAACAACAACCCCCCTATCCATATCGAGGCACAGGATAACCCTTATATAGACCATGATCTCACCTTTCGAGAGACGCAAGATCCTTTGGATCTATGAGCCCTTCGTAAAAAGCCTTCCCAATAACAACGCCTCTGAAACCCTCCTTAGCAAGGATCTCCAGATCACCTATGCCCTGAACACCGCCTGAGTATACCACATACCCTCTATACCTAGGAGGTATCGATGACACGAAAACAGAGTCTAGACCACTAAGGCTACCATCCCTCTCAGTATTGGTTACGAGGAAGAGTTTATAACCCATTGAGGAGAACCTCTCGAGGATCTCGTTTAGAGTAAAGCCGGAAGAGATCCTCCAGCCGCTGTGAACAACAAGCCCTCCCCTAGCATCGGCTGCCAGAACAACCCTATCAGCGCCTCTCTCAAGGGCTTCAAAAGGATCTATTATCCCTCTATATATAGCAGTCCCCACAACAACCCTATCAGCCCCAGCATCTATCGCTGCATCTAGATCCCCGATCCCCCTTATACCCCCGCCCACGGTTACAAACCCACCAGCATCTTTAAGAGCCCTTACTAGTGAGAGGACATGTTTCCCAATAGCCCTCCCCTCTATAGCGGCTTCCAAATCAACCACATGGATCCTCTTAACACCTCTATCAAGGATCTCGAGACCCTTAGCCAGAGGATCCCTGGAATACACCTTAACACTCCCTGGATCTCCTCTAAGCATTCTCACAACAGAGCCTCTATAGATATCGAGGGAGACATGGATCTCCATATCATCCCCTCATATAGCTTAGAAGCGCTCCAGCGAAAACCCTCCCAGAAACACCTGATCTCTCAGGATGGAACTGGGTGGCAACTATATTGCCTTTAACAACTAGAGACGGGATCTCGAGGGAGCCGTAGTATGAGACACCAACAACACTATCGGTAGATTTAGCATAGTATGAATGGGCATAGTAGAAGTCGAGACCCTCGAGCCGTGTCCATGGCTCTAGGGGGTTCTTAATCCTGAGCGGAGCCCAACCGATCCTAGGGATCCTTAGCCCTGTCTCGCTAGGGATCCTCACAACCCTGCCTTGAAGCACCCCTAACCCTTTTCCAGACCCCTCCTCGCTCTCCTCGAAGAGGATCTGCATCCCCAGACATACTCCTAATACATAGCCTCCCCTAGCGGTAAGCCTCTCTATAGCTTCTCTCAAACCCTCGATCCTTCTGATCAGTGCTGAGAAGTTCCCAACACCTGGGAGGATCAATAGATCCGCTGCCGCCATATCCATAGGGTTGCTTGTAATCAGGGGTTTTGCTCCAAAATTCCTCTCCACATAGTTGGCCAGATTACCAAGATTACCTATACCGTTATCCGCTATAGCGATCCTCATTATGCAACACCCTTAGAGCTGATAACCCCTCCTCCCGTTAGCTCTGATGCCTGTTTGAGAGATACTCCCAGGGCTTTGAAACAGGCTTCAGCGATGTGGTGAGGATCTTCCCCATAGATCTTGAGGGCATGAAGGGTGAAAACCCCCGAGGAGCTCATGCTCCTGAGGAAATGCTCTATGTTGCGTCCATCAACATCCTCCACCCTGGATCCGCTTAGGTCTAGGCTTATTCTGCTATAGGCTCTCCTAACAAGATCTATTGCCACAGCTACTAGAGCATCATCCATAGGGATCAATGCATACCCAAACCTCCTTATCCCAACCCTATCGCCCAGAGCCTTTGAGATAGCATCACCGAGGGCTATCCCCACATCCTCTATAACGTGGTGCTCAAGATCCCCTGTAGCCTCCACCCTAACCCCTATTCCTCCATGGTGGGCCATGGTTTCTAGCATGTGGGTGAGAAACCTATATGGGGTTTTCACGCTATAGCCAGGAGTATCTAGATCAACCTCTACAGAGATCTTTACCTCCCTTGTCTCTCTATAGGATCTCCCGATCCTCATGATCCCATATCCTCTAGGGCTTTGATCAACAGATCTATTACCTCCTCCCTTGGGACAGAGATCCTTATATACTGATCCCCTTCTCTGAAGAGCCCCCTATATAGCCTTACACACATACCCCTTGATCTAAGCGTCCTGTCTATCAGATCCATATCTAGGCTTGGCCTCACAAACACAAAGTTCGTCTGGGTATCGTAGGGTTCTAGATAATCAATACCCCTAAGCCTAGAGACAAGAACCTTTCTAAGCCTCTTAACCTCCTCAACATATCTAAGAATCTCCTCCCTAGCCCTAAGAGCCTCTATCCCAACAAGTAGGGAGAACTTGTTTATCTGGAATGGAAGCTTGATAACCCTTATAGCTCTAGACACATCGCTCCCAGCAACTATATAGCCGAGCCTAAGGCCTGCGAGACCATATGCCTTAGAGAATGTTCTAACCACAGCTAGGTTTTCATAGCTATTAATAAGATCCTCCTGCTTATCGTCTGAGAACTCTATATAGGCTTGATCAACAACAACCAAACCCTTAGTGCTCTCAGCAACAGCCCTTATCAACCTCTTATCAACCAGATTACCCGTTGGATTGTTGGGGCTGCAGAGAAACACTAGATCTGATTTCGAAGCCTTATCAACAGCAACATCTATATCAAACCCAAAATCCCCTTCTCGCAATGGTATATAGTCCACTCTATACCCCCTAACAAGGGATCTCAAGGCATACATGGGGAAGCTTGGTTTTAGCGTAAGCACTCTGGGCTCTTTAACCAGAACACCTGCTAGCGTTAGTAGGAGATCTATCGCCTCGTCAGCACCGTTGGTTATGTTCACCATATCCCTCTCAACAGAAAGCATCTCGGCCAGCATCTCGGCTAACTCCGTCTCTTCGCCCTGTGGATAGAGCCTCGGATCTGTTTTAGAAGCAGCCCTGGCTATTATCCCCTCAATAAGCTCTCTGGGTATTAAGAGATTCTCATTCTTATCCAGGGGATATACACAGCCATTGCTAGCCTCGTAGACCGGGATATTGCTTCTAACAAAGGATCTGAGCCTCTCCATCAACTCCTTTCACCTAGAAATAGATCTAAGGTGGATCTCGAACCCCTCCGAGAGAGCTATAGGGCTTATAGCCATTGCTATCTCCCTAAGATCTCCTAGAGATCCGTGAAACCTAACAGCCCTCCTAAGAGCAACAAAGTCCAAAACAGAGAGCCCACCCCTCCACCTAGCCCACGACATGGTGGGGAGAATATGATTAGCTCCCGAGTAATAGTCATTCACAGCCGTTGATACACACCCACTTAGCAACACACCGTAGTTCTTGATCATCCCCACGAGATCCTCATCCTCGCTACAGATCTCCACATGCTCAGGAGCTATTAGGTCTATGAAGCGGGCTGCTAGCACAGGGTTATCAGCAACAACTATGCTTAAGAGCCTGGAGACTCTCTCGAAAACCATGGATCCAGTCTCTCGAGAAAGTCTCTCAATAGATCTCGAGAGGTTCTCCGCGATAGAGTCGCTTGTTGTGACAGCTATTAGGAGAACCGAATCCCCGTGCTCAGCCTGCGCGGCTAGATGCCAGGCTATATCATCCTCAGAGCCTTTCTTATCAACATATACTAGGAGCTCTGTCGGGCCTGCGAGCATATCGATCCCCACGTCTTTTGAAACAACATGCTTAGCCATCGTAACATAGATACCCCCAGGGCCTGCTATCTTATCAACCCTCTCGATACTCTCGGTACCATATGCTAGTGCAGCAACACCATAGGGCCCGCCAACCCTATATACACCGTCAAAACCAGCGATCGCTAGGGCAGCCATCATTGTATTGGTGAGGGCTTTTGGTGGGAGGAATGCTACGAGCCTCTCAACACCGGCTTCTCTAGCAACTGTTCCACACATAATAGCTGTAGATATATATGGCACCACGCCTCCCGGGACATAGCATGCCGCTCTACTCACTGGTTTAAAGAAGATCTCTATAGATATACCGTTGCCAGTATCGACGAACCATCGCTCCTTGATAATGCTTACTAGGGGTTGCTCAGCGATCCTTATCCTCTTTGAGAGCTCTCTGAGAGAGCTTACCACACTCCTATCAACCTTCTCAATGCTTGCCTCTAGATCTTTTCTATCGATATATAGATCTTTTCTCGATAGCCTCACACCCTCGAGCTTCTCAGCATATTCTATAACAGCTTCATCGCCCCTCTGCCTAACATCACTAACTATCCTCCTCACCCTCTCCTCAACATCATCTACGCTGATCCTCGACCTAACAATCCTAGCTATCTTCTCAACATCAGACTCACTAGCTATCCTTAACACCCTCAAAACCGCCACCCACGCCTATGTTGTCCAGCGGTATCACGAGCCTCGGTTCATATACGACTAATCCTTGCGCGAGTCTCCTCAATATGGGCATGATCCTTATGAGATCGTCTTTACCAACCACAGTGTTTATCGCAACCCACTCAGGATCTGCTAGAGGACTTATCGTCGGGCTCTTGAGTGCTGGGAGGGTTTTGAGAAGCTCTTCTAGGTTTTTCTTCTTAACATTGATGAATATATGGTATCTAGATCTTGCATCTATAACTCCCCTCATTATAGCAACGATATCGGAGATCTTCTCCCTCTTAACAGGATCTCTGAGAGATCCTGGGCTTGCTATCAGCACAGCCTGTGATTCTAGAACCATATCGATCGCTTCTAACCCGTTGCTCTCCAACGTAGTCCCGGTTTCTGAAACATCTATGATAGCATCAGCCTCTTCAGGTGGCTTAGCCTCTGTGGCTCCGAAGGATAGTATCACCTGGACCATGGTATTATCACCCCACCTGCTCCAAGGAGTTATTACAAGGGGTCTTGATGATCCATAGTACTTTTTATAACTCTCCCTGCTGGAGATAAACCTAGAAGCCGTGTTGAGATACTCGGTAGAGATCCTCAAGATCCTTTTCTCCTCCGCAAACCTCCTAACAAGATCCTCAGCACTCCTATACCCAGATCCTCTTGGTACTGCGAGGACTAGCTTAACCCTCCCTATTCCTAGCTCTAGGAGAGGTCTAACCTTATCCTCAACCCCCTGCTCCAGAACCCAATCGATCCCTGTGATCCCTATGTCGTATAGCCCTTCGTAAACATATATCGGGATCTCCTGGGGCCTCAGGATCTTAACGCATATATCGGGATCGCTTGCTATTATAGGTCTATAGCTCCTCTCCTTACCTATCAGTGTGTAGCCAGCTCTCTCGAGAAAATCATAGACCGTCTTCTCGAGAGATCCCTTAGGTATGGCGAGTTTAACGAGGCATGCAATAACGAACCACCCCGGATGCTCTATATGTTTTCTCGATAGTCTTCTCTCTAATGTTTATTTCTTCTAGGCTTCTTCTCACCAAAGATCTAGGTGTGAATACACATCCCTGACGCCTTGTAGAAAAGGCTATGGATGCTTATAAGCATTTCGCCTGCTGTATTTATTAATCGCCCTGTATTTTCTCTGGTGGTGAGCCATGTCATCCTTCGTATCGATAGAGCCTAAGGTTTCCCTCGTCTTCAGCGATATCAAGGTTCCCAAGGCTATTGTGGATTCCCTCAAAGGGCTTGTTGACGAGGTTTTGGTTACTATAGATAGCAGCGGTTTTCGCCTCACAGCTCTCGACCCTGCCAAGGTATCGATGCTCACTCTAGAGATACCCTCGAGCGCCTTTCTAGAGCTTAGGGTTGATAGGGAGCTCTCTCTAGGAATATCTATGCAGAATCTAGAACTAACCCTAGAGGGTGTTAAGAAGAACGAGAGGTATGTCTTGGCAAGCGATGGCGAGTTCGTAGAGGTAGTTATAGAGGGTCTTCCTACGAGGAGGTTTAAGTTTAGAAGCATAGAGCTTCCAAGCGAGATACCAAGCATAGATGTTCAATACGATGTTGACGCTATAATAGGTATAGATCCCTTCAAACTCGCGATCAAGGATATAGCATCGATAGGATCCTACGCCCTTCTCAGGGCGGAGAACGAAGAAGCCCTCGAGATCATGGAGGCTTCTACCAAGAGGGGTCTTGCAAGGCTTACAAGAGCTTCTGGGGCTTTAATAGATCTAAGGGTTAACAGGCCCTCAAGCTGCTCCTACGAGATCAGCTATATAGAGAAGATCCTATCCCTAGCCAAGCTAGCATCACAGCTACAGGCAAGCTTCTCCAACGACTCCCCACTCAGACTGATATTCCCCCTCGTTATAGGAGGTACGGCTACCTTTTACCTAGCGCCCCAGGCTGTGTAGCAACATGAAGATCTATGTGGAACATCTTGAAGAGGAGCTGGGGAGATGGTTATTAGCCGAGTATAGGAACAGCTATAGGATCGCTGGGGATCTTCTCCTAATAACAGGGATCGAGATACCAGGGATCCCTAGCACAGCAAAAAGGATCCACGAGATCGCTGATCCGTCAAGGCTCGTAATACTAGACCCCCAAGCTGAAGAGGAGCTCAAGCCAGAGGATCTCCTGGAATGCGATGGCATCGTGATAGGCGGGATCCTTGGCTCACATCCTCCCCTCGGAAGGACTAAGAAGCTTCTTTCAGACAGGCTTCCCCAGGCGGTTAAGAGAAACATAGGAAGGCATCAATTCTCAATAGATGGGAGCGTCTATATAGCCCTACAGATTATTAGAGGTAAGAGGCTCAGAGACATACCATTCACTGTGGGTGTCACGATAAAGAGGAAGCTAGGCCCTGTGGAACACGAGATCCACCTCCCATACGCCTACCCCTTGGTAGATGGAAGACCGCTATTATCAGAAGAACTCATAGAACTCCTGGTCGGGTCGAGCGACTATATAGTTGAATATCATGCATAGACCTATAAGCTAGCCGTTCCCATCGATCATCAACACCGCTATGGATAAAAGAGTCATGGAGGTTTGGACTTCGCAACACAGGCCTCGCATAAGTATTAACTACCATGAAAAACACCAAAGACCATATAGCTCGGAACTCAAGCTAAGGTGAGTATATATAATAGCGAAGTATAATAATTAATAGTTATATAAAATCCTTCTAGCAGTAGTAGGAGGGGTTGGTGCTCTGAAAAGGATATTTGACAAGATATCCCCAAAGACGCCTGAAAGAGAGATGTTTGATACTCTTGTTAAGCACCTCGACATATCGCTCAAAGCCCTAGACACGGCCTACGAGATGGTTGCTGGTCGCTGCAAAGATCCTGGCGAGGCTGCTGAGAGAGCCAACGAGGTTCTTCTGATGGAGAGGGAGGCTGACGAGCTTGCCGAGGATCTGTTTGTAAAGATCATTAAGGGATCCATGCCCCCCGTCATAGTCTCAGAGCTTCAATACCTAGTAGATAAGACAGACGACATAATGGATCACATATACTTCATCGGAATGGAGATGTCCAGAGCCTATCGCAACGGCCTTACCCAGAACCAGCTTCTAGGACAGATCTACTCTGATATAGGGTTGATGATGAGCCTTGCAAAATCTGGTTTGAAAAAACTGCGAGAGCTATATGTAAAGGCTTTTAGAGATAGAGACAGCACCCTGAAGTTGAAGGCCGAGATAGACGTGATCGAGGATAAGATAGATGAGGTGAAAAACCAGGTTCTTAACAAGATCTATGAGGGTGGGGGTCTAAAGCCTATAGAGATATTCCACGCAATACAGCTTATAAGAACAGTCGACGATATAGCTGACGCCACAGAAGATGCTGCCCACGCGGTGGTGAGGCTTGAAAGCTCTATTATATCGTAAACATGCTAGGGAAAAGCTAGCCCTTAGCAACTCCTATTGGTCTGAGCCTTGCAACTAGTTTCGCTATCTTAACCCTATCAGCTACAAGGGCTACTTTATCGACATCCTTATAGGCTCCTGGAGCCTCTTCCGATACTATCCTTGCATCCACGGCCCTTACATATATTCCTCTCTTGCTCAGCTCGTTTATAACCTGGCTTGCTGGATATGTCCTAACAGCCCCAGCCCTGCTCATCCACCTTCCAGCACCGTGTGGTGCTGAGTAGAATGTCCTTATACTCTCGGGTATCCCCACCATAACGAAGCTCCCAGACCCCATGCTACCTGGTATTAGAACAACCTGTCCTGTCTCCTGGTGCTCTTTAGGTATCTCCGGATGACCTGGTGGGAAAGCCCTGGTGGCTCCTTTTCTATGAACAACAACCTTTCTCCTCTTCCCATCTATATCGTACTCCTCTATCTTGGCTATATTGTGGGCTACGTCGTAGATTATGCTTAGATCTAGTTTATCGGGATCGACGTGGAATACCTGCCTAAAGCTCTCCCTAACCCAGTGGGTTATGAGCTGCCTGTTGGTGAAGGCAAAGTTAGCCGCGGCACCCATAGCCTGGAAGTAGTCCTGCGCCTCCTTGGTATTGAAGGGCACAGATGCGAGCTCCCTGTCAGGTGGGTTGACGCCGTATTTCTTCATAGCCCTCTCCATGATCATTAGATAGTCGCTTGCAACCTGGTGCCCAAGCCCTCTAGATCCGCAGTGGGCCATCACAACAACCTGACCCTCGCTGAATATCCCGAGCTTCTTAGCGATGGTGGGGTCGAAGATCTTGTCAACAACCTGGACCTCGAGGAAGTGGTTCCCAGCACCGAGTGTTCCTAGCTGCTCCTTACCCCTATCCTTAGCTGTTTTAGAAACCTTGTCGGGGTTAGCCCAGTCTATAAAGCCCCTCGACTCTATATGGTATTTATCATCAGCCCATCCAAAACCCTTCTGTATAGCCCAGTCAACACCCATGCTGAGCACGTTGTTTATATCCTGCACAGACACCCTGATCTTACCCTCAGCACCAACCCCGCTGGGGATGTTCTCGAAAAGAGTGTCTACAAGCTCCTTAAGCTTTGGCCTAACATCCTTCTCCATAAGGTTTGTCCTTATAAGCCTAACACCACAGTTAATATCATACCCAACCCCTCCAGGGCTTATCACACCCTCATCAACATCGAAGGCAGCAACACCACCTATGGGGAAGCCATAGCCCTGATGCCCGTCAGGCATTACATATACCTTACCAACAACACCGGGGAGTGTTGCTACATTAGCACCCTGCACTAGGGTCATATCCTCCTTCATCTTCTTTATAAGAAACTCGTCGCCAAACACAATAACATCTGTCCTCATACCAGGTCTAGCACCCTTAGGTATGATCCATGTATACTCGTCTGGGCCTCTCTCGATCCTTATTGACACGACATCCACCTAATTATATTACCCACAGCACCTTTTATCCTTACTTATATATACTTATAGAGATCCATATGGAATTAGGCCTTGTGGTTAGTATTACTCGCTACCGATCGCCTAGTCCCGCTTCCCTGACCCAGGCTTCCATCACTGGAAGCTATATCCCTTAACCTAACTGCCTCGGTATAACCTCAGCACATAGACCCTTATAGGCCTCTGTGAAATCGTGACATCCTATCACGCTATCAAAACAATAAAAAGATTCTGCGTATTCCCACTATCCGCTAATACCTAGTAATCCTGGAGGGCTTTGTCAGAATCTCGGCTCCCTTGCTTGTTACTACCAACAATTCCTCGAGCCTGATACCAAACCTTCCTGGTATATATACCCCGGGCTCTATCGTTACCACATACCCTTCTCTAAGCTCATCATTAGAAGATCTTGATAGGAGGGGTGGTTCGTGAACCTCGACACCAACACCGTGTCCCAGCGCGTGTATAAAGTATCTACCATAGCCTTTCTTCTCAAGAACCTTTCTTGCCGCCTCATCAACCTCCGAGGCCTTGACTCCGGGGCTTACCTTCTCTATAGCTGTGTTGAGGGCTTCCTCAACAGCCTCTAGCGCTCTCAACTCCTCCGAACCCACACTGCTTCCTACAAGCATCCTCGTCATATCGGATACATATCCTGTGTATACCGCCCCCATATCTATGACCACAACATCTCTCGACGAGATCCTCCTGTCCCCCGGCTCTGCGTGTGGGTAGGAGGCGTTCGGGCCTGAAGCCACTATTGTTGGGAATGCATATCCATCAGAGCCGTGTATTCTCAACGCTCTATCAAGCATCCCAGCCAGCTCCCTCTCGCTCATACCCTCTCTAACGCTCCCTGTAACTTCTGTGAATGCTTTTGACGCTATCTCGGCGGATCTCGATATAGCCTCGATCTCGCTTTTTGTCTTCAAAGCCCTGATCCTTGAGAGATCTTCTGAGAGATCTACGCATCTACCCGAGAGGATCTCGAGGAGTCTTTTGCCTAAGTATGAGTAGTCACACCCAAAGGCTCCTTTAGCACCTAGCTCCTTTTTAATAATCTCTTCAACACCTCCCCTTATGAGGGGCATATCTTCTGGAGGCTCTACTGGGTATCTCTGATAAGCTATAACCTCTATATCCTTAACCCTAGAGGCATGATCCCTGATCCTCGTGTATTCGAGCACAGGCACATAGACCCTGGCTTTTCTATCACTGATAACAGTGATCGCTGAAACCCCTTTTCCCAAGAACCACCTATTCATAGACTCGCTCGCGATTAGAAGCCCTTTTAGAGAGAGCTCCTCAACTAATGCTGAGACTCTTGATAGCTTCTCCTCAAGGATCCTTACCGCAATCCCGCTTTCCATCGATATACACCTAGATATATCATGCGAGGGCTTATTTACCAACCATGATAAGTTCTATAACATATGACAAGAACTACTGCTGGAGGTTAAAAGGCTTACCGCTTCTAAGGATCTCCTCGGGGATCTTGTCTCTATATTTTTTAAGAAATTCTCTATCCTCTCCCTCGTTCCTATACATATCGGGAAGCATTCTCGGGATCTCGTCGATCACTGGGTACCATCTCCCACACTTCCTACAATAGATCACTGCCGTGGCTATCTCTATAGCTATGCACTCCTCACACGGTGTCTCCACCTTCTCTTTCGAGAGGTCTTTTTTGAGATAGCTGCACCAGAGCTCGCATAAAGGCTTACTCCTACTCAGCTCTCTCCTCTGGTGCTTCTTCTCCTCAATAACTATCAACTCCAGGGGGAAGTTTTTACACATAGGGCATGCGAGTAGATCTACGAGCCTGTATTTCACCCAACAACACCTCTTATTACTGAGAGAAGCTCGTTAAGTATCCTATCACCCTCATCCCTACTAACAGCCTCCAGCATGATCCTCACCACAGGCTCTGTACCAGAGGGTCTTACGAGGAACCAGCCCGTCTTGAGGTTAACCCTAACGCCATCTATATTTATGGTATCACCACCCCTATACGCCTCCCTAACAGCCTCAACAACCTTGAGAGCCTTATCCCTATCCATCGGGATCTTGGTCTTGACTATATAGACCCTTGGGATTTGGGAAAAGAGCTGGGAAGCCTTCTCTCCTGAATAAGCCATAGCCTCAAGGAAGAGAGCAGACTTAGCCCCGCCATCCCTTATGGATAAGTGCTCGGGATACACGAAACCCCCGTTCTCCTCGAAAGCACACATAGCCCCAGATCTCTTTATACCCTCGAAAAGCCTCTTTATACCAACAGCTGTGTATTCAACCTCAAAACCCCTCGACTTAAAGGCTCTTGCCACAAACTCCGAGGTCGATACAGCTGTAACGATCCTCCTAGGCCTCTTCGACTTCCCACTCTCTGCGAGGTGTGTAGCTATTATAAAAGCACTCCTATCCCCCCAGTGGATCTCGCCATCCTCCGATACAAAGATAGCCCTATCACCATCGCTATCATGCCCAACACCCAGATCCGCTCCCAACGCCCTCACAACCCTTGAGAGATCTCCAAGAGTATCCGGGGTAGGCTCATATGGTCTTGAGGGCTGTGGCGAGGGGTTAGCGTTTATAGTGATAACCTTAACCCCAAGTCTCCTCATAATCTCAGGCGATGTGTGGGTTGTCACACTATTAGCAGGATCGATCACTACCTTATACCCCTTCGAGGCTATTTTATCCCTATCCACGAGGGAAACGATCCTAGATATATAGAGGTCAAGAACTCCTTCAAGCTTTCTCACACCATGCCAAACCTCAGTATAGCTAGCCCTCCTGAACTTTGACTCGAAATACAGGGCCTCAACCTCCTCCTCAACACTATCGCTAACCTCAACACCATCAGGCCCCACTAGCTTTAATCCAACATACTCAGGGGGGTTATGGCTTGCTGTGAACATAACCCCGCCATCAAAGCCCAGCTCCCTCACAGCCAGCTGGAGCGCGGGTGTAGGGACCTTCCCGGCATCGTAAACCTTAACCCCAGAGCTTATAAGACCCGAGACCCCTGCATGGAGTATTGCTTCCGTGCCACCGCGATAGTCAGAGGCGACAAGGATCCTGGAGCCGGGGGCGAAGTAGCTCCCTATAGCCATACAAAGCCTGGCTGCCTCGACAACGTCTAGCGTTTTGTTGAAAATACCTCTAACACCGTCTGTCCCAAATAGCCTGGGCATGGTTATCCAAACAATATCTCCCACGGGTGTTATATATTGGGTTTGGTGGATGGCTGGGATCGTTTGGTTCGATGCACTAACATCTAAGCAGATACTCATAGCACTATCCCTTAAACGCTTCCTCCAGCCCCATGGATACGACGTCCTGGTAACGGGGAGGAGATACGACGCTATAGAAGGGATTGTAAGAGCCCTTGGAGTAGAGGTTCCACTCGTAGGAGGCTATGGCGGGGATGCCTATGAAAAGCTTAGGGAGGAGGTTTCGAGGATGGGGCTTCTCTTGGAAATACTCTCAAAGAGGGTTAGCGACCTTATAGCCGGGATCTCTTACCCAAACCCTGTGGAGGCTAGGATAGTCTATGGGTTGGGGAAACCCCTGGCAATTCTATCCGATACTCCTCACTCTATCCATGCCCACAGACTCACAGTACCCCTGGCATCCTTTCTAATCCATAGCTGGTGTATAGATAGTGCTGAGTGGAAGCAATACCTATTACCCCACACAAGGCTTTATAGCTACCGCGGTGTTGACGAGCTCAGCTGGATCCTATATCTAGAGGAGATCCAGGATCAGAGGCACATAAGATCCCTAGGCCTTTCTGAAAGAGAGTATGTTGTTATAAGGCCTGAAGAGACCAAGGCCTCTTACTACGTATGGGGGGATAAATGGGATCTGTGGATAAGGATCTCTGAGGATCTCATTAAGAGGGGGTATAAGGTCGTGATCCTACCTAGATATGGGGATCAGAGGGCATATATGGAGGAGAGGCTTAGAAACCATATAGAGAGGGAGAGGGTAGTAATACCACCTGTTGAGAAAGCCATAGGCCCAGCCCTAGCCAAACACGCCTTAGCAGTCATAACAGGGGGAGGGACTATTGCTAGAGAAGCAGCACTCTACGGAGTCCCGGGAGTAACCCTCTTCCCCCTAGAGCTCTCGGTAGATAGATGCCTCTCATCCCTGGGCCTCCCTATAAAGAGAGCATCAAGTATAGAAGAGATCATGGGTATTATAGATAATGCCGGGAGCAATATAGAGCTATTTACCGCCAAGGCCAGAGAGATCATAGCTAGTATGGAGCCTCCTCAAAAAACCCTGCTAGAGATCCTCAGGGAGGTTGAGAACCATGGAGGGGGAGGGTACTAGAATCCCTGGAAGCTCTTTAGAAAACCCGATCTTCGTTGTCGAGAGGATCGTGTGGCTTATCGAGAGCGGGCAGAGCGTGGAGGAGACAGAGATCAGAAGGGCTGGCGAGCTCCTAGGAACACCTGTTAAGAGGGTTGAGGCTCTGAGGGCTAGATATTCAGATGTGTTCTCAAGGTTTATTGAGAAGAGATGCTCAGAAACAGGCTCTGAGTATAGGGTTTGCATATACTCGTGGAATAGGAAGAGGGCTTTCAAAGCCTTCCCAGCCTCTCTATACGCTACAGGCACGATCATAATGTTCAGGGGAGACGAACCGCTAGAGGTTATGTGTAACCCTCTGCCAAAGGCTCTCGACTACCCGGTTGCTGCGGAACATATACCGGGCTCTACGATCCCTTACTATGTATCTGAAAGGATCGATGGGTGGCAGGTTAACGCCTATTACGATAAGATCCTCGGGAGATGGATCTTCTCGACCAAGTATGTGCTCCACAACATGTACTTCTCACGAGGCGTTCTAAACATAGATAGGTATGGCGAGATAAGCAACCCAATAGTATCTCTAGCCGATGAGATAGCATCTAGAGAGAACCTCTATGCAAGGCTAGGAGGTCTGGAGGGATGGTCCTTCATATTTGTATTGCTAGGACCGGAGCCTGCTATAACCTCTCCACCATACCCAATAGCACCAGATCCTAAGGAGTATAAGCTCTACCTAGTAGCAGCTAGGAGGAGCGATGGGGTCCTAGTAACAGGGACCGAGGCTGGGGAGAGGATAGGATGGAGCCTAACCCCTCCCGAGAGGATCGCTAAAACCCTAGAAGATCTATACAGCGAGATCAGGGGCTCGATAGCAACAAGATCCCTGATAGCATGGCTAAAAAACGATAGAGGAGATCCAGTTATACTTGAGATCCCCTCGCAATACTACTACGATGCAATGATGGTGAAGCACCTTAGAGATGCGAAATCAGCCTCCATACTATGCTCCGAGGATCTATGTGAAGAGATATCCAAACTAGTCCCCGAGGATCTGGGGGAGAGGGTTAAAGCTATCGGCAGGATCTATAGAGATCTTGTAGAAGCCCTAGAGCACGGGCTCCTCGACGAGAAAGCCTTCTCCGCGATAGCCGACACGATCAATGAGATCAGGGGTGAGAGAGTGATCACGGTTAGAGAGATCCTTGATGAGGCGTTATCCAGAAACTATAGAAGGCTGGCTAGAAAGATACTAGCCCTAGCCCTTGAGGATAAATCCCTGGCTTCTAGCGAGGTTATGGATATCATTGCAAGGATAGGATCTATAGCTATGCCCAGCACTACTAGTGATAGATCTCTAAAGTCTGTTGAAGGATAGCCTTACTAGCCAGTATATGGATCTCAGCAGCCCCACTATATTATCAAGATCTATCTTTGAGAATGTATGGGCTATAGATCCCTTGGTCTCCTTCAACCCTCTAAAGATCCACTCAATATTACTAAAGATCCTGTCTATCATGTGAGCCACAATGCTCCTCACAAGCCTGTTCTTTATCCCACCGGTTAGGTTTGGTATCAGCTTCCTGGTTATCTCCAGATTATATCTCCACGATATGTATAAGAGATCCCAGTAGTTCCTTGGAAGCCTCTCCATTACCGGGAATGGGTTATCCTTGATCCTCGATGTCCCCATAGGTATCACGGGTAAGGGGAAGATCCAGGCTATATATCCATGATCAATTATTCTCTGCACAAGCTCAATACTATCATCCACATCCTCCTCAGTCTCTTCGGGATAGCCTATTGTCATGGTGTAGCATGGGTATATGTAGTTATCATTCATTATAGCTGTAGCATCTATTATTATATCCCACCAATCCTCAGGCCTCCACGGGAAAGCCTTAGCCCTCATATATCTATACAGGATCTTCAGGCTCCCACTCTCAAGCCCCACAACAGGTGCTACAGCCCTCCTCTCATCATACCTACCAATCTCCGCCATAGCCTTGACAGTCTTTGGAGACTCTCTAACAGCAGGTGCTGAGATGTGGGGGAACCAGAGCCCGTCAACACCCATTGCCATGATCTCTGTGTATAGCCTTACTATAGCATCGTGATTAACCCTCAGCTTCTGGGATCCGTAGAGGAGGATATCGTCTGTTATTGCCTCAACCCTCTCGATACCAGCCCTCATGTTGACCCTAACCTCCTCCTTTATGATCTCTAGTGGCATGGATCTGAAGGTCTCGGGGGTTATTGAGCAGAACCAACAGCCTCTCGGGCACCCCCTGGTGATCTGGACCTCGCCAAGCCTTGCCGGGTTCACTATAGCTGGTATCTCTTCAACAGCCGGATCTCTACCCTTAACTATTGGAGGCACTTCTTCACCAACGATTAGTTTTTTCACCACAGCTGGTAGATCTCTCTCAGCCTCTCCTATGAAGATCACATCTGCATAGCTAGGTCTACTGTTAACCAGCTCCCAGGCGCCCGGGCCTCCAATGATAACCCTGAAGCTGTATCTCTTCTTGAGATGCTCGATCTCCTTGCTAAGCTCTCTGAAAAACCTTGCCGTCCATGTCTCGCCGCCTCCAAAGATCATTGATAGCTTGAAGCTAACAGGGTCTAAACCCAAGGGGTCGTGGACAGAGATCCCGATCACTCTGGCTCCTCGCTTCACAGCATCCCTAAGCCTCTCAGGAGGTACTACCCATGTGCTAAACCCATGCTTTATTAAGAGAGCCTCGAGCTTTCTGAGCGCGTAGGGAGCTATCAAGGCCCTTCCAAGCCTATCCGCCTTAATCCTTGGTGTGAAGAACCTATCCATAAATATCCTTGGTACAAGCCTAGCAGGCATGCATGCAACATATCCCAGGACACTGGAGCCCCCGTAATCGGTGAAAGAACCCCTATCGGCTGTCAATACCACCTCAGGCCCGTTAGATAGGGCCTGGGCCATAGTACTCCAGATATATTATGCTGAAAAACTAATATCATTCTACATCAAACATAGAACAATGACAACCCAAATTGCAAAAACCCGCAAACAACCACAAGCCTATTCTAAACGTAACAGAAATCCTCCCTAATAATTCAGACCTCCAAATTAGCCAGTTCTCGCTCCATAATGTAATGAAAAAGATATGATTTGATCTGTTGAGCTTAGCATAGAGACAATAGTTCTTACCAGTATACCCGCTCATGTTAGGAAACACTGAAGATCAGTTGTGGTTTGCTAGAATGATATGATCCCTGTGTATGAGAGTGCTAGAAGTAGGACGAATGTTGATAAGGTGATCAGTATGTTATCGTCTATCGGGTTCTTCTCGTAATGCTCGATTATCGATGCTAGGGCTGCTATGAATACTCCTGGGAATCCTATGTAGTAGTAGGCTAGAGGTGCGCAGACAAGGAACATGGCTAGATTACCCCACCATGATTTAGTTCTCTTCTTAAACATAGCGTTCCTCACAATACCTGTGGCAGCGTCTCCGAACGACATGAAGAGTATCGGTATCAAGCCATAGAGCGGTGTTGCCATGAATATCCATGAGGCTGTTAGCACCGCACCCCAGGCGATGCAGAAGTTAACCTCGTACATGTTATCCTTAACCTGGTACCAGTGCATAAGCTTTCCAGTCCTATGGGGTATCCAGTTTATAAGGGCGAGGATCAGGGCTAGGATCAGTGGTATTGTGGGCGATGTGAAAAGCACAGGGACTAGGAGGGCTACAACCCCGCCGGCGAGGATATGTATCACCTTTCTATTAAAATAAACAGCAACATTGTGGGGAAAACCCCTGTTAATAAAAATCCCATAGAGATACTTGGTCCCGAGAACAACCAAAAGGACGTAGAGAAACAGGATAAAGGCGTAGAGAGCCTCGGATAAGGGGTTTAGCGGTATAATATATTCTAGATATAGACCCAGGTTCAAGTTCCCACCTACGAGTCTAAGGAATCAGTGTTTCTGAAATTAATATATTTTTCAATGATCTAGACTATCGTTTCAAGCATATTAGATGTAGATGATGCTGAGAATCCGAAGGTTCTCCGCCAACTAGGAGAATATGCTGTGGCTTATCAAAGCCACACAGTCCAGGGTCTCTAGTAGGGTACGTTTTTTAACCCTAGCTTGTAGGCTCCCCAGTTTGTTGCTATGTGGAGGATAAGCACTATAATGGCTCCTGCTACGAAGATCGCGAGGTCTATTTGGTAACCAACCATGGTGTCTAGAGATAGGGTTTTTATCAAGATGTTTGCGAAGATGAAGAATGATAGCTGGTCTAGAAGGGGTGCTGGGGCTCCCCTAGGGATCCCTAGTCTTCTCTTTATAAAGGCTCCTACTATATCGCCTAGAAGAGCTCCTAGGGATGATGCTGCTGCATATGGTACGAAATATGGATTATCAAGGGCTGCTGAATAGATAGCACCCACCCCCGTTCCAAAGATCATGCCTACTGCTAGTCCTTCGAAGGTTTTCCCATCACCCAGGATTCTCTTACCATCTATGAACACCCTACCAAGATCTATTGGTTTTCCCCTCTTAACAAACACAGGAGCCCCGTTGGAGGCCATTGCGGGGAAGTATATGAAGATAGCCTTCAGGATCGTCTCGATCAAGCCTGTAACCAGCTCTATCTAGCCCACCACACATGAACATTATTGATAGCTTAATATAGAGAGATCCATGTTTGCTGCGGCTTTTAAATCCCCTTGCAATATATGGAGTAGCTGGTGCCTCTCTTGTCAAGAGCAAGGATCCCTGGGAGGGAGAAGTGGAAGTACAAGAAGTGGTATAGGGTCACAGCACCCCCTCTTTTCGGTGAGGTTGAGATAGGCTCCATACCTGCAGACGAGGACTGGAAGATCATTGGGAGAACTGTTGAGGTAACGATGTACGAGCTCACCGGAGATATATCACAGCTCCACATCAGATTCAAATTCCAAATAATAGGAGTAGAGGGCGATAGAGCGATAACCAGGTTCAAGCTCATGGAGCTTGCTAGAGACTACCTTAGAAGCCTTACAAGGAGGAAGAGCAGCAAGGTGGCTGGGATAATCAACCTAACCACCAAGGATGGCTACGGGATAAGGGTGACAACAGCCGCCTTTACAACATATAGGTGCAAGACATCCCAGAAAAAAGCTATTCGAAAGATAATGTTCGAAATACTATCCAAAGCAGCCTCGGAGAAAACGCTGGACGAGTTTATAAAAGCCTCGCTAGGAGAGATACAGAGCCAGATATTACAGGAGGCTAAAAAGATATATCCCATCAGGAAGGTAGAGATAGCCAAGATCAAGCTCCTAACAATACCAGGACCAAGCGGCCCTATGAAGGCCGTTGTAACCCCACAGAGACCTGTATAGCTATATCCTCATAGCTATAGCTAAGCTCTATTCCAAATCTTAATACTCCTCGGCGACTGGTTTCAATACTCTGAGGAACCAGCCTAGGTCGAATATATTCTCTACAGCAGCCTCGGTATCTCTACCCATAGCTTTAGCTCTGAGAATCTCTCTAGGATCTAGTAGGGCTCTCCCAACCCCTATGACTCGCTTATCACTCGGATCTATGATCCCCACTATGTCTCCCCTTCTAAAGGGCCTATAGATCTTCTCGACACTAGCCACTAGAAGATCGTTTCCGTATAGGTAGGCTTTAACACCCTGGGGTCCTGCCTCTACAGCGGACCTTATATCACCGGTGCATCTATATATCTCTTGCAGTAAGTCTGGGTATGGGTAGATCTCGCTATTGATTATAATTCCAACCGGGGATCCTGCATATATATATTTGAGATCGATCTCACTCTCTATAACTGTAACTATACATATCCCTGGATATAGATTGCATGTGATCTCGAGCCTTTGTGGGATGCACTTAATAATCTCGGTTCTTTTATAGGCTCTTGAGAGGATCCCTAGAAGCTTTTCCTTATATCTCTTTATCTCTTCCCTATCACGCATACGAAAGATCCCCCTGTCCTATGGATATGGGGCCATGTTCTTATGCACCTCCTAACCTCTGGAGAGATCCTCTTGATCCAGAGATCCCCTATACCTCTTGACCAGATCGAGAGACTCGGTTCTCTTAAAAAGATCTCGTCGCCATATATCTCGAGAACCCTGCTCACAACATACTCATTCTCCTCAGGAGCTATGCTGCATGTGGAGTAAACCAGAACCCCTCCAGGCTCTAGGATCTCTATAGCCGATGCTAGGATCTCTATCTGCCTCCTAACAAGTGCTGCAAGGCTCTTCTGATCGGTTCTCCTCTTCCTACCAGGATCTATCATTATATAGCCCTCAGCACTGCAGGGAGCATCGACAAGGATCCTTGTGAATTTCCTTCCAACAACATCCTTGATCCTCCTGGCATCGCCCCTAGTTACGGCTATGCTTTTAAAACCCATCCTCGCTATATTTGACACAAGAGATCTTATCCTATCAAGCGAGATATCATTAGCAACTACAAGCCCCCTATCCCCAATAAGCTGGGCTATATATGTCGCCTTACCACCTGGGGCTGCGCAGGTGTCAAGCACGGAATCACCAACACCTAGATCCATGTTAAGCGGTGGTATGAGGGGCGAGGAGTCTCTGTGGAGGTAATAATAACCCTTGAGATACTCATGGGTAGAACCGAGGGTCGGGCTCCCAGGGGTTCTCAGGATCTCTATAGCCTCTCGTGACCATTCGAGCCTCCTAACCTCGAACCCAAGGCTTCTGAGCCTCTCTTCCAGCCTCTTGCAATCAATCCTAAGGTTATTGCACCTAGCCACGGGCTTGAGGATCGATTGATCCTCCATTGCCTCAAGAAGATCTTCCGCAGAGCTGCCAAGGATTCTTATGTATCTCTCAACCATATATTCTAAATAACCATACCTCCTAGCAAGCCTCCTAGCATCCTCTCCAGGCTCTACATAGATATCCTCCAGGATCTCTTTGAGACTAGCTATGGCAGGCATGAGAGAGACCCGCTATATATGCGCCCTTAATATGATCATGGTGTATGTTGAGACAACACCCTCTATAGATCTTATCGCATCTATACATCTATTTATAAAACCAATACCAACACCCCTCACAAGCACAGCTATATCGTGCTCGCCAGTAACCTCATAAACAGCCTCAACACCCTCAATACTCTTTATCCTCTCAGCAATCTCAGGCGTCTTTGTAGGGGGAGTGGTTTTTACAAGAACAAGGGCTCTAGCCTCATCGCTTAATACATACTCAACACTGAATCTCCTTATAATACCCTTCCTAATCATGTTAGAGATCCTCTTTCTCACAGCCGTCTCGCTAAGCCCTACAGATCTTGCTATCTCTCTATACGATGCCCTACCATCTTTCTTGAGTATAGAGAGTATCTTCTGATCCGTGTCATCGATAGAGATTCTGGACACCCACGTATTATATCGATAGACGATATATGTTCTAATAACGAACGATCCTTACCGAGCAATGTTTATCTAAAGAACAAACAAAGCAAAAAACAATAATGAGTAGTCCTTGTTTATGGGTGTGTTTTTATATAGTGCGCACCGCCAAGCTCTATATGGTGGTTCCATGGAGCATAGATGCCCCGTATGTGGAAGACCGATCGAGATCCCGAGCGATCCTGTCTCAGGAGAGCTTGTGGATCATGATTGTGGTGCAACAATAGAGATCGTGGTCCTCGATGGAGGATCTATAAGACTCAAACCATTCCAAGGCGTCGGGGAGGATTGGGGAGAGTAGGTTTGCTTCTTACATATCCTTTAGAGGTGCTATCAATCCTTTGAAAACCATAGCCCTCATCCCAGCACCATATATGGAAACGACTCCTCGCTTGATAGTTCACGGAGCATCATGGATAGAGAGTATGGGTTAGGGTTTAGAGTTGATCCTGGTCGTCTACCACACAGTCGCAAGGTGGGAGGAGGAGCAGATAGCAAGGGCTCTTGAAAGGCTGGGAGCTAGCTATAGGCTTATGGATGTTAGTAAAGAGCCTATAAAGATAGGGGGTAAGATCCATGATGACCCTTCGATAGCTATTCAAAGGAGTGTGAGCAGGATAGCAGCCCTAGAATCGACAATAGCCCTAGAGGGATCAGGAGTAAGGGTTATTAACAACTCCCTCTCAATAGCCGTCTCGCAGAGCAAGATCTGGTGTCTCTCGATACTAGCAAGATCCGGGATCCCGATCCCAAAGAGCTATGCATCCTTCGGACCAAGCTCTATCGAAAAGAGTGCCGAGGATCTAGGCTACCCGGTGGTCTATAAACCCTCCCAAGGAAGCTGGGGCAGGCTTGTCTCAATGGCAAGAGACCCTGGAGAGCTTAGCGCACTAATAGCCCATAGAGAGTCCCTAGGCCCTCAAGCTCTTTACGGGATCGTGCAGGAGTATGTAAAGAAACCCTGGAGGGATATAAGGGCAACGGTGATCGGGGATCAAGTGATCTCGATCTACAGGATCAATAAGACACACTGGATAACAAACACAGCTAGAGGAGCAGAAGCCAAGCCAGTACCAAAAGACCCAGAGCTAGAAGATCTAGCAATAAAGGCTGCTAAAGCCCTCGGGCTGGAGGTGGCTGGGATAGATATATTCGAGGATCCTGAGAGAGGCTATATAGTGAATGAAGCAAACCCGGTTCCGGAGTTTAAAAACGTAGCTAGGGTTACTGGTGTAGATATAGCTAACATTATAGCTGAGTATGTGTTATCGCAAGCCAGAGTATAGAGGAGCAACCAACACGGGTTCCTTGTACGCCTCGCTCGATCACATAGTAGATCAGCTTTACTATCTACTATCACTCGTTTAAATATGATTCCATTTAGATCCATTCGTGATCGATGGGGCATTTAAGGAATGGTTTATAATAACAAGGATCGAGAATCCTATGAAGCCGTGAAAGCCTCTAGCGTGTGGAGAGGAATAACCGATATCTAGGGACAAACAATTATGCTTATAGATCTCTATACTACAATACTGCCTTCACATAGCCCCCGTCGATCAGGATCATTGCCCCGTTTATGTATGATGCTTTATCGCTTGCTAGAAATGCTGCTAGATAGCCTATCTCCTCAGGCAAGCCTAGTCTCCCTACTGGGATGTCTTTAGCTAGGTTTTTGAGAGCCTCGTCAACAGTGATCTTGTTTCTCGAGGCTAGATCCTCGGCTATCCTCATAGTCCTCTCTGTCTTTATATGGCCCTGCATGATCCCGTTGGCTGTTATACCCATCCCGCCCAGCTCGTGGGCTAGTGATTTCACGAGCCCTGCTATGCTTAGCCTCACAGTATTGGAAAGCACTATGGTTGGGATGATCTGTCTAAGCGTGCTCGAGGTTATATATATAAGCCTCCCCCACCTTCTCTCAATCATCCCCGGAACTACTAGTTTCGTTAGCCACACTGCGTTGAGAAGAAGAAGCCTTACAGCCTCTTCCCAGTCCTCGAAGCTGAGCTCCATGAACGTCCCCAGCTTAGGGGGTCCTGTGTTATATACAAGGATATCCACACCACCAAATGTGTTCAGAACCTCTCTCACAAGCTTCTCGACATCGCTCCTAACCCTAAGATCAGCCTCTATGCCGAGAACCTCTGAGCCTGAGATCTCCTTCAACCTCTTAACAGCAAGATCCACGTTCTCCTTAGACCTAGATGTAACCACAACCCTAGCCCCCTCCTCAGCAAAGACTCTCGCAACACCAAACCCTATCCCCTTAGTCGAGGCTGTAACAATAACCCTCTTACCCTTCAAACCAAGATCCATACGGTCACCAAGTATAATCTCTACCAAACCTTTATACTAATGCTCCGCCCCACAAACTAAACTCTGCAGCGTTTCATAGAGATCTAAGCAGCAGTAAGCCAGAAAGGATCTAAGGGATAGCTGCAGGTAAGGGTTCACCTAAAGAGGTGAAAAATAGCGATAGGGTTTTTGATAAGAGGGGCTCTAAGATTGATGAAGCCGAGGGTTGAGGTTAGGATCAAAAATACCTGGTTATCTGCCCCTGAGCCTTATGTAGAGGAGGATTGCTACGAGGATTCCTAAGATTGCTATCAACATGACGAGATATATCTCTCCACCAAGACTTCGAGGCCTGGTATCGCTGATCACCGCGCTCTCTTTGCTCTGTGTTATATAGGCTATGTAGAGGCTCCATAGATGTGGTTTAAACTCGTTGGGATAGTCTATGATCGATGCATATCCATTTGTAACGAGCCATAGGTTTATGTTGAGGAGATGTGTTGAGTTGATCTGAAGGTAGGTTATAGCAACAACTCTACCATATCTATCATATACATAGAGATCATCTATATCTAGATAAACCTCCCTACCCTCCAAGAGGTTCTTGAGTGCCGAGCGGGAGGAATCACCCTCAGGGGTTCCAAGCTCGGGAGCATTTATGTCGGCAAGCCTCACCCTAATGATAGATCCGTTCATGTTGGAGTATCTATCCTTGTAGATCGCAATAACCTTAGCATCAAAGGTATCGCCATCGATAACACGTGTAACGATTGCAAGGGCTTCTAGATACTCTCCAGACGGCTCTAGAGAGATCTGCCCTAGAGCTGTGGGAAGCAGTATTGAGAATGCTACGAGGATCGAGAGGATCAGGCTTCTATAGATTGTTCTCAATGTAGTGATCACACCGTATATCTAGCTCCAAGAAACACTTATATCTTCCTCAATCTAGGGGATCAAGGGGTCTTCGGGATACCTATAATACTACCAATTGGCAGAAAGGCTTAGGAGACACGGAGGATTTGGTTTAGGCAATAAGGTTTTATACCATGAGCCATGTTGAATAGCCTATATGGGTTTGGATAGGTGCTGGCTGTCTATGAAGCCCTCTGCCCATCCTGTGGAGGTGATATAGACTCCCATAGGCTCTCCATGGGTCTTCCCTGCAGGTCGTGTTTAGGTATTATAAGCCCTGGTCTCGATATAATCGAGGATCCGTTTGAGAGGGCTAGGGCTATACTAAGCATCACCGGTAGAGGGGGTGACTATGGCTCTATAATATCGCAGGAAGAAGATCTCAAGGCGTTTTCGTCTTTTTTCGAGAGGGTTGTTGGGCATAGCATGTGGTCTATACAGAGAGCATGGGCTAGAAGACTCCTCAAAGGATCAAGCCTTGTTCTCACCGCACCAACGGGGAGTGGTAAGTCCACACTTGTCCAGGCTTACTCGCTCTACATGGCCTCGAAAGGGTATTCTGTCTACCTTGTAGTCCCCACGAGGGAGCTTCTTAGACAGAGTGTTGATAGGATCTCCAGCATGGCCTCTAGATCTAGTGCGAGGGTTAGGATAGCCTATTACGACTCCTCGGCTAAGAAAGATCTGAGGGAGAAGGCTTTAGATGTAATAAGAGCCGGAGAATATGACTTGCTCGCAACAACGTCGAGCATGTTTACAAAGATCTCTGGGATCCTCTCGGAGAGGAGGTTCGATATAGTGGTTGCAGACGATCTGGACTCGCTTATAAAGAGCTCGAGAAACCTAGAGGGGATCCTCAGCCTAGTAGGAGTGTCTAGAGAGGAGATAGAACTTGCACTCAAAATAGCCTCAAAGAAATACGAGATAGCCCTGGCAAGAGCCTCGAAAGACCCGGGGGAGCTTGAAAAAAGCAGGGAAGAGATAGAGGTTCTAAAGGCAGAGCTAGCCCTATCCCTCTCTAGGAAAAGGCTCGGACAGCTCGTGGTTTCAACAGCTACTGGGAAGAGCTGGGGTCTTAGATCAAAGATCCTGAGGGAGATCCTGGGCTTCGAGGTCGGCGGTATTCTTGAGTATATGAGAAACATTATCGATGCATACACACAGCCTGGAGGGGATGATATAGACTCCCTAGAAGATCTTCTCAAAACCCTGGGATCCGGTACGATTATCTATTTCTCCAGGGGCTATGACGACGAAAAGATCTCGGAGATCATTAACAATCTGTCGCAGAGAAACCTAAGGATAGGGATCTACAAGCCGGGAGGTAGGAGTCTTAGAAAATTCCTGGAAGGAGAGCTGGACTTCATAGCTGGAAAAGCTAGCTTCTACGGATCCCTTGTCAGGGGCTTAGACGAGCCTCTGAGGATAAGGAATGCTGTTTTTATAGGGATCCCCAAGCACGTTATACCTCTGAAAAGCTATCTAGCAGATCTCAGAAACCTAGCACTATTCTATAAAAGCACCGACTCCCAGGACACCTATAGAGAGATCTATAGGCTCCTCAGGAGACTCCCACCAACACTCCCACCGGTTATTAAGAAGATCCTAAAGGGCTATGCCGAGGCTGGCGAGTCTCTCAGAGAAACCATAGATCTCATTAAGGGCTGGATAAGCAGTGCAATCCCAATCGCTAGGCAGAGGTGTAGAGACGGGATCGAGCTTGGAGGATCGCTAATAATGTGCCCTGGTAATAGTGAACCAGTAGCAGTGATCCCTGATGCCATGACCTATATACAAGCTAGTGGGAGGACGTCAAGACTATTCAGCGGGGGTATGACGCTCGGCTTATCGATCGTGATCCCCGAGAGCCTCGAGCTCCTCTCCCTCCTCTATAAGAGGCTAAAGAGATATATCCCCGAGCTTGTTTTCAGAGAATATAGAGAGCTGGATCTCAAGGGGATTAGGAGGGAACAGGAGAGGAGCAGAAACCCGGGATCCATGTCTGGGCAGCCCCTCTCTGCTAAGAGCGTGTTAATGATAGTCGAGTCCCCCACCAAGGCTAGGACTATAGCTAGGCTCTTCGGATCCAGGTCTAGGAGGCTTATAGGCCCCTACAACCTCTATGAGTTCTCCTTCAGAAGGGATGATTCTCTCTATATGGTGAGCGTTATAGCAACCATGGGCCATGTTTTCGACCTATCAACAGAGGGCGGCATCTATGGATTGATCCCAGAAGCAGGGATCCTGATCCCGAGGTATGGTTTTATCAGGAGATGCCAATCCTGCGGAACACAGTATACAGATCCTGTTGAGGTTTGTAGAAGGTGTGGAAGCACTAGGATTAAGAGCTCGGAGGATCTTCTAAAGATCCTTAGAAGGGTTTCAAGCGAGTACGACGAGATCCTCATAGCAACAGACCCCGATATGGAGGGTGAGAAGATAGCCTGGGATCTCTATCTCACGCTCAAGCCATATTCAAAAAGGATCCTTAGGGCCGAGTTCCACGAGATAACAAGGGGGGCCGTGTTACAAGCGATCACCTCGCCGAGAACGATTTCTAGGAGTATGGTTAACGCACAGATCGTCAGGAGAATCGATGATAGAGTTACGGGCTTCTCAATCAGCCAAGAGCTTCAGGAGAGGTTCTCCATGAGATGGCTTGGGGCAGGCAGGGTTGAGACCCCCGCGCTCAGCTGGGTTGTTGAGAGGTATAATCAGTACAGATCATCCATGGGTTACAAGCTACTCCTAGAACTCTCTGGATACAAGGTGCAGGTTTTCTTCGAGAGGAGGGAAGATGCAGAGGCCGCTCTGAAAAGCGCTCTAAACACTGGCGTGAGGATTGTTGGTCTGGCTAGGGAGAAGAGGATCCTGAGACCTCCTCCCCCATATGTTACTGATAGCCTTATCTATGATGCCTCAGCAAAGCTTGGTCTACCAGCATCTCTTATTATGAGGACTGCTCAGGATCTTTTCGAGATGGGTTTGATAACATATCATAGGACTGATTCTACGAGAATCTCCCAGAGGGGTTTTGAGATTGCTAGGGAGTATCTCTCTAAAAAAGATCTATCAGATCTCTTCAACCCTAGATCTTGGGGAGACGGGGGAGCCCACGAGGCTATTAGACCTACACAGCCAATGGATCTCGAGGATCTTGAGAGAGCCTATCTCGAGGGCGAGATCCCGTGGGGAGATCTATCATGGATCCATACCAGGGTTTATGACCTCATATTCAGGAGATTCATAGCGAGCCAGATGAGCGAGACCGAAGCCGAGATCTGTGTAGCATCCCTCGAGGTTGGTGGGAAGAGCTTCTCCATAGAGGGTCTATGCTCCGAGACCAGGGGTTTTAACCAGATATACCAGGTTGTTAGAAAACTCCCCGAAGATCTTCTCAAGAGATCTTCTGGAGAATATATAGCTGTATCGTCGGCAAAGATCTCAAAGGGATCTTTGGTAAAGCTGATCACCGGGGGAGAGCTTGTCAAGATCATGAAGGAAAAAGGCGTCGGAAGACCAAGCACCTATGCAAAGGCTATCGAGAGTAATAAGAGACACGGCTATGTGATCGAGAGCAAGAGGGGATATCTAATCCCAACCAAGCTGGGCATAACGATCATAGACTATATTAGGCAGAGACACCCAAGCATAGCTAGTGAGGAGCATACGAAGAGACTAATGGAGCAGGTAGAAGCCATAGAGAGGGGCGAGAGAAACGCTGAAGAAGTGCTGAGAGAGATCCTCGAGAGATACGCCAGAGAGGATCAAAGAATAGCAAGGATCATAAGCATAGATACAGAGACCGGGACACATTAAACCACAAAAATCAACACAATAGCTTTGCGGAGCCGGTTAGGGTTCATATTAATTATTTCCCACAGGATCTTGTTACAGGGCGGGTTGAGCGGAGAAGCTGTTAGAGAGATGCTTAGGAGGGCTGGGAGTTTCCTCCGCTCAGCAGCACTTAGGATTGACTGGGGCGATTATGATTTAGCATGCTATGATGTTGAGCAGGCTTTGCAGCTCTATCTCAAGGCAGTTCTTCTAGAGCTATTCGGTGTTGAAACCAGGGCCCACGGTGTTTTGGAACATCTATCTATCCTTAGAAGGGAGCTGGCTAAGGCTGGTCATAATGATCTCGTATCGAGACTCTCGGATCTTGTTAGGGATAACAGGGTTTTGATAGATCTTATAGACACAAGCTATATAGAGGCGAGATATAGTGCGGGGGTAAGCTATGCTAGAGAGGATGCTAAGGCCTCTCTAGACTTTGCTGAGAAGCTTGCCAAACTCCTCGAGGAGGTGAGAGCAAAGGTTAAGAGCTCCGGAGGCTTTGGCCCTGCTGGAAGACTTGGACTTCTTATGAAATGGAGGGATTATATCGATATACTGGGGATCGTTATTAAGGAGACAATGCCTGGCTGTAAAGCCTACATAGTGGGAGGAGCAGCAGAGGATAGGTTAACGGCTAGGAGCGATATAGATGTGCTCATAGCATGCCCAGATCCTCCCACAAGGGCTAGAGATATAGCTATAACCACAACCAGGATTAGAGAAGCCCTTGAAAAGAGAGGAGTAGAATGGGCATACCTATTGGAATTCCACATAGTAGATGAAAAGCTTGCCGAAAAAATCCTGTCTAGGGAACACAACATCAGGATCATATAGTCTTTCAGAAACAACAGTATCTAATTGTTTGTCCATATGTCTCTAGATGTTAATTCAGTCATTTTATTTTATTCACAGCCTCATCGATGGGCTTCCATCTCTCTGCAGGGGCTAGGTCGGGCCTAACGGCATGGTGCTTCTATCTACCGTGAGATCATCCCCGAATGGCTTGAAACGTTGTCCCCATCACCATCCAGAGCAGCCCCCAGCGTCTTAACACAGATATCTACTAGTATCCTTACGGGCGCGGTATGATAGCTCTAGAACCTAGAACAGGGATCCTAATACGCTCAAGGTTAGAAGCTGGACAATAGAATAGAGAGGGATCATACGCTAGTTAATGAAGGTAAGGATAAGTATGAATTAAACTAGCTATATATTGGCATAGAATTTATATATTACTTTCTGCTTAATACTCCATGGGGAAGGCTTGTGAAGAAGTTTACCAGCCTCTCCCCTAATAGACGGGATATTTTTATAGCGGCCATAGCAGTAACCATAGCCCTAGCGATATCAATAGCATACGCAAACGTCTTCGTATACGCACCAATCGAAATAACACTACAACCAGTAAACCCACCAGTATACTTCGAACAGGGAAGCAACGCAGGAAAACCCGATCTAGGACCGAACAATGTTATAACAGCCAACCCGGGACCTAATAAGGAGAGTCTTGCAGTGGTTATCCACCCAACATACCAGACAACATATTACAAGAACATATCCATAGTGATCAACTCAGATAACAAGGCATATTATGTATATTTCAAAGTACAGGATGTGCTTAATAACCTCCCCACTGGAAGCATAGCGTTGCTCTGTGTATACGGGTCAAACGCTCCTAGAAGCCTTACAGGCTGGCCCGTGCCATCTCCTACAGGTGCATTGCTCTGTGTAGACCTGCTCCAAACAGGCCTTAACCCCAACAGCGTCACGCTTAATGCTAACAGCAAGGTAGAGCTAGATATATGTATATATACCAGAAGGTACCTCTCCATCCCAGACGATCTCCAAGCTCAACCTGATCTACACACCAACACAGGAGACACCACCATAGAGTAGGTGAGAAAAGACAATGGGGTTAGGTTGATGAAAAATGTTTTTTCCATACTCCTCCTGATTATATTGGTATTATCACTCCTCCCCATATCTAGCCTTCACGCATCTATATACGTATACCCACCAACCCAGGTTTCCACGAAACCCACAGAGCCACCAATAATATTTCAAGACCCCGGAACACCTGGTGTGAGCGTCAACCTAGGGCCTAATAGAACTAGTGCAAATGTATATGTTTCTCTAAGTTACTCGATACAGCTCCAAACAAACCCTGTGGTTTACTATAGCACGCTCGATCAGGGCTTACCGCCAGGGTGGAGTACATTCTCAAGAGGTTCTGGCACGCCTGGTTGGTATGAAACTCCTAATGCGTGGGTTGGCAACGCGTTAGCGGGAGCTATAACGCTTGCTACTGGGAATGCGCTTAACGGTGCTTACTATAACAACCCTATTCTTAACACTAACTATAACGGGTTCTATAATGTATCAGCTTATATCTGGCCTGGTGGTCTTAGTCCCTCGGCGTTTAATGGCATAGCCTATATAGAAAGCAACACTAGGCGTTTCTATGGGTGTGGAATAGGATATAATGGTAATTTATTTATATCTAAGAGGATTTCACAGCCCTCTGTAAATGTGCTTATTTCAACGCAAAACCTAGGGCTAGGTGTGGGTCGGTATCTCCTTATATGTAGCTTTAACCCATCTACTAAGGAGATTTGGGCCTATCTCTATAGACCCCTAAGTGGAAGCCTTATAGCAAGTATATATTACAAAGATACTAACCCTCCCTTATTAAACCCAGATAGTGTGGGGTTCTTTATCGCAATAAGTGGTAGTATTCACTCTCCGAGTTCAATTTATACATCATTTGACGAGCTTGTTGTGACTCAGAACGCCGATCCTCTGAGGATAATTGTTAACAATGTTCCGAGTGGTTGGAATGTTAGCCTCTATAACGGGTCTACCTTACTTGAGAGCGTGATCTCGACAGGATCTCCGGTTGTTCTTAACAGGTTCTGGAACGTCACTAATACCGCCGAGGAGCTTCCCAATACTAAGAATCAAAGCACCATACTGAAGCAGGGGAGGATAGAGGTTTATGATAACAATGGCAATCTTAAGGCTGTTTACGGGTCTACCTTGATAATAGGGAACCAGGTTTTCGAGCTAAGTGTACAGGCGTCTAATGTGAGAATTCTTAATATCGGTAACACTGATTCTAAGAATTACTACGGGATATTAACGCTCCATAGCTATAGTTCTAGTGGTTTCTCAAGCATATCTATCTATCTATGCAATCCTAGCACGTGTTCCACACCAATAACAATACCCCCTGGATCTATGCAGACCAGCGAGGTTGTGCTACCACTCCAGGGGGTTAGCTATATAATGCTTGATTACAGTGCAAGTTCTATTGGGGCTTCGGCCGATATCTATATCCATCTCAGATACTCCTCGCTATCCGGCCAGAACGGGGTTTTAGCAATCTATCCTGTAGAGATCCATGTGGGGTAGTTTTTATGAAATGGTTGCAGGTGATAGCCTATCTAGGGTTGTTCGCTATAATTATTCTGAGCCTGGGGAGGTTTTTAGGATTACCTGTATTTATAGCCCTTGTTGCCTCGGGCTCTATGATCCCTGCTCTCCAGCCTCTCGACATGGTTGTCGCTGCTAGGGAGGATTACGGTGTTGGTGATATTGTGATCTGGTGTTCTACCCCAATGTACTGTGTGATCCACAGGGTTGTTGAGATTCGAAACGATGTGGTTATAACTAGGGGTGATGCTAACCCAGCCCCAGATCCTCCTATAAGCCCGGGTTTGGTTAGGGGTGTCGCTATACTTGTGATCCCCAGGTTTGTGTGGATCCCTCTTTTAATATCATCACTAGCCCTCTACGCTGTCCTAGAGATCCATAGGGGGAGGCTCAGGATCCCTAGACCTCCTAGGGGGCCTGTGACAGCTTATACCATCGTGATCTTCTACTCAGTCTCGGTTTTCCTCCTAGCACTCACAAGCCCTATAAGCCCTGTGCTATTCGTTGGATTCTCGGTACCAAGTGCTGAGGTTGTTAGGATTGGTTTTGATGATAACAATGGATCTATTGTTATTATATATAACCTCAGCGATCTAGAGATCATGTCTATTAATAGCTGCACCTTAATAACGATGAACACCTCTATCAACTGCACCTCTCACTTCTCCGACAACTCAGTATGGATCGAAATCCCGAGCGAGGTTTTGAGGAAAATGAATCTCGATGGGGTCAACATGATCAAAGTCGGGCTCAATATAAGCCTCTCAAAGAACGCCTCTCTCCTAACATACCTATACCCAGTATATATATCGCCAGCACGCCCGGTGATTAACATAACCAAAGGGGTTGTTACAATCCATAACCCTAACCCATTCTGCCTCGACACCAATATAACGATCCTGTGGGCAAACACCATAGGTCCTTGGAACACGAGCTCCTCTTCAAGATGTATAGAGCCTAAAGAGACTGTAAGGCTAGATCTAGGTATTTATAGATACGCCTACATAAGGATCGAATATATAATTAATGGTAAAACCCTGATCGAGCAGAAGGAGGTTATGAGGGATGGCAGACCATCCAGCTAGAGGTCGCGGTGTTCTTATAAAAACATCAATCCTCCTATCAACCATAGTCTGGATCCTCTTACCTTTATGTGCAATAATATATGCTATCTCACAAACACTCTACCTGATCCTTCCCCTCTATATCTTCTCAGGAGATGCTGAGGGTTATGTGGGAATCATGAGCTATAAACTAAAGATCTTCGGACACGACATAGAATCCCCAGCCCTTGAGTCCCTCAGTTTCCTAGCAATACCAGTAATCATATCGATACCAACTACGACAGTGCTAGTAATAACAGGGTATCTCCGGCGAAAACAAAGCTCGGGGGTGTTGATAGCCATAGGAGGCTCAGGGGTTGCTGTCATAGCCTCTGGCATATCTCTAGGCTTGAGGAGCGTTGCATCCCTCATAGCCGATCATGTTGCAAGGAACCATGGACATGCGACAACTGCTGGCTATATAATATTCCAGGGCTCTGTATCAACACCAACGCTTGCTCTAAACATGCCCCTCATAGCATATGTATTCTCGCTAGCATTAATGATCCTTCTGACAATCTATTTCATCATAGACTACCTAGCCAAACGCGCGGAACACAGATCCGTTGAGCACGATGCCCCGGGATCCTATTAACTCTTATAACACCTGTCTTGCGATGACGGGTTATAGAGGATCTATACCGAGGATCTTTTCAGCTATATTCCCGATCCTTTTATATAGCTCCAAGATCTCCCTAACATCGATCTCCGTGGGCTCATAATCAGGATCATATCTAGCCTTATTCCTTCCCTCAAGGGCCCTATACAGCTCTGCCATGATCTCTATCTATCATCTCGCTCGCCACGTAGATCTCTCCAAAAATATGTATATAACCCGCATGGGTTCTCGGAAGATCCCTTCCTGAGATTATTATCAGGACTTTTATCAATAGCTCCACAGCATTATATCCAAGATCTGTTGCTGCTCTATAGATCAGTTTTTGCTATCCTTTCAGAATACTTGTAATACTCTCTAGCCGGTCTAGCTAGCTTTAGAGCTCTCTCTAACGATGCTTTGGTTCATATATAGAACCTCCCCATTTTTTCAACCTCGTAGATATATGAGCTATCGCTTCTTTTTGATAGGTATTCCTCGAGATCCATCGATATATACTCTATAGGCTCTCTGTATTAGAGCCATATCTGGTGTGCTGCTTCTGCAAGAATGGTTCTTGATCTATCATTAAACCCTGTCTAGCATTACTAGAATATCTATATCACTCTCCTCAGCTGCTTTTCCCTTCGCAACACTGCCGAAAAAGGTAGATATATACTCTGCTTGCCAGCCTCTCTGCCACTATTGCCGTGAATCTCGATGCTACCTCTTTCTTTCTATCCATGCCTTTCTAGCTATATATTGGTATGCTAGATATATGCTTCTTATCGCTTTTATATCTCCATAGGTATTCTCCTAATGGGTGGCTTTTTCTGAAAGTCCCCAAGGTGATCACTACATACTGTCCGAGGTGCAAGGGCCATACAGAGCATAGTGTGTCTATCTATAAGCATGGTAAGAGGAGAACTCTCTCGGAGGGGCAGAGGAGATATCTAGCTAAGCAGGAGGGCTATGGCTCTAAGAGGAAGCCTGAGCAGAAGAGATTCGCCAAGGTTACTAAGAAGACAGTGCTTAAGCTCAAGTGCCAGAAGTGCGGCTATATACTCCATAGAAGGGGTCTCAGGCTTAAGAAGGTCGAGCTGGTCGAGGTGGTTGGTGGATGAAGAAGAGAAAGATCCTTATACCAGAGCCTAGGAGCAGGTTTGTGAGGGTGAGATGCCCCCAGTGTGGCAATGAGCAGGTTATATTCGATCACGCTACTTTTCCTGTGAGATGCTTTATCTGTGGAACCCAGCTTGTTAGGAGCACCGGTGGTAAGGCTATAATCAACGGCGAGGTTATAAAGATCCTGGGGTGAGGTTTTTCTGGTACTCAAGAGGAAACAGATCCCAGATGTTGGAGAGCTTGTCATAGCAACCGTGAAGGAGATCTTTGACTACGGTGCCTATGTAACCCTAGACGAGTATAGGGGTTACAGAGCCTTCCTACCGTGGAGCGAGATTACTGCAAGGCATTTCAAAGATGTTAAGGAGGTGTTGAGGGAGGGTCAGAGAGTTGTGGCTAAGGTGATAAGGGTTGATAGGACCAAGAAGCCCCCCGCGATCGATGTATCAACTAAGAAGGTGAGCGAGGAGGAGAGAAGGGATAAAATGATCCTTTGGAAAAGGGCTCAGAAAGCCCATAACGTGCTAGAGGTTGTTGCAAAAAGACTCGGCGTAGGGGTCGAGACTATCTATGAGAAGGCTGGGTGGAAGCTTGAGGATAGATATAGAGAGATCATGAGGGGGTTAGAGGAGCTCGCGATAAGGGGGGAGGATGCAGCCGCAGGGCTGGGGATTGATGAGAACATCCTGAAGATCCTTGTGGAGGAGGCTAGAAGACATGTGGAGATCAAGAGGGTATCTATCTCCGGTATAATAACGGCTAAGTCCAGAGCCCCCGATGGTATAAAGAGGATCAAGGATCTCTTGGGAGGCATGATCGATGAGGTCTCGAAGAAATACTCCGGGAGTAATGTAAAGATAGAGATCTACACCCTAGGAGCCCCTAGATATAGACTAACCCTCGAGGGTAC
>BEWT01000012.1:38363-87355 GCA_003116855.1 Desulfurococcaceae archaeon AG1
TATGATCGATGAGGTCTCGAAGAAATACTCCGGGAGTAATGTAAAGATAGAGATCTACACCCTAGGAGCCCCTAGATATAGACTAACCCTCGAGGGTACGGATTACAAGGTCCTTGAAAGGGTATTATCGGAAGCTATAGAGAATGCTAAGGATATGGCTAAGAAGCTCGGCATTGAGTTCTCCTTCGAGAGATCCTAGAGATCGAGGCTAGCGTGATGAAATATAGGATTAGAAAATGCCCTAAGTGCGGGAGATACACGCTCAAAGAGAAATGCCCCATATGCGGTGCAGAAACAATATCTCCGCACCCAGCCAGGTTCTCACCAGAAGATAAATATGTGGAATACAGGGTAAAAGCACTATACAGCGAATCAGGGAAGAGTGGGGAGACAGGGAGTAGCAGTGATAGAGAGAGTAATGCAACATCTACAGATGCCAAGACCTGAAGATTCAAACAAACCACACGGGTAGATCTAGAGATCTCCTCTCAAGGCATAGCTATGTGAGCCAATCCTATATATGGTTTTCACTGTTAGAGGATCTTATACTACATATCTGATCATTGATTGGGTGAAATACCCAGGTATTTCGCTATCTACCCTAGGATCTTTCTTTTCTTGGGGCTATGTGCTATCATCCATCCTATCCTATAATATATATGGGGTCTTTCTCCTTGTTCCTCTTATCAAGCATAGTTACTCCTAGTAAGGGTTATCTAGCAATCTTAAGAGGATCTGTAGAGCTGCGAGAAGAGATAGCTAGGCATATCCTATCAAAGGCGAGCAAGGTCGAGATCCTTTGTAGGAATCCGCTTATCATAAGGCTTAGGGCTAGGGGTTATAGTGAGGCTAAAGCCCTTATAGAGGATCTCAGTAGTGATGTAATCATAGTGAGGGAGAGTGAAGGAATTGTTAGAGAGCTCTGTGGGGCTGAGAAGAGCTCCTCCCCATATGCCGAGATCTTTGCTTCTCTGGTTAACCAGATCCGTGTTAAGGGTCGCAGCATACTTTCAGAGCTTGTTAAAATAACCCCCTTGATAGCTCCTTCAGCTGTATCCACGGTTGGAAGGATTATAAATGATATGAACATGATCATAGCGGGGTCTATAGCGAGTGGTGGTGTGCTTATAATTAACCTCTATAACACAAGAAAGAAACAAAACCATGGAAAGATCTCGAAAGAGACTTGAGGCGATATATAATCGTATGAAAGCCTAGATGATCTGATCTCATCTATAAATCGATCCGCTCAAAACCACATTGATCCACCAGCTATTGGTAGCACAACAATTGTGGCTATTAATCATAAACTAACGATCAGAGTTTGGTCCAGACTCAATATAGCATCCCGAGGGTTTACCGCGGAGCCATGTTCTAAGCACATGGGCTAGATATGCAGCCGGCCCTGGCCTTCTCTCCACAGGCTCTACCATGCCTTTTCTAATGCTCTCCAGGATGTTTTCCACCTTTAGATCGCTTATCTCTATGATATTATGAGCAACCCCGATGAAACTAGGTATATGGGCATCGCTGTCCGAAAGGCCTGGAAGCCCTAGCCTCTCTCTAGCCTTTCTAGCTTTTCTATTTGATATGGGGTCTGAGAGGGAGTTGAAGACCTCTATCGCGTCTAGCTTTAAACTATAGATCTTTTCCCCCAGCCCTAGCCTCCTTATATCGAATGGGTGGGGAGCATAGGATATACATCCCTCTTCTCTCGAGACCTCTATAACCTCCTCAGGACTTCTCCCAACCATTCTCTCAACCCTGTCTGAGGGTTTTTCACAGAGAACTATTAGATCGCCCATGCTTGTCTTAACCTCGTTACCAGGGATCACTACTATGCTAGCACCGATCCTCTCAACAGCTCTCACGGCAAGCCAGTACCCCGAGAATGTATTATGATCTGTGACCGCTATAGCTCTCAAACCCCTTATAAGTGCTCTTCTAACTATCTCCTCACCCCCCATAGATCCGTCGCTACACACACTATGGATCTGTAGATCCGCCTTTATCCTCAAAAGCCTCCCCACATTATCTCTCAACAGCCCATTAATTCAACACTATAAAGCCTGTGCCCTAGCTATTATGAATCACATATACTGCAAAGCTGGTATGTAGAAGCTTTTCCTTACAATTGATTGTGTAACTATGGGTAGCCATTTTCCGTTTACTAAGTATATATCTTCCCACACCTCTTGCTATGTGTGATTAGAATGTATATGTGGATCTCTTCTCTAAGGTTTCTCAACAACTTCTGGAGCTCTAGCTCTAGGGGTGAGATAGCTGAAGATCTGTTAAGGGGTTTGGGAGAAATATCTAGAGAATCTCTTTTAACAAGGACATACCTACCCCTCAGGGGAGGTATAGATCTTATCGTATGGCTTGTATCGGAATCACTATCCCCTATATCGAGGCTAAGGATCCTTTTGAGAAGCTCTTTCGGACAATATGTTGAGGAGATCCATACATTCCTAACAATATATAGAGCATCCCCCTATCTAGCCCATCACCAGGATCTTAGGGAGAATATTATTAGGGCTTCGAAGGAACCGCTGAGGTATTTGATAGCATACCCCATGAAGAAATCACCTGAGTGGTATCTATTACCCTTTAAAGAGAGGGTCGAGATAATGGCTGAACACGCATCGATGGCGAGAAGCCTTTCCTCAGGCAAAAAGATAAGATCCTATACCACCTATAGCTATGGTATCGATGATAACGAGTTCCTTGTAATCTACGAGGTAGAGGATCTTGCCGAGTGGTCTGTCATTGTGGAGAAGCTTAGAGAGGCACGACATAGAAAATGGATCGTGAGGGAAGAGCCCCTGCTAGTTGGGGAGCTATTAGAGGATATTAGATCATATATAGGTGGGAGATCTGTAGCATCACCTAAGCTGGATCAATAATCCCACGATAAACAAGATCACTCCTGCCACCAAAGCTATAGATCTATCAATATCAAAGCCCGAAAGCCCCACATATAAGAGATAGCCAGCAATAGCCGAAGTAACGAAAGCCAGGATCGGGTTGTGAAGCATAAAGCCTATTATAAAGCCCAAAAGCCCTGCCAGCAATCCCGCCAAGAGACCACCTAGAGAAAAGCCGATTGTGAAGAGCACTAGGGCAAGACCAAAACCAACGGCTACTGGTAATAAGAGAACACCGAGCAAGCCACCTAGCACGAAGCCAACTATACCGATGATAATCGATAAGGGGGATCCTAACATTACGTTTCCCAAATAATATAGAAGCAAACCTAGAGAAGCACCTCCCAGAAGGAAAACAACAACCTTCGCAAAGGTCTTCCCAGCAAAAGCAAGGATCAGGGATAACACGACTAGCAAGATAGATCCCAAAGCACCCCCAGGGATCTGAGCAGCCTTGATCATAGAGATAATCGCCCCTCTTATATTCGCCTACCACCAATAAAAGTTAGATAAAGATCAGTGGTAAAATTCTCTATCGCAGACATTCAGTAAAAGGAAGATGGAGAATCGCTCTCTAAAGATCTTCGAGACCTTCCACAAACAGGTTCGCGAATATATTCACAAGGATCCCTGTTAACCTGATGCGAGACAAACTTTGCAATACCTAGAAAGATAATGTCAAAACGCAGAAGTATTTTAAAATAATAATTAGATAACAAACTCCACATTACCTTAGCTATTAAAGCAGGAGGTAGATAGAGATCCGGCAGATCTCATCCTGCAGGTGCTTAATACATCTAGCTACTCTATATGAATGGGATCCTGAACCTAAGATCCGCTAAATATGGATCATTGTGTACCGGGTTATTATAAACGACTAGTGACTCCCGATTCTCTTCAAAGTCATTTACCGACTCAGCTCTGCTCTTATGGAACGCTCTAGGAGCTCCGGAACGCAAAACTGATCGCGATCAATCTGGTCCCTGCCTAACATTTCGGTAGAGCGATCAGAGACTCTCTAAACCTACAGGGATGTAAATGCATTTTCTCCTCTCAAGTACGCCCTACCATACCTTATACCTTGTCTTGAAGGATCAGGCTGCTAGCTAGATTCATGGCAAGTCTTATAGCCTCTACAGCAGCCGACTCATTGGCTGTTCCCTTACCTGCTTTGTCCCACGCGGTTCCGTGGTCTGGCGATGTCCTTATGAATGGAAGCCCTAAAGTCAGGTTAACACCTTCTGCAAATCCAACCATCTTTACCGCTATGTGTCCCTGGTCGTGGTACATTGCGATCACAGCATCAAACTCTCTGTTGTAATATGCTCTATAGAACACAGTATCTGGTGGAAAAGGTCCTTGAGCGTTAATGCCTCTCATCCTGGCCTCTTCCACGGCTGGTTCTATTTCGCTCGCCTCTTCATGACCCATAATACCGCTCTCGCCCGCGTGCGGATTGAGTCCTGAGACAGCGATCCTGGGGTTTGCTATCTTAAAGAGTCTCACCAGTGCCTCGTGGGTCATAGTTATCGTCTCGAGAACGTTGTGTTTGGTTACCAGTTCTATGGCCCTCCTTAAGGACACGTGTGTCGATACGTGCGAGACTCTTAGGTGTCTTGCTACAAGCATCATCTTAACCGTCTTAACCCCTGAGAGCTCGGCCAGCAGTTCTGTATGACCTGGATATCTGTAGCCTGCTAGGTGAAGGCTCTCCTTACTAATGGGGGCTGTGACTAGCGCTGCTGCTTCTCCCTTCATGAGTAGCTCTACAGCTTTGACTATATACTCGTACGAAGCTTTTCCACCAATTTCTGAGGGTTTCCCATACTCTAACCTTTTAAGATCCACGTTGCCGAGGTTTACCACTCCAACCTCGAGCTCCCTAAAGCTGGCTGTCTCATCTATACTGCTTATCTCTTTTAATACAATATCATAGGACTTGGTTATCTCTCTAGCTTTCATAAGGACACCAAGATCTCCCACTACTACGTATCTAGCTGTTCTCCATAGATCTCTGTGTGTTAAAGATTTTAGAACCAGCTCGGGGCCTGAGCCTGCTGGGTCGCCCATAGTGATCAAGATGATCAGGGGTTTTGTCTTATCCACACCAACCACCTAGTCTATATACAGCCCTGAGGAGGGAATATATATCGCCAAAGCCTCCAGCTTTAGTAACTACCTTAACCCCTTTATCTGTCCCCAATACCGGTACACCGGGTTCTACTTCTCCCACGATTCTCAGACGATCGAGCCCTAGTTGCTTTAGCACCGCGTATGCTGTATCTCCTCCACTAAGGATTATACCTCCTATGTTATCCAGCCCGATAGAGATAGTTACCGAGGCGCAGAGCTTACCTAGGCTCGTGGAAATATACTCACTAATGCGGGCCATACTTAACCCCAACGCAGATGCAACGGCTTTTGCCTGTTTCAGCTGCCATTCCTCGTAAGCTGAGGTTATTACAACTATCTGGGAGCCCCTATTTAAGCAGGCAGAGAGCTCGGCCATTATGTCATTATATAGCTGGTTGAAATCCTCCAGCAAGAGTTTCTCTACATTTAACAGGAGCATACATGGAGTTATGCTGCCTATCAGCCTCGCGAGTTGCATTCTCGTCGTATCGCTTGACGAGCCTACACATAGCAGGATAGGGCCTCTGCAGGGTGTGGCTATAACGGTGAGCCATGCTAACCACTCTGCAAGTCCTGCAGAGCCTACCCATAGGTGGGTGTGGCGCTCACGGCATAATGGTGTGGAGTCTATTAGGTGTCTGAAGTCCTCCTCGGTCTCTATATCGGATGACAATATTCTATAGTTACAGATCTCCTGACCTAGGGTTCCAGAGCGGAGATCAGAGATATAGATATGCTTATGACTGTAAGAAAGTCCTGCGAAATACTCAGCTATGTTGGGGGATCTAGCTGGTGCTCTAGTATCTCTTCCAAAATATGTCTGGGTTACCGGCACTCCGTTAACAAGATGTATACCGCCCACAGTAGTCCTACCATGTCTTGGATAAGCTGGTGCAAAGATCATCAATTCCGCATTAAGGGTCTCGTACATAGCTATACTCTCTTCAACTATGTTGCCACGTAGTGTTGAATCTATCTTTTTATACCATAGAATATCCTCAGAACGTATCCCGGCATCATTAGCAGCATCTAACGCAATGCTTACTACCCTACCAACTATCTCATAGGCCTTGTCGGGTTCCATGCCTCTAGTATTAGTACTCAAAGCTATTACATCGTTTAACTCAATCAGACTTTTCATATCATCCTGATCTATAGCAACAGCTACGTTATAACCAAGCTTACTGAACTGGCTTGAAGTATCGCAGGCGCCTGTGAGGTCGTCTGCTACTATAATAGCTTTTCTATATATCTTCACCACCGATATCATCCTCCATGCACATGTTATGTACCACGTCATTATTACTGGCTAATGTTTATTTTAAAGAAAGAAAACGATTAGTGTTTAGAAATATTCTGTTAGAATATCTTTATGCCAAACCCGTAGTACGCGATGATCCCTACGAATATTACTGCGCTGAATGTGAACATAATCCCTAGGAATACCCAGTAATACCAGGGAGATCTTAGCTCCTTTGGCAGGAACTTTCTCTCTATATAGGCGAGTGCTGGGAGTGTCCAGAAAGCCATGAAGTGGGGTACGTTAGCCGATATGGCCAGGACTATAAATGGAGAAAGCCCTGAGAATATTACAGCTATTGCTATGATAACGTATATTACAAGGAATGAGTAGTAGACCCTCCTGACATCGCCCTTGGCCCATTTTCTCACACCCTCATTAGTGCTCCACAGCACTTCAACAATATTCCTCGCTAGGTTGTCGCTCAGCATAAGCTGTGTAGAGAATAGTATTAGGAGTCCCAAGATAGCTACTAGGTAGAAGCCCCATGGACCGATCTTATTGGCGACAGCCTCGCCCATGAAGACCGCAACCTCCCATGGACCCATAACAGTCCCCCTCGGCAGAACTGAGGCTGCTGCCAGTGCTGGCATGACTCCTACGAAGGTGCATATCAGGAAGTAGTGAAGCAGCTGGTCGAGTTTCACTAACTTCAACCATCTCTTGGCTATCTCGATGTTCTCCTTAGTATATTTGGGTTTAACGCCGATCGGGCTTAGATAGATCTTTAAGCCGCCTATGGCGCTCGGTATAAATCCGACAATGGATCCTGCACCATATCCTTTATCCCTATAATAGGCGACATTGTACCAGTTGTGAAAGAGGGCGGATCCGAAGTACCCTACGAAGGCTCCAAATAGTAATATGTCCATACCGGGTGGGATACTGCCTATGCTCACAAGACCTTGTGCGTACTCTGCCAGGGTAACTGGTGATATCACCACAGCAACTAGAAAGATCGCAAAGGCTATTATTAAGTATACTATGACTCTCTCTGTGAGCTCCACTATACGGGCTACTTTGCCCCCGAATAAGAGGATCAAAACCACGATAGCGAAAAGTATTGCTGCAAATGTCTGTACTAACCTCGCATCAGCGGCTCCCGGAGCTCTGCCGAGTATCATGGCCGCAATACCCGTTCCAGCACCTAGAGCCCAGCCAGGCCACGCTATTCTGAGAGCATGGTTTATTATTACCCACCAGCTCCAGAACTTAGGTCCTCCAGGAAGCCTGCTCATGAAAACTGCGGGGATCTCTCCATACCATATTATCACTTTCGTCCACATTATCTGGTAGATCGCCTGGCACAGCACTATAAGCCATGTGATCCATGCTAACGTCAACCCATACCTAACGAATATAGCCGTACCAAAGACCCACTCACCACTGCCAAGAGCATCACCAACAGCTATGAGTGCAGGCCCAAGAGCTATGAAGTAAGTAGTCCTCCAAGTGAGCTTTGGTACTTTGAACACCTCCTCGGGCGTGGGAAGCCTTTCTATAACCTTTATAGGGCGGGCACCAAGGGTTTCCTGGGCGACTTCCTTACCCTCACCCATTGGAAACCCGTTTGAAGTTAAGTATATCGATAATTTAAACATTACGATGATCTAAACTCTTTTCTTTTATAAATAAGGTATAACACAATCCAAAGGATACAAGACGATAACATACTGCTGAAAGCTTCAGAAAGACAGATCAGGACAGATTATATAAAAAAGCGCTTTTTATGAAAAACTAGAGCACTACTATAACTCTACCTAGGTGTTTAGCCTCGGCTACGGACTTAATCGCCTCGTTTACCTCCTTCTCTTCGAATCTGAACCTTTTGCTGATCGCTTTTACGTAGTTTATCGAGCCTTTACGCGCGTGCTTTATGACCTCGTGCTGATCGCCTAGAGAGCCGGTATAAACACCGAAGATCTTGATCTCATTACGGATTACATGAGGCACGGGGATGGAGGCTTCGTAACTCATTAATCCCACCATGGCATATACACCAAGAGTCGTGAGTGTCTTTAGATATGTTCCAATAGTCTGAGATAATCCTACTAGGTCTATTACGGCCTTGACGCCCTCACCTTTAGTTATCTCAGTTATTGTCTTCACAGGATCTTCTTTGACCGGATTTACCGCAGCATCGATCTTAACTAGCTTAGAGACAAACTCTATAGCCTCATCTCGGATGTCAGCAACCAATAGGTTAGCATGAGGTAACAACGCTCTTATCCATTGAACTGCATAGGTTCCCAAACCTCCAAGCCCGACTACTAGCACGTGTTCATCTGGACCTACATAGGGCTTTATCTTCTTCACAGCATTATATGTCGTTAGCCCAGCACAGGCTAGCGGCGCTACTGCCTGGGGATCTTCAAGGCCATCGATATTCACTATATATCTATAATGCTGCACAAGCAGGTATTCCTGCAAACCGCCTGGAATATCTATACTAAGCCGGGCGCGCTTCCTGGCTAACTGTGTATACCCGCTTAATGTGCGCTCATCCTCCTCAGCAAACCCCCACGGGTATACTAGAACCCTATCTCCAACCTTAATAGTCTCTGGCACTTTATCGCCTTTGGCTACAACTACTCCTGTTATTTCGTGAGAAAGTATCCATGGTAGCGTCTTAGGTACTCCTACCGGCCTATAGTCGCCTGCCCAGAGATGTATATCTGAGTGACAGATCCCTGCTGAGATAACCTTCACAAGCACCTCAGCATCCTTCGGTGCAGGGGTTGGAACCTCTTCTATCGTTAACGGTTTACCGAAATCGCGGATGAGGGCTGCTCGGTGTCTGGTGGGGATTATTATAATCCCACCACTATAACGCTCCGCAGAGCAGTTAATATTGATTTCAATGTATTTCAACTAGCTGAACTATCAAAGGCTTCTATATTCTTGATTTTTGTATGTATGGTTTCTCGCGATCTAGGTTGATGTTGAAATATACAGGGTTTGCATCAGGTTAGCTGGAGCTTGATCCTCGATATATAATAGATCTATCTATTTTTATGGATCTGCTGTTTAGCATGGCTAGTTTAACGCTCTCTGGACCTCCTCTCTTTACTATAGCATATTCTATGTTGGCTATGTTTGAAAGATCTATCCATGGGCTTCTAAGCCCTATGAGTCTTGATGGCATCCCTTCGTCTATGTAGTTTTTATAACCAAGGATCTCTGCTGCTTCTATAGTGGCGATCCTTATTATTCTTAACGGCTCTAGATCCACGCCCTGTTGTCTTGAGAGTAGGAGGAGCAGTTCTAGATCTCTCCATATATCTGGTTTAACCCAGCCTCCGTTATCGCTTCCAACACCGATCTTTATGCCGGATCTTAGGATCGCTCTGAGATCTGGTTGTCTTGAGAACCACATATTGCTTCTAGGACACACGGCAAGCCCAACACCCCTTGATGCTAGATAACCCAGCTCACCCTCACCTAGAAAAACCCCGTGAACCGCTAGCCTAAGCCTCTTGAGATTAGATATAGCCTCGAAATCCCCCTCGTCTCTTGTCTCTCTAACCTCTGCTACATGGGATGCTATGTAGCCATCCAGCTCCTCCGCAATCTTATCCAGAAGCCCTAGCTCTTCTTTTGAGTAGTAATGGGGTGAGGAGATCCCTATCCATCTAGCTCTTAAGAGCAGTTCTCTAGCCTCCTCTCCGAATCCTTGTTCCCCAATCTTTGTAGGCATAGCCATCGGTATATAGATCCCCTCAAAGCCACGGGATCCTTCAAAACCCTGTTCAAGCCCCACCAAGCCTCCCTCCCTAAAATCTGCTACAAAACCTACTCCAGCTTCTCTCTGCATTTCTAGAAAGAGCCTTATACCGCTCGGGATTCTGTCCCTCATTTTCCTAAGCATTATATACTTAGCACCATATGGCTCGCCGACAACACTATCTATATCTAGATCCGATGCGAGCTCCATAAAGCTTGTATCAGCCGTGTGGGTATGGAGATTAACTAGGGGAGGCATAACAACCCCCTCCCTAAGATCTATGACCATATCAACATCACGATCGTTTGAGAACCCATTATATATGCTTACTATAACCCCATCCTCTATATAGAGGCTAGCCCTTCTAGTAATAATAGGCTCCGAACCCCGCACCAGAACCCCGGCCCAGATAAGGATCTTCAACAAAACCCCAAGGATCTTCTCATAGCCAGGCTATATATCGATTAAGCAAGAACTAAATATGGGCTTACAATGAACCATGAGTATGATGTCACGATAATAGGTGCTGGGATTCTTGGAGCCTCCCTCGCATTCTGGCTATCTGAGAAGCTGGATGCAAGGATAGCTATAATAGATAGAGAGAAGAAACCAGCCCTCCATGCTAGTAGGAGGAACACCGGTGTTATCCATAGACCCTTCCACCTCGATCCCGCGAAGAGAAAGATCTCGGCTCTAGCATCAAACGCCTCCTATATTTTCTGGAAAGAACTCTCGTCAAGATATAGCCTCCCATGGAAGCAGGTTGGTACCTTGAAAGTTGCTCTAGAGGATAGAGATCTAGCTGTTCTTGAGAAGTACCTAAAATGGGGTGAAGAGAATGGAATGGATAGAGAAGAGATGGAGCTTCTAAGCGGGTCAGAGGTTCTCAAAATAGAGCCTGAGGTAAGATGCCCCGGAGCATTACTGATCAAGAGCGAGGCCTCGGTGGACTTCGCCCTCTATGCCGAAAAACTAATTGAGCTGAGCATCTCAAACGGTGCTAAGTTTCTGGGAGGATCGAGAGTTACCAGGATCTCTGAGCAGGGTGAGGGCGTCGAAATCCTGGTAACCGATGGTAGTAAGACCACAAGGATCAAGTCGAGGATACTTATTAACGCAGCAGGAGGCGAGTCCCTGGATCTCGCTAGACAGCTAGATCTTGGCAGAGAATATGCTGTGCTCTTCTTCAGAGGCGATTACTGGAGGGTTAGCCAGGACTCTGGTTTGAGGATTAGGAGGAACATCTATAGCGTTCCGAGACATGCGAGCTTCCCCTTCCTCGATCCCCATTTTATAGTGAGGCATGACGGATCAAACGATGTGGGTCCCAACGCTGTTCCCGTGCTAGGACCTTATGCCTATAAAGGATTCTCGGAAAGCTTTGCCAGGGCTGTGAAAACAGTTTTTGGAAAACCCCTCTACCCAAAACTAAGGCTCGTGTTCAACAGAGAGTTCCTCTCCCTAGCCTATAGCGAGTGGATGAGCACTCTATCCAAGAGAGCCATGGCTTCTAGAGTGGCTAGGTTTATCCCAAGGCTTAAACACCAAATGCTTGTGGAAAGGATCCCTGGGGGTGTTAGGAGCCAGGTTATAAGTTCTAGCGGGATCATACATGATCCGGTGATCCTCGTTGGGGGGAGGAGTATACATGTTATCAACTATAACTCGCCAGGTGCTACAGGAGCCCCAGGCTTTGCAGCATATATCTATAGGCTGGCTGATGAGAAAGGATTCACAGAAGGTTTAAAAAAGAGACAACCTACACACAGCGATCTTATAGATGTTGTGGAGAAAAGACTAGATCTTCTCTAGATCTGTGAAACGCTCTGCTTTACCGCCTCACCAGAGCTAGCAGTGATAAGATACCAAGGATTGCTAGGAGAAGCAGCACAGGGATATGAGCCTCCCACATGGGCGATAGTGTGCCATAAGGTGTTATAACGCTCCTAGAGATCCGTCCTGAGTAGAAGAGCGATACCAGGGCCAGTATGGAGGCTCCTGTAACAAGCCATCTAGTGGTTAAGAGAACACCCAGGATCATGGTTATAGCTACCACGATATTCTCAGCTACTAGGAAGCTGGGTAGAGGCACTGCTATGTTGATTGCTATAAAACCCACTGCGAGGAGCACTGCTAAGGCTCTGAGAATCTGTAGCAAGGCTCTCGAAGAGCCGTCCATAGTGCTGACCATAATGAATATAAACACAGACTATTAAGCTAGCAACCAAGCATTGCAGAGATATATTCTTAGCATTTCTTCAAAACCTGCCCCATATATTCTATTGCCCTATCTATGAGCCCTCTATAGCTTCCTAGATACCTCTTGGGATCCAGGGCTGCTTTTATCTCCTCCTTCGATAGGATCTTTGATATCTCCTCATCCATCTCCAGAACCTCCTCAAGGCTTCTATTACCCATGCTTCTCGTCAGTTCTGCTAGCTTCTTATGAGCCCTATGCCTCGGCATCCCCTTCTCTACAAGCTTGATCATAACGGCCTCAGCCATTATAGCTCCTTTTGTTAGTTTTAGATTTTCGCTCATTTTCTCGACATCTATGTATATTGTTTTTAAAAGCCTCTGGGTATCCTCTAGCATTTGATCGATTGTTACGAGCGAGTGCGGTATAAGGATCCTCTCACTACTACTGTTAGTCAGATCCCTTTCATGCATCAGAGCTATGTTCTCGAGAGCTGTCATAACCATGCCCCTCATGATCTTAGCCAGCCCAGAGATCCTCTCCGAAATAACAGGGTTTCTCTTCTGGGGCATCGTGCTGCTCCCAATCCTCTCACCAGCCTCGTAGATCTCGCTTATCTCTGTTCTGGAGAGCTCTCTAACCTCTAATGCGAGTCTATCAAGCTGGCTAGCCAGTATTGCTAGCACTGAGACTAGCTCTGCAAAACCATCCCTAGGGGCTACCTGGGTTGTTATCACATGGGGCTCGAGACCAAGCATCTCCGAGGCTTTTCTCTCAACCTCTAATCCTTTATTGCTCCAGGCAGCCATTGTGCCTACAGCGCCAGAGATCTTGGATCTTATGAGCCTAGCCTCGAGAGAGCATATCCTCTCATAACTCCTGCTAAGCTCATAAACATAGTTGGCAAGCTTAAAGCCAAGGGTTATTGGTAGTGCATGCTGACCATGCGTCCTCCCCGGCATCAGAGCCTCTCTATACCTTATAGAGAGATCTGCGAGATCTTCCAAAACCCCTCTGAGCTTTCTCTTAACAATCCCGAGCCCTTCTCTCAAGAGAAGAGCCCATGTAGTGTCAACAATATCATAGCTTGTTGCACCGAGATGCACATAACCCCCGCAGGAGCCACATCTCTCGCCGAGGAGGTATGTCAGGGAGGCTATATCATGCCCGAGAACCCTCTCAAGCTCGTAGACCTCTCTAACCTCTATGTTTTCGGAGCATTTCTCGAGAACCTCAACACAGTCTCTTGGTGCAAGCCCTGCTTCAACAAGCCCTGCCATGAGGGCTGCTTCGACTTTGATGTATGTTTTGACAATGTTTCTTAGAGAGAAGATCTCTCTCATCTCCTTAGAACCATATCTCCACTCAAGAGGACATATATTGGTTGAGATCATATCAGCATCCATAGATATCACCAATAGAGTGTTTCCCTTAGTATTTTATCTCTGATAGCAAGGTTAGATCTATTCGTGGGTTTCAATACTTCTGAGCTCACCACCATGTCGCGGATTATTAAGGATCTACCTATCCACAACATAGACACCCATAGGTATCTTACTACCATCAACGCGATACAGCCTATGTGATGATATCGCTTAAGCAGCCCTTCTCCACACATTCCCTAATCTCCTCCGCTATTCTCCATCCCATGCTGACAGGTCTGCCGAAATATAGTTTAGAGTACTGGCTCCCTATCCCCATATAGGCGTTAGTGCCTCCCCCTATTCTGAAAGCCACATCGAAGATCACTATGTCTAGATCCTTCGTAACGACTAGCTGGAGTGTGAATGGGCCTACCACTCCTGGCGGCTCTATCTTACGTGTAGCCTCAACGAATCTATCCCCAGCCTCGAAGAGCTTCTCCAACATGCTCTCACGTATTGTAACTGGCTCATGCCCTATCTCGATCATCTCGATATCGATATAGTCGCCAAGATCTAGCTGTATGTTTGCTGGGAGTTTGAGTATACCGTCTAGGTTCGTCTGGATCCTTCTATCGATACTGAGGATCTCGATCCTATTCTTGGCAACAGAGTGGAAGTAGTTTACATTGAAATGGGCTCCCAGCACGAGCTCTTCTATAGATGCTCTCCCCATATCTTCCTCCCTAACCACGCCCCTGTCTATGAGTCTATCCAGCTTACGTTTTAGATCGCTTTTATCTAATGCTATAAAGAACCCCCTCTCAACCCTCTTCCTCGCATGAGGGATCTTAACAATAACAGGCCTATCCACCTCATCCACGTCTCTAAAGATCATTGGGCGCCTCAGCCTAGCCTCATCGAGAAGCTTATAGTAGGTCTTATCCCCCACGCGTTCCTCATATCTAAGTAGATATCTGTTACCAAAGATAGGTAACGGGAATTCTCTCTCGATGTTCTCATACCCAACATATACTGCGAAGCTTCTGTTGGGGATAAAGATCGCGGAGCGTTTTCTAAGCCTGTCTATGATCTCGGGTTTAACCACGTCAGCGAATCTGTTTAGCAAGACTATCTCATCTATAACCCTACTAAACCTAGTATAGGTCTTCTCCCTCCCCACCTCGCAGACCGCTATCGTTTCAAAACCTACATCCTTAGCCCCGTCAAAGACGTCTAGTGCCGAGTGACTAGCTATAGCTGCTATGCTTATTCTCCTAGTATCGTAGCCCTTTAACAGCTCGTTGGGGTTATATCTCAATGCTCTCACCACCCCTCCAGCCAAGCTTTATCTTGATAGACCCGGTTCCTTCGGTGATTCTACCTAGAACCCATGATCTAAACCCCATTCTGCTGGCTAGGCTGAAAAGCTGCTCAACCCTATCAGGAGGGCTGGTTAGAATAAGACCCACCCCCATGTTGAAGACCCTGTAGGACTCATCTCATCTAGATCTATATCACCGTAAGACAAGATTATCTCGAAGATCCTGCCAGGTTTTGGAGCATCAGCCACAGCATCTAGGTTGTTGCCCAGGACTCTCTCCATCTTCAACCATCCTCCACCGGTCACATGAGTAGCTGATGATATATAGCTATTATTTTGAACACTTTCATAGTGATCCCTCTGAAGCCATCATGATCTAGAAAATGAGTCTCAAACCCAGAGTCCTCAAGCATCCGGGAGAGACGTGAAGAAACAGATACGCAAAGAGCACCCTTACTTAGCGCCGACGCCTTAATAGCGTAGTCACTTGCTGTGGCCTCTTCTTTAAACTCTAACACAAGCTCGCTAGTCTTTCTTACAAAAACGCGCTTACTTTTACCCTTATATACCGAGGCTACAATGGTGTTTCATCAATAGTTATACATTATTCAGGTAATAATATAAGCTTTTTCTTAAGATACCTGCTCTGACTTTTTACATATTAATGTTAATAAGCCTAGCTCGATATATTTTACTGGAACTGGATAAAACCCTGGGTTGAGGTCTATGCTTGAGGGATACGATCTAGATAGACTAGCTATAGCCACACTGGCAAGCCATAGTTCTCTCCAGATAGTCCATGGGGCGAAGAAAGAGGGGTTCGAGACCCTGCTTGTGGTGACAGAGGATAGAGCACAGTTCTACAGACAGTTCGACCACCTCGTAGATCACTTCATCCTCGTTGGAAAATGGAGGGATATATGTTCCGAGCATGTGATGAGATCTCTGCGTGAGCATAACGCGATCCTTATACCACATGGGAGCTTTGTGGAATATGTTGGGATTGACTGTGCACTAAGCCTCCGGATCCCCTTTTTCGGTCTGAGAAGTCTGCTCAAAGTGGAGGCTAGCCAGCGTGCTAAGATGGAGTTGTTGAGGAGATCAGGGATCCCTGTACCGAGAGACTTCCCCCCAGGAGGTGAGATAGACGGGTTGGTGATAGTAAAGCTTCCAGGAGCCAAAGGAGGGCGAGGCTATTTCGTAACTAGCTCGCTGCAAGAGGTTGTGGAGAGGCTTGAGACTGCTATAAGGAGAAGAGAGCTGAACGATATCAACGAAGCCATAGTTCAGGAATACCTGGTCGGAGTGACCGCATATATCCATTACTTTTACAGCCCGATACTTAACCGCCTAGAGATAACCGGTGCTGATATAAGATACGAGTCAGACGTAGACGGGCTGAAAAGAATACCCCCGAGAGCATTAGCCGAGCTAGACCTCGAACCCACATTCACAGTGGTGGGGAATATACCATTAGTGCTTAGAGAAAGCCTGCTACCAATTGTCTACGAGTATGGAGCAAGGTTCGTGAACACCACCAAAGAACTCCTACCCCCAGGCATTATAGGACCCTTCTGCCTTGAAGGGGTAATAGATAGGAATGCCGGCATCAAGATCTTCGAATTCTCAGGAAGGATAGTGGCCGGAACCAACATCTATCTAGACGGCAGCCCTTACTCATACCTATACTGGGACGAGCCTATGAGCGTGGGCAGGAGGATTGCTAGAGAGATAAGGCTCGCACTCGAAAGAGGAGTCTTGGGTAAAGTGCTTACCTAACCAAGCAAGTTGGGATCTAAACACCTCTTAATTATTATAAGCATTGATCGAGAAACCCGCGAGATCATCGATAGAAGGTAAAATTTAGATATGGAAGTCTTTATCTAAAATGGAAATCTTATGAAAAACATATAGTAGCTAGAGAGAAGTTTAGCGCACTAACCTTGTTTATTATCTATGCCGCTAATCAGTAATAGGGTAACATTCATCGAGAGAAGAGGTTTAAGGCGATCTGTTGGAGATCTTATCATGGAGATCCTTAGAGGTGCTAAGAGCTCGAAGACCAACATTGAGGGCTGGCTAGTCGATTTCGTGGATAGAGAGAGCGAGATAGAAAGGATCGTGAGGAGTGGTGCAACGGGGGAGATTATAGGCTATGGTACCTTAGCTCTCCTCTACGGACCTAAGGGTTGCGGCAAGTCGACGCTGGCTTCGGTGCTCACTAAGGTGTCTATACAGCTTACACCTGCTAGCGAGGCTGGTTTTAAGCCAATCTATGTTGCGTATGATGAGCAGAGAAGCGTGGTTAGCATAACCTCGAGCAAGGATGTTGTTGATATTGTGAGAGAGGTTTATGGAAGGGCTGGTTTAGAAGTCGGCGTAAGCGTTACAGCAGCGCAGGTGTTTACACTCTCAGCCTATGTGAGAACCGAGAGGAGCGGAGATCCTCATGCAAGCATAGCTTCCGATATAATATCTATGCTTGAGCATAGAGGCAGGGCTGGGAGCTGGTACCTAGTGATCCTTGACGAGTATAGGGTAGCAGATCCCCAGAGACTCGCCGACTTCCTCGATGTAAGGCAAACCGATATCTCGATGACAAATCTAAGACTATATGAGGGTGGGAGAGATATTGTGATCGACATGATCGTAACCACAAGCGATGCCAGGGCTACCGAGACCAGGGGTATTGTTGGTGGCAAGATCCGGTGGCTCTTAACATGGAATCTTCCGAGAGGGGCTACAGATATACTCATAGATCAGCTGGGAATAGAGGAGAACAGAGAGCTATTATGGAGGCTTGCTGGAGGAAACCCTAGGGCTCTTGGGCTAATTAGGAGGAGCGGGTTGAGGGTGTGGCTTGAGAACGAGGTGATCGATGGTGTTTTGAGAGCCTTGGACAGTGCTTTTGAGGAGGCTAAAAGGCTTGGTAGAGATCGCTCATGGGTCATGGATCAGGTTAGGGCTGTTGCAGAGGGCCCCGATGGTCTCTTCGGAGAGCCGCTCAGAGATCATCTTATAGCCAATAACATAGCGATCTATGTGGCGGCAACAGAGAAGCTGACAGAACTCCCCAGAGAACCCTGGATAGGAAGGATATATGCGTTCCAGATCCCTGCCTATTACTACACGCTTAGAGCTATTGCTAAGAAGAACAGTCTAGAAGTGTCGATAGACGATGTAGTAAGGGAGGCATCATAGATCTAGCGGTGATCTTAAAAGGCAGGGCAATAGTATATTTAGAATCATTTGAGGAATAGATAACCTCCTAGAGGTACTTTTGTTTAGGAGATTCTGTTGAGGAGCATAGATACTAGTGAGGTGTGGAGAGTCTTAGGCGCTACGGAGGCTGCTACAAGCATCCTAAAGGGGTTTCTCGAGGATGTGAGATCCTCTAGAAGCTGGGGAGATATCTTGAGCGCTTTCGACAAGCTTTACCAGGCATGTGTTAAGAGACCCTACTCAGCCCTCCTGATAAATACGGCAAGGGATATATTCTCGAGGTTCTTGGAAGAGGCTCCAAGAGATCCTGGGGAGGCCTCTAGAATCATAGAACCCATCGTCTCCAGGGTCTTTGATAACGTGAGGATCATGACGGAACAGGCTTCGCTGATAGCCTCGAAAAGGATCTCTAATAACGAGACAATATTCACGCTATCCTTTAGCGGGACTGTCCTTAGAACTGTTGAGAATGTTTTGAGGAGAGGCGATAGCCTGAGAGTCATCGTCCCGGAGTCGAGACCATTTGGAGAGGGGGTTGAGATGGCTAAGGCTCTGAAGAGGCTGGGAGCCGATGTGGTGCTGATCGTTGACTCAGCTATTAGGAGTTTCATTAGGAGAGCCTCTAGAGTAGTTATAGGGGCTGAGGCGATCTCTTCCAACGGTGCTGTTATAAACAAGATCGGCACGGCTATACTTGCACTCACAGCTAAAGAGGCTAGGATAAGAGTCTTCGTCGTTGCTGGAAGCTATAAGATCATGCCCGAAACGGTTTTCGGCGAGTTAATAGGCTCGCCAGAGATAGGTTTGCCCGACATACCAGAGGATCTATTATCCCTCGGCGTCTCATCAAGCTTCCCTCTATTCGAGGCCGTGCCTCCTGAGTATATCGATGCCATTATAACCGAGAAGGGTCTTATCTCGCCAGCGGCAGTCCCCTATATAGTTAGGGATGTATTCGGATCCTGGCCCCCCTTTGTGAAAAGGATAGATGAGCTCTATGGCGAGATTAGAAGAACCATAGAGGGTGCTGTAAAGTGACCAGGATACCTAGTGAGGTGCTAAGGATAGCTGATGATATTAGGAGTATGAGGATAAGAGGGGCTGGCAGGATAGCGAGAGCAGCTGCCGAAGCCCTCATGATAGCTGCGACTAACTATAGCGGTGAAGATCTTGGTGATTTTACCCGCTATATGGAGGATGTATCAAGACTGCTCCTATCCACAAGACCTACCGCTGTCTCGCTACCCAATGCCGTCTCGTACGTTATGAAACAGCTTAGAAAAGACTATAGAGGTGTTGAGGATGCTAGAGCAGCTGTGATCAGTGCTGCGAGGAGCTTTATAGAGCACTCCAAGAGAGCTGTTGAGGCTATAAGCATTATCGGTTCTAGAATGATAAAAGGCGGTGAGACCATAGTGACACATTGTAACTCATCAGCAGTCACAGGGATCCTTGCCAAAGCTTGGAGCGATGGAAAGATGTTCAGGGTATATGCTACAGAGACCAGGCCAAGGTTCCAAGGATATATTACTGCGAGAGATCTCGCCTCCAAAGGAATCCCCGTAACACTCATACCAGACTCCGCAGCAGTCTATGCCATGAGGAGAGCCGATCTCGTGATCGTTGGTGCTGACGCTATAAGCTCCAACGGGGCTCTGGTAAACAAAATCGGGACATCACAGATAGCATTAGCCGCAAAAGCACATGGTGTTCCCTTCTATGTGGCTGCTGAGACGTATAAGTTCTCCCCATACACACTCATCGGAGAGCCCATCGAGATCGAAGAAAGAGAGGCTGAGGAAGTAATACATCCCGTTCCGGAAGGGATTGAGGTTAGAAACCCCGTCTTCGACGCAACTCCAGCTGAATATATAGATGCCATAATAACCGAGATAGGGGTCATCAGCCCTGAGATGGCTATCATCATAATAACAGACTATCTAGGTCATAGAGTTAGTGTTGATATGTTGAAGAGTTTAGAGGATAGCGAACCTCTATAAAGACTCTCCCTTACCAATCATTATAGTTCCTGGAATCGCTAGTTTCTTGCAACCTTAGATTTCTGATAGAATGTCTCAATCACACAGAAGATCTATCGATATATGAATGACACGGCTCCCAACTATAAATAGATCTTCATGATAACCTTGATCGATATAGGAACGGTATTCTAAGTGCTGGAGAACTGCTCCTCTAATATAGATAAGCTCTGCCCGGCTAAACCCAACAACGGTTCGTAAACCTAGGGGATAAGCTCTCTATCAGCTAGGTAGAAATCCCTGGCATGAAGGAAAGTGTTAAAAACCATGATAGAGAGTCTTATAAACCCGATTACGCTCAATAACTAGGGAGCTCTATAGAGCTGATAAAGCTTCAAGCTGACTATGTATGGCAGCTTTTCATACTACTATTCATAATGTTCCTCATAATGTCTATGATTAGCAATATTCTTCAACAGAGGGAGAGGAAGCCTAAGGAGAAGATTGTAGTTTACACAGTGCTTTCTTGCATCAATAATGACTATGAAGAGAGGAGAGAGTTCATCCCAGGCGACTATGTTGGAAAGATTGTGAAGGATAAGAGATGTCCCAAGGATAATTCGGAGCTTAGAATCAAGGCTATATATGCTGAGAAACAACAGATCGAGAGATGATCCTGAAGGCCTGGATACTATTTTCTATAGCTTGTTAAGATTGTTCAACAGATCCTCGATATATCTTGATACATATGCTAGATATGCCTCTAAATCCCTCAGGGCTGTCTCCATAAAATGCCTACCCGAGCTGCTGTATCTCCTCAGATCCTCTTTGAGCGCGCTCAGCGTGGTATACATAACCTCTAGGTGTGGCTGTATATATATGCAGAGCCTAACTCCTGGAGGCGATGAGAAGATCTTGTTCTTCATAATCGATAAAACCCCCTCGAGGGTTTTCACAGCATCTTCCGGGGCTAATGTTGCGACATTCCTTGCCCTTGATATTTGTTGAGCCATCTCGGCCAGATCTTTTGAGTATCTCCTCAGATCCTCTGTTAGTTCTCCAAGGATCTTCTCCGCCTTCTCAACCTCACCCTTAGCTATATATTCCCTCAACATATAGATCGGTTTAAAACAACCCAGCCTGGCTATCGTGTCAATCCTGGATCCCAGGATCTTCTCGCTCTCCATAAGTATACCTCAACCACTAGTAATATATCTATCAAGGGTATTAGCATGCCTCTCTAGCCTTCTTACAGTAGCCCATTTATGCCTAATAAAGGGAGATTCTGTTAGATTCACTATATCTTCAGAAACCGTGCTAGAGATCCAAGCCTTTGTCTTGGGATCCGAGGGGTAACCGGATCCGAAATCACCTATAGCCCTTCTCAAACCCTCTACATGCCAGTCCCTGAGAACCTTGGCTATGATGCTCGCAGCAGCTACCACGGCATATTTACTATCGGCCCCATGTTCAGCCACTATATCGCTACAAATACCCTTTAACCTTGATAAGTGCTTCTCTGTGGTGAAGAGGTCTATATACGTCTTAGGACATTGGTTATGAATCCTGACCACAGACTCCAAGATCCTCTCTATCGCCTCAACCTCGATTTCATTGACGTTACCCCTATCTATATCTACAGGAGAAATCATAACCGCTATTACGCTCGATGCTCTCTCGATAATATCTCCCAAGAGCTTTTCTCTCCTAGACCTCGTAAGCCTCTTACTATCCCTAACCCCCAAGCCAGCAAGATCTTCAAGCCATCTCTCCTCAATAGCAAGCCCAACTATCACCATGGGGCCTATCAACGGACCCCTGCCAGCCTCATCCACTCCTAGCAGGATCTCTGTATCCCCCCTCACAACATCTACCCGGATTTATAAATTCTCTAAGAGATTTTTTAAGGGGTATTTATAGGTGATAACTCCTAAGCCTGAGACAAGGATTGAAAACATAGTTGCTACCGTTATCTTTGAGCACCAACTAGATCTAGATATGATCGAGCAGGGCGTGCCAAACATAGAGTATAACCCTGACCAGTTCCCCGGATTAATACTAAGACTCGATAGCCCGAAGGTGACAGCCCTTATATTTAGATCTGGGAAAATGGTTGTGACGGGTGCTAAGAGAACCGCGGATCTTATAAAGGCTGTTAAAAAGATACTCAGGATGTTTGTTAAGAGCGGTGTCACAATAACAGGGAAGCCGAAGATCCAGATACAGAATATAGTGGCATCAGCAAACCTCGGGATGGAGGTTCTTCTAGAAAAAGCAGCATATCTCTTAGAAAACACTATGTACGAGCCAGAACAGTTCCCCGGATTAATACTCAGGCTCACAGAGCCAAGGGTGGTTCTTCTCATCTTCTCCTCAGGCAAGATGGTTATAACAGGTGCTAAGAGCGAAGAGGAGGTTGAGAGGGCTGTTAATCACACATATAACACTCTTGTTGAGCTCAACTGCCTCAAGAAGATCGAGAAGAGCGAGGAAGAGGTTGAGAAGGAGATAACGCTAGACGAGATCTAGAGAAGTGTTGGGTTGAAGATAGATAGTTTTATAGAGGCTATGTATGAGATCCTTAACAACCCAGAGGATCTTTTAGCAGCTTTTGAAGAGGCTAAACATCTAGGGATGAACCATCTATACCTGCTTATGAGAAGAGAGGATTTCAGGCTAGTCATGATTATTCACATGAATCCTTTTAGCGAGGAGCTAGTAAGCATAGTATTCATGATCCCCCTCGGATGCGGGGAAGAACAGCCAAGCATGGAGCAGGTTAACAGGTTAGCAATAAGCCTCAGAGGCGCTGTGATGGCATATGGCGAGTGTTCATCAATCCTTGTAGGGTACGACGGTAGCAGCGGGATAGGCGAGCTCCTTGACACGATCTCCCAGGCAGTGTTGGGGAGAAAAGCTAGCGGGAGGTTTGATATTGAGCACTACTCATACGATCTATTAACAATATACCCAGAAAATCCATGATCACCTGATCCCGGTGAGATATTCTTATAAGAACCCATGCCATATGGATAAGAGGTGGAGAAACTGCAGAGACTCGCAACACCCGTTATCATAGATTCAAGCACGCCCCCTATATGCACAAGCTGTAAGAGGTTCGTAACACCATATGAGAAAGGAGTCTCATTCCCATGCCCTAACTGTGGAAAAACAGTTATATGGAGATGCTATAGATGCAGAGCCCAGGGGATACCGTATAAATGCCCTAACTGCTGGTTCGAAGGACCATGAGGTGGGTTTATGGCTGATGTGGTTGCAATAGTCAAGATATACCCCTCAGAAGATGTAAGCGATATGGAGAGCCTTATCTTAAGGATCTCTGAATCCCTTCCAAATACGTATAGAATAATAGCCAACGAAACAATAGAAATAGCCTATGGATATAAAGCCTTACTCCTACACATAAGATTCCCAGAAAACACAGAGGGAGGCACAGAAGAACTGGAATCAAAGATCCTGAGCGTTACTGGAGTTAGCAGTGTCGAGATCGAGGCTGTGTCAAGAGTATTATAATAAATGATCCTAGCACTGTTTTTCAAAAACATAATAGATAAAAACAAAAAACCGAGCTCTGTACTCTATGTCGTTACAAAGTAAGGCTCTGTTACAGCATCTGAAGAGACCAAGATAATCCACATACCGCTTATACCGTGACCGGGTACTCCACAGGCTATCCAGTAAACGCCTTTCTGGATAGATGAAGCTTCCATCACGGTTGTCTCATCAGGGCCTATACCTTCCTTGAACCCCGATACGCCGAGCTTTCCATCAGGCGCCCACGCAATAAGCTTTCCATCCTTAGTAAGATCCGCGTTCTTGGGCGTGGGTGTGTTATTCGCCACTATCCCAACGCTGTGCGGAAGACCGCCGGGATCTTTGTTAACATACTTGATCACGAGGTTCCATCCAGCAGGGATATATATTACTAGCTTACCCTTAGTGCTTCCGTTAAAATCATAGTTAGCGGTCCTGGTATCTAGTGTAACATATACAGTTTTACTCGATGCATCGTAAGGCAGCTTATTCCCTGTAGGTGCTGGCGAAGGTGTGGTTGCTGGTGCTGTTGCAGGAGGTGATGTTGCTGGTGCTGGCTTCGACGCTATCTGCTGATAGTAGAGATAGATTATAGCTACTGCTAAAACGATCACAACTATAGCGATGACCGCTGTTGTAGTACTCACAGCCCTTCCCAGCTTCACGATTTACACCTCTATGTATATTAGCTAGGTGGTATAAATACCGAGATGCTAATATGTTAGGTGGGTATTAGTTATAACAGTATATCCATAATATTACAATAAAAACAGAGAATGCACTTTTAACCGTCATAGCAATCTGTCTCTATCTCTATGAAGGTTTATAACGATTTTTATCGATCCTCCCACAGATCTTCATTATTTATATCCTATAGATATGCTATAAGCTTAAACACGAGCTATAGCAAGGCCCACCCACAATGCAGGTGCTCTATAAAACATGATAGGCTGAATAGAGAGCAGAATACTATGAAGGATTACCCAAAGCATTGAGATGCCGAGCATGTTGAAGAGACGTTTACAAGCCCGATCGATATTGTTATGCTACGAGTCGGCCTCAATATTGTTGCTAGATAGCTTGGAATATTATTTCCATTTCTATCCGGAAAACGATCTCCCAGTAGATCGGAAAACTATTCTGTTGGGCTAACAATAACCTATGAGCACACCAGGATCTCTGTCTCGTTTGCAGAGATTCCTGAAAGAATATCGGAAAATCTGCTGGTATTAAGGGCAAATGGGTTCTAATATTAAAGCCCTCTGTAGGTATATAATCGATATGGAGCGATAATGCAGGCCGAGCTATATATAGAGGCAATCAGGGCGGCGAGGCGACTTGCCCCAGTAAGCGTAGCTGTGCTTAGAAGTATTGGTAAAACTCCTTTTACAGATGTTGAGCTTATCAGGGGATCCGAGGTCGAGATCCCGAGATGGGCTGCTGAGGTTCTTGAGAAAATGGGTTATGTTGAGGTTAAGAGAGAAGTGGGGAGCTCAAGCGATGTTAATAAGATCAGGTTTGCTGAGGAGGATCATGCTAGGAGAGGTGGTTTATCCATTTCAAAGATCCCTGGGGACTTCTACATAGAGGTTAGCCGTATTATTAGGGAGCTTAGTGAGAAGATCAAGAAGGGAGGGTCTCCCAGCGATATTGTTGAGCTTGATAGAATAACAAGGGCTCTTGATAGGATCGTCTCTATAAGGCTCCAAAAGATCTTGATGGCATCTATACTCCATAGCGAGAGATCCGGGGATTTCGAGAAGAACCTAAGTTTCGAGGAGAAAGCCCTCTATAGGATCATAGATAGCGATGTGAAGCACTGGCTGCGAACCGTTCTAGGTGAGAGCTATGGAGGCGTCAGTTGATCTTACAGAGACTAGGGAAGATCTACTAGGAAGGGTTTTAGAATTCATAGAAAGCGTGAGAGATAAGGATGGAAGTATAAAATACAGGGCTAGGGTTAGAGAGGCCATAGCAAGCGGCTCTAGAAGCGTTGTTATCGACTATATAGATATAATCAACTTCGACAACGAGCTGGCTAGAAACGTCATAGAGAACCCAGAGGAACTAATCAAAGTATTCTCCGAAGCCCTAACAAACATCGCCAGGACAGAGTATATACTATTCCAAGGATCCCTCAATCCCAGGTTCAGAGGAATCCCTCAAAGCATAGCGATCAGAGAGCTTAGGAACGAGCATATAGGAAAACTAGTCCAGGTGAGCGGTATAGTTGTGAAAATGACACCACCTAAGCAGAAAATGATCAAAGCTATGTGGCAACACATAAGCCCCGAATGTGGTGATAAATTCGACCTAGACGTCAAATCAGACATAATCGAAAAACCTTCACACTGTCGTAGATGCGGGCTATCATCAGGGATCTTCAAACTGCTTGAGAACGAGAGCCTCTACACAGACCACCAGAGGATCTCTATAGGGGAGATGCCTGAAGAAGTTCCTTCTGGGCAGATGCCGCGGCAGGTTCAGGTGATACTTGAGGGAGATCTTGTAGATCGTGTGAGACCGGGTGATAAGGTGCAGGTTGTCGGCATTGTAAGGCTTAGCGGTATTGGGAGCTCCTCTAGGAGATCCAAGGCTGTATATGAGATAGAGATCTATGGGAACAATATCGAGACTAGGGATAAGGGTGTGGAGGAGATAGAGCTCTCTGAGGAGGATATAGATGAGATCAGAAAGCTTGCTAAAGATCCGATGATAACCAGGAAGATCATTGCAAGCATAGCCCCTGCAATATATGGTCACTGGGATGTTAAAGAGGCAATAGCACTTCTACTCTTTGGAGGGGTCCCCAAGCATAGGAGCGATGGTACAAAGATAAGGGGTGATGTGCATGTGCTCATAATAGGAGACCCTGGTACAGCTAAATCCCAGCTCCTCCAATTCGCCTCTAAGATAGCACCCAGGGGTATATATACTACGGGCAAAGGATCCACGGCTGCTGGGCTTACAGCCGCTGTTGTTAGGGATAAGAATACCGGTGAGTATTACCTTGAAGCTGGGGCTATGGTGCTCGGTGATATGGGTGTTGTGTGTATAGATGAGATCGATAAGATGAGGGAGGATGATAGGACAGCTATACATGAGGCGCTTGAGCAACAAACAGTATCTATCTCTAAAGCAGGGATCCATGCTACCCTCAATGCAAGGGCCTCGGTACTTGCGGCTGGTAACCCTAGATATGGTAGATATATAGATGATAGGCCTTTAATAGATAACATAAACCTTCCAGTAACGATACTCTCAAGATTCGATCTCATATTCGTTCTCAAAGACCAGCCCTCGTTAGAGGAGGATAGACAGCTGGCTGAACATATAACCAGTGCACATACATCCTTCGAGGATGTAAAGGCCCCGATAGACCCTGGGCTTCTCAGAAAATACATAATATATGCTAGGAGGAATGTTAAGCCCAAGCTAAGTGAGGAGGCGAGGAAAATGATAGCCGACTTCTTCGTCGAGATGAGGAGAGCTGCTGCCGAGAACAAGGAAGCACCTATAGCTATAACAGCAAGACAGCTCGAAGCACTAATAAGACTGACAGAAGCTCATGCAAGAATGAGGCTGAGCAGCATCGCTACAGAAGAGGATGCCGCAGAGGCTATAAGGCTTATGAGAACAATGCTGGAGAGCGTTGGGATAGATATTGAGAGCGGCTCCCTAGACATAGACACCATAATGACCGGAAAACCCAAGAGCAGGAGGGAGAAGATGCTATTGATAGAAGACATAATAAAGGATCTCTCCAGCAAAAGCCAGACAGCCTGTGCAAACGTCAAAGAGATACTAAGCAGGGCTAAAGAACACGGGATAGAGGAGGAGATCGCAGAGAAAATGCTCTCACAGCTACTCAAAGAAGGAATCATCTACGAGAAAGCCCCCGGGTGCTATAGAAAAGTCTAATCTTATTAATATCATAATCGTTCGTCATATTCAGAAAAACGCCTAAGCATAGCTAACCCACCCCCAATGTTACCAGAAACATACACAAAACTTATTAATACACTACATAGATATTATCTTGATGAGCTGGGTTTTAAGTCCTGACATATGATGAGAAACCCACGCGGCGAATCCAAAACACTGCACACAGATCCCCCATTCTATTAGATAAACCCATAACTTTGCGTAGAGTAAAATAAGGGCCCATACCATCGACACGGCTAGTTCGATGTGACTCCTAATTCTACCCCATGAGATTAATAAAACCAGGGCTGAGTGGCTATTGCAGAATAAATACTAATCCTATGAAGCCGAGCCCCATATTTAATCCATGGTTAGATCAGAAGTAATACTGCTTTACCATAGAGATAGATCCTCGGAGGAAGAGATTCCTGTGAACCATAAATATCAAAAAAAGATCTACTCTGTTATAGAATTTTCTACTTAGAGTCGAAAACGATGATGCTTACAGCCTCTAACACAGCTAGCTGGGGCGCCTTATCAGAGTATCTTTTTATAGATTCGGAGAGCCCCTTTATAGTAGGTTCAAGATATGTTTTAAGAAGTTTGATCGTCTCTTCGCATGACTTAACGCCTTTAGAATCACCTTTAGCTTCTAGGTAAGCCTCTTTAACTTTGATGAACGAGAATAGCTGGAGCATTGGGGCTATATGATCTGGCATTTCCTCCCTAACCCTGATCCCATGATTTCTATAGAGACCCGATATCTCGGATTTAAGGTGAACCTTATCTGCATCTCTCACATAGTCTGAGGCGTATGGTGATACGCCTCCCAGTTCTACTCTTGAGTTGATATCATCAGCCAGGTTAGGGTTCTCGTTCAGAGTGCTTAAAGCCTCCTCAAGCATGGTCGCTATTTCGGGTCTTAACACGCTAGCTATCCGTGTCAGCTTCGTAAAAGCTTCTTTTAACTCTTCCCCCCTGGTAGTGAATATCGAAGAGGCATAGTTTAGGAAAGCAGCTAGGAGTAGTTTTTGAGCATCGCCCTCTAGACTCATAAAACACACCTCATATCCATAGGCAGTCGCTTCCAGAGCTGCATTTATACCTACCATAACTATGTATTACTCAAGCCTTAGTGTCAAGAGCGACGTCACACCCTTCCTACTCCCTCTCTCCCCCTTAGAGCCCTCCCATACAGCGAACGCTATGTGGTATGTGTTTCCAGGCGTTAGTTCTATTTCTCCCTGATCCTTATCTGATGCTCTCAGCCTCTTCACAATGACAACGCTCCAAACGCCGTTTGACCATTTGCCCTTACCATTCGCATCCTGCGTTCTAGCTGTTATGATCGTGCCTGGTCCTTTTCCAATGATCTTCTCAACAGGTTTCCTTTCCAGCCTAACCTTGGTTATAGGATTGCCCGCGGCAAACGCTGCTAGATAGACCTCCTCCCCCTTAACCTCACCTATCCTAATAGGCTTGGGCTCTACCTCTTTCACTGTACCCTTGTATGGTGGATATGCGTCTATAGCAATGTTTGGGAACATGTCTGTTATATCCTGAAGCCCCTTCTCTGCTTCGAGCTGTAATCTAGCCTCCCAAACCAGCATTGTGGCTGGATACTCTGGGGTTCCCATCATCCATGCCTTACCTGCTAGTTCATCTGGTATCGGGTATTTGAGTAGCATGACCGCACAGCGATCGCTGAACCTATCTACATCCAACCCAAAGTCAGGGATCTTATCAGCCCATTCGATCCTGAAGGCTATGTTCTCAGCATCGTATAGGGCTTTGACCTTAACGCTCTTAACCCCAGGGCTTGGTTCGAAGGGTCTCACCATTGCCTGAGGATCTAATGTAAACTCGACCTCCCTCACCAGGTTCCATTTAGGATCGTCGGGATCTATGGGCACACTATCTACCCTAGAAGCAGAAATATCAGCCGGGGTTGGTGTCGGGATGATTGTTGTCGGCGTAGGAGACGTGGGTTTTGGAACTTCTACTGGGGGTCTCTGTGTGAGCCTAAGGAACGTGGCAATACCTATTGCTGCACCTGCTAATGCAGCTGCCAAGGTTAGAAATACTCTCCTTCTAGCCTTTGAGTCATTTCCTCCTGGTTTCTTAACCGCCATCTGATATCACCTCATACATCATTTCTCCTATAGACCCCCAGTTTTTCATCATAGTACGGTCTCACCACTACCTGTTCTGTTATGGGGATCCTGATGACCTCATTGCCTTTCTCGTTATAGCCCGCAACATACTCGCCCCCTATAACTTTAAACCTATGGATTATCCTGTCGGTAGAGTTTGAAAGGATCAGGGCTCCTATAACCTCTATATCCTGTTTCTCAATTGCTCTCACATAGTTGTTGATAGCCTCTTCGCCCATGGGGCCGAACATCATTCTTACGAAATCCATGTTCTTTATATTGATAGGGGGTATGTAGTAAATGTTAGGCTCAAGACCTAGTTGTGGGAGCAGAGGGGCTGCGACTCTCTTTATATGGACTAAGAAGTCTATGGGGTTCTCTGGATCCGCTTTCTCAGGTAAGCTTATATAGCCAAACATTCTTATCTTACCTATACAGTTCCTGAAACACCTCGGTATCTCTCCCTTCTCCAAGGCTGGATAGCAGAATATACATTTCTCCGAAACCCTTGTTACCGGGTTATAGAAGACCTTTTTATATGGGCATGACTTCACACACTCCCTATAACCCCTACACCTGAACTGATCCACGAGGACCACGCCATCATCCCTCTTATAGATAGCCTGTCTGGGGCATGCTGCGAGACATGAGGGGAAGGTGCAGTGGTTGCATATCCTTGGTAGGAAGAAGAACCACGGATCAAAGGGAGCCCTATGAGAGCCCAGCCTTAAGGAGGTGCTAGCCTCACCCTCCCCTATGCCTGGGAAGGCATAGTCGTAGCTCTCAGGCATATAGCCTAGGGCTATCTCGCCCGGTGGCGCGGCCTCGAATATAGTTTTACCTCTATAGACCCAGGTGCCGCCCTCTTTCTTCCATCTTATAGGCTCTAGCTTAGCGAGCATGGATAGTATTTTTACATCCCAGCGTAATGGGTACGACCCCCAAGGCTTATCCTCAACGTTGTTCCATAGCATGTATTCCTGACCTCTCCCGGAAGTCCATGTGGTCTTACATGCTACAGTGCATGTCTGGCAACCTATACACTTGTTAAGGTTGAATATACCGGCAGCTTGTCTCTTAGGTCTAGCTGCTGGATATGGGTAATCCATCTCCCTCCCAATCTGCCAGTTATAGACCCTGGGCATGTGGTATCACCCCTCCACGATCACATAACCACCTTTAAGATAGATCTTCATGTCATCATCCTCGTACGTAGGCCTCACCTTCAGCCTCACAGGTCTCCAAGGAGATTTCCCATCCTCGCCCCCAGGCTCGAGCTTTACTATTTTGGCGAAACCTTCTCTAGGCGCCCCCACAGGGCTATGTATGTCTGGTGCGAACCCCTTACCCATCACTGCTACTAGTGGCGACTTCCTGAACAGATCGTCCGTCATTAGAGTGGGTTTAAGCCATGTCCTCGTAACACTCTGATGACCCCCATATCTGTAGGATGATATATAGCCTGTTCTCTCGTTGACTGCTAGTCCATCAGGTCTCTTCTCATGCCCCTCAACAGTCCCGTGACTCGCCATGTAGAAGTTAAACCATATCCTAGTCATACCCGGCGGTATGCTATTGTTAAACCTTATCCTAGCCACCAGGGTGAAGGCTTTACGCTCCTCAGGCTTCTTATCAAGCCCCATGAAAGGCTCGTAGTTCGGATCTCCCTCAACCCTTACATAATCCCCATCGTCTAGCCCGAGCCTCCTCCCATCCTCAGGGTTTATGTCTACATAGCCTTCTGCAACCCAGGGCATCCTCTTATCCCTCCTGTAAATATCACCGTATGGTGTGTAGTGTATCGCTAGTATGTCGACGTTACTGCATATGGTATGTATTAGTCCTTTATGTTTCGGGGTTATAATTATATGAGTATATCCTTTAGCCTTGAGCGGGTGGCTTGTGGTTTTAACAACACTCCAAGGCTTAGCCACATGCCTAACCTGTCTAACCTCCTGGTCTAGGTTGTTTGGATCTAGCCCTAGATCTTCGGGTTTTAGAGGTCTTATCGCTTGGTGTGGCCTGTTGAGTATTATAACATTGGGCTCGTAAGGAGTAGAGTTAGCAGGCTCCCTATAGACTGGTATGTTCTCCCCACTCTCTATGAAGGGAACCTCCTCTTTGTAGAACTCAAGCCTCCCAGTCTTAGTCCACCACGGCACGCTCTCGTTGGTCTGCTCCCACCCGACGATGCTTGGCGTTGTCCTTGTAGCATAAACGAACGGTATACCCTTCTTAGCATACTCCTCCAACATCTCGTATGTCAGCCCCTTGGTCGCGTTACCTGCAGCCAGCACTCTGTTAATATAGACTTCAACCTTGTTCTCGTAAACAAACTTCCAGTAATCCTTCATTCTCGGCTCTCCAAGGAGCTCGGCCATTTTAGCTGATATCCCGGCCATGACCTCCATGTCGTCCTTAGTATCAAATATCCTCGGCAGCGGGGTTCTGGGCCACGCTGTTATGAATGGTGTCGTCACAGTAACGGCTATGTCTGGGAGTTTCCTTTCAATCCAGCTATCGATTCCGAATACAACGTCGGAGTACTCGCAAGTCAGGGTCCAGAACCATTCTAGGGTTACTATGAGCTCTACCTTAGGTAGAACGTTAACTATAATGTTATAAGCCCATTTAGAGTTGCCGAGCGTTGAGTTAGCGTTTGCAAAGAATACTACCTTTGTTGGTGTGGGCATGTGGGTCTTGCCAGTAAACAGTCTACCAGCGATCTCTAGAGGCCTATCACCATAAGCGTAGTAGTGGGCTGACTCTGCTGTGAAGTAAGATCTAACCCTAGCAGGCTTAGCTGGATCGAGCTCCGGGTTGAAGGGATCCTCAGCTATCCATTGTACTATACCATTAGTTAGTTCGAGTTTGAAGTTCCCAGCATAGGTTCCTAAAGTCCCACCTATGTTGCCTATATTAGCTGTTAAAGCTGCTAGAAGCATTATAGCCCTGTCTTTAAGATCTCCATGGAGGTACTGGTTTATACCCATACCTAGGACAAAGAGGGTTTTACCCTTATTCTCCGCTATCTTCCTAGCAAGCCTCTCTATAGCCTCGGGCTCCACACCGGTTATCTCGGATACCGTCTTCGGATCCATGCTGCTCATCACATACTCCTTTATGAGGTCAAAGACGGGTCTAACCTTCACTCTATTACCATCTACGAGTGTAACCTCGAATTCTCCCTCCAATGCGGGGTCTACTCCTAGTTCGTCGAAGTATTTGCCAACGTGATCCCTTGAGACTATCTTAGGCGAACTGGTTTTCAGATCCCAGGCTACGAAGTCGTCTATCTCGTCTCTTAAAGCCTTGGGCCAGAACTGTACCCCTTGGAGCGCAGGAGGCGGGGGCGTCTCTTCGGGTGTTAAGACTTTAGTCCTGTTCTTGAGCTCCACCGGCTTGTAATCCTTGATTATGTCTCTGGCTCTTAGGAATTTCAGGTTATCCATTCTAACAAGTAAGGGCAGGTCTGTGAATCTCTTGATGAAGGCCTCATCATAGAGTTTATCCCTGATTATAACGTGAACCAAGCCTAGAGCTAGTGCTGTGTCGGTTCCGCTCCTCACAACTATATGCTCACGAGCCTGTGTGGCCGTGATCATGTATTCGTTAGATATGGTTATAATCTCAACACCTTTCATACGAGCCTCTGAAAGCCATTTTGCTACAGGCATTTTGGTCGAAACCCAGTTCATCCCCCAGATTATTGCGAGCCTTGCATGCTCCACCAGGTGTAGGTGGAAATCCACAGCCTTAATCCCTGCTGTCATGGGCTGTCCAGGTGCTAGGTCGGTGTGCCAGGCATAGTTATCCCAGGCTCTTCCACCTACAGCCTTATCCGGGCTTACGCCTCTGATCTTGGCGTCTAGGAGTGCGAGCATGTTGGCGAATCTCCAGAGGGAGGTTATCCTCATGGGAGCGTTGAGAGGCATACCGGCTCTAAACTTAAATGTTCTAACCCCAGCCTCACCTACGGTCTCAACCATTTTGGGATGATAGCCTTGTCTGAGTAGCTTCTCAGCGCCTGCCTTTCCACTATATGTTTCAGCTATGTTAATGAGTGCTTTAGCTACTATCTCGAACGCCTTATCCCACGGAACCTTTACAAACCTTTCCTTACCCCTACCCTCAAAATATCTAGCCGGAGGCAGTCCGGTCTCGGGGTCTCTGGGGAAGCCGTCCTCAACCCATTTGAGGAAGCCTTCCCTGATATATGCGCCCTTAACCCTCCTATTAGAGTAAGCCCTCCTAGCTATAGCTATACCTGTAGGACACGCCATGGGATCCCATCTATGGGAAACCTTGTTACCATAGACATCCATAGCCTCTCCATAGCCATAGCTTGGATCTACATAGACCACGATACCGTTCTTAACAGCAGCTCTCAATATACATACAAAGGTGCAGTTGGGAACACATGAGAACATGAACGTCTCGTCAGGCTCATAGATCCTCTTATAAACATCCTCCCAACCCCTGCCATAAGGATACGTCTCCAGCGGGTTGAAACCCTCGAGGGGCACGAGATACCTGTATACAAGAACTCCTTCAGGGACTATGGTTGAAAGTGCAAGTGCTAGAGATCCTTTAACAGTGAGTGTGAGGAACTCCCTCCTCGAGATAGTAACATCTAGACCTTCTATCCTTTGCTCTAATATGGAGACCTCACCCCCGCGGTATGTGCCGTGTTAGTAGGATAAGTGAAGCTAAATCCCCCACACCTTAATAATAAGATGCCTGGTCTAAACCTACTCACACGCATAAATCTAAGAAGTAGTGTATCTTTACAAAAATATACAGAACCATAGATAGATATATAGAAATACATAGATCATTTTCTAAGACCTTTCGAAAAGAAGCACCCTACAGCAGTGTTTGGGTCGCATAGCTATTGATGCTGTTTGATACCAATAGCTCTTTATCTTTAGCTTCATTGGACTAAAAAGCCCAACTATTAACTTCCAAAGGGCATCCCCCGACTGAAGGCTTATAAGTAGAATAATTAAGGATAAAGTCGACTTACTATAGAACTAAAGAGGGTTTGGAAAAGTAAAGATATTAAGGTGTGTTAGTCAACATATTTTAGAACGATGGTGGAGGAAGCAGGTTGGCTAGATCCATGTATCACTATATAGCTGAAGCCTGGAAGAGACCCCGTGAGGGTGAGCTCGGTAAGCTTAACAGAGCCAGGATTATTGAGTGGAGGAAAGAGGAAACCGTAGTTAGGATTGATAAGCCAACAAGGCTAAACAGGGCTAGGAGCATCGGGTATAAGGCTAAACAGGGTTTCATAGTAGTTAGGGTCAGGGTTAGCAAGGGCGGGAGGGAGAAACCAAGACCCAACAAGGGTAGAAGGCCTAAGAGAATGGGTGTCTATGGCTACTCCCCCGAGAAGAGTCTCCAGCTTATCGCGGAGGAGACCGCTGCTAGAAAATACAGAGGGCTCGAGGTTCTTGGGAGCTATTATGTTGGGGAGGATGGTGAGTATAAATGGTACGAGGTGATCCTAGTAGATCCGAATCTACCCACCATAAAGAGCGACCCAGACATAAACTGGATCACACATCCATCCCAGAGAGGCAGAGTGTTTAGAGGAAAAACCATGGCTGGTAGGAAGATGAGAGGGCTTCTAAGCAGTAGAGGGCTTAAGGGTACGCATCACTACAAGTGGAAGAAGAAGCAGAAAGAGAGAGAGGAGAGGAGAAGGCACGAAGCATCAAGAGGAGCTAGGGTTATACTGCCCCAGGATAAATACGAAGAGGTTTTTGGAGAGCCTAAATAAAAAGAACAGCCAGCACCGTCTTCGACTGTTTTAGAGCTATGCTTAGCTAGCTATTAATAATCCCTAATATCTTGTCTTTTAGAAATGATGGGTTGTTAGATACAGCTATATATATTGTTGCCTCCTCTCCTTTTTTGAGAAGATCTATTAAATCTCTTCTGAGATCAACCGCAGCCTTATTAGATCTCAGCATTATGGTGTTTGGCGCTATGTAAGTGCTTCTTCTAGCAATAATCTTAACAGGGTCGCTCAGCTCAAGACCAGGGTCGCCATACCCTATAGCCATATCCCATATATTGTTAACAACAATCGCTATCGCTACCGCCCAGCCTCTTTTTATCCTGTCCCTCAGTTCTGAGTCTAGATCTCTTATAGATTTATTAGCAGATATAGCTATTATGCAGTCGCCCCTCGGTGTGAGGCTATCCTCCTTCGTTATCTCGAACGTTGTTCTATGTGTAGCCCTTATATTCCTATGACCCCTGGCATATACCTTGTCAACATAGATCTCGTCATGACTAGACACTAGATCTCCCTCAACACTATGCCCCAATCACGGGGGCTTATCATCGTCTGCCTCAATATCGATGCAACCTCAACGCTCCACGGAATCTCTTTTGAGTAGTAGATAATGATCCTCGGCACACTACCCCTGATCCTGGTTACAAGCCTATAGATCTCCTCACCGAGATCCCTAATAAGGCTCGGCTCTACAGACTCAGGTGCCTCATGCTGCGAGAACGGATACGTCTCCTCAAGATCCTCTGGGATTGCCCCAAAGTACGGTGTATAGAAAAACACAAAAACCTCTTCCAGCAGGGATTCTCGTGATAGATCTCCGAGAGCTCTTGCATAGATAGGGGAGCTGGAGAAAGGCTTGATAGAACCATCTCCAGGGATCATTGCAACAGTCTTCATACCAGGGATTCTCTTCTCAACAACGTAGGAGAGATATCTGCTAAGCCTCTCCATGGTTCTTATCATCTGCGGTTTGTATTTAGATGTGGAGTCATATATGAATAACCCCCTCCTCCCCTTAGAATATGGTGAGTACTTCTCTATCTTATCCGAGCTCATAACGATCCTATTCATCGCGTCTAGCAGTGATGGATGGGATCTTGATCTCTCTATCAGGAGATCCCATAGCCTTCCCTCCCTAATATAGGTCTTAACCCTTCTAACCTCCTTATCGATCATGTATAGGTTATGCCTTGCTATCAACCCCACCCTTTCTCTACGATCCATCTCCAACAGATCCTTTGGCGAGTATTTAGAACAAACAGGACAGCTGCATGGGAAAACCTCGAGCTCCTCAACCCTCTCGGTCCCATACTCGGTTATATATCTATTATCCTTGGCATAGAGCATATAGCTCGCAGAGTCAAACATATCTATACCCAGAGCTATTGCGAAGGGTAGTATCATTGGATGCCCTGCACCGAATAAATGTACTGGATAGCTTGGGAGGAGCTCCTCCTTAGCTGTTATTATCATATCTATTATTTTTGAATACCTATAGCTCTGGAGAAAAGTAACAGGGCTTCCTATAGCATAGATAGAGTAGCCATCAAACTCCCTAGCCTCTCTAGCAGATCTCCTCACAAGATCTAGATAGGCTCCCCCCTGTATTGGGAGAACCCAGAGAGTCTCCGACCTTGACACTATATCTATAACCTCTCGAGCCCTTCTAAGAGTCTCCTCAACACTGTATAGGGCTTCACTATAGCTTGAACTCTCTTTTGTTGGTATATCGAGTATAACTGCTATATCGCTTCCAAGCCTCTCCTGGAACTCAACGATCTCTCTGTTACCTACATCAACACTTCCATAGACCATATGCTGGTAAGCTCCTGAATCGGTCATCACGATCCCGCTAAAACCTATAATACCTTTAACTCCCCTCTCGACAGCGGATTCTCCGTATGTTTTTTTGATCAGATATGCATTGGTTATAATAGCTTTGAAACCCATCTTCTCGATCTCGTTTGCAGGGAGGATCGCCTTATCCCCAACCTGCTCTACAGGATCTATTACTGGTAAAAAAACAGGTGTTTCGAGTCTTCCACTCTTGGTCTCTATCACACCTATCCTTCCCATCAGATCCTTATCCTTGATCTGGAAGCTGTCAGGCATTTCAGCTCCTCTTCGACTTCTTACCCTCCATGTATTCCTGCCATATGTCGAAGATCTTGTTGGCTAGTGCTCCGGATCCCTCAACACCGTTCTCAGAAACCCTATATCTATCCAGAATAACCACTGATCCCGACTCTTTATAGACCTTCACATTAGCTGGGTTTATGTTAAGCCTCTGAACAACTAGGTTGAAGAACTCCTCAGGGTCGAAGAGTGGTATCTCTTCAACAACGATCTCGGAGATCCTGCTACCATTTATAATAACCCTGAAGAACCTCTTACCCTCGGAATCAGCCTCTCCGAGAACCACGTTAAGGCTTGGCTGGTCTATGCCTAGTAAAACACCTCTATAGACCTTCCCATCAACAAGTCTAACATATACTCTCTTATCCACGAGACTCCCTATCTCAGTGTAAAACCTCCTCGCACCTGTTGGCGTGCTCAGACTCATCACCTTATAAATATTTATTCAGGGGGAGTAATATTGGAAATAATGCTAAGCATAGGACTAGATCCCGTGTTGTCCAGGCGCTTATGATTAGCTCTCTATAATCATGAACCACTATCTAGATGCTAACGAGGCAAAGCATAGATCTAGAGCATAGAATTAACTAAACCAACGGTAAGCTTATTTACTCGGAAAATCCTATCTTGGCGGGAGAACAGGGATATGGATAGTATTAGATCCAGGGTTAAGGTTTTATCTATAAAGGATAGCAGGATCCCCGGTGTCAAGATCATAGAGCTAGGCGGTGAGGAGCTCAGCATAACAATGGATCTACATAGAGAGCTAATAACATTCAGAGAAGGCGATGAGCTCGAGATGGTTACCTCAAAGAATCTCCCTAAGTATAAAGATGGTGTTGATCTCTGTGCAAGAGGGGTTATTGTCAGTATAAAGGACAAGGATCATAAGAGGATCGTGATAAGCCTCTGGGGATATCTAGTGATCATAAAACCTAACGACCCCTCGATCCTTGATAAGCTCGATTTAAAGCCGAGCGATGAGATCTACTACTGTTTGATCAAGTAGCCGCGTAAGAACCCCGAAGAACTAGGGCAAGTGATATAGACATTATTAATACGGTGTGAAGTACGCTCTTCTATAATAAGAATCCGTTAAGGATCAGGCTTTCGCTGGTTTTAAAGCTGGCTACTATGATACAGACCCGATGCTTACCTCCTTAGCGTTAGCCTCAACATATGTCTTCTCCTTTCTCCTAGCAGCTATCGCTTTCTTCAGTTCTGCAGCTACTTTTCTAACCTCTTCTTCGAGGTACTCGTAGTGATGCTTCTTAAGATGATCCTCAGGAAACATGTTCACAAGCCTTCTACCACATATCATGCAAACCTCTGGTCTCTTGCTCCTATCTATCTTTGACTGAACCATAGATAGTATCAGTGGGGTAGCCATTCTTATGAGGAACTCTGCCAGCCTTCTATCACCAGCCTTTTCATTGATCCTCTGGACGAACCCTCTCAGCTGGTGTTTAGAGATCCCATACCTATCGTTAGCCTGCGAAGGGGGGAGGGAGCCGCCTAGATACTCGATCAAAGCTTCGAGAACCTCGGGTCTACCGGCCATCTTCTTCAACACCAGGTATTCGAGAACCTCTATTGCAGGCGATATATGACCCTTATCCATTATGTTACCTACTATACTAGCTAGAATATAGAGTGTTCCATATTTAAATAACAACCCCTATATATATTTGTCAAGGCGTATTACCGGGTAGATCTGCTAGGAGAGATTTATGGTTAAAAAACACAGGATACCAAGGATCCATATTACCCTATAGTAAATGAAAAGAGGGGAAATATCGAAGAGTATATATCTGACCCTTAATATATGTTTCTAGGAACCCGGAGGGGGCTTATGACGATCATAGTCAGGAAGGTAAGTTCAGAAAGCTTCGAGCTCAATGTAAGAGTTCCAAGAATAATATCGATAAAACTGGAACAAGGAACTCTGAGAATGCTTGACGATGCATGGAAAAAAGCCGGGTATAGAAGTAGAAGCGACTTCATAAGAGACGCAATAAAGATCTACATGGAGCTCTTAGAAGAGATATCGAGGCGAGAAGACAGCACAGGCGGGATCGATAGAACCAAGGTTGCATCACTCAAAGAAGAATTACTCAGAGTGGTATTACAGAAGAACATTGCTACAAAGTAGAGGATCTAGTGTTTTTTAATAACAACCATATCTTTTAATAGAACCACCACTAGCTAGGAACTATACGAATCAATCTAAATACGGTTTAAGCCTCTTCGCTGTTAATACTCTTTGAAACCAACCCTCTATCCTTGGCTTCACTAGCACCAGGGCTCCTATTATCGGATCCATTTTATCCTGGTCTCAACCCGTCCAGGCACTGTTTATCTGTTCAGGACTGTTGGTAATAGCATAAAAGCTTATAGCACCCAAATCTTTATTTCTACAATGGTGGGCCGGTAGCTCAGCCTGGAAGAGCGCTCGGTTGGCATCCGAGAGGACCCGGGTTCAAATCCCGGCCGGTCCACCAATATTGGGTTTATTGCTAAGAATCCTCCTTATTTGTTTGTCCTGATCCCTTTAACACTTATTGATCCAGTATAAAAACACATAGAACCAAGCCCAAAGACTTAGAAAGAGTCATAAATTTGACGGGATAGAGATCCTCTGTAGGTTCGCAAACATTTTTGTAGAGGAAGAGAACCAGAGATCTCCGAGATGGATTATACTCAACACTACTCTGTGATGCTAGCTACATTATTTCTATAGATTGCGGTCTATGTGATCACGATGTTATCTATGTTGTAGTATCTCTTAAGGATAAGTTTAGCTTTATGAACATTCCTGCCTCCTCTGCCTATTGCTATACCTTTATCTTGTGGATGCACACTGACATATAGCGTCACTTTTCCGCTTGGCGTCTGCACCCTCTTGATCGAAGCTATTCTTGCTGGTGCGAATATGTTTCTCACCAGCTGGTCGAAATCGTTTGAGTACTCTACTATCTCTATGTTCTTCTTAAGTATAGCCTTTACCTTCTTAATATTGCTTCCGTTCTTGCCGATCGCTAAGCCTGCCTCTCCCTCCTTTACTATGAATATCAATGTGTTGTTCTCCTCATCAACTATACAGTCCCTTATAGTGGCTCCTGTGAGGTCTTGAACCAGTGATATGTATCTCATCTCTTCGAGGCTTAGCTTTATCTCGGATGACATGATCTCACCCTATCCCTCTATTTATTTAATCGCCACCTCTTTTATCGTATCCATACTAACATTCCCCGGATCTATAATACCGATCACAGTTACCGGGAACGGTTTTCCTATCAAACCACCTAGATCCATGCTCGAACCCTTAAACATGATCACAGGAACACCCCCGAGTCTAGCATAGTAGAGCGTATCTGAGACAATATTCTTCGGAGACCCCTCAGCCAGTATAACTGCTTTCAGCTTCCCCATCTTGAGCAGCTTCGACGATACCCTGAAACCTATGGTTATCTTCCCACCTCTAACAATGTTCTTTATAATACTATCCACAGAAACACCCTGGGACATTTGCTAGCCACCCCTCTTTGGAATAACATATGGCTTCATATATAGATTTACCTTCCCGGTGCCAACATGTATTGGTTGACCAACTATTATATTCTCAGCAACCCCTGCAAGCTCGTCCACCTCTCCCCTAGCAGCAGCGTCGAGAAGATGTTTCACAGTAACCTCGAATGCAGCCCTGGCTAGGACGCTCTCCTTCTCACCAGTTACTCCGTGCCTCCCGATCTGCCTGACAGAGCCGTTCCTCGTCATTATATCTGCCACCAACATGACATGCCTGATGTCCACGTCTAAACCTTGCTCCATAAGAACATTCATCATCTCCCTTATAAGCATTGTCCTTGCAGCCTCTATCCCAAGCACTCTCTCTATTTCATGTATATCGTTGCTCACAGTCCTATAGGGATCGACACCCCTGATCTTGAGAATAGCCTTTAGATTAACACCCTCGGCTAGGAGCATATATTCATCACCCTTCTTCTGGATAATAACCCTCTTTATCCCCTTCACACCCTTTATCTTTGCCTTCAAGATCCTGTCCCTTAGTTTCGAGAGCTTCATGAGATCAACTATCCCGGTATTTATAGAGAGAACAGGCGGATCCTCTCTCACCACCTCAACCTCACCGTATTTCTTAAGAACACTCTTAACCTGATCCAGTGTAACACCCTTATCGCTCATTATATCAGGATCTAGCTCCAGTATAATGGATCCCGTGGTTATATATACAGACGCAACAACGTTCTCAACCCTCGTGAACTCGATCCTCCTGGCAACCTCCTTAGCCTTCTCAGGATCATGTCTATGCTCCTCATCAAGGTATATATATGTTATAGGCGTAGACGGGATTTTTCTCGCATCGACAAGCTCAATAAGCCTTGGCAATCCTAATGTGACGTTAAACTCCCTAACACCAGCATAGTGGAAGGTTCTCAGCGTCATCTGGGTTCCAGGCTCACCAATGCTCTGGGCTGTTACTGTTCCGACAGGCTCGCCTGGGTCTATAAGGTTATTTATATATTCTGTGCATGCGAGCTCAACGATCTTTGAGATCTCATCCATCGTTAGATTCTTGGCTGCTGTCTTCTCTGCAATCTCATCAACTATCTTTGGGGGTAGGTAGGGGCATTTGGACTCTACAAGCTCGCGGATATCTATTCCTGTTTTCCCAGTCTTCCCAGGACTCATGGCTATAACCTCCACCCAGCAACCCTTTCTATAAGCCTATCCACACTTATGCTCTTCCCATGAACACTCCTAGCAGGATCTATGCCGTCCTCGCCATATCTAAACTGTATTATCGAGCCTTCAGGAGTTCTCACACTACCATCGTACTCAACATAGAGATCTTGGAGGGCGTTCACAAGCCTCCTCTGCATATAACCACTCTGAGATGTCCTCACAGCGGTGTCGACGAGACCCTCACGACCACCAGCGGCGTGGAAGAACATCTCTATGGGGTTAAGCCCCTTCCTAAAGCTGCTTGCAACAAACCCCCTGGCAGGAGGGCTCCTATCACCCGGCTTTGAATGGGCAAGGGGTCTGTCTGAATAGCCTCTATGTATCCTCTCACCCCTTATAGACTGCTGCCCAACACAAGCAGCCATCTGGGTTAGGTTGAGTGAAGAACCCCTAGCACCTGTCCTAGCCATTATGAACGCGTGGTTAAACGGATCGAGATACTTGACAGCAATCTCTCCAGCCTCTTCTCTAGCCTTTCTAAGAACCTCGTCCATCAACCTGATCTCGAGTGTCTCCTCTATACTCCTACCAGGTACGGGCTCCAAGGCGCCTTTCTCCTTAAGCTCTATAAGCCTCTTAGCCTCCTCATAGGCCTTAACCATAACGCTATTGATCTCCTCCTCAGCCTGTTTCGGTATAACAACATCGTCGTATGTCATGGTAAAGCCCCTCCTCTCAAGAACCCTTATGAACATTCTGAACACGTTATCTATGAAATATGCTCCGAAGGAGTTCCCATACTCTCTAACCAGATGGTGGAACATAGACTCAGGCTGCTGAGATCCTATAGCCTTTTTATCAATAACACCCTCAAGGAGAGCGCCATTCTTTATAATTATATATGAATCCCAGAAGCACTCATCGTCATCGCATTTCAAGAGACCTGTGGAGATATTAGAAGGACCTCTGTAGTTGAAATCCTTTGGAAGGAAGAGACTTACAAGCTGCTTGCCCGTCCAGTACTTCTTTGGAGATATGATAGCAGGCTCTGGGAGGGGTCCTACGTATCTAGCAGCAGCGAGAAGATCTATAACATCCTCCTTTGTTAGAAGAGTTCCCTTGCTTGTAAGTATATATGCACCGCTAATATAATCCTGGATACCCCCTATTATTGGTCCACCATATCTTGGAGAGAGTATATGCTCCTGCACCAAGAGGAGAAGCTTAGCCTCAGCCCTAGCCTCAACAGACTGAGGAACATGGAGGTTCATCTCATCCCCGTCGAAATCAGCATTATATGGTGGGCATACTGCTAGATGTAGCCTGAAAGTCTTGCCGGGCAGAACCTTAACCTTATGAGCCATTATGCTCATCCTATGGAGGCTGGGCTGTCTGTTGAAGAGCACTATATCGCCGTCGATCAGGTGTCTCTCAACAACCCATCCCGGTGTGATGGTCTCTGCAAGCGCCTTTCTATCCTTAACATACCTGAGATCGATCTTACCGCCATCAGGGGAGATCACATAGTTAGCCCCAGGCCATTTATACGGGCCATTTATAACATATCTTCTCAACTCCTCAATATTCCATTTGGTCACCGTCTCAGGAACCGTGAGAATCTTTGCAACATATTCTGGAACACCGACCTCGTTGATCCCTATATATGGATCGGGGCTTATAACACTCCTAGCAGAGAAATCAACCCTCTTACCCGATAGATTGCCTCTAAACCTACCCTCCTTACCCTTAAGCCTCTGCGCAAGTGTCCTTAGAGGCCTTCCATATCTCTGCTTAGCAGGAGGTATTCCTGGTGCCTCGTTATCAAAATACGTTGTTATATGGTATTGGAGGAGCTCCCAGAGATCCTCTACTATTATGTTGGGAGCACCCTGGTTTATATGCTCCCTAAGCCTCTCGTTCGTCCTCACAATATCGGCTAGCTTGTGTGTTAGATCATCCTCAGACCTAGCCCCTGTCTCAAGAACTATCGACGGTCTTATACTGAGAGGAGGTATTGGTAACACCGTGATCACCATCCACTCAGGCCTAGCACTCTCAGGATCGTATCCCAGGAGCTCTAGATCCCTCCCAGGTATCCTCTCAAGCCTCTGCCTTATCTCAACAGGGTTGAGCCTCACAAGATCTTCTTTCCTCTCCTCGTAAAAGATCGTTGGCTTCTCAAGCTTTATCTTATACTGCTTAGCCTTACAGAACGGGCATTCGGAGACCTTAAACGCCTCTCTCTTAAGCGTCTCAGAGAACCTTCTGGCTAGAAGGGGCCATCTGCTCTTCATCTTCCCATAGAGCTTCCTGATCTCCTCCACAGCCCTCTCGGGATCCTTGTATTTCTCAACATACTCACGGGGTATCTTGAGCCTTCCACAGCTCCTGCACGTTGCTCTCAGGAGATCGTATATATGTTTGACAAAGCCATAATGTATAACTGGTCTAGCAAGCTCAAGATGGCCAAAATGCCCTGGGCATTGGGCCATTGTGTTCCCACAAACCTCACATCTTCTTCCAGGCTCTATCACACCAAGCCTTGGATCCATCACCGAGTTTCTCACCGGGATCCCGTCCTCATCTAGGATCTCGCTTGTGAGCACCGGCACCACTGAGAGCTTCCTGATCTCCTCGGGAGATAGTATCCCTAGCTTTACACCAGCAATCATATACTCCTCAGACATCTAGCCCCACCCCCACCTCTCCCTAAACACCTCTACCTTCTCCTTAACAATTAGTCTCGGCATTATAAGCATGGCCATGAGCTCTTGCATCAAGAGCTTGAACGAGTATGCTACACTAACGGGAACAACCTTTGACTTATCACCATGTATCGGGCAGACAGGTTTCTTGCTATTCCTGTCAAACCAGCCTATATGCCCGCACTCGGTGCAGACATAGATTGTGGTCTTATCACTAGCATCAAGAAGTTTCTCCTTGAGCAGCATGGCTGCACCATGTCCAACCAGGCTATCCCTCTCCATCTCTCCAAACCTTAGCCCTCCCTCTCTAGCTCTCCCCTCTGTTGGCTGTCTAGTGAGGATCTGGATCTGACCCCTAGCCCTAGCATGGATCTTGTTAGCAACCATGTGGTGTAGCTTCTGGTAGAAAACAATCCCTATGAATATAGGGCTCCCAATAAGCTCTCCAGTCCTGCCATCATACATAGGCTCTGTCCCGTCTAGGGGATATCCTAGGAATAATAGCTCCTGCTTAAGCGAATCAATATCCTCACCATAGAAGGGCGTGGCATCAACAGGCCTACCCCTGAGAGCGGCTACCTTACCCGCTATGCTCTCCATAAGCTGTCCAAGCGTCATTCTAGAGGGCAGAGCGTGTGGGTTTATAATGAGATCGGGCGTTATACCCTCGCTGGTAAACGGCATATCGCTCTGGGGTATGAGCATCCCAGCAACGCCTTTCTGACCGTGCCTCGATGCAAACTTATCGCCTATCTCGACTATACCTAGATCCCTCACCCTCACCTTAATAAGCCTATGACCCTCGGAGGTTGTTGTCATAATAACCATATCGACAGTACCCTTCTCACCATGCCTCACACCAACAGAGGAGTCCTTCCTCTTAGCCGCTATAACACCGAACTCCCTCATCTCCTCCATGAACCTGGAGGGAGAGGTTTTTCCAACAAGGATCTCGCCACCCTCTACCGGGATCTCGACCCCTATTATACCCTCGCTATTAAGCTTGGAGTAGAACTGCCTACCCCTATAACCATGGACGCTTGGATCTGGGATCTCGATCCTGTCCTCCTCGCCTCCAGGGTATTTCCTCTCCTCTATGGTGTAGAGCCTGAAGAAAGTGGATCTAGCAAGCCCTCTCTCGATGCTTGATTTGTTAAGTATAACAGCATCCTCCATGTTATACCCAGTATAGCTCATAACAGCAACAACCATGTTATGCCCGGCAGGCTTGCTGTTATAACCGATCACGTCTAGGAACTTTGTCTGCACCAAGGGTTTCTCTGGGTAGTGGAGGAGATAGGATCTAGTATCTGTCCTTATTTGATAGTTAGAGGCATAGATCCCCAGCGCCTGCTTAACCATAGCAGACTGGTAAGTATTCCTCGGGCTCTGGTTATGCTCAGCATATGGTATTGTTGCAGCAGCTATACCAACAATCGCAGGCGGGTAGATCTCCATGTGGGTGTGCTCCTTAGTAATCTCTCCTGGCTCGAGCGCTATATAGGCGTTCTCCTCCTCCTCAGGATCTAGGTATTCGACAACACCCATTCTCACAAGATCCTCAAACCCTATCTCGCCCCTCCTAAGTGCTTCTGCATGGCGACTTGTGAAAACAAGCTCTCCGTCTTTAACAACAAACACGGGTCTCAGGAACCTTCCTGGATCTGTGTTTATATATATCTCATCAACATACTGTGTCTTTATATGGGCTATGCTGACCTCGTAATGAAGCTTCCCAGATCTCCTCATGTTTCTAAGAAGCTCAACCAGCTTCTCACCGTTTCTACAGAAGCCTATAGGTCTCCCGTTGAGCAGAACCCTTGTCCCCTTGATCACATCGACATCCTTACCCCTTCTAAGATCATTGAACACCTTCTCTATCTTCTCGATCCTGATCTCGGGATCGTCTATCTCCTCAAGGATCTCGAGGACGGAGTTCTCATCAACACCCACAGATATATATGCTGTTAGAGCCATGTTCTTCACAAGCCCACAGTTGGGGCCCTCGGGGGTCTCGAATATACATATCCTGCCCCACTGGGTTCCATGAAGATCTCTTGCCTCGAAGTTAGGCTGGCTCCTACTGAGGGGCGAGATAACCCTCCTTAGATGGCTATGCATAGAGATCCAGTTGGTTCTATCAAGTATCTGGCTAACCCCAACCCTATTACCAGCCCAGTTACCAGTAGCCATTGCATGCCTTATCCTCTCAGTTATTATATCAGACCTCACCAGAGCACCTATCTGAGTAACCTTCCTAGTCCTCGCCCTTGCCTTCTCGAGCTGGTATCTAAAGTCCTTTAGAAAAGCCCTATACGCTACCCTGAACTGGACTGCCAGGAGATCCCCGGCTAGCTTTAACCTCTTATTCTTATAATGATCCTTATCATCGGGAGGCCTTCTACCAAGCATGAACTCCAACAACTTCTGAGCCATATAGCCCAGGAAAAGGGCTTTCTTAATCCTATCCTCCCTACTGACTCCGAGGTGGGGTAAGAAGTATCTATCAATGATCTGCTCGGCCCTCTCGATCCTAACCTCCCTTGGCTGTCCAACAGCAACCCTGTTTCCTATGAATTCGAGAGCGTCTGTCGAGGTCTTTATCTCGGTGCTCTGTAGGAGGGAGGGTATTAACTCTTTCTGCACATCCTGGTCGTGGGAGACGGCGAGGGCTATCTCTAAATCGCTTTCAAGCCCGAGGGCTCTCATCATAACTACAAACGGGATCTTGCCAGTAACTGCGGGGAATGATACGTGGAGGGTTCCGTCTTTATGCCTGTCAAGAATTATCGGAACCCTATAGCCTGTTGTTGCAGAGACAACCTTAGCCATATGGGTGACATTGAGGCCCTCCTTAGCATAGTCAACAATAACCCTGTTTGGTGCGAGATCCTCTTGAGCAACTAGGATCCTCTCGCTACCGTTTATTATGAAATAACCACCAGGATCCTTAGGATCCTCGCCGATCTCCCTCAAAGTCTTTTCATCCATCGATGACGTGGGATCCTTGATACTCCTAACCATAACAGGGATCTCGCAGAGGAGTATAGGCTCCTGAGAGGATGTCTTTATACCATCCTCGACAAGCACTATGTTAACATAAACAGGGGCGGCATATGTTAGGTTCCTCACCCTACACTCGAGAGGCGTTATAGTTGTGTTCACACTACCATCGAACTCCCTAACCTGTGGATTGCCTATAATAACGTTTGTTATCATAGCATAGAAGTTGGGCGACGTGGTCTGGACTATCGATTCCTCCTCTATTATCTGTCTAAGCCTCTTGGTTATAAAATCGTTATAGCTGTTTATATGCTGCTTTACAAGCCCCTTCTCCTTAATAAAGCTCTGTATAACCAGCCATCTATCCTCATGAGATACGAGGTTTTTCTGCTTATCCCTACCCATAGGATCACCCCGCAATAACATATCTATAAACCACAATCTCTCCCGCTGTCTCGCTCTTCCTAATAATCCTCACGATATCGCCAGGCTTAGCCCCGATGGCCCTAGCAGCAGGATCGCTAGCCTTTATCCATGGAAGCTGCTCAGGCCTCACCCCAAGCTCTTTCAAGATCTTCACAGCCTCCTCTATGGGAACCACCTCGTGCTTTGGAACAAGCTCGTGTTTAAAGATATTGAATCTCTTCTCCGACATGAAGGAGCAACCACCACTCTTCTCTGTATATATACATATCCTCAGAAGAGTTATAAGCTTTCCACATACAATGTAATATAGATGGGCCCGTAGCTCAGCCCGGTAGAGCGGCGGGCTTTTAACCCGTAGACCAGAACCGCTGGGCGGAAGTCCCGGGTTCAAATCCCGGCGGGCCCGCCAC
>BEWT01000012.1:87365-241103 GCA_003116855.1 Desulfurococcaceae archaeon AG1
CTAAATAGAACCTTCTAGGGATATCTATCTAGGGGACAGCTCCTGAGGGTAATGATAGTGGGGCTAGTGCCCCATGAGTCGGGGAAAACAACGATCGCAAAGGCTCTTGTAGGGGAGCTTGTTTCCAGGGGATATAGGGTTGGTGTTGCTAAACCAGTTGCGGGGCATAATATATGGTACCAGAGGCTCTCGGTGAAGAACAGCTATGAACACAGGATCCTTGTTGGAGAGGATGCTGTCGAGCTTAAAAGGGTATCAGGCTCTGAGGATCCTCTAGAGGTTATAAACCCCCTCGATATAGCTGTAGCACCGCAGGATCCAGAGCCATATCTAAAGAACTTGAGAAGCTATCACGAAACTTTATCATCGATACTGCTCTCCGCGGTAATGCTCCGGGTAAGCATATGTGAAGGCAAAAATATATATACACACCACTATATAGTTGAAAAAAGAGTTGAGAGATCCCCGAAATCTATTAAGGATCTAGCATTATCGATAGCGGAAAGGATCTATCCGAAGCCAACCCCCATAGACCCTGAGGCGCTTGAGAACCTAGTATTAGCGGGATACGCAACCGCAGAGCTCTGCTATAGATATCTATCTGAAAAACACCAAGCCCTCATACTAGAGAGCTTCAACGATGCTGCATCACCCGTAACAGATCCTGGAGCTGTGGATCTCGTGCTAGCAGTATCCCCTGGAAAGCTGTTCATATACAATGGCTCTGTATATAGAAAAGCCCTCAACGTCGTACTAGGGATCGAAGGAAGCATTCATAGAAAATGGTGGCCATCCACAAGCGAGGTCCTGAGACTTATTAGCCCTATATCTTCTATGAACATACCCTTCATAGAAGATATAGTAGGCTTCGCCTCCTTCACAGAAACCCTTGCCGACAATATAGAGAGTCTTATAAAGAATCGTTCCTTTCCCAATAACCCCTAGGAATTGATGACAGATAATGATGCGCAATGCCCTAAGCCTTCTAGAAGCGATCTCTTATCTTACATAGAAGGCGCGGGAGCTCTAGATATCTAGTCTAGATATGAATTAATACTAAAACACCAAAGAACATAAGCGAATAAACCGTGGCAATATCTAGCTAGTAAGGATCTTCCACCTCTTCTCAGTAGCATCGAACACTATCAAAGCCGAGTCTTTTAGCTTTTCAAACAACTCAAGCTCTTTCCTATCCCTCAGCACAGATCTTATAGCCTCCCCCGTATCACTCCTTATCCTTGAGATTTTCTCGCTAAACTCGTTCCAGAAATCGCTATCGATAGCTATTCTCTCCCTATCAGTAGCGATGATCACCGCTCCCTCGCTCTCAAGCCTCTGGAAGAACTTATCTCTATCCTTAATCTTACCCACTATGGATGATTCATAGAATACCTTCTGCTGCTTCAGTATCTCTATAGCAGTAGCCTTCCTCTGTTCCCGCTTCTTCTGAATCGCCTGGCCTCTCTCCTCCCTAGCCTCTTGAGCCCTTCCCTCGAGATCCTCTATCCTGGATTTTATATCCTCCACCTCCTCCACGAGAGATGCGACTCTCGATGCTACCTCCTCTATCTTCGAGGTGTATGCATTGATCACGTCTGAAAGCTTCCTCTCAGCCCTTGAAACGTGTTTGGCAACAAGATCTTCAACATATTTACCAATATCCAGCGTTTGTGATGTAGATATGGAGGATAATATTAGGTGTAACAAATACTCTCCAGGATCCTTGTAACCAGCCTTAGCAGCCCTCTCAAGAAGCTCCCTATATATATTATCAGGTATGTTTATTATGATCTCAGGCATCAGTGTCCCAGTATAAAATGCGTTAAGTGGAATAAAACACACGCCCAACCGATCGAAAAAGATCTTTGAAAACGGATCAATAGCTAGGACACGGCTCACACAAAATATCGGGCTTATAACCAGGGTAGGACATTCTCAACATACCTTAGAACCAGGGTCTGGCTGTCCATCTACTGTAAGTACATAGGGCTTTTCGTCCCTTCCACACCCGGCTGCAAGGATCATGCCCTCGCTCACATACCCTCTTATAGTCTTCGGCTTCAGGTTAGCTACAACTATAACCCTCGAGCCAACGAGCTTCTCGGGCTCGTACCACTTCCCTATCCCAGCCACTATTTGTCTCTCACCAAGACCTCCTAGATCTACTACTAGTCTTAGGAGTCCTGTACCCTCTATCCTAGACGCGCTTTTCACAACCCCTACTCTGAGATCTATTTTTGAGAACTCATCTATAGTGATCTCTCCCACGAAAACCACCTCTAGCGAGAGCCGCCTATATGGTTGTGCTCTCACCAGGTTTCAGGATTCTGACGCCCACCTGTAGCCCCTTACTCCCGATGAGGTCTAGAAGCTCCTTAGGGTCGGCTCTTATTAGTGGGAACGTGTTATAATGCATAGGTATCACCACAGCTGGCTTGAGAAGCTCTATAGCCTTAACAGCCTCCCTAATACCCATTGTGAAGTGCCCGCCTATGGGGAGCATGGCTACCTTGGGGCTGTAGAGCTCTCTTATTAGTGCCATATCGCTAAATACCCCTGTATCGCCTGCATGATAGATCGTGGTTTCGTTGCTTTCTATCACAACCCCCGTCGGTGATCCTCTAGAGGAACTATGCATAGCGGGTGTGAGGTATACAGTGATACCTTCTAGCGATATGGGGCCTCCTATGTTTGCACCAATAGCCCTATCCTTGGCTCCTGCTTCTGAAGCTAGGTATTCGGCTAACTCATATATAGCAACGATCTTTGCCTTCTTGCTCCTCTTAAGGATACTAACAGTGTCTCCAACATGGTCTCCGTGATCATGTGTCACTATTATATAGTCAGGCTCGGGGATCTTGTCAGGCGTTGTGGGGGAGAGGGGGTTGGTGATCCATGGGTCTATCAAGATCTTCTTCCCAGAGGTCTCTACCAGAAATGCGGCATGCCCATACCAAGTTACACTCGCCAAACCGCCCACCATCTTCTATTCGATACAAGCTGATAAAAGCATGACTGGAAATGTATTGAGATATAGACGCATAGATGGAGAAACAATGTTAACCAAACATCTTCATCTCAGAGAAGTAATGGAGGTGAATCTAAACAGCCATCGAGTAAGATCTTTTAGTAATACTGCTAACCCTGTTTAAGCTCGAGTCTATGTATATTCCAGCATAGGAGGCATGTAACGATCCTGAGCTTTCTAGAGCCCTTCCTCCTAAGCCTAACCATAGCTGTTAACCCTGGTATAAGGGGGGCTCTACACTTCTTACAAAACCCCCTCTTAATCTCCTTTGGAAGCCTTACCGAGTTCCTCATAGAGAGCCTAAAGATCATGCTGCTAGCTACAAGGGCTAGCTCTACATCACCTCTCCTTATAGCCTCGTGGGAGAGGTCTCTGAGGATGTGGATCCTCTGGATCACGAGATCCCTGAGGATCCTCTTACTCCTTGTAAAGCCCAAGCATAACCCCTATTTAGATAAAATATAAGGTGAATATTCTATATATCTCGGAAATCGTTGGAGGTGGCACCAATTTTCAGATGTAGAGAGGATCCTGAGCAAAAGTGAGATCGAGGTTTTAAGAGCCATAGCCAGGATTAGGAGAGGCTCGATAGACGATGTTGAAAGGGCAAGCGGGATCCCGAGAAGCACTATAGCATCTATAGCAGAATCCCTAGCCCTGAAGAATCTCGTGAAGATCGAGAGGAAAGCAAGGCAGATCTATAGAACAACCGAGGAGGGGCTTAAGAACCTGAACTCATTTCCAGAAGAGGAGCTTCTCGAACTTCTAAAGAGAATGGGCGGTGCGGCGTCTATCAAGGAGATAGAGGATCTGTTTGGAAAAGAAAGAGCCTCGATCGCAATAGCATGGGCTAGGAGGAGAGGGTGGGTAAGGATCGATGGTGGGAAGATCATATCCATAGGGGGGTATTCTATGGAGAGATATAGAAAAGCCCTTGAAAAAGCTGTGAATGGCGCCACCGCTGAGGATCTCGGATTATCGTCCGAAGAGCTTGCTGAGCTGGTTAGGAGGAGAATGCTTGCTAGGGAAGAGGCTACCGAGGTTATCATCGAGATCTTAGAGAACGGGTTGAAAGCCCTAGAAGATCTGGGAGATCTTGTTGTTGTGTCAAAACTAACAAGGGATATAGTGACCCGGAAGCCCAAGGGTATCTATATCAAGCCCTATAATGTAGAGGCAGAACCCGCGAAGATCTACCCAGCCTATAGGCACTTCTATGTCGACTTCCTCGAAATGTTGAGAGAGATCATGCTATCCCTAGGCTTTGACGAGATTAGCGATGACCTTGTGGTCCCAGAGCTATGGAACTTCGACGTACTCTTCCAAGCACAGGACCACCCTGCAAGAGAGATCCACGATACACTTGTGGTGGAAGGAGAAGAGGCGGATCTAGGGATCTATAGCGATCTTTTGGAGAGGGTCTCTAGAGAGCATTCAAGGGGGTGGGGCTATAAGTACGATAGATCCATAGCCTCTAGGCTCGTTATGAGGAGCCAGACAACAGCTGCAACAATAAGGTATCTACACTACCACAGAGAACCCCCCGTGAGGGCCTTCATAATAGGTAGAGTGTTTAGGTTCGACAGGATCGATGCGAAACACCTGCCAGAGTTCCACCAGCTTGACGGGATTGCTATGGAGCGTGATATGAGTCTGAGGAAGCTTTTAGGAATACTTACACAGATCACGAAAGCCCTGGGCTTCAGAGAGGTTATCTTCAAACCAGGCTATTTCCCATTCACAGAGCCTAGTGTTGAGGGGTATGTGAGAATAGGTGATCTAGGCTATGTAGAGATCTTCGGCTCAGGATTATTCAGACCAGAGGTTCTCAGAATGGCTGGTGTCAAGCATAACGTTGCCGCATGGGGTATGGGGGTTGATAGGCTTGCAATGGCCTATCTAGCTATAAATGATATAAGGGAACTCTATACCCCGGAGATCGATAGGCTGAGGTGGCATAGGATTGCCAGTTATAAGACTATCCATTAACAGACTCATAAAAGCCATAGGGAAAGAGGTCTCTCTAAAGGAGCTTGAGAGACTTCTCATGAGGCTTAAAGCAGAGGTTGAAGAGGTTAGTGATGACTATATCTCGATCGAGATAAATAGCGACCGCCTCGACATGATGATCTCGGAGGGTGTTGCCAGAGCCCTGAAAGGACTGCTAGAAATCGAGGTCGGGATGCCCCGGTATAGTTATAGAGATAGTGGTTACCAGCTAGAGGTTCTCGACGTACCGTCAAGGCCATATATAGCAATGGCTATTGTTAGGGGTATTGAGAGTTCTGAGAACTATATAGAGGAGCTCATACAGTTCCAGGAGAAGCTCCACACAACGATTGGTAGGATGAGGAGAAAGGTTGCCATAGGGATCCACGATCTCTCGAAGGTACCCTCGAGAGAATGCGTATATAGAGAACTCGAACCAAGCGAGAGGCTCATACCCCTCGGATACTCGAGATCCATGAGTGTTGCGGAAACCCTTAGCTCGACGGAGCAGGGAAGGCTCTATGGATCTATATCCCTAAGGGGTGGGAGAACCCCGGGGATCGTGTGTGGGGAGACGATCATAAGCATGCCACCTGTTATAAACTCCAACATTACACGGATCACAGAGCACACAGAGGATCTTTTGATAGATGTCACAGGAATCGATCTAGACGCTGTTATAAAGACCCTCGAGATCCTATCAACAACGCTCGCAGAGGGCTCCAGATCTAGGGTGATAGAGAGAGTACTAGTAAAAGCCCCATGGGGTGTTATCGAAACCCCTAGGGGTGATGCAAGGGTTATGGAGATAGATACGGACTGGGCATCAAGGATCCTTGGTATAGAGGGTATGAATCCCGACGAGATGGCCAGAAAGCTCCTCATGATGAGGATAGATGCGAAGGTTCTAGATAGGGTTGTTGAGGCGACTATCCCATCATATAGAATAGATATAATAGATCCTGTGGATCTTGTGGAGGAGATAGCCATGGCCATAGATCTCAACTCCCTAGAACCAGAACCACTAGCAACCATACTGCCTGGGAAGCCCAGTAAGGAGAGTATTGTTAGAAGAACAATCAGGGATATAATGATCGGTCTCGGCTTTACAGAGATCTATAGACACGTACTCACATCAAGCAAAATACTCACAGACCTCGGCTATAATGGCTTCCTCAGGATAAAGAACCCAGTATCAAGCGAGATGGATGCGGCAAGACCATCGATAATCCCAAGCCTTCTCGAGACCCTTAGACGATCACAACACTCACCCAAGCCTATCAAGATCTTCGAGATCGGGGAGATCGTAACCAGAGATCCTTCCATATATACTGGGTGGAGAACAAGACTATCCCTAGCAGCAGCTATCCTCGACTATGAGGTTAGCTTCGAGGATATACAGGCACCGCTATTCTCACTACTAAGATCCCTGGGGCTCGAGCCAAAGACTGTACAGGCTAAAAATAGCGTGTTTATAGATGGGAGAACAGCCCTCGTAATTGCTAACAACAAACAACTAGGATATGTGGGAGAAGTAAAAATAGAGATCCTCGATGCGCTTGAGATAGGCTTTCCAGTAGCCCTCTTCGAGATCGATATAACAAAGATCCTAGAGATCCTTGGATAAACCGAGCCAAATCAGATCCTCAAGCAATCAAGAGCTATTCTAAAACACACCATATATAGAATAGATCCCAAGTGTGTTTAGATCCATCCAAACCTTGTGCGAAAGCTTATAAGCGCTAGTGGTTTAATAAAAATGGGCGCCGCGGTAGTATAGCCCGGCCCAGTATGCGGGCCAGGTAGGCCGCCGGGGCCGGCTTTTCCTGTTTTTAATGATCTATGATTTTATATTGATTGATATTAAATCGCAGTTCTGCTATGACATAGTATAAGCTCCATGTATTTTTACCGCAGAGCCGGAGTAGGAAGATCCTCGAACAACACCGAGCCTGAGGCAACTATGAAGGGAGTTGGAATAAGTGCCACACGAACTGGTAGAGACCTAGAAAGCTGAGAGAAAAGCGGTTGATATAAAGATAGCACCGCTAAGCCTGAGCCCCGGGCCTGTGGTTTTCCACAATATTTTCTCTGATAGTATAGTAATTGATGGAGACCATATTGAATAGAGAGCAGGATGTCCTTCCAGGTACACTGCTTGGGGTTATAGAGGAGTTCATTCCAGGGGCTAATGTTTATGAGATCGATGGTAAGATCTTCTCAAGCGTTATTGGGATACCGAGGCTTGATATGATTAAGAGGGTTGCGTGGGTCGAGCCTAGATCGAGGGTTCAGACCCCGACCCAGGGATCTATGGTTTATGCATTTGTCACCAGTGTTAGGGAGGAGATCGCGATGCTGAGGGTAATAGCACAGGATCTTAGAAACCCCTATAAGCATGGGTTCGGAGGTATTCTCCACATATCCCAGGCGAGGAGCAGTCCTGGTGAGAGGAATCTTCAGGAGATAATAAGGCTAGGAGATCTTGTCTATGCTAAGGTTCTTTCTAAGAGCAATCCTTATATATTATCGCTAAAAGCCCCAAAAGCTGGTGTGGTTCTCTCGCTATGCCCCAAGTGTGTCTCATACCAGAGGCTTAAGGGAGGGAAGCTGGTATGCCCTAGATGCGGTTTTGAGGAGAGTAGAAGGGTTTCACAGCTCTATATATCATTCTAACCGGGATCATCTTGACCAGGATTGGGTTTTCGGTATGGAAAGGGGATTCGGGAAGAATAGGGTCTCTCATAAAGAGCCTGATCGAGAGCGGTATGGATCATGCTGAGGTAAGCGTCGACACTCCTCTAGATATAGAGCTAGAGGATCTCAAACCCGTTTTGGAGAGCATAAGAGATTCCGGAATAAGCCTCGGGATCCATCTCCCCTGGAGAGAGCTCCCCATAGCCTCGCCGATTGAGGAGGTAAGGTTAGCCTCAACAACTGTTATAATGAGGATCATTGATAGGCTATCGAGATACGATCCAGCGTATTTTGTGCTACACGGGTCAAGCGAGCAAGCTCTATGCTCGGAGCGGGAGGATCTATGTATAGGCTATCTAAAAAGATCCCTCGAGGAGTTGTTGAGAGTGAGCGATAGGATCGCTTTAGAGACTACCCAGGGAAGCTGTTGCGGCAAGATAGGGCAGATAGTCAAAATCCTGGAAGACTTACCCCAGCTAAGAATATGCGTAGATCTAGCCCACATTGCCGTAGAGAACCTGGTAAGGAGTAAGGGTAGATGGCCTTCAACGGTCTCCGAAGCCTTATCAGAGGTGGTGGAGAGTATTTGGAGAAGATCTACTGTGATCCACCTCCACGGATTAAAGAACAAGGATAGAAGACCGAGGACTCATTACGACTTCTCACAAACACCGCTAGGGGCAGAGGATATAGCTAGAGCAGTAAAGATCTGGGGGGTAGGGTATGTGGTGTTCGAGGTCTTCTACAGATCCTCTGGAGGAAGCCCCGAGCCGAGGGATCTCTCTGACGAGGTCAGGAGGATGAGGAACTGGATTTCACTATTAGGCTAGAGTTACAATGCTCTCCTCGCTGCGACCTGTTTAGGGTTCCATACAGACTCTCCACCAGTGTTCCCAGACCTATGGTGGTACTATCTTGCCTCTATCAACCCTATATTCTATAGGCTCTACACAGTGGGCTGATGCCCTCATTTTCTTTATATAGAAATACCTAGTAACTCTCTTCTTAGCGACATCCATCTCTAGGTTTGCAACGACAACACCGTCGAGCATGTTTTCAATAGTCTTTAACCATTCAGCTATATCTTCAGAATCCGTGTGGACTATAACCAGGGTTGTGACCCCATATCCCTTTGAGACCACCGCCCTTATTCTTTTTAGAAGCTCTGTTGCACTGCTTATCTCTATAGATGAGAGGATCTCGTTATATGAGTCAATGATCATTATACCCCCACCCCCTTTCTCAGACATATATGCCGACTCAAGCCTTACAGCTGATAGTATCTCCTCGGGTGTTAGCGATGATATGGATCTCGATATAATATCCTGGGGGGGTTTTAGGGGAAGCATCCTATGAGAGAAACCATCTATTATCCTGAACGCCCCACGCGATATAGAGGATCTCACAAGCTCTTCCCCAGCAACACTTGATAACGAGTTAACAACATGCTGGGGATCATCGTCCAAGGCTAGGTACGTGACGAAACCCCCTCTGCTAAGGTGATAGGACGCTGTGTTCCTAACAAGCAGGCTCTTCCCACCCCCAGAGGGGCCTACGATGGCGATCATGGATCTTGGGTTTATTCTCTCAACACACCAGTCAAGGATCTTAACCCCAAATACAAACCCAGGCAAGCTGATCCTAAACCACCAGTTATACTTACCAGGAATGGTTAAATCTACCCACATAGACAGAGACCCGGCTGGATAGATGAAAGCCCCGTGTTCTTGACTCGATCGCGACTTACGAATACACAGAAACACAGATCCATGTAGGCAAGGTTAAAGCCCTAGATATAGAAGGATATCACTGGTATAACGAAAATTAAGGAACAAAGAACCGTTATACAGTGCTAGTTGGAGCTTATTATTAATCGCGTTATATTGGTATCTATTCTATTTGATTTGCAGCATATTAGTCAGTATTTCTGAAAAAACATGGGTGTATTGAATGCCTGCGTTCAATATACACAGACTATCCCATGCCGCTCTCAATGTATCAAACATAGAGCGTGCTAGGGAGTTCTACGTAGATATCCTGGGCTTTGTAGAGGTTGAGAAGAACGGGGATGAGCTTTACCTCAAGGGTGTTGAGGAGGGTCAGCACCACAGCCTCATCCTCAAAAAGGGAGAGCCGACGGGGCTTGTCTATGCTGGTTTCAGGGTATCGTCGCCCGAGGATCTGGATCGTGTGCGTAGCTACTACGAATCACGCGGCTGCAGAGTGACCAAGTATAAGGAGAAGGCTGTAGACGATGCTCTGCTCGTGATAGATATGTTCGGTGTACCTATGCTCTTTTACTACGACATGGAATATACAGGGGATCTGGGGCTTAGGTTCAACGTATACAAGGGAGCCCCGCCTGTGAGGATACACCATGTCAATCTAGGGCTTAAGACCCACGATCTAGAGGAGGGGCTTAGATACTATACCGAGGATCTTGGATTCATACTAACCGAGTATTTCCTAGGCCCTGATGGGTCTAAGCAGATTGCGTGGCTAACAGGGCGCTATATACATAGCTCCCACGAGGTTGCAATAGCTAAGGCCGGTGACGCAGCATTCCACCATATAGCATACTATGTATTCGAGTTCAGGGATATGGTGAGGATAGCAGATATACTTGCCAGCCTTGGCATGTGGGACTCTATAGAGAGAGGGCCTGGGAGGCATGGAGCAACAAGAGGATTCCACCTATACCTAAGAGATCCTGATGGGAATAGGATAGAACTCTATCAAGGGGATTACGTTATACTAGATCCTGATAAGTGGAAGCCTATTGAGTGGAGATATGAGCAGGCGAGATATAGATCCGATTTCTGGGGAAGACCAACGCCTGAGAGGTGGAGAGAAGTAAAACAAGTGATCCCGCCAAGCCTATAAGTGCAGGGATCATAGATCTTTTTATTATATAATAAATGCTCCGGCCTTTCCTGCGATTGATAGGCTGTTTTCTTTTTTGATATGCATAGGGAGGGTTAATAGGTTTTGGGAGTGTTCATGGGTATCGGAGACCGCATGTCCGAAGACCGTTTCCCCATCGATACCCAGGAGTATTTATAAGCTTTGAGAGAGATTGCTTCTGGTGTGGGTCTCCCCACACAGGCCCCGGGTGGTGATGGAGACACTGTTCCAAGCCTTCTGGGAGTGATCTTTCGAGCTTGGGTGGGGCCGGGTGCTGTTTGGCTTGACAGCTGCCCACGAACCTACAGAGATAAAGAGGTCTCTGTGGGGGGTAGAGGTTCCTGGATGCAGCCATGGATAAAAAGATGAAAGATTGGAATGAATATCTAGGGACAAACGGTATATAGAGATATTTTTCCTTGAATATATAATTAGGGGATCATGGGGGAGGAGGTTCTAGACGTTTTTATCCTGGATCTGAGCTATGAGGTTGTTAGGTCGGAGCCTCATATTGTGATCTGGGGTATAGATTCTTCTGGAAACAGGGTGCTTCTTAGGGATAGGAGTTTTAGACCTTACTTCTACGCAGTGCTTGAAGACGACGCTCCTGTAGAGCAGGTGGCAGAGATGATCAGAAGGCTGAGCGTGCCATCATCGCCAATAACCGAGGTTAAACCAGTTGATAGGAAATACTATGGAAGACCTGTCAACGTCCTCAGGATCCAGACTGTTATTCCTGAGAGTGTTAGGGATTATAGAGAAAAGGTTAAGGGCATTGCGTATGTTAGAGAGGTGCTTGAGGCTGACATAAGGTTCGCCCTGAGGTATATGATAGATAGGGAGACTCCTCCCAGCACCTGGCATAGGTTTAGGGTTAGGAAGATCCCGAGGAGTAACGAGTATAGAGTCTCTGAGGAATACGAGGTTCTCGAAAGAATAGGCTATAGCGATATAACAAAACCCCCTAGCATGAGGAGCATAGCCTTTGATATAGAGGTATATAACCCCAGAGGCTCTCCAAGAGCAGAGACCGATCCTGTGATAATAATAGGCGCCATGAATGACAAGGGAGAGAAGGTTCAGTTCCTCGCAGAAGATCCAGGGCCGAGGGATGCAAAACCACTTAGAGAATTCATTGAATACGTGTTAAACGAGGATCCAGACATACTTTTCGGATATAATAGTGCTTATTTCGACATACCATACCTCATGGAGAGATGTAAGAGGTATGGATTGAAATTCGATATCGGTAGGAGGAGGGGGGCTGAGCCGAGACCTAGTGTTTATGGTCACTACTCAATCCCCGGGAGGCTGCACGTGGATCTCTATGATTTTGCTGAGGAGATACACGAGATAAAGATCAAGAGCCTCGATGTCGTTGCAGAGTACTTCGGGATCATGAGCAGGTCTGAGAGGACAAACATACCATGGTACGAGATAGCGAGGTACTGGGATGACAAGTCAAAGAGACCGATTCTTCTGAGATACTCTATGGAGGATGTTATATCGACATACGGGATAGGGATGAAGATCCTTCCCTTCGCGATCCAGATATCATCTCTAACAGGATTACCACTAGACCAGGTTGGATCAGCATCTGTAGGGCATAGGCTGGAGTGGTATCTAATGAGAGAAGCCTATAGATATGGAGAGCTCGTACCAAACAGGGAGGAGAGACCCTACGAACCCTACAAAGGAGCAGTTGTTCTAGAACCAAAGCCCGGGGTTCACGAGAACATAGCTGTTATGGATTTCTCATCCATGTATCCAAACATAATGATCAAGTACAACATTGGTCCAGACACATATATAGATAACGAAGAAGAATGCGGAGAAGACGGGTGCTGGAAAGCCCCAGAGGTTGGCTATCTCTTCAGAAAAAGCCCTCCGGGGTTTTACAAGAGGGTTCTTGAGACGCTCTTAAAGCTGAGGAGAAGTATCAGGGACGAGATGAAGAAATACGATCCCGATAGTATTGAGTATAGAATCCTTGACGAGAGGCAAAAAGCCCTGAAAATACTCGCCAACGCCGCCTACGGCTATATGGGGTGGGTGGGGGCTAGGTGGTATTTCAAGCAGGGAGCAGAGGCTGTGACAGCATGGGGTAGGGCTACTATTAAGAGGGCTATCGAGATCGCTAAGAGCATGGGGTTAGAGGTTATCTATGGAGATACGGACTCGCTCTTCATAAAATACTCGAAAGGATTAGCTGAGGAGTTCGCGGAGAGGATCTCTAGGGAGCTTGAGATGGAGATAAAGATAGATAAGATCTATAGGAAGGTCTTCTTCACAGAGGCTAAGAAGAGATATGTAGGGCTGACAGAGAATGGAGGGATAGACATAGTTGGCTTCGAAGCGGTGAGGGGAGACTGGTCAGAGCTTGCCAAAGAGATCCAGGAGGAAGTGGCGAGAATAATACTCGGGACAAACGATGTGTCAAAGGCTATAGAGTATGTGAGAAGCGTTGTGAAAAACCTAGAGGCTGGCAAGATACCCATGGAGAAGCTAGTCATATGGAAAACAATAACAAGACCCCTAGACGAGTACGAAGCCACGGCACCCCATGTAAGAGCAGCAAAGATCCTGCTGAGCAGAGGGGGTAGAATAGCGATAGGGGATAAGATAGGCTATGTCATAGTGAGAGGGGCTGGGAGGATAAGCGATAGAGCAATGCCCTACACGTTTGTAGACCCAAAGGATATAGATCCATCATACTATATAGACCACCAGGTAATACCAGCAGCCCTAAGAATACTAGAGTACTTCGGGGTAACGGAGAGAACCCTGAGATCAGGGTCTAGGAGCAGGAGTCTTTTCGACTACTCCAGATAATCACAGGATCGATTTTGCTCCGAGCAAAAAGCTATCTTTGTTATAAACAAGCAAGCCTGAGATCTCAGCACCCAGTAGCATGATTATTAAGCCCCCGTGTGATAGATATCTGGTAGCCCTGATGAGGAGCATGTTCAAGGTATACTCCCACCTAACATGCCCCACATCCTATAGACTTTTTAGGAAGCTGAGAAGCTCTGGAGCCCTAGAAAGCGTTATCCTCATAGATACAGGATTAGACCCCTTCGGTGCTATATCAAGAAATGTTGTCTCTGTGCCTGCTATCTTTTATAATGATAACCTGATCTATTCGGGATATTTCGATGTAGACGAGGCTGTTAACACTATAGGCACGGGATCCCTGCCTTCTCTAGAAGATTTCGATTATACCGAGGCCTCGGTTATGGCTATGGAGGGGCTTCTTGACTCTTACGCAACAGCCCTCTGGATCTTCCTAACCGATAGGATCGAATCCCCCCTCAGGCTGAGAAGCTTTATAGAGGCTGTATCGAGACACGTGTTCTATAGATATAGATCTGATGAGAGTTATGAGAGACTTAGAAAGGAAATAATAGACCTCTATAGGGGTGAGAGAAGCCTATATCTAGAAAGGCTTAGAGAAGTAGTTACAAGGAACGTTATAAGGGAGCTCATATGGCTAGGAAAAGATCCAAACATATATAGGGAAAGGATAAACCCAGAATACATAGAGCATCTACTCCTCGCCAGAACAGCTATTGGAAGAATAGGTCTTTTCATGGGATATAGTGGGGAGAAGATCCATAGAGAGAGGATAAGAGATCTCTACACACATCTCACGAACAGGTGGGGAGATGTAGTTGAAAGCGTGTTGAAGGAGACAAAGAAGATCCTGGGAGATGCTGAGTATGTGAGCGAATATACTAAAAAGCTTGAAGAACATACAACTACCTAGCCTTAAAGGATCATAGCGGTGTTTTTGTTGAAGATCCTTATACTCACAGGCAAGCTCGCTTCACACATAGCACTATCGATCGCCTCCAAGATCTCAAGCGACATGGGGATCAAGGTTGACGTTGGCATCCTAAACATACCTGTTGCGGCTCTCATAACAACCAGGGATGTTCTCGAATACCTATCCCAAAGGGCTAGCGAGGTGAAGGGCTACGATATAATCATAGCCCCCGGTTTAATGCTAGGGGATCTTGATATAGTTAACAGAGCTCTGGGCGTTAGGTGTTATAAGGGTAGCAGATATATAGGGGATCTTCCGATCGTTATAGACGAGGTTATCAAGAAAGGAGCACAGCTATCAACATCGAAGCCCGCTGACTCTGTCCTCGATACCCTTAGGAAGAGGGATTATAACAAGATTCTCGAAGAACTTGAGGAGAGCTCGAGAAAGACCTTTAGCATAGGATCTCTATCAATCCCCCTAGATCCTCCTCCCTTTAGGATCTTTGCCGAGGTGAATATAGATCACCCCATAGAAGCAACGATCAAGAATGCTAGGAGGCTTATCGAGAGCGGAGCAGATCTCCTGGTTATAGGTACACATGCAGATAGCGATGATCCAGATAGTGTTAGGAGAGTGTTTAGAGAGATTAAGAAACATTACGAAATACCCCTCGGCATAGACTCCCTAAACCCGAGAGAGGTTGAGGCAGCGGTTTCCGAGGGGGCTGGGCTTGTCATGAATATAAGCAGATCCTTCTTTGACTTTGTAGATAGATTTGGCAGGGATCTTGCCTACGTATTAGTCCCAGAGACCGTTGAGGATCCCACAGCTGCTTCGAGGGTTAAGGCTCTTAAAAAAGATCTAGAGGATCTTGTTAATAGATATAATGCTTGGAAAGTAATCCTAGACCCCGTGATACCTCCACCCCATTTCGGAGCACTCGAAGGCTTATACGCAGTAGCACTCACAAAGAGAGAGATAGCCTCCCACCCTGTCATGATGAGCTCTGCAAACATTGTCGAGATGATCGACACGGATTCTATAGGGATAAACGCATTGCTAACAAGCCTAGCCCTCGAGGCCGGGGCCTCAATAGTGCTCGCAACAGAGGATAGCTGGAAGACTAGAGGCTCTGTCTCCGAGATCAGAAGAGCTGCTACAATGTGCTCGATAGCCCATGTTAAGAGATCACCGCCAAAAGATCTAGGGATAGGGCTTTTCCTAGCCAAGTCGAAGGAGAAGCCTGTAAGGATCCCGATCTCTTTTGAGGAGGATATAGTTGTTGATAGATATATCCCCCCATCGAGGCTCGATAGCGATAAGTTCTTCGTCGTCCAGGTGGATCATGAGGAGAGATATATAGAGGTATATATATTCAGCGGTGATAAAGAGAGAGCCGTGTATAGGGTTAGGGGAAGAGATCCCAGAAGCCTTGGAAGGCTTGCCCTGAGACTCTCAGGGATCCAGGATCCGGAGCACGCGCTCTACCTAGGAGTGGAGCTTGCAAGAGCGTTGGAAGCCCTAAGACTTGGGAGGAGATATGAGCAGGATGAGCAGCCCTCAATAGATATGATATAAAAGATCTACGAAGATTTACTCATACCTCAGAGCCCTCACAGGCTCCATCCTAGAAGCCCTCCAGGCGGGGTATAGCCCAGCAGCAATGCTCACCGCAACAGCTAGAGCAAAGGCAGCTAGAGTTATATCTATTGGTATCACAGGAGAGTAGGATAGTGAGAACTGCTGTCCCTGTTGCTGGAAGCCCGGACCCCCTGGGCCTCTCGGTTGTGGGGGTCTTAGAAAGGAGCTGAGGATCTGGGGGAGGATCTGTGCACCCATAGCCCCGGCAGCTATCCCTATAATGCCTCCTATGATCCCTATGAGCGATGCTTCAAGAAGGTATAGGATCAATACATCCCTGTTTCTGAAACCAACGGCCTTCATAACACCTATCTCTCTAGTCCTCTCTAGAACGGTGATCATCATTATATTCATTGTTCCAAGCCCTGCAACGCTGAGCGAGATCCCTGCTATCGATGCTAGGAGGAGTCCGAACTGACCTATTATGGTGGATACCGTCTGGCTCAGCTGCTGTACAGTAAGGATCTGGACGTTATTGCCATATATGGTATTGAGATTACTAGATAGATCGTTAACAGCATCCACACTTACAGCTTTTACTATTAACATGTTATAAGACCTCCTATTAAGGATCTTCATCAACTGGTCAAGAGGGAGAAAGAGAGACGAGTCTGGCGAGACAAAAACCGTCGAGCCATACTGAGCCATGATCCCTACAACCTGTAGCTGGATCCTCTGTGTGAACCGCCCAAAGCCTATCTCGATGGTTAGTGGCTGTCCAACATATATAGATTGCGAGCCACCCTGGTCGGGAGGAAATGCTATAGTATATCCGACAAGCGCTACTGGGACAGGGGCGTCTGGATATATGGATCCGTCTACTATCTTTACATCGCCTAGAAGAGCCTCTAAATCGCTGCTCCTTATCCCAACCAGTGTTACCTGTACCTGCTGTCCAGATCTATAGATAGTTGCCGGGGTCTGGATGATCGGGATCACTCTTTCTACGTTCTGGAGCTCGGAGATCCTGATCACATCGACCTGTGTGAGGGTAGACCCCCTAGGGGTTATCACTATCGTGGACGGGCCAAGCTTATACAGAGTATCTATGACGCTCTGCTGGATCCCCATTGTCTGGGCTACAAGGGCTATAATGCTAGCAACACCTATAGCGACGCTAAGTATTGTGAGACCCGTTCTTAGCCGCCTCTGGGAGAGATCCTTTAGAGCTATTTTGACTAGATCTTGGTATCTCATTTTCTCCTCCCTACATAGACCCCGGCTATGAATGCTATAACAGCTGCTATGGCTATATAGACCCACCAGTAGGTGCCTAGTTCGAGTAAACCTGATCCACTGGTGCTTCTCGGAGTTGTGGTAGTCCTCAAACCTGTACCGAGGATCACTGGGATCGATATGTTGACGGTGTTAAGGGTTCTTAGGTTATCATAGTATGTGATCTGGATAGGGATCTCGTACCTACCCGGGCTTGTTGTGTTGGGGGCTATAAGGGTTATTGTGAATGTGGTTGGTGAGTTCACCTGCATATCGCCTATAAATACAGATCTAGACCCGAAGATCCTGAAGTCCCGAGTCGGTAGAGGAGTTGCCGTAACAGCTGAAGCTGTGATCGTTCCTTGGTTGGTGAGCGTCACCGTTATAGAGAACACCTGTCCCGGCGAGGGGGTCTCAGGGATCACTGTATAGTCGGTTACCCTAAGCTCTATAATACCCCTCGAGACAACACCAACACTCTTCACCTCTTGGTAGAATGTTCCATCTATATAGTATCTGAGATCTACCTGGAGGATGGCTGTCGATGCAGTAGCGGGTACATATATCTTCGCTGGGATCCCTATCTGCTCCCCGATCGATAGTCTTTTTACCTTAAACGCTGTTGTTCCGATCACCAATAGCTGTCCCGCAACCCCTATGGATATGGTTATATTATCTATATTCTGAGAGCCTGTGTTCTTTAGATATATGGTCGCATTATTAATGATCCCTGTGACAAGAACCTGAGGATCTATTGTTATCTCTATAGGCGATACTATGGGCTGTATCAATACTATGAGGGATAGATCGCGGGTCTCGGTCTTAAGAGATCCTGATTGATCATAGTATGTGAGCGTTATTCGCACATTGCTTGTGCTATACATCTGCTGAGGTATAGCGGAAGGTCTTGCCATAAAGATCGTGAGCTGCGATGTCCAAACGCCTCCTCCAGGAAGATCCCCTACATAGATCCTGCCATCGCTGTTCACCAAAGCCAGAGAGGATGATGGTGTTATTGTAAGCGATAGATTATATACTGGAGCGCTACCTCTATTAACAATATATAGGGAGAGGTTGTTAAGCCCGGGCTGTATAGTGTTGCTAGATATATTGATAACTATCTGTGGCTGCTCCGAAGAGACTACATAGAATCCCAGTTGCTGGGACGATGCCCTGGCAACACCGTATTGATCTATATAGTTGATCGTGAACGTTAGGATGATTGTTAAGCCTGCGGCCGATGACGGTACATAGATCTGGTAGCTTACGATGGAACTCATACCAGGGTTAAGGGTGCCTAGCACTTGGCTTGGTGTGAGGCTTGCAGACCCCTGTAGCTGTGTTGAAACCCCTATGCTTACATTATATATAGTCGCGTCACCCAAATTACTCACCCTGACCGAGAGGTTGTTTATAGAGCCTGGCGTGAGATTTGCTGTTAACGGTTCCAGGAGGATCAATGGCTGTTTCTGGGGGCTGATTAATAATCCCAGCTGTTGTGAGTAGTTCCTCGGATAATCATAAGGATCTATATATGAGATCGCTACTAGTAATGAGAGCGGTGATTGCTGTGCCGATGGCGGGATATATATGTTTATTGAGAGTGAGCCGCTCTCACCTGGCTGTAGATCTAGTTTCCCCTGGTCATAGCTAATGACAGAGCCTATAGAAGGCTGGATAGACATTATACCTATCTGCCTAGCAGGCCCTGTACCGTTATTAGTGATCAAAAGCACCACAGTATTTACAAACCCAGGTTCTAGCGATCGATTAGCAGCCCTAATATATAGATCCACCCTGCCCCTTATGTCAAGCAAAACCGGGACTGTCTGGCTATACCCAGACCTGCTCTGTGTATCCCAGGTTATCGCTAAAGCTGCTCCATATAGGCCTGTCTTAATACTCGGGTCTATGCTTACCTGGTAAGCGAGCTGGACTATGCTGTTGGGCTGTATAGATGGGATATATTGAGAGGCGCTCCGCTCGTTCGGAAGGATCCTTATACCGTTTGGAGGGAGTAGCGTGAAGTTAGCATTATAGGCAGTACTATTACCAACATACCTAACAGCTATAACCAGAGACACTCCGGAGTCGCCCGGGCCAACCTGGATCTGTTGCTGGAGAGACCCCCAGCCAGCTGATAAAGTCTGGAAATACCCTGGCTGGTACTCCACGGCGAGACTTATTGCTAACAGATCGCTTCTCTGAACACCGGATCTATCTGTATAGCTGAGCTGGATCTGCATGGTGATTATTTGAGGAGCCTGCGATCCAACATATAGGTTAAACGAAAGATCCTTATACCCCGATGGTGCTAGATCTCCTATGAAGAAACGAGCATCGCTTCCCACAATAGCTGCTTGCTGCGAAGAAGTCACGCTAGCAATAACGTTATATATCCCTGAGGATCCCTTGTTGGTTATTCTGATCGAGACATTATTGATCTGGCCTGCTATAACGCTCTGGGTTAAGGGAGTCACAGAGATCATTTGGGGAACCTGCTGCCCCACATAGAAGCCTATTGACTGTGATAGTGTTTTCACAGCATAGTATGGGTTTATATACGAGGCGATGACCACGAGACTTAGTGCCTGTAGTGCTGAGGATGGGGGCACATAGACCAGGATCTTGGCATCCCTATACTCGCCCGGAGGGATCAGATCTATAGATAGTGGTGTTGATAATATCGAACCCGGGCCTTGTAGGTTATAGCTGAGGCTGAGGTTATATGCTGGTCCCGAGCCCCTATTATATATTCTGAGCGTGATCTCATTTATATCGCCTGGGCTAAGATTTCTTGGTGATGCGTCGAATACAAGATCCGCTCTACCCCTGAGATCTATTGTCACGTTCAGGCTCTGCTTTATTATTAGTGACTGTGTCTGCCCCATAATATCAAGGATCGCTGTATATGTCCCCAGACTGGTATCCGGGCTTATAGAGATGGGGAATGTTAAAGGCACTATAGATCCTGGTGTAACTGGACCGCTATAGGCGGTAACATTACTCTCGCCAGATATGCTGAGAAATCCCCCGGGTAGGCTGAGATTAGCCATAAGGCTTATTAGATTCACAGATCCATTATATTGTATATATATTGTTAGAGGGACACTGAGATCTCCTGGAGACGCCTCAGCCCCCCACAAGACATTAACTACCCTGAAGTACTGGGTCTCTGATAAAACAATCGGGGTTAATGAAATTGTGAGCAGGGTTATAAGCACTATAGCTAACGAGACCCTTGCCATCATTGCTTCCTTACCTCCTCCTTCACCACTACTCCGTCTCTTAGGTATATTATCCTTTTTGTAGCCCAGGCAACCTCCATGTTATGTGTAACTATTATTACTGTGACACCGCGCTCCTCATTGATCCTTTTGAGAAGATCTACAACCACCTTGGCACTAGCACCATCGAGATTCCCTGTAGGCTCGTCAGCCAACACTATGCTGGGGTCGTTTGCTAGAGCCCTAGCTATAGCTACCCTCTGCTGCTCCCCGCCACTTAGCTCTAAGGGTTTCTTCCATATTTTATCGCCAAGCCCCAGCTCTTCCAAAAGCCTTCTAGCCTTCTCCCTCCTCTGCTTTGGAGGTACACCGCTAACGATCATCGGGATCTCCACGTTCTCTATAGCGCTTAGGTAAGGAATCAAGTTATACTGTTGGAACACAAAACCCACAGTCTTATTCCTATACTCAGCAAGTCTGTTATCACTCAAACTCGATATAGGTTGCCCAGAAACACGGATCTCGCCCCTCGTAGGCCTATCAAGACCACCTATTAGGTGGAGAAGTGTGGATTTACCGCTCCCAGAAGGCCCTACTATAGATACAAAGCTCCCCTTATCTATAGAGAGACTCACACCCCTAAGGGCTGGGTAGTCTATAACCCCAACCCTATAGATCTTCCACACATTATCAAGCTCTATAAATGCTCCACCCACACAACATGCCCATTTATGAAGCCCTATAGTAGCTTAATAAGGTTAACCATAGGCCATAATACTGGGTCGCTATAACCAGAGGGTTGGCCAGGGTTTAAATAACCATGGGCTCTATCCCTATATCTCGCGGCGAGATGCCCTCTTTATCGGTACTATTTCCTGTTCGTCTGGACGCCATCTAAATATGTTTAGATATGTGCCCCAGTGGATCAGGCATTCAATGGCCTCAGAAGCTTTTGTTCCATAGAGCTCTTCTAACATGCCTCTCAGCTCTTCTATCTGTATCGAGCCTTTCTCGTTGAGCATTTTAACTATACTAGATATAGGCTCGATCCCTATTACTAGGTTTCTGAGGATCTTCTTAATACTCCTAGAATCGGCTTTGGCAACCTCTTTACCTGTATCTGTGATCACGAGATCCCCTTTCTCTAGGCGGACAAGACCCATGGATTCAGCGACATCTATCACGTTTGGCAAGAGCCCTGCATCAGCGTCTATAACCTCACTTATCTTCGAGGTGTCAGCCAAACCTCCAAGGCTATAGAGAGCCTCGACAAGCCCAACAACCTGGTCTATGGTTACACATATAGGGAGGTTTATCTTCCTATGTTGTGACACTCCCTCAGACCAGCCTCCTAGAGAATCATATTGTGAAGACTATATAAGCACCATAGCTCTCCTGTTATCGGGAAAATGCCAGAGCCCTGGATCTACGAGCTATTGGTGAGCACCTCATATACATTGGCTAGGATGGTTGCTGCATACCTACTCTCACTACTAATAGCTATTTTGATCGGGATAACGATGGCTGTTAACAGGAAAGCAGAGGTGATCCTCAACCCCTTGATAGATGTGCTCCAATCAATACCCATACTAGGTTTCTTCCCTGCAGCACTGCTAATACTGATAAGGATCCTACCACCAGGAGTTGGGGCTGAAGTAGCCTCTGTCTTCCTCATAGTAACCAGCATGGTGTGGAACATGATATACGGTGTATATACTTCGATAAAATCCCTGGATCGAGGGATAATGGATGTTGCCAAGATCTATAAGATAGGGGTTCTAGCAAAGCTGATAACAATATATCTACCCGCCTCGAAGAACGCTATTGCAACCAACTCGCTAATATCCTGGGCCGGGGGCTGGTTCTTCGTAACGGCCGCAGAGATCATATCGCTTGGGAGTGAGGAGTATAGGTTAAGGGGGCTTGGAAGCTATATAGTGGAGGCTAGTGCTAGAGGGGATCAGGCTGCTCTATATGCTGGTGTAGGGATCCTCATACTAATGATCATGATCACATATCTGCTTATATGGAATCCCATGATCAGTTTGAGAGGAGAAGCCTACACCATAACACAGCCATCTATAAAGATCCTCTATAAGCTGCTCTCACCAAGATTCTCAGCCCTATCTGGAAGGCTCTCCACAGGCATATATAGAATCGATGCAGCGTTATCGCCAACGCATAGAGCTAGGAGGTATATCTCTCTATCTGCTGTCATAGCGCTCTTCGCTTCGATCATTATGCTCTTAACACTGGGTTCTCTCCGAGATATCAGTATTAAGGGAGCTAGTACCTCCGAACCGTTGTTCCAAGCGATGGCAATAGATATGGCTAACCGTTCTCTAGAAGCTATGTACTCGATCGCGGTAAGCTTCGTGAGAGTCGCTGCTTCACTACTCTTCGGATTACTAGTAACAATATCGCTAGCATATCTCTATATAGTTAACCAAAGATCTATATACTTTCTTCTCTTTATCGGAGAGATCCTATCATCCATACCAGCAACAGTGTGGTGGCCCCTTCTAGCAGATGCTGTTAAGAACGGGCTTAGCCCCAACGTGGTCTCAATGATCATAATCATCCAGGGGTCTTTCTGGTACTTGTTCTTCAACCTGTTCTTCTACGGCGTCCCCTCATTTAGAAGACATCTGATCGAGCTGGCAGAGGTATATAATATCAAAGGAGGCCTCTATGTATCTAAGATCTTCCTCCCAGCTTTATACCCATCCATAGCAGCCGGGCTTATATCAGCCTCCGGAGGCGCATGGAACTCCGTGATCGTGGCTGAGTATATAGATATAGGGGATCTCAAGGTAGATCTAGGAGGGATCGGAAGCCTAATAGCAAGATCAGCCGCAGGAGGCGATGTAATATCCCTAACTACCTATGTCCTCTACATGGCACTATTTGTAGTGATACTAAACAGAACCCTGTGGGAAAGGTTGCTCTTTAGAAAAATAAAGAGAAGATACATTATATAGCATAATATAGCATACCCCCCGTAACAAGCTGTTCCAGCTTCCATGGATTGTAGTGATTGCTACTAGTCTTCACGCAAGATCCTCGCTATTTATAGATATGCTTATAGTGAAATACATCGTCAATGCATATCAACAATATATAAAAAAGATCTATCTATACTCTGAGAGAAACCCGATAGATCTTGGTCTCTTTCTATACACCATCACGTATAGAGAGGAAACGCTTATTAATCCCACGGCGGTAATGAGGGCTGGGGAAGGTTTGTACTGAGGATGCTCCTGGCAGTGGTTCTACATCTCGTTGGATCGATTATCATGATAGCTAGTTATATGGGGTGTGGCGGAATTAGTTGAGGCTCTAGTTATCCTCGATAATATTTCCAAAGAATACGGATCCAGGGGGAAGAGTGTTAGGGTTATTGATAATATCAGCCTTGAGATAGGGAGCGAGTTCCTAGCAATACTCGGACCCTCGGGGTGTGGAAAGTCAACACTGCTTAGAATGATAGCAGGTGTTGAGAAGCCGAGCTCTGGAAGGATAGTATATAAGACCCATGATAAGGGTTCTCCTTCTGTAGGTTTTGTCTTCCAGTCCCCCAACCTTATACCATGGCTCACAGCTCTTGAGAACGTTGCACTACCCCTCAAAGCTAGAGGGATCCCGGCTAGGGAGGCTGAGGAGATTGCGAGAAGATACCTCTCCCTAGTAGGGCTCCAGGAGTTTGAGAACTTCTACCCAGACGAGCTAAGCGGTGGAATGAAGCAGAGAGTAAACATAGCCAGAGCGCTTAGCGTGGAGCCCGAGATCCTCTTGATGGATGAGCCCTTCTCACACCTAGACCCTCTCACCGCAGAGAGCCTAAGGGCAGAGTTGCTGGATATATGGCTATCAGGGGTATCGCCAGTAAAGGCGGTGGTTCTTGTAACCCACGATGTTATAGAAGCCGTATATATGGCCGACAGGATCGTTATTCTCACACCAAGACCAGCAAGGATCTCCAAGATCGTGAGTGTGAATCTCCCAAGACCTAGGAACAGGTTATCGCCGGAGTTCGGGAAGCTAGTAGATCTAGTGTATGAATATGTTAGCTAGCAATCCAGTTCTATAATAAGAGTGGGCTGAGGGATTAGTTATAGCACAATACGTGATACGTATTGAAAATACTTGAGTCTTCGATGGAAAAGATCCTGAATCACCGATCCTAGGATCCGTGATACATAAGAATAACTTATATCACACTATACCTAATGAAACATAGCCCAGATGAAACATATCTCCATTCGGCCGGTAGGATCACGTTGAGATTCCGTTAATCTCTATAGATAGATAGAAAAACACACTATCACTAGGGAGAAGCTTTAGGAGAGCCGGGCTGTCCAGAGATCCTTTTAGCCAGCTCTATGACATCCGCGTCCCTGTTAACCATACCTATGATCTGGACGCCGACAGGGAGTCCTCTGATCTTTAAGGCTGGGATTGATATCGCGGGAGCGCCTACGTATGATGCATAGAGCGTCTCATATGTTAGAACACCCCTCACAGGACCGTCCTCTCTTCCTAGGACATCATCTATCTTTGGTGCTGGTATTAGTGTTGTTGGTGTTGCAAGGGCGTCGTATCTCTTCAGAACTCTTCCCAGCTCTTGTTTCACCTCTTCTCTTGCAGAGAGTGCTTTGAGGTAATCGATAGCACTGTAGATCGTTTGCAACCCTCTCTCCACAAGCCTCCTTACGTCGGGGAAGTAGAGATCCCATTTATCCCTATATTTTAGATGTATATGTGTAGCCTCACTATACCTGATCACCATCACCTCCTTCCACACGGTGTTCACAGCTACCGGCATCTCAACCTCTGAATACTCATAGGCGATAGAGGCTATGTAGTCGAGAAACCTGTTCTCAACCTCTTCCACGATATCCTCATAACCCTTCTTTATATCGCTGGGCGCTCTGAACCATCTGGGCACAGCTATCCTGGGCTTTTCAACCCTCTTCCCACCCCTAGATATTGCTGGTATCAATGTTGAAGCCGCTCTCTCTATCCACGAGAGATCCTTTGCTATGAATCCAATAGTGTCGAGCGATGGCGAGAGTGGAAACACACCGTCGTTATCGATCAAGCCATATGTTGGTTTATAGCCATAGACGCCGCAGAGAGAGGCAGGGATCCTTACAGACCCTAGAGTGTCTGTTCCAAGAGCTACAGGGACTATGTCGGCGGCAACAGCAGCTGCAGAGCCACCGCTACTCCCACCAGCTATTCTTGAGAGATCATGTGGGTTTCTCGTAGGACCGAAGATCGAGGATGTTGTTGTCGGGCCCATGCCGAATTCATGGGTATTTGTTTTACCAATAATAACCCAGCCTCGTCTCTTAAGCCTCTTGATAACCTCTGCATCGCGTTTTGGTATATAGTTCTGAAATACCCTAGAACCCATAGTTGTTCTTATACCCTTTGTTTCTATTAGATCCTTTACCGCTATGGGGTATGCACTATAGCCCTTCTCAACAAGCCTTGAAGCCTCTTCAAGGGCTTTATCGTTATATGTTACTATAGAGTTGGTAGCCCTGTTTAGAGACTGGGATCTCGGTGTAAACGCCTCCCTAACAAGATCCATAACAAGGCACCATATAGAGCATTATATGAGGGCTAATATCTAGCCTCTCGAACAGATCCGATGGGATCAGCGTGTCTCCTCAGACCTCTGCCCGGAACCTTCTATAAGGTTTCTCAAGAGCCTCAATACCCTCTCCTCCCGCTCGTCTCCCAAGATCTCCATAGCCTTCCAGAGGGTCTTGAAAGCCTCTCTCCTTCTCTCCAGCCTCTCTCTAAGCTTGAGTAGCACGTGATCCTTTATACTCCCCATAACCACTTCTTTCTCGGAAGGATCGAGCCTCAGCAGGATCGAGTCGCCTATGTTGGGGGAGATAGAGGGGTCAACCTCTGAGGCGGCTAGGATTATGAAGGCGGAGAGGATGCCGATATTCCATGTGCTAGACTCTCCTGGAGAGTATCCTGTGAGCCTCAGTATAGCTTCTGCGATTGCAGAGCCGGCATGCGACCCTAGGACTATATAGCCTGGCGAGCTATGGCGTGGTACTGCTAAACCTCTCTCGTTAAAGAGGTAGAGCCTTGGAGAGCCATCCTGGGTGATTGTTGCTAGCGATAAATATGTGTTGGGAATCACGCCGAGATTTCTTAGACTGCTATACCTCTCCATAAGCCTCTCCTCAACCTGGGATACTATTCTTTTAACCTCGCTATCGCCTGGGTTTCTCCAGCTCCTCGAACCAACAGCGTCGAACCATTCCACAAAAACATCGTCCACTATCTGGAATGCGGAGGATAAGATAGACTCGTCACCATAACCACTAACAATAGCCAGGGGTTTCTCCTTACCACCCTCACTATATATTATTGGCCTGACATTCCTAGGCTCGGGGAAACCCGGATCTATCGATCTACCATCAACTGTTACTAGAACACCACTACCCCAAACGATCGATATTGAGAACAAAAACCCACCTCAGAATAAAAGCCCCAGCTCTGTAATAAGCATTAAGGTCACTATATCTATACAAGTTTTCTCCAAGCCCTTCTACCAAGTATGGATAGAAGGGGAGGCGCTACTAGATATGATGCTGTAGATGATATCAATAAAGCGCTTGCCAGCAGTGATAACCCTATCTGTCTCAGACCAATAGATGATGATAACATAAGGGATCCGAAGGCTGCTGCGACAACGAGCGCGAGCCCTATTACCAGTCTCCCCACAGCACCTGTTGCCATAGCCGTTCCCTCAGAGCCGCATTTACCTCTGTCCAGGCATACCTCTCTAGCTCTCGCCATGTAGAAGCTATTATAATCCATACCCACCCCCAGCATGGCTGTGAATACAACCTGCGGCAGGAACCATATCATGGCTGTTGAGAAAACATTGTTAAAGATCACCCCGGTGAGGACCATGGAGATGAAGGAGGAGAGAACCACTATAGCTACCGAGAGGATGGCTGCTAGAAGGCTTCCAAACACCACAGTGAAGATCACTATCATAGCCGCTACAGCGAATGGAAGTACCCTCTGCCAGAATAGGCTATTGACAAGCCTATCAAGCTCCTCGGATGCCGCTGTAGAGCCTCCAACATAGATCTTATACCCGTTCTCTTCCCCCCATCTGTGGGAAACCTCTCTGATCTTTTTAAGGGTATCCACAGCTTCTTGGCCGAATGGGTTGTGGGAGAGCACGATCCTGAGGTAGGTTGTGTTATCCGATATATATCTCAAGACATGTGGATCTCTCAACAGATCCTGGCTTATGCTGAGAGGCTCTCCAAAGGGTCTTGTAGGGCCTTCCACACTCTTCACACCATCTATCTCCTCTATGCTTCTCGACAGATCCTCTATTGATCTGAGATCCTCAAGCCCGATGCTTGTGTTCTTAACCATAACAACATATGTGGGGAAGACAAAGCCGTATCCTATATCAGAAGCCATAGCGTCCAGAGAGACTATAGAGGGGCTGTCGGAGGGGAGGAATAGTCTCAGATCGTGGGAAGCCTGTATAGATGGGTAAAGGGCTAGAGAGACTATCGAGATCGCGATGAATATAGCTGGTACGAGAAGACCCAGCCTATTAATCCTCATGGCTAGAGAGCTAACAGCACCTCCAAACCCTCCAAACCCTCTGAAGCCCCATGAGAACCACTTAGAGCCACCTACAAGGGCAAGCACTGCTGGAACCAGCGTGAGAGAGGATGTGGCTGTTATTGCAACCACCAGTGGCATGAACACACCAAGGCTTCTGAATAGAGGGAACTCCCAGCCCAGTGCTAGTGAGCCAAAGCCTGCTATGACTGTTAGTGCGCTTGCTATAATAGCCGGTCCTGCTCTCCTGAGCGCCTCTTCAGCAGCCTTCTTAGGATCTCGGAGTCTTGTGTACTCCTCCCTGAATCTATAGACTAGATAGGCTGCATAGTCAGACCCTAGTCCGAGAGGTATGACGTATATCAGGGTTCTTGTGAGGGATATCATCTCGGCAGCACCGCTGGTAGCAACGATATATGCTATTCCTCCACCAACCACGACACCGATCACTATACCGAGGTATGGTAGGACTACCGATGCCAGGCTCCCAAGGACAGCTATTAGGACTATGAACACCAGGATCTCGCTCACCCTAGAGATCCTAGCCACATCCTCGGAAGCCGCTGTCTCGAGATCTCTGGCTATAGCTATACTTCCTGTCAGCATCACAGAAGCATTTGGAAAGATCTTCTTAATATCGCTGCTAACCCTTGAGAAGAAGAGCTTGCTGGATTCGTATCTATCATCCCCCTGAGGCACGTAGATCACTATAAATGAGTTGTTTCCAAGACCAACCAGCTTCCCCCTAACGGTTTCTAAAAGCTCGCTGAAAGATCTCTTGTATATAGCTTTTGAAACAAGATCAGCTGCCTGTTCAAACGTCTCATTACCTAGGGCGACGCTTAGAGAGCTCGACGCTATTACATCGGCTATATAGGGATCTATGCGGTACTTGCTTCCGAACTCCTCGACTATCGATGTCGATATTATCTGCACTATATAACCATAGATCCTGTTGGGGGAGTGGTTGGGATAGCTATTAACTATATAGGAGACAAGCTCTAGGGCGATTCTGGAGGCATTATCGCTTAGTCCGAGTCTTTTGGCCTCCGTAGAGGTCATGTTGATCGAGAGTGAGAGGAAATAATCCCGAGCAATAGCTTCAACATTACCCGGTTCGCTGGCTATTCTTTCCATAATACTCCTGGGCAGCGATCTGATCAGCTCTCCATAGCCTCTCTTCTCTCCAATAATCTGGACGAGCTCTATGCTTGCGTTTACTAGCCTGCCCTGCTCTCTTAGGAGCCCTTGCCCCAGCGGATCGTATTTCTCTAGTATATATCTTAGATCGCTTGACGATATAGATCCGTTGCTTAGCCTCTCAGCAACCACGGAGACATAGTCTCTAAGGGCTGATGCTATATCCTCTCTTGATGGGTTTTTCATCAACATATCAACTAGAGATGCTGCGAAGCTGGGGTCAATGTTGCCTATCCGGCTAACAAGGATCACTATAGCCTCTCTAGCCAGGCTCTGGTTACCATATATAGCCCCACTGGCATCCGGGTCCAGGGTTGCTAGGATCTCGACTAGGTATGGAGCATACATCGATATCATTGTATTGTTAGGGGCCTGTCTGAGAGCCTCATCAACCACTAGAGAGGCTATTAATGTCTTGTTCACACTGCCTGATACTATCATCATGGAGAGCATTCTGGCTAGAGAATCGCTAGCCCCTGTCTCTGCTATATACCTATAGATAATATCCTGGATATAGCTAGAACCTTTATCCCTGATCCCGTCAGAGATCTTTGGAGCTTTTGAGAGAAGTGTGTTGAGGAGAGCTATCTGTGACACTACATGTGATCCGCCCTCATCGCTGGGCGGTTGAAGGGAACAGTAGAGACAGCCACCCTCTTCTCCATATACCTGGAGCCATGCTCTATAAAGGATCTCTCCGAGCACTTGGGCACTTCCATCATCAATACCAGGGATCAGTGTCCTCAGGTATTCTGGTAAAAGGATCCTCGATGTTATATTAGCTATTACGATATCCACCTGTACCCCTTTCCTATAGGCTTCTCCAAACTCTCTGTATATTATAAGGGTTATGTTAAGTGGCAGAGGGGCTAGTCTGGGATCTATGTTGGTTAAGTTGGTATAGCTAGCATAGCTCTCCCCGGTTATATTGTAATAGTAAATAGACCTCGCGGCCTGCCACCATAGGAATAGATATAGCCTTGCAAGATCACTCCTAGCTGTATCGTTATATATGAAGGAGCTGGTGAGCTTTGAAACATCCTGTGAGTATCTATATGCCTGCTGGTATATCTGTGAATACGACTGATCCAGCATCCTGATCCCTTCGATATATATTGGAAGCTCTCTTGAGAGGTTTACCGCTAGACCAACCCCCTCGGAGTAGTTAGAATCAAGTGCAAGCAGCATCTCCTCAGAATATCTCAGCGAGACGGATAGGTTCTCGAAAATCATTATTACGTAGGATAGATTAGAACTAATATCGCTCGTGATCCGTAGAAGTATTTTTGAGGCCGTTAGTGAGCCGTTAATAGCTGTGTGTGAAATACTCCTTATATTATTATACAGCTGTAATACTAGGGAGGGGTAGCCGCCAACATCCCTCACCTCCCGGCTGCTCTGATTACTAATACTGCTTATCACGCGCGCTATCCCAAGGCTTACGTCCGGATCGCTTATATCGATACCAGTTATATATAATATATCGGAACCACTCCCGCCAGAGATCCTAGAGATCATGGCGCTAGCTATAGAGCTCTCAGAACTTTTTGGAAGAAGACTCTCCTCTGTAGCAAGTGTTATTGATTCTAGCGATCTGAAGAGAGGGAATGACACACCAAGCGCAAGAACCCAGATGATCATTATAGCAAAAGCTCTCCTAGCCAAAAAGCCTGGAAGATTCAACCAAGACCTCCATTTTGTATAGAGATAAGCCTACCTATAAACATTTCACCACTAAAGAAAATACATAACCCATAACGATGATGGAAACCAGCGAAGCCCATATATACAGGGGAGGAGCAGTTAGTATAAAGCGTATCAACTACTGTGATGAACGAACCCCCAACGAGAACGTATTAAAGAGGGATTGTGTGGCCAAGCAACCCATTCAACGGATACAGACAACATTTGCTTATTATCTCTGCAGTATTACAAAGAGATAGGTGTTATAATTGTATGTTGTTAGAAAGGTTGGAGAGCTTATAAAGAGAGAACCTGTTACAGTATCACCAAGCACTAGCATAAGAGACGCTGTGAAGCTCATGAACGAGAGGAACGTTGGCAGTGTGGTCATAACAGATCCTGAGGGAAGGGTTCTAGGGATCTTTACCGAGAGGGATCTTGTGAGGGTCATAGCAGGAGACATAAGCCTTGATAGCGATATAGGGAGTGTTATGACTAAAAACCCCGTGGTAGTGTTTGAGGAAGATCCAGTCTCAAAGGCTGTAACCATAATGGCTGAGAGGAGAATACGCCACCTGCCAGTGGTTACTAGAAGAGGTACACTGAGAGGAGTTATAACCGCTAGAGATATAACAGAGACTTTCAAGAAATATTTAGACGAACTAGGCGATGTAGGGGATTAAGCTACAAAACCCGTCTTTTCTTTTTATGTTTCACCAGATATTATAATAAACCCATATCCTGTGTTTATAACTATAGCTACTGATAAAGCTATCCCTCTGGCGTATATTCTTTTAAGATCCGTGTTGCTTGCTACTTCTATATACTGGTATAGAGCTGGGAATCATGTCTCTGGAGATGTTTTTACCTCTTTGCATGATTCGCCAGGATAGATTCGATCTCACCGGCTATCCTCATTATCTCTTTCGATACTGGGGAGTCTGGGTATAGGTCTATAAATGATACGCCTCTATCGTTGCTCTCAGCTATCCTGGGATCTAGGGGTATTTTGCCTAGGAGCCTTGTTCCCAGAGCATTGCTGAGCTTTAAACCGCCTGCCTTACCAAATATATAGTATTCCTTGCCATTCTCGCACACGAAGTAGCTCATGTTCTCGATAACCCCTATGATTGGTATTTCCTTACCGAGGCTTGCCCTCACAAGCTCTACAAATCTTATCGATTTTGCTACAACGTGGGAGCTTACCTCCGAGGGTATTGTTACAAATATAAGCCCCTCTATTCTTGGGAACATCTGCACAAGGTTTAGAGCATCATCCCCAGTTCCTGGGGGCATGTCTATAAACAGGTAGTCAAGCTCTCCCCACTCAACATCCTCCAAAAGCTGTTGGATAACCCTAACCTTTATCGCACCTCTCCAGATAACAGGGGTTGATTTATCGCTCAGCATGAGGTCTATTGAGACAACCTTGATACCCATATACCCCTCTGCAGGCATGATCCTGGCGACGCCTGGCTTTACCTCAACAGCCTCCAAAAGATCCTGCTTAACCCCCAGCATTATAGGCATAGAGGGGCCGTGGAAATCCATGTCAAACACGCCTACTTTTCTACCAATCTTCCTCATAGCCATTGAGAGGGATGCTGTTACAAAGGACTTGCCAACACCCCCCTTACCGCTGAGCACGGCTACTATGTTCTTAACACCCTTGAGATTCTCAACAACCTTCTGTCCAGGCTGGGGTGGGGGTGCTGGTGGTGCTGCGGGGCCTCTCTGCTGGATCCTAACCCCTCCTCTCTTCTCCTGAGGACTCTCGATCCTGAATGGGTTTGACAAGAGGGCTACCTAGTTTTACTACCGCTAGGGAGCCTATATTACCGTTTTTAAAAGAAAAAGATCTAGAAGATCTACTCAACAGCCGGTTCATCCATATATACTATGCCTTCATCAGCATCCATAGTGACTCTCGAGCCTATCGCTAGCGGGTATACGTAGTGCCCATGCTCATCTCCACCATGGCAGCATGGGAAGTTGATGAAGGACGGTGTCTTTATATACCTCCTAGCCCTGTCCACGATAACCTCTTCGATACTTGGTGTTGGTCCTCTCACCTCTGGTTCGGGGAACTCGCCGAAGATCACGCCCGATGCTTTTTGCAAATGTCCTCCTAGGGCTAGTGATGTGAGATAGTTATCTATTCTCCAAGCATCCTCCCTTATATCTTCTAGGAAAACCACCTTGCCTTCTGTGTTAACGCCAAACGGCGTTCCCTGGATCATTGTGAAGAGTATAAGATTACCACCAACAACCTCGCCAGAGGCTCTTCCAGGGTTTATTGTTTTTGGGAAGGCTCCATCCTCGGGGGGTCTGAGTTCGAGGACCTCTCCCTGGAGGATCTTTAACACCATCTCCAGGTTGCTCTTATACCTTTTAGCACCTATCTCATCACCAAGCTTTGGGGTTGTTGCTACCATCTCTCCATGTATACTCACCAACCCTGATCTTGAATAAAGTGCGTTCTGGAGAGCTGTTATGTCGCTAAACCCTATAAGTGGTTTCGGGTTGCTTGCTACAAGATCATAGTCTATAGAGTCGAGAAGCCTTATACCACCGGCACCGCCTCTAACACACCATATCGCATCTATATCTTTTCTTCTGAAACCCTCCATGAGATCTTTTATCCTAACCTCTTCAGGTGCGGAGAGATACCACCGCCTCATTGCATATTTAACACTATCTCCAAGAACTATGTTGAACCCGTATTTCTTCAGAATCTCTATACCCATACTCAGATTCATACCAGGATATACTGGGTAGCTTGAAGGAGCTACAAGAAGGATCCTTGACCCAGGCTTGATCCTAGGGGGCTTGATCCTTGTCCTCAAGCGGCTCACCGCTAATGATTAAGAATATGGCGATAAATAATCCCAACCGTTAGCAAGCAACCATATAGATCCGTGTAAGTTGTTTAAAAGAGCTAGTAGGATTCCTTGACCCTCGGGTTTGCTATAGGCTCTAGGGATCTTACCAACATGTATATTGAGAGCGATATAGAGCCGATAAAGATCCCTGGTATGGCTACCCACCACCAAGCGTCTCTCCACGCACCGGTTAGACGTGCTTGGTTAAGTATACCTCCGAGGGTGTAGGTATCCTGTGCACTAACGCCCAAGAAACCCAGTGTTGCTTCCGCAAGTATCGCGTAAGCAACAACACTAGCGAAGTCCAACAACACTAGCGGGAGTACAGCAGGCAATATATATCTGACAATGATTCTTAGGTGACCGGCCCCGAGGGCTCTTGCAGCCTCTACCATCTGGCTTGATGCTACTGCCATTGCCTGGGATCTTATGATCCTAGCTGTTGTCCTCCATATAAGGACTGAGATAGCTATTATAACTGTCGTCATGCTCGGTCTCATGAACATTGCAAGCAATATCGCGAAAGGTTCGAGCGGTATTGTATATACAAAATTTATTATCGTGTTGAATACCGAGTCAACCTTACCTCTGAAGTATCCGGAGAGCATGCCAACCATAGATCCTATTGTTGTCACAGCAACAGCCACGGCTACCCCTATAAGGAGTGACATCCTAATCCCCACCATGATCTGTGCCATAAGATCTTTCCCATAGTAATTGGTTCCAAAAGGATGCTTAAGAGAGGGTGGTTCAAGGCTTGCTACAAAGGCTCCGTATGATAAGAGGTAGAGGCTGCTATCGATCATAACGGCTTTCTTGACACCACTGATCCCTCTAAGCTCTTTCACAGATAAAGCCCCAGTACCGAGATCTATTGATACAACAGAACCTTTAGATCCTATCACTAACGCGCCACCATCCGTAGGAACTACGTGAACAAGATCATCAACCACACCAGTAATAACAGGGGTTATAATGTCACTCGACAAGATCGCCATGGAGCCATATCTGCCAGTAACAATCACCCTGCCTTCTATGCATGCAGCACTGAGCAGATCTTCGAAGACTGGTTGATACGTCTTTACACTCTTGCTCTCAACATCCACTACCGAGACCCTACCGCTGGGTCCTACGAATACAAGCCACGATCCACAATCAACGACCCACTTAGGGATCCATCCTAGTTCAGCTATAACAGAGGAGCCGCTATAAGAGTTATTATGACTGACCATCGCCAGATTGATCCTACCTGTGTTATCCCACCAAACGATCCCATAATTGGTGGGGATCAATCCCTCTACCCGGCTCGAGGCTCTAAGCACTTCCCTTAGACCTGATAGCGCATTACCGCTATACATGGCCATATATATTGAGCCTCCGTCACTTAGGATAACCGTGTTGTTCACAATGCTTATACTATTCACGTCACCCTTAAACCCAAGCATGGTGATACCGGGCTTGCTAATACCGTGAGAGAGATCCACAAGATATAAAGATCCCTCAGAATCTTCCTTCTCAACAGGCCTGGCATAGAAGATAAAACCCCTATCAGTAGAGGCTGACACCGTGGCTGAAATGCCCTCAAGCGTGTAGATCTCTCTAGCCCTGAGCCCGTCGACCATATACACCGATACTCTGTATCTATAGAACACAGCATCGGGATCTACTTGGTATACTAGGGGGCCTAGGATTCCGAACAGTATTAGCGATACCAATGCTATGAGGGAGGCAGCAGCAGTCCTCTCTGATAGTATGATCCTTAACACCTGCCCAGCACGCCCTATATATCTCGATATAAATCTCCCAGTATTCATTACCTCTTCACCCTAGGATCTAGGTATGAGTAGAGAATATCGGCTACCGTATTGCTTGTTATGATTGCAAGGGACATTATAGCAAAAATACCCTGTGCAAGCGGGTAGTCAAGGCTGTTGAATGCTATAACCAGTTCCCTTCCGATCCCAGGCCACGAAAAAACAGTCTCGAAAGCAACAGAACCAGCGAACGAGAGCCCTATTGTTATGCCTAGCTGTGTTATAAGGGGTAGTATGCTGTATCTCGAGGCATCCCTCATAACCCTTCTTTCGCTATGACCCACAGCCCTTAATGTCATTATGAAATCCTCCCCCATAGTAGAGATCATCGAAGCTCTCATCAGCAGTGCAGGGCCTGACATTATATATAGTGTTAACACTAGGTATGGGAGGATCCAGTGGTATAGGAAGTCAATGCTTGCTATCTTGTCTATGAAGCTGGCTGCCTCATAGGGCGGGGTTCTCATACCACCTGGTGGAAAGATCCTGAGCTCGACAGCAAACACTATGAGAACTATCAAGCCTATCCAGAACAGGGGGAGAGAGTGGATGAGCGTGAGGATCGATAATACTGTCTTCTCAACCAGACTACCTCTCTTCCAAGCCATATAAGATCCTATGAGCCATGCGGCTAGATAGGCAGTCGCTATGGCTGGCATAACAAGGATCATTGTGCTGAGGAGTCTATCAATCACTATCTCCTTGACAGGAACCTTATATAGGAAGGAGAACCCCATATCTCCCCTCAGAAAGTTTGTTATATAGAGCACGTATTGCTCGTAGAGCGGTTTGTCCAGTCCGAAGGATCTTCTTATGATCTCTCTCTCCTCAGGCCCAAGCCCTTCTCTCAGATATATTATTGTTGGGTCTGGGAAGGCGAGCCTGAAAAGTATAAACTGGAATGTGAGAATAGCTATATAGAATAGAAAAAGAATAGCGACTTTATACAGAATCCTCAGGATCATTATACCCTTAGTCCCTCTTAACCGTATAGTTAGCCGGGTAATGTATCTTGCCAGAAGCATCCCAGGTGAAGCCAGCCATTGCCAGGAGCTCCCTAGCCTTGGTTAGATTATATGTATATGAGAGAGCATTTGGATTATGCCAGAAGCTGTTAATCGGTGCTATTATATATCCCTTCTCACCATAGCCCTTAAGGATCACATTTATTATGTAGTCATAGGGTACTGCATAGAGCAGGGCTTGCCTCACCAGCTTCAGATCAAACGGTGATCTTCTAACATTGAACATCAGATCGGCATTGAGGGCAAAGCTCCTGCCCTTAATAATAGATATATGATCATATTTGCTCAGAACATCTATATGGCCTGGGAGAAGACCCACAGCCGTAGCATCAACCTGACCAGTTATGAGGGCGTTCACAACACCCTCGAGATCGCCGTAGATCCTTATAGTGATCCTCGAGACCTTTATAGAGGGCACCTTGAAGCCTCCAGCATCGACGCCTTTATATGCGAAGTGATCTGGGAACACCTCCATCGATATATACTCCTTTCTAACCCATACAGGGTTTCTGAAAGGCCCTGAGCCTACTTTGAGCACCTGGGCCAATTGATCCTCACTCAAAGCACCAGGATCCTTTATATTCTCCCACACATGTTTAGGTAGTATGGGTATCATGTATAGCGAGTTTGTCACGAAAGAGGCATCAGGCGCTTTGAGGTAAAACCTAACAGCTGTCGAGTTTATAACCTCAACCCTATCTATGTTCCTGAAATAGGGTCTGAAGTAAGCGAAATTGTTAGCTATATAGTAGTCAAAGCTAAACTTAACATCCTCAGCAGTTACGGGTTTACCGTCGTGGAACTTAGCATTACTCCTGATCTTAACATCAACAGATGTTGGTGAGACAACCGCCACACTCTCAGCAAGCCATGGTACAGGCTTACCATCGGGCCCTAGTCTCACTAGGCTATCGTAGACAAACTTGAGAACATACCACGAGAATATGAGGGTTGCTTTGAGGGGGTTAAGGCTATCAGGCTCCGTGTTAGCCGCATATATAAGCTCCTGCATACCGCCAGCAGTAGGGGTTATGAAATATGGCTGCCACTCGTGGAACAGAGGTACTCCAGGCATTGATAGCGGGTTCGACCACTTCTTAGAATTATATGCTGCTATGACGAACGTGTGGTAGAGATTATACCTTGGAGCATCTTCATGGAAGATCTCCTGTAACTTATGCACAATACTCCTCCTCTCATTAATATCCAGCGTCACCCTCTGCAGATCGTATAGCTTATCATACTCAGGGTTAGAATAGCCCGTTGGGTTATTAGCCCCCTCACCCTTCTTACCAATCTCGGCTGTGGTTATCAGCCCCAGGAATAGGTTTGGATCGAGCCTATCGATCCTCGCACCCCAGCCGAAGACACATACATCGAAATCCCACTCATAGTAACACTTCTTATCAACCTGTGAGGCTTCCAAGCCTATCACCTCTACCTCGAAGCCCAGCTTCCTCCACTCAGAAGCTATAGCCTGTACAGCAGCCCACCTCTGTGGATCCTCAGCCTCAGTAGTGGTTATTATAACTATCTTCTGCACAGGCGGGCCCATAGCTGGTGTTGGAGGTAGAGTTACCTGTGGGCTTGTTGCTGGTGTCGTTGGTGTTGTTATCTGTGGCGAGGGAGGAGCCGGGGCGGAGGGGCCGAGGAACATTATGTAGGAGATCCCTCCGAGTACTGCTACTATGACGACTACTGCCAGGATTATCGCCCAGATTTTAGAGAGACCTTTCAAAACACCACCTCCAAACAAGTGTGACAGAGGCGATTTATATGTATGGGACAGAAATACCTATCTCACACAATTGTGGAGAAGATCTCTTGGATATAGCAAATGAGGCTCATAATATTAGTATAATGGTTATTGAATCATAGCATTAAGTTTCTATGATGTAGCAACTATGATAGGTTATACCATGGCTCGCAGTATTATTGCCAAAAACACCAGATTATGTGTTATTTAACCTGCGTTTTTAGGTCTTTCTATCAGATCCCCTCAAGGTTTATTGTTGAGAGCACCCTATCTATCCTCTCTAAGTGCTCTTTAGAGAGCCTCCACCCAAGGCTTCCCAGGTTCTCTACTAAATGCTCCTCTTTCGTGGTATTGAATACAGGGAAGACGTTATCCTTGATCAATAACCAGTTGAGCACAACCTGGGCCGGGGTTTTTCCTATCTCTGAGGCTATTGCTTTTATCTCGCTCACCAGGGGTTGTATGGCTTCCACGACCTCTGGTTTTGCTAGCCTATACCATCTATACTCATCTCTGATCTCTTTTCTACCTATCAGGAAGCCCAGGGCTAGTGGATCGTATGCTTGAACCGCTATGTTTTCTTGAAGCATATATGGTAGTAGTTCTTTCTCTATCTCTCTATATAGGATGTTATAGTGAACCTGGTTCGTAGCTATATCTGTCCTTGATAGATACTCCCTAGCAGCTCTGAGCATTGGTAGGGGGAAGTTACTCACACCTATATATCTTATCTTCCCCTCACTCCACAGCCTCTCCATAGCCTTCAGAGTCTCCCTCAGGGGTATGTAGTGGTGGGGCCAGTGGATCAGATATAGATCTATATAGCTGGTTTCAAGCCTCTTAAGACTAGCCTCGGCAGCCTTGATCACATCGTGATATCTTAGATGATCATAGGATACCTTTGTGGTTATGAAAAGCTCATCCCTCTTATAACCCTTAATAGCCCTCCCAATAACCCTCTCAGAGAGACCATTACCATAGCTCTCGGCAGTATCGATAGCATTGATCCCGAGATCGATTGCTTTTCTAATCACCTCAACAGCCCGATCCTCAGAAACTATCGTTGGCGCTCCAAACTCCCACGATCCGAGGAACAAGGGCGAGATCTTCTCACCAGTCCATCCAAAAACCCTTCTCTCAACAGGCAAACTATACACCATTTGATAAAAAACATCGAGGCTAATGAAGATAGGCCAGAGACCCGTCGCTCCAGATGCTATCAATATTATTAACTCCCTTGATATTCTCAATCTGGTGATGAGCGCTCTATCCAGTGATCTGTGATCGATGTAACCCCGTCTGAAAGATCTAGTGTTTATTTATAGATCCATAAATGGTTTACGATGATCAGCTGTAGTAATAAATCCAGGGCTTATATAACCTGATAGCTATAGACTTTTGACAATATGATCATGGAGATGTTAGGGCTTATATATTCTATCCCAGCAGATAGTTAAGCTTATAGGGATATCCCTATATATATTTTCGGGGACACGTTGGAATTCCAGGTTTTTCTCCTCCTACTAAGTGGAATTGTAATAACATTCATCGGTGGGATCCTCTTTACAAACGCTATAGAATATGTTGGTCATAAGGCTAGATGGACAGGATCCTTTACGGGAGCTGTGGTAGCTCCTCTTTTCACCTCAATGCCTGAGCTCATAATATTTCTAGTAGCTCTCTACGTCTATGGAGGAGATGTTGGTGAAAAGATAGGTGTTGGCACAATTCTCGGACAACCATTCATGGCTGCAACGATAATTTTTCCAACTATGTTCTTAGTAGCCTTAGCTGGGTATCTGTTGAAGAGACGCCACGATCTTGTGTTGGAGGTTGAGAGGATCCTGGTGATCCCATACATAATATTCACAGTACTATACCCACTAGTCCTTCTACCCCTCCTACCTATAGGCTATGGAAAGTATGTTGCAAGTACCGCGCTACTCTTATCCTATATACTCTATACTGGCATTATGTTTAGATCTAAGTCGATGTTGATCTCGGAGGCAGAGGAGATCTATCTCAAGAGAGTGTTTAGAAAAGGCCCCTGGATCCCTATAGCAGCTCTCCAACTAACCATCGCAGTCGCTCTCCTAATCACGGGATCGAGGACCCTCGTCTCAGGGATCGATGATGCTTCGAAAAACCTAGATGTAAGCCCGATAGCACTAGCCATACTAGTAACGCCTCTAGCCGCTGTGCTTCCAGAATCTATTACGGCAGTGATATGGACTTTTAAGGGGAAGGATACACTAGCTGTTGCTGCAATGATCGGGGAGAAGGTTCTCTACTCAACATTCTATCCAGCGATCGGTCTTATACTCACAGAATGGGAGATCGATTCCTACGCGATACTGAGCGTAATAATAGTCGAGATCACATCCCTAATAATCCTCTACCACGTGTGGAAGGGCAGGCTAACGCTAGATGTCGCAGCCATAGGTTTAGGCGGATATATAGTCTTCGCGATCTACGCGTTTCTCTACTAACCACGCATAAGACAAGGATCCCTATGCTTGTAGAAAATCTATGCTACGCTAGATCTTCGGAGCAGCATAGCTATACGGATTCCTTGTATATCGTTTTAGCCATATCGATCGAGACGCTTACCTCGTAATACATATCTATAGCTCTCTCTATGGCTCTGTTCCACCTAAGGATCGGTGGGTATGGTCTTCTAAGCATTGCTCTAAGTGCTGTTCTCCTCATATATTTGCAGAAACCCTCTGCTAGATCTCTATCAACACCCATCTCTGCTAGTCTTTTACCACAGCCGGGCTCGCTAAGCCTGGTTCCAGTGACGCTGTATATGATCTCATCTATAGCTCTATATACCTCTAGGAAATCTTTCCTCCCTAGCCTCTTTTCACCTAGATCCTTTATACTCTTGCCGTTAACCAGCTCCTCAGAACCAGTCCCTCTAGCATCTATCGGTGTGTCCACTCTCCTAGCAGGTGTTTTTGACAGTATTACCAGAGATATAATTAGAACAGAAGTACTTATAATAAGGATCTTTGCTAGGTTTGATATAGCTATTAACCCCCGCAGGGTATTGTCAGCCTGTGATACCAGAGGTGGGAACCACGTTGCCGGATGTATTATCCTCGCTATAGCTGATGCTAAGAACTCAGGGGTTACGAGAAGTGCTGGGTTCACACCACGGTTTATAAGAGATACAGGATCCCCTCCTATGTATTTTGAGGCATCCATCAACACTAGACAGTCTGCCTGATCCATACATAGATGCCTCAGAACACCCTCATAGAGCTCGAGATATTTATCTCTATACTGGCTCCTCATAATCTGGTTCAGAAAGATAGAGCCATCGCCTATAGTAAAAACAGTAACGCTACCGAACCTCTCCTCCATAGCTATTACAACGTCTAGATATATTCTCTGGGTAGATATCTGCCGCGATTCCGTCTGGTTAACAATATAAGCTGCCGGAATAACCCCTGATACCAAGACCTCATGATCATTACCACCACCCTCGGTTATTATGAGGCGTGATGCTATATCTAGAGTAACTCTATCACCATAACCCCACGAGGTGTTGAAAACAGCTGTTGGGTAGGGAAGCCCTGTTGATAGATCAAGGATCCTTGTACCCTCAACCCTGACACGAGACCCTATAGCCTCTAACAATGGGTTAGCATTACCACTCTCGTCGGCTACTAAGAATCCCAGGGATCTGCATTGGGATAGCTGTCTAACGATCTCTTCTGCTTCGTAATTGGAATACGGAATCTCAGGCGATATTGTGATCATAACAGCGTTTTTACAACCAGCGATAATGTTTCTAACCATGCTCCAGTTGGTGATAATAATCGTATTGGGATACATACCCTTCGTCTCCGAGTAAAGATCGCTTGCACCTAGAAGGCCCGTATTGAGTGGAGAAGCCCCCGTATAGATCATGATTCTAGGAGGTCCTAGCTCTAGTACTGCCAGAAGCCCTATGAGGGCTAGGAATACTATGGTAGCCGCACCAACAAGGATCTCGATGCTCACACTCTTTTTCCTAGTATCCGCTTTGGAATTGCCACTCATGGAGCAACACCCATAGCCCTTATCACGAGCTCTGCAACTATCCATGCGTCTCTATAGTAGGCTGTTAGGGGGCTGAGCATACTATCAAGGCTGGGCGAGGCTGGGAATCCTATTGATATTCCTGCTAGATAGGATACAGCATATATGCTTATTATAACCAGGACTAGAACCGCTATCCTTCTAGGTGTTGGTTCTCTCTCCTCGCTGAACATGCTTCTCGAAAGGATACTCCATATCGCTAGAAACAATGCCAAGCCCATCACTCCTAGAGCTATCCTTGAATATAGATCCTCCTGTCCACTCGGTACCACTAGACCAGCTATTCTCAGGGCTTCTCTAACTATATAATATACAGGGGGCGTGATCACCGACGAGAGTACAAAGCCTCTTAACGAGCTGAGGGGCGGTTTTATCCATCTAAGGTCAATAGATCTAGATAGATCTGCGAGCGCGACCCTGGGACTGGGGATCACGTAGGAGACTATAGCCTCCGTAGCCTGTCTTGTCAGCATATAGAACACTCCAAACAATACAGATGCCACGAGTATAGAACCCACGGGATTGCTATTGAGGAAAGAAACAACCGGCGATAGATAGGGACTCACGCTGTAAAGCTTAAATGAGAATATATATGAGGCTATATACATCGATACAAACCCCGGAATCGCTATTATAAGGGCTAGGAATAGGGAGAAACCCTTCACAAGATCCTTTAAACTCGCCTCATAGCTGATTACCGGGGTTGCTTTGACCCCTCTATAGTGGTTTCTCACAACATCCATCACAAGGATCACGAATAAAACAATAATAGCCTGATATAGCCCTATGGCTATGAGGAGATTGCCCCCTGATAACGATCCTGGCAGGATTACCAGGGAGGTAAAGAACAGTGTGAGCGTATATAGAGAGGGGGAGGGGATTACAAGCGTTGCTATGCAGCTGATAAGGGATACTAGGAGCAGTATTGGTATTGATGCTATATCAAGCCTGCCTCCTAGTATGAGCTGTGGTATTGATAGTATGAATGGAGCCTGCTCTATGGTTTTTAGCAATATGGGCAATAGGATCGATAGGATCGAGACCCTCGGTATGATCTCCGCAAGTACTTTTAAGATCCTCAAGACTTCTCGATCTCCTCGTAATCCTTGATAGCTCTATCCATATATACTTCCTCAGGCTCGTGTGCATACCTAACCCTCTCATAGATCTTTGTTAGGTCTTCGAAAGAGCCTGTGTTAGTGAGCTTCTCCCTAACCTTCTCAAGATATTCCCTATGTGTCTCGCTAGGTCTCTTTGGAACTTTTCTCGATAGGAGACCTACAGCCTTCCAATAGACACCTATAACACCTCCTCTCCAGTCGATCTCCCTAGGGCTCGGCTTTCTCTTTAGCCTAGTGCTTCTCATAATCCTTGGTATAATACCCTGTATCCCTAGAACAGCAACGATGGTTACCACTGATATACCTATAACTATAAGCACTAGTGTGAGGAAATCAAGCCCTGGTATAGACGACGGGATCGATATGTAAATGCTAGGCGGCATAGCCCCCAGATAAGTTTTTCTACTACCCTCCCAACTCTCCTGCTGAGCAGGCCCTGGGGTCTCGGATGAAGCTAGTATCCCGGTAAGGCTCTTCACAAGCCCCTCAGCAGTGTTAGAGAGGATCAGCTGTTTTATTGCTTCAAGCTGCATTCTATCAATCACCAGGGCTTGATCCCATAGTCCCTGTCTCAGCGATAATCTCTTAAGCAGTTCCAGGGCTGCTACATATTCGTTTAGAGATATTCTCCCACCCTTGAAGAGACTGTCAAGAATCCCTAGGGCGCTTTGATAATCACTAATCCCTGATGATAATATACTGCCTATCAACTGACCCACCTCGGGATCGCTTATTAGCCTTCTAAGCGCCTCATCACCTAGGTATATCTGATCCATGCTATTCAGTATCTCACTAGCAATGCTAGGGTCGAGGTAGCCTGATCTCTCAAGCTCCCTCACACTTTGCTCAATACTAGCTCTAGCAGACCTGTTCTGGGCTAGACATGATAGAGTATCACAACCCATGGTTACATTCCTCAGAGCCTCGAGGATCTTTGAAAGGGATATGTTAAGATCCTCATACCTACCATATCCACCAACACCGAGGCTTAAAACCTGGGAGAAGTTTATTGTATGCATGCCTAGATAAACGCTCAGATCATTAAGATCTTGGGGAGAGCTTATCGTTGTATTATACCCAGAGCTAGAGCTCTGGGCCTCACTATTTATCGAAAGCATTACAAGCAACACGAGCAAAGCTACGAGCAGGGCCTCACCATAACTCCTCAAGGCCTGGGCACCTCAACTCTACCCAGGATCTCCTTCACTATTGCTACAGGATCTCCACCCTCGATCTCGTACTCAGGCTTAAGTATAAGCCTATGTCTCAGAGCTGGTATGGCTACTGCTTTCACATCGTCGGGGATAACATATTTTCTACCATCTAGATAGGCCCACGCCTTTGATAGCCTTATAATAGCTATCCCAGCCCTCGGTGACGCTCCAAGCCTTAGAAGCTTATGCGTTCTAGTCTCTTCAATGATCCTTGCTATATATTGGTATATAGAATCGTCAACAATAACCTCGGATGCCTCTTTAGAGGCTCTTAGAATCTCTTCTTTAGATAGGACTGGCTTAAGCTCTCTCGAAGCCTCTTCTATAAAATCGGCTCTCTTCATAATATCTATAAAACCCTTCGTCGACGGGTAGGAGCTCTCTATCTTTACTAGAAATCTATCTAGCTGGGATTCGGGAAGCGGGAAGATCCCTTCGGTCTCGATCGGGTTCTGCGTCGCTATAACCATGAAGGGCTCCTCAAGCACATACGTATTCCCCTCGATCGTCACCTGCCTCTCCTGCATAGCCTCGAGAAGGGCGCTCTGAGTCCTGGGAGAAGCCCTGTTAAGCTCATCCACGAATAAAATATTAGTAAATATAGGCCCCTTCTTAAGCGTAAAAGTCCCTGTCCTCTGATCATATACATAGCCACCTATAATATCGCTTGGAAGAAGATCCGGTGTCATCTGCACCCTCTTAAAATCAAGGCCAGTGAGTCTCGATATAACCTTTGCTGTGAGGGTCTTAGCAACACCGGGGACGCCTTCTATGAGAACATGCCCTCTGGCTAGGAGTGATGCTACTATAAGCTTGATCTCCTGTTCTTTCTCTACCAGAATGCTTGACGACGCGTCAAGGATCCTCCTTAGTATTGGGGACAAACCTATCAGCTCTCTATATATTACTCTACTCCCTATATAATTTCTAACACACCTTTAAGAAATATCCATATGTCGATAATGGGTCAGGCTATATACTCATCCCACGGCCCATATTGGTAGCGAGATTAGGTATGTTATGATGAGATTTATCGTGGCATATGTTATGGTTATCCTGTATATAGCTTTAGGTCTTAACTTCAACCCAGTCTCCCTCTCAATAATCCTGAAAGCAACATAGAGAGCAGGAGCACCGGCCGCTGTGTAATTGCTCCCAAGGGTTCCGGACCATAGGAGTGACCAGGCGAAGGGCCATGGATTTTCTATATTGGCGTCTCTAATGCTTCTAAGCATTATCAGTATATATGCATCGTGCTCCACAAAAGCTACTATTGGTGCAGAGATCCAGTATATAGCTGTATAGCCTAAGAACAAGTTGCCCATTAATCCTGAGAGCCATAGAGATATTGGTTCTAACCCATGGTGTTTTTCCAAAGATCCCACTAATATGAATAGTGAGAGGTAGAAGAGTATAGATCCCCAGTCAATACCTTTCTCAACAACCTCTCTAAACTCCTTACCATATAGCTTCTCACACAACATGGAACCTATAATGCCTACAATTAGGGGGAATACTCCCAGCGGTATATCCCTCCCGAGAGCCATGCTGATCTCTTTTCTAAGGCTCATGAGAATTATGGCCGTGAAGAACAATGCTAGGGAGAATACCAGGTATCCTTTATTATTATCATTATTATCACTACTCCTAGCCTCTACCCTCTGCTCGATCCTCTTCACAGGCACGAGGATCTTTGTCGAGATATATAGAGCAGCTAGTATAGATACCATCAATATGGGAAAGCTAGAGGGCCTCCCCATCATATATATGAAATCAACGAACTCAGCTTTAAAAACGCTGTGGAGAAGCTGTGGAGGGAGATCCCCTAGAAGCAAGGCTGTCCCCGTCGCATTTGCAGTTAACGTTACTAGCAGAGCCGTTGCTAGGGGATCTATCCCATAAGCCCTGGCGATCCTTATGGCTATCGGTACTAGGAGAAGTACTACGAGAACATTGTCAACCACAGTACTTATAATCCCAGCCACTAGTGAGAGCAAAAGAGCAGCATCTCTAGAGGTTTTTATATACCTCGATATACCGTTAACGATCCGCTGGGGTAGCCCCGCCTCAACCATGTGGTAGGATATCATCCACATACCAAGAAGGATCGCTATAATGTTCCAGTCAACCATAGATCCGAATGCCTCACCAAGCCCAGCTAAGCCAAGTATTAAGAGTAGAGAGACCCCTAAAAGACCGGCAAGAGGCTCATCAACCCTTCTAGATACTATAAGTGCTATCGACGCAATAAAAATGATCCAAACGAGCCAGAGCTCGAGCCCCCCCTCCAAGAAGCATCCTGTGATGATATACGAAGACACTGTTATAAGTGTTATGACAACTTAATAGCAAGTAGCACGCTATCCCTACAAATAGTCACGAGTTTCATCCTAGATTCCAACGTTATCAGGCTCCTATATATGTCTAAGCGATCATACTAAATTCAGAGATAGACATGGGCTTTGATAAAGAAGGTTTACAAGGTGGAGGGTTTAGTAGTTAGTATTTATGCATATATACTAACTGCTATGAAGTTCAAGCCTCTTCATATTCGACTTAAATTCAAGCTTGATGCTTTATGAGGGGCTGAGGCTTTTTCTTAACCAGTCGACAAGATCCTCGATCCTTACTCTGATCTGCTCTCTAGTGTCTCTGAACCTGATCGTAACTGTGTTATCCTCGAGCGTCTGCTTATCAACCGTTATTCCATAGGGAATGCCTATCTCATCTGCTCTTGCATATCTTCTACCAATACTACCGCTCTCGTCGTATATGACGTAGAAGCCTGCTTCAACAAGATCCCTGTAGATCTTCCTAGCAATCCTCACGAGATCCTCTTCCTCTATCAGGGGATAGATGCCCGCAGTTATAGGTGCTAGTCTGGGGGGTATTTTGAGCACTACTCTCTCGCCCTCTTCGCTATAAGCCCTATCAAGAACAACATAGAGGAGTCTTTCTGCGCCGAAAGATGGTTCTATGACGTGGGGGAAGAACTTCTCTCCGTGGACTAACTCCTCAACCTCCTCTACTCTAAAAACATCCTTACTGATCCTTAGACCCTTGATCTCCACCTCGTCTCCAGAAAGATCCAGGGTGTCTAGGTTTATGCTTGAGAGAGCCCTGAAGATCTCTGGAGCCTTCTCACCATAGATCCTGAGCACAGCTTGCTTATCAATCCTCACCCTTCTTCTCTTCACACTAACAGGGCTTGGGTATCTCCTATATACTGTTAGATCTGATCCGCTGTATAGGGAGTGTCTGCTAAGATCATAGTCCGTCCTATTAGCATGCCCCGAAACCTCTATCCAGCCCCACCTCGATACCCTGACAAGCTGGTCGAAGACCTGGGATGCATAGTGGGCTCTCTCGTGGGGGAGCTTCTCTTCAAAATAGGTATCCGAGGGATCCACGCCTAGCCTCTCGATAAATTCCGAAGCGACAGCCATCCAATAGGCATGCCACTCACCACTAACAATCTTTTCCCTCACAAGCTCCTCCACACTATACTCCGAGGGCCTGTCAACCTCCGAGAGCCTGTCTCTCGCTGTGAGTATCCTCAGCCTTCTATTCCTAACCCTGTCTAGGAGGGGGCATGACGGGTTTTTGGGATCATAGAAGAACTCGATTTCCATTATAGTGAACTCCCTAAGCCTCACCATACCCTGCCTAGGCGAGATCTCGTTCCTAGCAACCCTCCCAATCTGGGCTATCCCTAGTGGGAGCTTCTCCCTAGAAGCCTCGAAAACCCTCCTAAACGCTGTGAACATACCCTGAGCAGCCTCAGGCCTTATATAGCCTACCGCATCGGCATAGGGACCTATGGTGGTTTTAAAGAGAAGGTTGAAGAGCCTGACCTCTCCTAAGGGGCCTCCGCATTGTGGGCATCTTATACTCTTCTCAACAATCACCCTCGATAGATCCTCGGGCTTCATACCCTCTGTCTTCACACCACTTGCAGCTTCGATAAGATGATCAGCTCTATATTTCCTCCCACATTTTGTGCACTCAACTATAGGGTCTGTGAAACTCTCCACATGCCCAGAGGCTTCGAAAACCCTAGAGGGGGCGATCATGGGTGTCTCTATCTCCACAACATACTCCTGGTGCCTTTGAACAAATACCCTTCTCCACTCCTCAACGATATTTCTCTTAAGGAGGGTTCCTAGAGGGCCTAGATCGTATAGTCCCGAAACACCCCCGTAGATCTCGTAGGAGGGCCAGAAGAATCCTCTCCTCACAGCCAGATCCACGATCCTCTCGTACTTGTCCTCCCCCATACTCTCCAGCCTTTCACACACTATCTAGTGGAAGAGGTTAATATTAAATAAAAGAGTGGAGATCAGCTTGGCAAGAGACCCGCTAATTTCAACACCTTGAGAGCAACGACAGATCCAACAAATCTATATGGGTAGTCGATCTATCAACCAGGATCTAGAGGTTTCCATTAAATTTGTAGAAAAGGATATATAGGTAATCCTAGCCCAGATCCTTGTGGTTAGGAGTGGTTTTATACTTGGTTTAAACTAGGGGTTTCTGGTTTCTTGAAAGATCTTGGCAACGAGAAGAAGGCTACCGCCTGTAATACGATAGCTACAAGGATCACTACAAGACCCACCAGCACTATTGTCAGGATCGAGCCCACGAGATATAAAAGCCCTGCAGTTGAGAAGAGCCCAACACCTGTCTGGAGTGATACTGATTTGTAGGATTTATATAGAAAGTAAGAGGATGCTATTAAGAAAACCCAGAATGCTGTTAAAGCTATCGCGATCGATGCTAGCAGACCGAAAAAGCCTGGAGGAATTGTTGTCTGTGTCTGTAGAATACCCGGCATCGAAGTCCCTGTTATGGCTATAGGTTCCTGAGATCTTATGGCAGTTGAGAAGAGACCGAAAAAAGCCGATAATATCACAAGGGGTGCGATTACGATAGCTATTACGCCTAGAATAACGGCTATTAGGGCGTTTCTAAATATAGTCTCGTCTTTGGCCACGTCAGAGAGCTTTTTAAGGGCTATGAGTAGGAATATAAGACCAACTATCCCTAAGATCCACCCTACCATGGGTATCATAACGAGTAACATGAGGATCGAGCCTACACCACCAAAAGCCCTGATCGAGTCTATTTCAGCCTCATAGTTAGTAACGCTCAACTGTAATCCCGCGCGATATTTATTTAAAAAAATATAAGTAGCAAGATCGAGGTGGGATCCTATTTAATCAACCGCTCCACTACAGCAGCAATAGCCGAGCTCATTGATCTCGCATCCGCATGTAAGACATATCTCAGGGCCGTAGAGAACATACCATGGTAATCTATGGAATAACCTGTAGTGGATCTCGTTATCCTTGATGAAGTATCTATATTCTGGAGAGGATATTATCCTTAGAATCTCCCTGACGTGATGAATCACCTCAGGATCCCCCTCACCAGCCACTATTTCCTCGAGATCGGCTTCTGTAAGGCTTAGTAGCCCACCTTTGAGTATAGCTAGCTTTCTCACCAACATAACAGCTTTGGAAACCTTAGGGCATCTAACGTGATAATTAAGCCCCATTATATAGTGGGTGAACTCATTAATATATCTCAGCCTCCAAATACTATATCTGGTATCAAGCTTAATATTAACATATGAATAATTTTCACCATAACTAGTCATAGTAATTTGTTTTAGTTTTTATGAAAATTTATTATAATATATCACTATTCATAGATTCATATTTTTCTATAGATATGCTTATACTAAAATATAAAGCGTTATAATGCATGTCTATGATGTGGCTTAGAGAGCCGGCATAAGGGTTTCCTTGCAACAATGAGGAGAAGATATAAAATGAGTTACCGTTTGTCCCTTGATGTTTATTCCAATCATTTTATTCATGATCCTATCCAGGGACTTCCACCTCTACCCGCAGGGTCTCTAACCCTGCGGGGTTATGGGCGGCTGTCGAGCCAAACGACACTTGGCTCCCATATAGCTCACTCGCTGGGGTTTGTAGCGTTGCTCCCATCGCCATCCAGGGCTTGTGTGGGGAGACCCACACCGAGGACGATATCTTTCAAGGATTATAAATACCCTTAGGTGTTGGCGGGAAAGTGGTTAACTGTTATGAAACCGGATCCTAGGAAACCCCATATACGAGATTATGCCTAAACGCAGACAACCTAGTTGGTGGGTTATTTAGCGAAGCATAGAGAATGCTATTGGCTTGAGAGGTTCTTTAGCTTTAATGGGGTTTCACGTATATAAGAAATTATCTTGGCACTATTCTAACTATCCTGTCATCTCCCGGCGAGGGAAGACCTCTCCCATCCCTATTGCTGGTCGAGATAAGTATAGATCCGTCATCATCTATCACTACATCTCTCAACCTGCCGAAAGTGCCTATTAAGAGCTCTTCAGCAACATATGCTTTCTTCGTATCGAGGAACCTGATCCTGAGGAGCCTTTCGCCTCTTAGGCATGTGACAAGAAGATCGCCTTGAAACTGTTTAAAAAGATCCCCTTTTATGAAAGAGATACCGGAAGGAGCCCAGGTGGTTGTTCCACTCTCAATAACTGGGTCTATGAACCTACTATCCCTACCAACCCCAGCGTAGTAGGGCCACCCATAGTTCCCTCCAGGTATTATCACGTTTATTTCATCATGTGCCACAGGCCCGTGTTCCGATGCTACCATGAATCCCTGTGATGGGTGCCAGTCAATACCCTGTGGGTTCCTATGACCATAGCTATATACTGGTGATGGGTAGAATGGATTGTCTTTTGGTATGCTTCCATCATCCTCGATCCTCAAGATCTTTCCTGCAAGGCTATCAAGCCTCTGGGCTAGAGATCCTATTGAGGCGTCGCCGGTAGTTATATATAGCTTTTGATCCGGGCCAAACTTGATCCTGCCACCATCATGTATATAACCACCCGGTATCCTATCAAGCATGGTCTGTATAGATAGAGCCCTCCACGTGCTAGTATCAACCCTGATCCTTACGATTCTGTTATATATATCCCCAGAATCCTGGTAACTCATATAAGCATACACATAAGGTCTCGAAGGAAACTCAGGATGAAGAGCAAGCCCTAGCAAACCAGCTTCACCTACAGATGCAACGTTCATCGATGCCACTTCCTTCACAGCGTTCCCTACTATCACAGAGATCCTCCCGATCCTCTCACTCACAAAATAAACACCATTCCCTACAGGCACTATAGCCCATGGTACTTGAAGACCCGATACCAATACCCTGGTCTCAGCCACGTCTGCAAGAGTAGACCCGGAATCTCTCTCAGGAGGAATACTTGTAATATTTAGTGACGACTGTTCGGATTGCTGTGTTAATAGTCTATAGATTGTGAGCAAGCCTCCTAGGATCGCGAGACCTCCGAAAGCTATTTTTATAAAATCCCTTCTACGCATCCTACAATACTACACTAATTCAGAGTATAAATAAACCATGGTTGACATCCCAGGACGGAAAACTTGATAGTGATGAACCGTACCATGAATCGATTGCTAAGCCTTAGTGCCCATAGTAACCCAGTATAGCACGATCCTTGCATTATTGATGAGGCTATCGATCAACACATGAATAGGAATAAATATTAAAATCTGTTTCCTTAAGATCTGTTAAAAAATTCCCGGTAGATAGGAATCCAACACAATTAGGCTAACGGTAAATTACAAAATGGATAGAGATCCTGGCAAACTGAATGGAAGCCCCTAAATAAGAATCAAATATCAAATAATACCGATAAACACCCAGAGAGAAACGTGGATCCGTACCTAGAGCTTTAATATATCATGCCATTTAGGCTTAACATTTACTATGCATCTAGGAACTCTTATTAACCACTTTTTTGGGGCGATAGTAGTAATATGTGTCTGCAGAATAGATCTCCCCTTGCTATGCATTCAGCAAGCTCGACTCTATAGCTGTTAGCAAGCATTGATATCGCTTTCGTGTGGAATTTTGTACAGAATATATCAAAATGTCTTTTAGCTGCCTTGAGGACTGGGCAGTTTCTGCTTACAACCTCGATTCTATCCCTATCTATCTTTATACTACTCATAAAGCCAAGGCTATTGAGCTTCTCCACAGACTCTCTGAGATCCCCTGATCTGTTCTTCGAGGCTATCTCGATAGCCATACTCTCCACGATATCCTCGATCCTATTCCTAAGCCCTAATGCCGAAAGCCTATCCATGATCTCCACCAGCATCTCGCCATAGATCTTTGGAAGAGCCTCTATACCTTCCTCAGTCACCATATAAACCTTCCTAGGTCTTCCCACACCCTTTCTAACAAAAACATGCTTTACAAAGCCATAGAGTTCCAGCTTCTCTAAATGCTTCCTAGCAGCACTCACCCTTATACCAAGCTCCTTAGCAACTTGTGCTGCTGTTGCACCCTCACCAGCAACAATCTCAAGAACCCTTAACATTGCACCAGTGATCCTCTTTTTCTCCATGCTTCACCAATATCGATATGGTTAGGAATTTTATATTATCATAGCTAGACCGTAGATCTGGAATTGCTGTGATAAGTTCAGGATCGTATAGCTAGCCATCGACCGGCTAGTCCTAACCATGTCCAGACCCTGGATCCGGTTGTTCATTTTCGGTTCCATAGTAGTCAGGTCTTATAAGATCTTATTTGCTGAATCCACATGGCTTCATAGTGTTTAAGCTTACTTCACTAACATCGATTGATCTCCGTAACACGCCTCTAAGATCAACGATCGTATAGACCCTTATAAAACCGACTACTAAGTTAAACTAGGTTAAAAAGCGTAACGCGGGAGCTAGCTATAGCTTATTCAAGGCCGTGAAGGGAGACCCCTGATCCGTGGAAATATAACCCCTAGCCATCCCCTTAGTATTGAATGCCATATATAGATCCGAGTTCTTAGTAAGCACTATAACCCCCGCATGTGCATAGCCCTTAAACCTCGGGAGATTTTCGAGCTCTTCGAACGAGTATGTTATTGCTGACGAGACCGACCCCATGAACCTGGATACCAGGGCTATGGATCTGCAGAGGGATAGCGTCATTATAGCCTCCCCTACCCCTGTTGCCGAGCATGCTATCTCTCGGTCAGCGTAGAAACCTGCCCCAGGGATAGGTGTATCGCCAACCCTGCCAGGAAGTTTTAGCCAGATCCCTCCAGTGCTTGTTGCTGCAGCAAGCCTGCCCTCGCTATCTATCGCAACTGCCCCAACAGTTCCGTGGATCCCTGTTTCCAGTATTCTCTTCATAATCTCTCTATTCGCCCTAACATATGGGGGTATACCTTCACCATCGATCCTTGAGATTAGATCCCTATATCTCCTCACCTGCTCCTCCCCAGGTTTGAAAGCCTCTAACCCTAGACCCAGTACTTTGGCGAAGGTTTCAGCACCATCGCAACATAGGATCACGTGCGAGGTTCTCTCCATCACAGCCCTAGCAAGCCTAACAGGGTTCTTAACCCTCACAGCAGCTACAGCGCCGGAAAACATTGTAGGACCATACATCACACCAGCATCAAGCTCCCCATATCCAGCTGAGTTGAGAGCACTGCCAGAACCAGCATTGAAAATCCCCGAGTCTTCAAGTACCGAGACAGCCTCGGTAACAGCATCAATAGCAGAGCCTCCACCCACCAATATACTAAACCCAGCCTCTAAAGCCTCTCTCAACCTCTTGCTAACCCTCTTCTCACCCTCACTATCAAGGCTCCACTCACCAGCCCCGCCATGCACAGCTATACCTGGCTTCCGGAGCACAAACCTCTCGATATACATAGTAATCACCATATATAACAAAAAGCAGAGCTTAAAAACAAGATTAGGACGGCAATAGTCTGTGCAGAAAGGTGCCGATAGAGCTGAGAGATCTGTGATAATAAATGCTTAAAAGACAAACCCACTACTATAATAATTATGGAGGGCAGGGCCTCTATGGCTAAGAAGAAAGAGAAGAAGGAAGAAAAGAAAGAGGAGAAGAAAGAGCAGAAGAAATAATAATTAAGATAAGCCCAACACTCCTCCCAACTTCTTTTTCAACCATGCTTCACTAGAAATGGGAACCACGTTGAAAGCGGTATTGGTTTTAAGTTTTTAAGGTTGCAGCACTATATAGATAGGACTCGTTTAAATCTATGAAGGGTCCCGTCTTGCAGATAGATCCTAGGGTGAGGCTTGTAGCAATATCCCTACTCACATCCCTAGCTATGCTAGGTATAAGATTTACAGCTTATCTTTACAGTGGTAGCCTCGCCATACTAGCTGACAGTGTGCATAGCTTGAGCGATATAGTAGGAGGGATAATAGCTCTGGTAGCAATAAAAGTTGCTATTAAAGAGCCTGACCCTGAGCATCCATATGGACATGGTAAAGCTGAGAGCCTCGGATCCCTCGGTGTCTCTCTAGCTCTTGTCGCGTTACTTCTATATGTTGCCTATGAGGCTGTACTTAGGATCACTGAAGCATATGATCCCTATGTGGAGTTCACACCCCTCATACCTTTCCTGCTTCTGATCACAGTCTTGATCGATTACTGGAGATCGAGAGCCCTTAGCAGGGGAGCATTGAAATACGGATCATTACTATTAGCCTCAGACGCTCTCCATTATAGCAGCGATCTCTATGCAACATCATCTGTGCTTATCATGAGCATCCTTGGCATAGTGTTTGGCGAAAAGATACCAATACTCATAATGGACTCTATACTAGGCATAGCTATAGCTGCTTACTTCGCTGCAGCAGCGATCAGACTTGCAAAGATCTCTATAGACGAGCTGATGGATAGAGCGCCTACTGAGGCTATCGAGATGTTTAGAAAAGCATGCAGAGAGCTAGACCTAGGTGTTAAGAGTGTAAGGGCTAGGAGGGCTGGTTCCAGGATATTTATAGACGCTGTGGTTGAGATCTCTGGCAACATAGATCTTGTAGAAGCCCATAAGATCATAGATACCCTTGAGGAGAGGATAAAGAGCTCAACAATCAGGAACGTGGATCTAGTGATCCACATGGAACCCAGGGGAGGATCTACGCTAAGCGAGATAGCCTCGAAGAGCAGCGAAATAGCATCAAAGGTAACAGGGGTTCTAGGGGTTCACGACGTAGAGGTTTTCAAAGACGAGAAGGGCTACCACGTGAGGATGCATATAGAGGTAAGCCCCACAATGAGTCTCAGCGAGGCTTCAAAGATAGCATCGGAGGTTGAGAGAAGGATTAAGAGCCTAGTAGAAGGTGTTGAAAGCGTGCTTGTCCATATAGAGCCTAAGAGAGGATATGCTGAGGATCTATATAGGATCGTCACCAAAGCTATACAGAGAGACAACTCGATAAAGGATCTCGCAGGTATCAAGAGTGTAAAGGCTATTTACCTTGGTAAGAAGCTAGTGATAGATGTGATATGTGTATTACCGGGAAATATGGATGTGAATAAAGCCCACGATATAGTGTCCAGGATAGAAGCACTACTAAGAGAAGAGGTTGGTGAAAAGGCATCAATAACGATCAGATATCATTCAGAATAACCAAACCGATAACCATTCCCAGGTATTAGCAAAACACGCCAAGCACTTATTTATAGCTATGATGATCGTAAATCCCTAGGGATTACTGGAGAAAAACGCCCCAGAGGTATAGGCACGGATCTGGCGGGGTAGCTGAATATGTATATCTTAAACCAATATTGATGGGAAGAATATTGCCATGCCCATTCTACAGAGGCGGTGCTTGCCACTCACCAAAACTTGAGGAGCCAGACGATAGCGTTGTGGCAGCATCTAGATGCAGAGGCCCGCCAGAGACTTACATGGGGTGCTCTCTATATGTGAACACAGATCTTGGAGTAAATAAACCACCTGAGAATAACAATAATAGTGGAAAGGGGGGCGTGAGGGTTATTACGAAGAACTCTATCGCCTCCAAGATCTATTCACCAATACACCTACTAAAAGAACCCTTGATCTCTGAGTGCCCAGGCTATAGAATAGAGAACGTAGGGACAGGTTATGTGGCTTTCTGCAACGTGCTGAGAAGGGCCCTCACCAAGTATGAGGCAAAGCTATGCTCTCTATACTGGAGAGAATGCCCATATATTCTTACTAGACCTCAGAGCGCGTGATAACGCAACCATCATGTCTAAATATCCAAGCCTAAGAGACTATATACATCCTTCTTTAAGAGCTATCATGAACACCCATATTCTATTTGATAGCTGCTTTGCTCGGAAAAGGTTCTGATCGAGGCATGGCTCTATACTGAGGAGTTTGTGGTAGAGTGGGGCGGGGTCGCGGTTATTTATGAGGATCAGTTTATATATTCTTTTATCCTTGATCTCGCGGATCTTCTTCGCTATCTGTACACGCTTCTTATAGGGCTTTAAGCCGGTAATATTTATAGCAGTTGCATTGCTTTTCATAATAGCGCTTGAGAGCCTCTTCTCCATATCATCAATCAAGCCGAGCATCCTCTCGCGAAACCCTTCCCCTAGGCTTGCTTCGATCCCTCCGAAGACTTGGAAGATCGTTTGATCACTAATCTCGGTCTTTAGCAGTATATCCAGGATCTTGGGTAACAGCACTCTCTCCTCATATTCTATAAGATCCTCAACAGCCTCGTAATACATAGCCACCTCTGAAGCTAGAACTTCTCCCCAGCCCATTAAGGCATAGATAGCGAAGAGATCCTTAAATCTATCCTCAACAATTAAACGAAGATCTTCTAAATCCTTGATCAACCAATGCTTCGAACCGCCTAACAGGCCAGCTAGTATAGCTAGAATCTCTTCCTTCCTACCATGATACAGAGCATACATGCCATTAAATTCTATGTATATAGGTAGCACCTGCTCAAAAGGCTCTTTCTCATTTAGCATATACGACGATGATGCGGAGAGTAGTAATACGTTTGAAGCTCTTTTGAGAATCCTGTGTTCCTCGACAAGTTTATCCAGCCATTTAGAACTCTTTTTCCATGTGTTTTTTGACTCTATCCCATCTCCCCATACGCGAGATATAGGATCAAAAAACACGTGGAACATAAAAAAACAACCTCCCATATATATTGTGATCCGAGGTATATATATTACATATATTGTTTACATATGTATACAGGATTCCATACGCTCACACGTTAGAAAACAGAATAACAACACACAAACGGAATAAAAACCGGACTATAGGTAAGCTGTAGAGGATTTAACCGCAACAAAGAAACGGCGATGAAGAGAAAGAGGCTATAGTCCAAGGGGTGGTCTAGAAAAAAGCTTAAGTTTTGAACCCCGAATGATGAGGAGTCGGGAATAGTGTAGTAGTATCGATAAGTATGAATAAATACCAGCTATTACGAAGTTTGAAAATCAGAACCTAAGGTGGGGGTTTAAAAAATTAGCGTTTGATCAGCTTTTTCTTAAAGATCTCTGTCTTAAGGATCTGGATAGCGAAAGCAGGATCAACCCCTTTTGGACATACACGGCTACATGATCCTGCAAACTCGCAGGACCAGACACCATCGAAGCTATCCACGAGCTCTAACCTTGAGATACCGCCTTGATCCCTTGAGTCAGCATACCATCTATAAGCCTGTGCAAGAGCCTGTGGTCCTAGGAATCCTGGTTTCTCGGCAACTACGGGGCATGCTGCTACACATAGTCCGCATTTTATGCAATATGCGAATGGTAGGAAGTTTTCAAGCTGCTCTGGCGTCTGTCTATACTCTTCTGCTGCTCTGAACTGCTCTTCCTCGTCTTTTCTTATGAGATATGGTTTAACGGATCTGTGTTTCTTGAAGAAATCACTTGCATCTACTACAAGATCTCTTACAATCTTTAAGTTATACATTGGCTCTACATATATCTTATCAACACCCAGCCCCATTATGTTTGTCTCGCACGCTAGCCTTGGAACGCCGTTTATAATCATTCCACAGGATCCGCAGATACCCATTCTGCAGCTATACCTAACGGCAAGCGTTGGATCCTGTTTCTCGATTATTGAAAGGAGCGCGTCGAGCACTGTGGAGTATCTGCTAATCTTAACATTGTACTCGCTATCGTAGAAGCCCTTACCGGGATCGTATCTCTTAACCTTTATTATAACGCTTTTATACCCCTTACCTTTTTCCGCCATGACCTCCACCCCCAACTACGTGTAACAATCCAACTACTCCGAAGAGGATTGATGCTATGAGGAGAAGTGCTGGGAGCACTACCTCTACTAAGGGCTGGCCCTTTAGAAGCGATGATACCATTACTAGCCAGACCAGGATCATAGAGCCAAAGTAGCCTAGGTAGTGGAGAAGCATAACCCCACTAGCCCTAGCCATACAACCACCCCAGGATAAAGACTATGGGGGCGATGATCCACAATATTATCGCTGCGTAGAGAGCCACCGATGCCAGTCTAGCCCTCGAGCCGTAACGCTGCAAAAGCCTCTTCCTAACATTCTCTGCTATATGGCTCATAAAGGTTCCCTTGCTATATATCATGAGAAACCCCTTCGTAAGCTCATAAAAAGAGGGGGTTAAGAGGAACCAGTATATGATTGTAGACACCCTGAATGCCATAGAGGTAAGTGGTGAGGGGCTTGCTAGATATGCTAGTATGGCTAGAGCCTCTATTATTGAGAACAGAACGGCTGCTTTGTAAAAGAGTGTGTGCACCCATCCCTCGAGATCGTATTCCCTCAGCCTCTGCCTATTCACAGCCACATAGATCACCTCAGTACTTTCTCTCCTCAGGCGCCCATCTAGTTATCCTCACTGGTATGTAGCTTATGCTTGGAGGCTCTCCTCTTCTGTAATAGACCAGGGTATGCTTTAGCCAGTTGACATCATCCCTCTTGGGATAGTCGAGCCTGTAGTGGGCACCCCTAGATTCTGTCCTGTTAAGAGCCCCTACCACTATGATCTCTGCTATATCTAGCATGAAGCTAAGCTCTATGAAATCCCTGAGGTTATTGTTATAAATCCTCGTCCTATTCTCAACCCTAGCTCTTGAGAACCTCTCCTTAAGCCTCTTAATAGTGCTCCACGCCTCCTCAAGACCCCTCTGATCTCTGAATACACCAACTTTCTTATCCATTGTCGTCTGGAGCTCCTCTCTGATATCATATGGGTTCTCTGCAGCGCTCTCAACATGTAGAAGCTTATCGAAAACCCTTGACTCCTCCCTCTTTATAGCCTCATCCAGCGTCGAGCTCACCTGGAGCACGGTGTCAGGGGTTCTCATAGCATACTGGGCAGCAGCTTCACCCGTAAGCCTGCCCCATACAACGGTCTCTCCTAGGGAGTTGCTTCCAAGCCTGTTAGCCCCATGTATGCTTACACATGCAGCCTCTCCAGCAGCCCATAGGTTCGGGATCCTCGTGCTCTCATCAAGCATAACCTGTCCATAGGTGTCTGTATGCACACCTCCCATAGTATAATGGGTAGTCGGTCTAACAGGGATAGGCTCGCTCACGGGGTCAACGCCTATTAGTTTCTTTGAGAGCTCCCTTATCATTGGTAGCCTCTCGTTTATCTTCTCCTCACCCAGGTGTCTTAGATCTAGGAGCACGTGTTCCAGCCCTGACTCCTCCTGGACAAAGCCCCTTCCCTCCTTGATCTCGGTCATTATAGCCCTGGATATTATATCTCTTGGAGCGAGCTCCATTTTCTGGGGAGCATATCTCTTGAGGAACCTCTCCCCCTCTTTATTAATTAGATACCCACCCTCACCCCTAGCAGCCTCGGTTATGAGCACACCGCTTGGAACCATACCCGTGGGGTGGAATTGAACAAACTCCATATCTTTAATCGGTATTCCAGCCCTGTAGGCCATGGCTATACCATCACCGGTGCTTGAATTGGCTACAGTGACGAAAGAATATACCCTCCCAGCACCACCAGTAGCTATTATTCCTGCCTTCCCAAGGAACACTCTAAACTCGCCAGTAGCCATATCAATCGCTGTCACGCCTCTAAACATACCGTTCTCCATGAGTATCGATGTGGCCATGTTCTCGTGATAAATATCAACGTTGTTAAACCTCAACAGATTATCATAGAGAGTGCTCATCATGAAGAAACCAGTCTTATCAGCGGCAAAGACGGCTCTCGGGACGCTCATTCCACCGAAGGGCCTCTGAGCTATCCTCCCGTCCGGGCGCCTGCTCCAAGGGGTTCCTAGATGGTCGAAGAACCTTATCTCTTCAGGGACTAGCTTAACCAGGAGCTCTACAGCATCCTGGTCGGCTAGAAAGTCGCTTCCCTTTACAGTATCGTACGCATGTAGATCTATGCTGTCATTCATCTCCTTGGGGTATAGGACAGCGCTTATACCTCCCTCAGCGCTTACAGAGTGACTCCTCATAGCGTGAAGCTTAGACACCACAGCAATCCTAAGCCTATCCTTAGAGGTGAGGGCTGCCTGGAAAGCCGCTCTGAGCCCAGCCAACCCTGACCCGAGGATCACAATGTCGTACTTCAGGATCTCAACCATATAAGCACCAAATATAATTCAGTAACCCAGAATATATTTTCAGAGATAGGAGGAGTTGGATTAAACTTCACAAACAATAGTATATATGATAAATATTATTGTGCCTAAGATTAATAACATATCAAGGATCTATTAGTTGCTGTGCAAACAAGCTATATGTCTAGCACTATAGAGACCCTCCAGAGATCTCCAACCCTCTCTATAGCCATTTGCGAGTATGTTACGGCTTTCACAACTATTCCGGGAGCGTGTTTCCTGGGATCGTATCTCTCGCCAGCAGCAAAACCCTTCAATATATAGCTCTGCTCTCCCCCCTCCTCAACCCTATATATGCCTTTTACAATGAATCTGGAGAAGACAAGCCCGCGAGTATCGTGGAGTATTATGAGATCCTCTAACCATCTGTATAGGAGGTTCTCAAGATCTATACCTCTGCATGTAAGCTCAACACCAATTATAGGCGACACCCTCGATAGATCTGGCGATATATATCTAAACATCCCCAACGCAGCATATTCGAAGAGCTTCTCAAGAGACTGGGCTTCTACTATATACATCACATCCGCTGTATGCTCAACCTCAACTATCCTACCCATAGTGCCGGTATCCATAACCAGCCCGCCACTATATAGACATGCCGACAAAATAAACCCCTAGGAATATTCCATAAATACTGAAGCTGTTATATATTGCCGATAAAGCAGGCTGAGAGACAGGAACGAAGGCTTATTTACTTTTCTGCGACATTCTAACCAGAATAGATCTACCTGCCTCTACAAGGCCCGGTATATCTACACCTGTAGGGCATGGGGGCACGCAGGCGTAGCATAGGAGGCATGTGTATAGATACTCAGCGGTTTTTTTAGAATATATGCCGTTGAGGAGAAGCCCCACTACCCTGACACGACCTCTAGGGCCATAGCCCCTCTCACCTGTCTCTCCAAGAGTTGGGCATGATGATTCGCAGAACCCGCAGAAGACGCATTTCCTAAACTCCTGCCAAGCCTTATCCAACGGGTTATATTTTTCGACCCGGCTCAGTTGGGATCACTCTCCCTGGATTAAGGATCCATTTTGGATCGAATACTTTCTTTATATTGATCATAAGATCTAGAGTGTGCTCTGACCCCTTGTTCCTAAGCTCTATTAGCAATAATTCTAGCTTCATTGAGCCTATCCCGTGCTCGGAGCTGGAAGTTCCGCCAAGCTTTAGCGCTTCGATCACTATCTCTTTAGCTATCTTAAATGCTAAGGATCTGTCTTCAGGATCTTCTAAATCGCATTCTATGTGGGGGTGGAGATTACCATCCCCGAGATGTCCTCCGAGAGCAATCTCCCTCCCATATTTACCCTCTATCTCTCTAACCCTTCTGACAAACTCAGGAAGCTTTGAGATAGGGACTGCTGTGTCCTCGAATATTATGTGTCTCTTGAGCTTCATTTTAACCATGCCAGCATACATTGATCTCCTGAACCTATAGATCTCTTCAAAAGATCTATCGCGGTCGGTTGCGGTAGCAGTATAGAAAGCACCTGCATCCTTGGCATCTTTCTCAAGGGTTTTTAACAGCTTCTCAGCCTCCTCCCCAGACCCAGCTTCGAGATCCAGTATGAGTGTATGTCCAGCAGGGATACCTAGCCCCAAGGTTCTGATCACCTTGTCAGCCACCCTATTCTCCATATACTCAGCTATGAGGGGAACCCTCCCCCTCCTAACGCCTAGGAAGAATCTATAGAGACTAGTGAAATCGTTAAAAACAGCCATAAGCCTCGAGATAGCGGCTGGTCTTGGCCATAGCTTTAGCACTGCTTTCGTTATAACCCCAAGAGTGCCTTCAGAACCGACCATGAGTCTTGTGAGATCATACCCCTGCCTACACTTAACAGTTCTACACCCAGTCCTATGGATCCTTCCTAGACCATCTACGAACTCAAGACCGAGAACCCAGTCTCTCATAGTACCATACTTAGCGCCCCTCAAGCCCCCAGCCCCTGTTGCTATAGCTCCTCCCACGCTAGCTGCCCTGGCAGATGCTGGATCTACTGGGAAGAAGAGATCTGTTTCGGCTAGAGCCTCGTTAAGACTATCAATCCTCACTCCTGGCTCTACAACAGCTACTCTATCTGTCTCAGATATCTCTTCTATACTGCTCATCATCCCAGTATGGAGTATAATGCCTCTCTCAAGCATATAGATCTGGTTAGCTGTTGTAATAGATATGCTCCCACTACCCATCGACAGATCAGTCGAGGATCCCTGCGGTATAACAGAAACCCCGTGCTTACCAGCGATCTTGACTATCTCGGATACCTCTTCAGCATCCTTGGGTACTGTAAGCACATACCTCTCCGAGAGATCTTTGGGTATGAAATAGTAAGACGACGCATCAATAGCGTGGAGACCAAGATCCACAGGATCTCTCGAAACCCTTCTCCCAAGAATCGATGAGAGCTCCTCAAAAACCCTCTCGATGATCTTATCACGCGCCAAGCACTATCCCACCTACTATAACCTGAAGGAAATATATTGTTGGAATAAAAATAAACCAAGCGATAGGCCGTTTTCTGGGCAGAGATTTTGGTGTTTTTCAACTTAGTATATATTCGTAGTCCTACCCTAATTGGAATAGGTTGATAGGTATGGACAACCACATAGACATGATCATAGGTTGCTTAATCCCCACGTAGCGTTATATATAGCTTAGGAGCTGGTTTGGAGAGGGGCTTCGACGTTGGTATAAGGATAAAACTTGTTAACGCTGTTAGGAGGCTGTATTTGAGAGGATTCAACTCAACATTTTCTGGCAATGTGAGTGTTAGGAGTAGTTATAAAAACCACTTCTGGATAACCCCTAGGGCTTATGATAAGGCCTCGCTAACAATAGAGGATCTAAGTCTAGTTGATATAACAACAGGCAACAGGATCATGGGGGCGGAGCCCTCCTCAGAGTATAAGGTTCACCTAGAGATCTATAGGGCCAGGGACGATGTTAACGCAGTGATTCACACACACCAGGTCTACACCATGGTAGCATATAAAGCCGGGCTTCTAAAGAGAGAGCTTCTTGAAGACAGCTACGAGGCTAAAGCATACCTAGGAGGCATATCACACGTACCAAGGCTAGAGCCGGGGAGCTGGGATCTTGCTAAGGCTGTGTCACAACAATTAGCGGATAAGAAGAACGTTGCCGTTATAATGGATGGGCATGGAGTGGTGCTTATAGGCGGTAGCATCGATGAGGCTCTCAATAGGGCTGAGATCCTCGAGATGGAGGCTATGAGGCTCGTCAACCTAGCACTTCTGGGGGTTATCAGGATTGATCGTGCTCAGGGCTGGGGATAAAATAACCGTAGTTAAAGGGGACGAGAGGTATAGGGAAGGGGAGACAATAGATCTTTTCGAAGCATCCTATCTAGTCTATAGCGGGAGGGCAAAGGCTATCGATGAGAAAGGCGAAGAGCTTGGAGTAAAAGAGCTCTTTATGAGATACGCCAGCGGCGATCTATGGTGGATATACTTCACAGTATTCACAGACCTAGCATCCAGGGGGAGGAGGATTAGGAGAGGCTATGGCGATAGGAGCATTATAGTCGAGCATGAGGGTGAGAAATACATGGTATACGTTACAGAAGAGGGTGCTAGGGTGCCTCTCATAACCCTCCTCTCATGGATCGAGAGCTCCCAGCATAAAGACATGATCCCTGTCATAGCTGTTGTCGATATGTATGGTGATGTCACATACTACCAGGCTATGAGTATATCCCTAAAGAAGCTACAGCTATAATAGCATCCCATACTAACGGTATCTCATATTAAAATAGCATCGCCCTTAGAATCAGTCCGTTTAAGAACATATGCCTAGAAACCCGAACCCGCTAGCCCTGTATTTTGATATAGCTATTTATATAGCTATTCTTGATAGCCCTAACCACCAATCCGCTGAAGTGATGGGCAAGCCATCTCAGTAGCCTGTATCTAGCACCAATCACTATATCGCCATTAAACCCAGGATCCTTTATCCTCTTAACAACCTCGCTGGCAACCTCGCTACTCCTAAGCACAGGGGCTATTGAGGAACCCCTAACACTCCATCTATGCTTCATAGAGCTGTTGGTGAGAACAACGTTCCTGTGAAAATCTGTATCAACATATCCTGGATAGACCCCTATGACCCTCACCCCATAGGGGCTGAGCTCTATCCTGAGTGTGTCTGTGAGGGCTTTGAGAGCAGCTTTAGTGGCATTATATAGGGAAAGCCATGGTATTGGAGTGTATACCGCTAAGGTGACTATATTAACTATACAGCCTCCTCCTGCTTTCTTCATATATCTAGACGCCTCCTTTATAAGAATCGTTGGTGAGATCACGTTGACCCAGAAAATCCTCTGGATATCCTCATCGTTAATCTCATCTATAGGACCATAGATAGCGAACCCAGCATTGTTGATAAGAACATCTATCCTGCCCAGCTTCTCAACAACAGATCTAACAAGGTTCGAAGAATCACTGTACATAGATAGATCTGCCTTAAAAACCTCAGCCCTACCCCCAATGCTAGCTATATCGTCTGCAACTTTCTCAAGAATCTCAACTCTTCTAGCAACTAGAGCAACACTATATCCCTCCCTAGCGAGCATCAGAGCTAGATCTCTCCCAATGCCTGATGACGCTCCAGTCACTAGCGCGACCTTCGACATACCGAGCTCCCTCCAAACCTCAAAAGTACTTGCCAGCTAGATTAAATCAGAGATGCTTCTTAACCTAAATTGCTTCTTAGGAACATCGACTAGCCTGTATCGACACGTTTATTACTAAGGATCTCTAATAGATCTTATCTATTTAAACCTACACGTCCCGAAACTAGTGAAGAGAAATCCCTCTGGGTGCAGGGACTTGCATAGCGAAAAACACAGAGAGCATCTGGCTAAGGGTTTAACATATAGGGATCTGCTTAGCGATACATTGTCTCGAGATCTGTTTGAGAAGCTTCCCAGGAGCTTCGATATTGTTGGTGATATAGCTATTATAAGGATCGATGAGAAGGAATTGTTGAGATACGGTGTGGAGATCTCTAGCGCTATAATGAAGATCCATAAGAGAGTTAGGGCTGTATATGCTCGAGGCCCTGCTAGGGGTTCGCTAAGGATCCAGCAGTTAGAGCATCTCGGGGGTGAGAGAAGGACAGAGACTGTATATAAGGAGAACGGTCTTAGGTTCTCTGTAGATATAGCGAAGATGTATGTAAACCCAAGGCTTGGAAGTGAGAGGCTGAGGATAGCGATGGATATAAAAGATGGGGAGTTTGTTCTAGATATGTTTTCAAGCTATGGGGCTTTTGCAATAAACATAGCGAGGATCAAGAGATGCCTAGTGGTTGCAAGCGATATAAATAGCGATGCCGTTACCCATATGAGGAGATCTATATATATGAATAAGCTTTTAGGAGAGGTCATGCCGCTTGTATCTGATGCCAACACCATGCCGCTTAGAGGTGTCTTTACTACCGTGATAGCTGATAACCCAACAAACATCCTGGAAAGTGTGGAAGCTATTACAAACGCTCTTGTAAAGGGCGGCAGAGCCTATATATACGCACTCACAGACGAGCCGGAAGCTATGGGAAGGGAGATCGAGAGATCCTCAGGCTCTAGGCTCGCGATAAAGTCATACTATAAAGTGAAGGAATACTCGCCAAGGCTAAACATATATAGATACCTTGCCATAAGGGTATAGATGGTTACGAGGGATCTGTAGAAAAGCCTAAAATGCATAGGAATATCTAGTAAAAGGATAAGGGTAAAAAGGGATATTGATCTATTGTGAGAGAGATCTATCCATACATATCTCTAATCTTCTTTATATCATCTGGCGTGAGTGGCAGTGGGACGCTTACCTCTCCACGTCTTATCTTATCCTCAAGCTCTTTAACGCCCTCCCATACCCATGATGGTATTGCGTCCCTCATGGCCTTAACCTTAGCCTTGATCTCTTCGGGCGGTGCTGGGAGTACTTTCTTGCCTGTTAGCCTTTCAGCATTTATACCCATCTGTATAAATTCATCTAGATCCTGTAGCGTGCTTACAGAGATCCCTTCGGCTAGCTCGCCATCGATCTTAGTACCTATGCCTAGAACAAGCACACCATTATTCCTCTTAACCACGTCTGTGAATTTATTCTCAAGAACAAGTTTGGTGGCTATATAAACACCTTTATCTACCCTCTTCATCATAGATGCTATCACGAACCCAGGGTTGATCCAGTCCTGGTTAGCGTCGACACCTATCCAGAAGGGAGGCCCTCTAGTGAGGTTCCTAGCCTTGGCTATCTCCTCCACAGCCTGGTTTATACCCAGCCCGAGTGGGCCGGCAACGTTATATACGGCTATAGCGCCTTTCTCGTACATTGGTTTCGAAGCTGTGTAGCCTTTAATGACATCGCTGAAAGTGCCTGTATATGTCCATAAAACCCTACTCTTAACTGGTGTTGCCCCTATCCCGGGAGGATCTCTACCGAACTTAGACTTATACCACTCCAAAGCCCAGTTACAGCCCCACTTATACCCAGCCTCGAATTTCCAGAGGACAGGTATCTCTATACCCAGAACCATCCCGACATATGGGTAGTTATATGCAGCTGCTGCTAGACATGCTAAGGCTCCCACTAGGGCGCTCCCTTTATGCTCCTCAAACCTTATGTCGAGGAGGTTGGGTAAGGGGTACTTATCTTTATACTTCTCCTTCACAACCTCCTGGGCGCTTGTATCTATTCCTGCGAAGAACTTGTTGGGGAACTCAAGGGCTACCGTGACTAGGGATTCTGTTAGCAGGAACCCAACCCCTACTATTAGCTTTACATCGGGATCCTGCGCTGCTGTCCTTAGATTAGGTATATAGTCCTGCTCAGTCTTGCTAACAAGCTCAACAACACCTACGCCAAAATCTCTTTTAGCATCATCGCCTCCTTTGAAGGCCATGTCGTTGAAGCTGAGATCGCCTCTACCACCTATATCAGACACTATGGCTATCTTGAACTTCTGTGCAGGCGTGGTGGGAACAGCTACTGGCGCTCTTTGTTGCGTTACTACTAGATAGCCTGCCACTGCAGCTATAATTACTACGAGTATTACTACAGCTATAACTGCTCTAGAGATTCCTTTGAGATTTCTGGCATGAAAAGTCGTCATAGAAATCTCCTCATTAAGATTAATGATTGGAAATATATAACCTTACCGATACCAATTATTAGCTTAATCTAAATTACATAAAATCCTAATAGCTATGGTAATACCTCATATAGCTTTAACATTGCAGCAAGCCGTTTCGTTTCCACAGGCTTTCTGTATGAAGCGTGTATCCATAAAGACCATGTATGGGTTGATAACAAAATAAGAGCTCCAATGAAAGAGCTTCTAGGTTAGTAAAGCGAAAGACCGAGCATCTGGTATCAAACAATACTAACCGTTATGAGGCCTGAACACCGCCCATCATTAAACCTATATCTACTCTCTTAGCCTCTTCCCTAGATAGGATTCCCAGGATCTTCCCATCATAGATCACGGCTATTCTATCGCTTAATTCCAGGATCTCGTCTAGATCCGATGAGACGAGGAGTACACCCGCGCCTCTATCCCTCAGCTCTCTTAATATGGTTCTCACATAGCTCGTTGATGCTATATCGAGACCCCTGGTGGGGTTTGATGCTATAACTACCTTAGCTCCCTTACTAAGCTCTCTAGCTATGACAAGCCTCTGCCTATTACCCCCACTCAGTGCTCTTGCCTTGGCATCCAAGGATTCAGCTGTTATTGAGAATCTTTTTATAAGCTCTCTAGCCGCTTTCTTCACCGTATCCCAGTTTATGATTCTAGGGATTATATTGTGATGATATGCCGGGTTTCTTTGAAGACCTATAAGGACATTCTCATAGATCTTCATATCAAGCGCTAAAGCCAGCCTGTCCCTATCGCTCGGTATATGGATCAACCCATGTTTATATATATAGCTAGGAGTTTTGTTGGTTATATCAACCCCATTGAGGATTACAGAGCCTTTGAGAACGCTCCTAAGCCCCGTAATAGCCTCTACAAGCTCCGACTGGCCGTTACCCTCAACACCAGCTATTCCTAATATCTCGCCCTGGAATAGATCCAGATCTACGCCCTTAACAACAGGCCTCCCCAGATCGTCAAGCACCACAAGACCTCTAACGCTAAGGATAGGCTTGCCAGCAAGTATGTTTCTCTCACTAGTAGCAATCTCTCTCCTAACTATGGCTTCTCCCCCAACCATGAGTTCAGAGAGCTTCTCAGGCGTAGCACTCCTAGTAATCATTTCACCAGCTACAAGGCCCCTTCTAAGGACTACCACTCTATCTGTTACCTCGATAACCTCCCTTATCCTGTGAGTTATAAAGATCACGGCAGCTCCCTTCTGCGCCAACTCCTTGATAAATCTAAACAGCTCTTTAGCCTCGTAAGGTGTTAAGAGGCTTGTAGGCTCGTCTAGAATCAAGACATTGGCTCCTATGAAGAGCGCTTTAAGAATCTCCGCCCTCTGCCTAACCCCTACTGGGAGGTTCTCGACAGGGATATCTAGAGGTACATCGAGACCGAGCACGCTTAATAGCTTCTTAGCCTTCTCTCTAACAATATCGAGATCTAAGCCTTTGAGCGTTGTCAGAAAGCCCCTTCCATGGACAAGGCATAGATTCTCAAGCACCGTGAATGATGGTACTAAGGAGAAATGCTGGTGAACCATATATATACCTCTATTAATAGCATCCGACGGGTCTCGGAACCTGACCTCCTTTCCATCAATATATATCAAACCCCTGGTCGGTCTCAAAAACCCAGATAGGATCTTCATGAGGGTTGTCTTCCCAGCACCGTTCTCACCCAATAAGCCCAGAATCTCTCCTCTATAAATATCTAGATCAACGCCTCTGAGCGCTAAAGTACCATCAGGGTATATCTTGACTATACCACGCATAGAGATATACGGTCTATCACGACCTCCAGAATCGTCCATTACCGGTACACCGATACCATGATTATTATACAATAGCTCGTTATAATAATAACAAAATATAGCAATACAGCGATAGAAGTGTGGGATAGGCTGAAACCGTTACAAAAACTTCATGACATTATAACTCCCATGGAATCTTGGATTAAATGGTAGTGTAATTTATTCCCTAGAATAGGGGATCCCAAGAGCTCTGGGGAGTTTTCTTCCCTTAACAGCTATTGCTACTACTGCTAGTGTCACTATGTATGGTAGTGCTAGTATAAATTGGTAGGGAACACTCTCCTTAACACCCGGGGTAATAGCTATTACAGGTGCAAGAGCATCTGCTAGACCGAATATTAAGGCGAATCCCAGGGATCCCATTGGCTCTAGGTTTGAAGATATAACACAGGCAAGGGCTATGAAACCCCTTCCAGCAGTGAACTCCTTAGTTATACTCCCAAAGAAGTCCAGCGGCATGAAGGCGCCTCCAAGACCCGCCAGGAATCCTCCTATAGTCGGCGTGATCATCCTGATCATATTGACATTATGACCAGCCGCGTCGAGAGCCTCTGGCGCTTCACCTGCAGCCTTTATCCAGAGGCCTAGGTATGTTTTGTGGAGAATTATGTGGAGGGCTATAGCGATCACTATAGCTGCTATAGTGACTATTGATATCTGGAAACCATATATATCTAGCCTCTGTATGAGTACCTCCTTTGGTGGTAGATGGAGTCCTGGGAAGCCCCATATAGCTCTTAAGAGAAACGGTGTTATGCCCATTGCTGCTATATTTAGCCCCATACCCATTATTATCTGATCAGCCTTACCGTATATACTCACCACGGCCATGATAAACCCTATGAGGGCTCCTACAAGCCCCCCGAATAATAATCCTAAGTAGCCGTTGCCTAGAACCTCAGCCATATATACGCCCGCTATCGCAGATATAGCAAATATACCTTCAATCCCTATGTTCACCATACCAGCCCTCTGATTGAGCGCCTCCCCAGCTGCTGCTAGTGCTAGTGGTGTCATAGCTAGAAGTGTTGTTTGTATAAGGGCCTTTGGATCTGTTCCTAGCAGTTCCTGTAAGAGTATAAGGATCGCTGATAGGATCGCGACATAGATTGATATCCTAACAATACCTCTTATCATCATCTCCTCACTAACCTCCCCAAGATTCTGAATAGCTCTGGCATTGAGAGCGATATAACGATCAAACCGTTTATTGCTTTGACGAGATCCGAATCGATCCCGGCGTAGTATTCCATGAAACGCCCACCATTCTTTATACCCCCATATAGTATCGATGCCAGGATAATCCCTATAGGATTATTGCGCCCTATAAGTGCTACGCCGATCCCCTCAAAGCCGTATCCCCATATGTTGCCTAGAGTACCGTAGATAGCATATGTGGGTGGTCTGGCAATCACTAGTAAACCCCCAGCTATCCCGGAAGCTATTCCTCCTAATAGAAAGCTATAGATCATGATTTTTCTAACATTAACTCCTGCGTATCTTGCAACATCTATCCCAGATCCTAGTAAGGAGATCTCGTAGCCAAGAACAGATCTAGATATGAGGAAGTAGTACGCAAGAGCTGTTGCTATCGATATAAAGATCCCGCCTGTAAGCGTTGTCCCAGGAACTATTGTTGAGAATCTAGAACTCTCAAGAACAGAAAGTGTTTTCTCGGGTCTCGCGGGATCGACAAGAACCTGGGATGATATATACATAGTTATATAATAGGCTGTCCAGTTAAGCATAATAGTACTGAGCACCTCATGAACCCCTCTATAGACCTTAAGCAATGCCGGGATCAATGCCCATAACATGCCAATGAGAGCTGAACCTATAAGGGTCAGGGCTATATGAGCATGGCCAGCATAACTCAGAGAAGCCGAGCCTATGGCTACTGCTGCTAAAGCTCCCATATAAACCTGACCCTCAGATCCTATGTTAAAGAGCCCTGTTCTAATACCAATAGCGAAAGTAAGCCCTGTTAGTGCTAAAGGCATTGAATATGAAAGAGTCTCTGCCAATGCTACTGTGCTTCCAAAAGCTCCGATGAATAGGCCTAAATACCCAGCTACAGGATCATATCTATATATATATAGATCAATAATGCTCCTACTCCAAGCCCTATGAGAAGGGCTAACAAGCTCTCTAGAAATGGCTGAACCCTGTGAAGAAAACCCCCCGCCCCCAACTAAATCCCGGTAATGGTTATGTAACAGCTTTAAATAAGCCGAAGGAACTAATAGATCGCTGGGTTTAAAATACCCTATGGGCGTGGTGGAAATGAGAGCTTTATGGCAGTCTGTATCTTTGATACTAATGCTATGAGACCTTAATCCATAACCGTTTGTCCCTGGGTGTTTATTCTGATCACTTTATTTTCATTCAATGGTCTTATCCAGGGGCTTTTCACCTCTACCCGCAGGATCTCTAACCCTGCGGGTTCATGGGTGGCTATAAGCCCAACGACACTTGGCCCCCATCTAGCTCATCCCCCACATGGCTTGAAGCACGCTCCCATCGTTATCCATGGCTAGTGTGGGAAGACTCGCGACAAGAATAATCCCGATCAGAGCTTGTTAAATACCCCCTTCCTACGAATATCAAAAAGAAAACAGCCCTATAATATTCCATCCATAATTTTTTATGTGTCCAACATGGGGGGAAGGGTCTGGCTGGTCACGGCATCTATATATGTGCTTGACAATCTATGGGGTTTTAGGGTTAAAGGCGATCTAGAAGATGTAGAGAGGATCATAGTAGTCGATGAGGGAGATGAGAGGGTTAGGCAAGAATCGCTCAAAATGTTAAAAGGTCTCGACATAGAGTTCCACGGGCCGAGGGAGAGGGAGGCTTTCTTCAGATCTAGATATGGTTCTTCTTATGAGAAATACTTATCCCTCATACCCGAGAGATCCCATGCAGAGACAAGCTACGGCTTTCTCCTAGCATATGAGGCTGGTGCTGACTATATAATAGAGATTGATGATGATGTATATCCTGAGCAGGGTTATAGCCTTGTCAAGGATCATTTATCGTCTCTAGCTAATAGCAATGGTGTTGGTATTGAGTCGCCAGGGAGGTGGATAAACACTGTTGACTTCCTCGAACTGAGACCAAGTATGAGCCTATTCCCCAGGGGACATCCATATGATCCCTCGACAAGGGTTGGGAATTATAATCACAGCGTTCAGGATGCTGAGTGCGTGTTAAATATGGGGCTCTGGACAGGGCATCCGGATCTAGATGCGCTTACAATACTCTATCTAGGCGGTATGGATGGAAGGGCTCCTGTAGAGTCTGTCGGTATTAAGGAGGAGAGGGTCATACCCCTTCCGGGGAACTACTTTGCTGTATGCTCTATGAACACTTCTTTCTCGAGAAAAATAGTACCGGCGTTCTATCAGCTATATATGAGGTATATGGGTATCGATAGGTTTGACGACATATGGTCGGGAATCATTATCAAGAAGATCGCAGATAGCATTGGCGATAGAATATGTTTTGGAAAACCAGCTGCAAGGCATGTGAAGAGGCCAAGACCTGTGTGGAAAGATCTGAGGGCTGAGTTAGAGGGTATGATAATAAACGAGATTCTATGGAGAATCATAGATCATGCCGATATATCGAGTAAAAGCTATCAGGACGCGTATTTAGAAATAGCAAACCATATCGAGAGAAGCCTGGGAGAGTTCAAGGAAGAGCTTCACAGAAAATTCATAGCAACCCAGGTTGAGAAGATGAGAATCTGGATCGATGCTATCGATAAGCTCTAATCCCTAATTATAGTGTGAGATATAAAACGAGTATGTAGCGATCAAAAATAGGTTTTGATCTATATTCTCTTGATCCATCTAACAGCGTCGGAGCTTGTATCAACAACAGCCACTTTCTCCCAAGAAGGCTTACCGTCTTTCAAAACCACAGCCCATACATCATAGTCACCGCCAGCTCTGTCTCCGTTATCATCAAGGATCGTCCATCCAGAAACGCCGAAATAGCTTCTCGCCACCTGCAACATGACATTCCTTATAGCCTCTCCATCATATTTACCAGCCTGTATTATGGCAAGCCCTAGCAGCCATACACAGTCATATGCTGTGGTGGGATATGTTCCTGGAAACTCACGTGTTTTAGCCCTGAACTTATTCACGAACTCTGTGAACTTGGGGCTCTCGGTTGGGGCGAATATTGTTGCTAGGTGTTTAACCTTAGCGAGCTGGGCTCCAGCTGCCTCCAGGATTTTCAGGTTCATTGCTGTTCCGTCACTTCCGAACCAGGTTACACCCATAAGCTCTGCATAACCTCCAGCCTGCGCAGTTATGGTTCCCGCTTCCTCAAAGCTTATCAAGAGTACACCAACAGCTTTATCGCCATACCTACCCACGGCGCTCTTTACTACTGATGCTGCTGCGGCAAGCTCTGCTGAGAAGTCGCCCTTCTTAGGATCATATCCAACCTTGCCGAGAACAGTACCGCCTATCTCCTTATACCTAGCCTCTGTAGCGTCTGCTAGACCCTTACCCCAGGCATCGTTCCTATATAAGATATAGACATATTTCACACCATAGTCTATTAGCAGTCTTGCTATAGCCTTCCCCTGGAAGAGGTCGTTTGGAACATTTCTGAATATATAGTCAGGCACGGCTAGATCAGGTGCTGTTGACGACTGGCTACATACAGCGATTTTGTTACCATCAGCATAGCTCTTCAGATTCCTAACCTCAGCGCTTGTCATTGGCCCGACAACAGCCCTCACACCCCTAGCATAGAGGCTCTGGAGCTTGGCAAGAGCCGTTGTCGGGTCTGTAGCTGTATCCTCGATAAGAAGCCTAAATGTTATTGGGAGTCCTAGTGTCTTCACATAGTTATTGAGATCTTCTACAGCTATCTCAACAGCAGCTCTGTTCAACGCGCCCTCGCTTGCAAGATCACCGCTTAGTGGTAACAACGCCCCTATAAGTATCTCTCCTGATAGTGCTGCTACTGGCTGCGTTACAGTTACTCTCACAGTCGCTGTCTGTGTAACTGTTTGTGTAACTACACCTGCCGCCTGGGTTACTGTTACGGTAGATACCTTTGGCGGTGCAGCAGCACCGCCGAGTGCGTAGCCTGCTGCTATACCAACTATGAGAACCACTACCAGCATAGCTATCTGTGTTGGGGATACCGCTCTCAAGCTAAACACCTACTTTACCATATATAATATTATGGGGATATATAAGTATTGACAAAAATAGAGAGTAGGTTTAGATTATGCCAGGCCCGGGCGATGCGTTAGCATGCCTACAGGGCTTTGTAAACATACCATTACAACAGTTTATAGGATTTCTATTCTATATGAGTATATTGAGCTTAATGGGGTTGGGGCTTACTCTAATGTATCAGACTACAAAGGTACCTAACTTTGCATATGCCTCCTACGTTGGTGTCGGCATGTACGTTGCCTTCCTCGGACACGAACGGATCCTGGGGATCATGCCCCCATATCTCCTAGCGCCTCTTGCATTCTTGTTAGGAGGAGTCGCATCTCTCCTCACATATTTATTAGTTATAAAACCCCTAGCATCCCGTGGTGCTTCGATCGTTCAGCTCATGATAGCAACTATAGCTGTAGAGCTCTTTGCCTCAACACTGATCTATATATTATCGGATTATTATTACTATGTCCACAAGATCTATACTGTTAAGGGCTTCCTATTCAGATCCAACGACATAGTGCTCATCCCAGGCATCCAGCTAACAGCAGCCCCAGTCATAGCTGTCTCTCTCCTAGCAGTCCTGGTAGTCGCTCTATACATATTTATTAATAAAACAAGGATCGGGATAGCTATGAGAGCATCTATAGAGAATCCACAGCTCGCAGAGATCCTTGGGATACCGACTGGCAGGATATATCTACTCTCATGGTTCCTCGCAGGTGCATTGGGAGGGCTTGCAGGTTTGCTCTACCCGATGTGGTTCTATGTGGATCCCAGTGTCCCAGCAAGAATACTTATAACAATATTCGCCGTAAGCATTGTTGGAGGTCTCTCAAGCATCTACGGACCCTTCCTAGGAGCTCTCGTAGTAGCATTTGCCGAATCAATACTCCCATCACAGATCTATGGATGCCTCTACTCAGTCGGTTATCCCGAGGCCAGCGAGATCCTGAAATACGGTTTCGTGTTCCCAATGATCCTGATAATACTCTTCATAGCGTTTGCACCAGTGGGACTAGCACCTATAGTATCATCAGCCCTGACTAGGCTGCAAAGGAGGTGAGGATCTGTGAGCGAGGTGCTCAGCCTAGTAATAGATACAATCCCCTTCATAGCGATATTCGCAACAATAGCGATCTCGCTGAACATAGAGTATGGATACGCAGGCCTCCCCAATTTCGGCAAGGTATTACCAGTTTTTGGCGGCGCTTTAATAGCCGGCTCTATGGTTCCAAGAATGATACAAGCAATATTCCCCGATGCTCCTAAGACAGACTATATATTCAACAATGGCCCTGCATCGGTAGAGCTTCAGGCTTTTATGAACACGCACCACGAGATCTCGGTGATCATGATGATCCTCGGGCTCATAATAGCTATAGCTTTTGGAGCGTTTCTCGGTCTGATCTCGGCAGCACCTGCTCTAAAGCTTAGAGAGGATTATCTAGCAATAACACTGATAGCCATGGCAGAGATCTTCAGAGCCATCTCGAAAAACTACGATCCTATAATGAACGGTGCAAGAGGGGTTTCTGTCCCCGACCCACTTGGGTGGCTGGGACCTAAGTCATGGGTTTATCTATATGTCTCGTCAGCAATGCTCATAGCATCGCTCGTTATAACAAGCTATATGCTCAGAACACCCTTAGGAAGAGCCCTTAGAGCTATGAGGGAGAACGAGGTAACCGCGCAGAGCCTTGGGATAAACATAGCGTCTCTCAGGGTTAAGAGCCTCATGATCGGTTCAGCAATAGCTGCTGCAGCAGGCTATATAGATACCATGTACTCAGGAGGGCTTACCGTGGATAAGTATGATAGATACCAATACACATTCATACCGTGGCTCATGGTCCTAATGGGCGGTGCTGGGAATAACCTAGGCGTATTTCTAGGCGTATCTATATACTGGGTGGCCTCTAGGGCTATCAACTTCTACAAGGACCAGATACTCTCAGGCATATCATGGCTTGTAAACCTCGGGGGTTCAGGGATAGATATGAGCTGGTTTGACGTAACCAGGGTTGAGAGAATAGCGTTCGCAATAGTAATTATAGTCATACTACTCCTAAGACCCCAGGGCATATTGCCTGAGAAACCCATAAAGACACCCGGGTACAGGCTTGTAGAGAAGATGATGAAGAAAAACCGAGAGACAGCCTCATAAGCCGCCTAGCATATAGCAAGGATCAGTGCATGAATGTATCTTCACAGATCCGGCTTGCCGGGTTTCATCACACCAATAACAAGATCTCGTGGTCCTATATAAATAGTTGGGGATCCATGTTAGAGGAAGTCGCTGGCAACGAGCTTTACAAGAGACTCGAATTCCTTAAGATTCCTAGCTATCCTCCCTATCCTAAGCCCCATATACTTTCTAATATCTTTAGACATAAACCTCCTATCACCAAGGACAACCAACGCTCTGTCATCCTCGCCCCTCACAGCTCTACCTATAGCCTGCAATACTTTCATAGATGCTGTCATATTATATATATAGTCCCAAGCCTCATCCTCTGAGACTCTTTTTCTCATACTCTTGAAAATCTCATCCACATACTCATCCTTCTGGGGGTAGGGGACGCCTGCTACGAATACACACTTGATCATGGATCTATTGTTAGTGACAAGCTCTATCCCCTCAGAAAGCTTTCCTCCTGCAACAGCGTGAACCAAACCACCATCCTTACCTATGCTTCTAACAAGATCCTCTATGGTGGTGCCTCTATTCTCAACAAACCCCTGGTTCTGAAGCCTATCAACAACGTTTCTCATAAACTCATAGCTGGGATATATAACTAGTTTCACGCCGTTAATGAATCTATCGATCACCTCTATGTATTTCGAATATAGATCATACATGTTGGGGCTCCTCTCACTATACCTAGAGCTCAGCCCGCTTGTGAGCACGGTAGCTATGTTGCTATAAGGCGACCAGGAGCCCAGCTCAAGAGCGTCTACGTAGCTGGCACCCTGTATACCCAGGATCCTCTCTATATACTCGAGAGTAGGAGGTGTTCCCGACATTAAAAGAGAGGCTCTATACATTGAAAGAGCTTCGGATACAACACTATGATCTATAGCTGTCACCTTGATCCATGTGCTCATCCCATTTCTATATGCAAAAACCTCGAACCTGGGATCCTCTAGCAAGGCTATCGCGAGCGAGACCTTGACTAGCGAGATCCTTTTTGAAGCAGCCTCGCCTATAGAGCCTCTTGAAAGGATTCTATCGAGAGCCCTTCTCTTCACCTCGAGGGCTATGTTGATCAGATGTTCTATAGAATCTGTATCGATACTGAGAAGAGATCTATCTATCTTTCTAAGCCTATCATCTACAGCTTTTTCTTCAGCAAGCCTTAAGAGCCTGTTTAGAAGGGCTTCTGAGAAAGGGTCTCCTCCGAGGTACTCCCTGATCTCGTGGATAGAAGCCTCTATCTTAGAGGTGCTTATCTCCGAAGAGAATATCGATGACGGGTCTGTAAGCATATGGGCCTCGTCTATCACAGCAAAAAACTCCCCCGGATCTTCCTCTGGATATATGGTTGAGAAAAGATCTTTAGAGAACACGTAGGGATATGTCGCGACAACATATTGAGATCCTCTGGCCAGCTTGGCGAGTGAGAAGAAAGGGCATGATCCAAGATCTCTTGAGATCCTCTTCACAGCATCAACATGGTTCTCTGAAACGCTGAGGATTTCTTCAACGTCCTCTTCAGAGACTAGAAGGGATTTCTTATAATAGCTACACCTCCCACTCTCCCTCAGGATCTGGCAGTTTAGCCAGAAATCCTCGGGATCTATCCTCTCACTACTCAGAAGGGGGCACATGGCATGGGCTGAATGTATAAAGCTATACCTAACACCCCTGACCCTTTTTGATAGCCGCTTGAGATCCCTTAGAACAGGTGTTATCTCATTCCTAGTCCTCACAGAATGGATCGCAGGCGATCTCATCATGCCCGTAGCTATAGCGACAGCAGTCTTTCCAAACCCTGTTGGGGCTCTGAGAACCAGGAGTCTTGATAACCCTATCTCCTCCCTGATCCTCCTGAGAACCTCCCTCTGACCGGGTCTGAAGCTCTCGTAGGGGAAGAACTCCTCAGCCATTTCTATGCACCCTCGATATAAAGATCCTATAGAGCCTCACCCTTGTGAAATGCCCTATCATGGCAACAGCACCAAAGGAGAGTATGATTGCTATTGCTATGTTCCTAGCTATCTCAACACCTATACCGAGCATTGGGGTCATAATTATAGCCAACCCCCCAGAGATCATCAGGATCTCGATCGCAATAATAGACCCGATAATACCTAGATAGATAGCCCTATTACTAAGCCTATACCCAGAACTCTCAATACCCCATAGATAGCCCTGATAAAGGTTCCTACATCTTCTGAGATGATAGGAACCATATATAAATATGGCGGCAAGGATCATGAAGAGCCATGAGGTGTTGAGAATCACCTCCACTATAAATACTACTACTGAGGAGAATAGTATAAGAAAGCCCTCAACAACCCTATAAACGCTAGTCCCCTCAGAGAGTCTCGAGAGGATCCTAGGAATCAATCCGCTAGGGTTCGCAGCAAGCACCCTGTATAGTATATCCTGGCAATTAATAACCGGGCAGATCTCGTGTTTAACCGAAGAATCAAAGCCAACGAACCCCTGCAGGCTATACAAAAATCAAGAACACCAAAAGCATCAATAAATATCCAGGAACAGGCGGCTCTATTGTTAACTCAATATATATTTGCAAGCATATCTATGGTGGAGGGATAGTCTTGACAGTAACTATAAGATGGTGGGGTCACGCGTGCTTCGAGATCCTCTATGGCGGTGTATCGATAACCATAGACCCTCATGATGGGGCTTCTATAGGGCTTAAGAGACCGGGGGCGAGATCTGATTATGTTCTGATGAGCCATGAGCATTTCGATCACAATGCATACAGGGTTGTGCTTAAAGAGGGAGGTAGATACCTCTCAATGGCTGTTGGGGAGAATACCCTTGGCCCCTTCAAGGTGAGGGGTATACAGACGTTCCATGATAAGGAGAGAGGGAGAAGGAGGGGGAGGAATGTGGCCTATGTTATTGAGACCCCCGATGGTTTGAGAATCTTCCATGCTGGTGATCTGGGACATGTGCTTGAGAAGGATCATTTGAGAGAAGCTGGTGAGGTGCACCTAGCCTTACTACCAGTCGGAGGTACATTTACAATAGATCATGAGGAAGCCCTCCAGGTGTTCTCATCTCTCAATGCTAAGGTCATGGTTCCGATGCACTACTGGGTTAAGGGCGTGAATCTCCCCCTAAACACTATAGATAAGCTTGTTGAGAGGGCTAAGAAAGAATACAAGATCTACTGGGTAGATGGTAGCGAGATAGAGGTTTCAGGAAAACCTGGCTCTGTATCGATAGCATCTAAACATAGCTGTAGAGATGAGGCTTCCGGAAAGATCCTGGAGAGGTGCGGGATCGAGGTAGAGGATAGGGCAATAGTGATCCTAAGTATAGGGTAGCTAGCATGCCCATAGGTAAGAGGGAGCTTGCATCCTACCTTCTTCTCTACAGCTCAGGCAAAGAGGTTATAAGCATAGAACATGCTAGAGAGATCCTGGAACTAATACTACCTAGAAGAGCCGTTAGAAGCGTGATCAGGATACTCGCTAAATCGGGGTTCATTGATTTGAATAATAAGGAGATAAGGATTCACAAGCCCGAAGAGGCTATGGGGAACTATCTCTCACAATACATAAAATCAAGGATCGAGAGAAACGCCAAGTCTAAGCACATACAATACAGAATTGAGAAAGTATGGGGTGATATAGAAAAAATATATATAGACAGCGTTAAATGCGGAGAGAAGATCAACATAGGAGGAAGAATAGAGATCATATGTAAAACAAACACCAAAGAGCAGATAGGATAGAATAGCCCTGAAACGTTAACGATCTATTACTCGATATTCTTTTTAGATCTGAGTTTTATAGAATTTAACACTTGGATATCAAACCTCCGCTCCGGACTTCTATAAGCACAAAACCTCTCTCATTGAAGCCCGTATTATTCCTAGTATTATTCAGAATAATCATAACCACCAGTTCATTCAGACCCTGGCCTATCTATACCTACTATAGAGGTTAACAGGCCCTCTACTCTGATTTCTCTTCAAACAACTCGACTGTTATTCTCGCTTTAACCTTAGCCCCTGGTAATGGTGGTGGAGACGTACCAAGTTCTGCAGCAAACACTACAGTATTTCCAACTGAGTCAGTGAACTTGATCTCTGCTATGAATGTTTTCTTAGGGATCTCTGTAATGCTCCTCATAAGGGTATCATAGATCCTTGTTAAAGCCATCTGGAGAGCTATAGGGCTAGCGAAATCCTCTGGTTTGAGGGTTATGCTCTTGAAGGTGCTCATCACCTCACCTATCCTTGCTGTCCCCTCAAAGACTATCCTGATAGGAGCGCTCTCCTCGCCCTCAGTCTCTCTACTCATTTTCACACCAACTATTTTTTCTAAGACACCTTATTACGTTGCCATACCCAGTGGCTTAGCAATAGATAGATTCGGTATATGGTTCAGGGCTTTATAGCGAAAAAGGTTTAGATGACCATGATCGGCTATCTAGCCTATAAGAGGTATAGATCGTCTTCTCTTGGTTCTCTAAGTATTCCTGATTCCATAATATATATCCTATCCCCAGCTAGTTTAGCCATCTCTGAGTCTTGCTCAGCTATCAACATGGTTATACCCTTCCTCATCATTCCTTTGAGGATCTCTGCTATCTCTACCTTCATCCTCAGGAAAAGCCCCGAGGATGGCTCGTCTATTAGCAAGAGCTTTGCGTCTGAGTTATAGGCCATTGCGAGCGAGAGTATCTTATACTCACCACCGCTAAGATATCCCGCCTTTACCTTGAGCCTCTTCTCGAGAACTGGGAAGAGGGATATATCATAGTCCTTCTTAACAAGCTTCAGGTTATCCTCCACAGTAAGGTTTCTGAAGGCCGCATCTCTATCTGGTATATATCTTATCCCCATGGAGATTCTCTCGTGGAGACTTTTGCTGGTTATATCAATACCTCTATATAATATAGACCCCGATGATGGTTTCAAGGAACCTGCTATCGCCTTTAAGAGCGCAGTCTTACCACTACCGTTAGGTCCTAGCACTACCACAGATTCTTTTTCATATACAACGAGATCTGCTTTTTCAACATTAACCATATTGCCTTGCTGGCATCTAAGCCCTCTAACCTCTAGAAGCTCCCTCACCATAACCGCCTCCCAGGAGGAGTTTTCTAACCATACCCATGGCTTCTTCAACTGGCGCGTCAAAAACTATTTTCCCTGCGTTCATGGCTACAATCCTTTTGGCGAGTCTGCTGAGATGGGAGATCTTGTGCTCTATTATTATAACACCTATCCCCAGCTCTCTATATATATCGTTTATCAGCTCTCCGAGCTCTGCAGCAGCACTTGATATAAGCCCTGCGAAGGGTTCATCGAGTAATAAGAGTTTGGGTTTGAGAGCTAGGCATCTCGCGATCTCAAGCCTCCTGATCTCTCCTAGGGTAAGGGTTCTCGGGTTTCTCTGCCTCTTCTCCCAAAGCCCTGTCCTCTTCAACGCATACTCAACAACGGATCTATCCCTGGTAACCCCCTCTATGTTTTCTTCAACAGATAGTGACCAGAAGATCTTTGGTTGCTGGAATGTCCTAAGAATCCCCATCCTAACCCTATCCTCAATAGACGCTCTAGCTATATCGCTACCCATGAATAAGATGCTCCCGCGATCAGGTTTCACATGCCCCGTTATAGTGTTAAATAGTGTAGTCTTTCCACTACCATTGGGCCCTATAATGCCTACTAGCTCTCGATCTATCTTGAGGGATATGTTGTCTAGAGCAACTATCCCCCCAAATCTCTTACTTACGGATCTTAGTTCCAGCAACTCCTAACACCACCCTTGCTGCATATATGGTTAACAAAAGGCTTGACGCAACCACAAGCCTGAGGTCATACATAGCAGCCCTCATAAAGTTATCAAGCCACCATATCCCCATACCGCCTAGGAATGAGTAGAGTGCTGAGCCGGGCTTGTAAAGGGCGCTAGCCATTAACGCATAGATCAGGACCGGCATTGGATCTGCTAGTTCTACGCTTGCCACTCCACTAACCTGCGTATATGGGATCATTACCGCGGTAACCATGAGTGTGCACATTACGTGGGACAGGATCTTCACCCTTACTACGCCAATACCCGAGGATTCGGCGAGAGTCTCATCATCTTTAATCATTGCTAGCTTTATAGCAAGCCTCGTCCCCAGAAGGATAAAGAGAAGGGATAACACGCCTATCGATATTGCTAGGGAGAGGTAATAGAGGTGTGTGGGGCTGCTTAGGAGAGGCCTCACATAGATCCCAACATCCCCACCAAACACCTCTGGAAAGAGCCTCGCTATTGGTGCTAGTGTGAAGGGATAGAGAAGCGTTGCAACCGAGTAGAAAGGTCCTCTAAGCTTGAGCATTGGGACTAGTATCGCTATTGAGAAGAGCATTGATAACGGAAAGGCTGCTAGAATTGCTAGAGCCGTGGGGAGCCTTTCAAGGGTTATCGCTATTGAGAAAGCTGATGATGCTACTATAAATGTATAGCCTAGGTTTATATAGCCGCTCCTTATATAGAAGAAATCATATATAGAGACCAGCGCTCCGAAGAGTAAGAGAAGCGATAATAGCGTTAACATGTATGAGGAAAGACCTAGCATTGGTAGCACGGACATTGCTATGAGGATCACGGCCAGGGGTATAAGCTCTCCATAGCTGATCTCCTTTAAGCCCATCTAACACCCCTCCCAAAGATCCCTTCAGGCCTTAGGAGAAGAACGGATATTAAAATCGTGAGAGGGATCAGATCCTTAGCGGGAGACCCTATATAGTATGCTGCGAGGGATTGTGTAAAGGATAGTATCATAGAAGATGCTAGCGCTCCCATAGCACTTCCAAGACCCCCTACTATAACTACCGCAAGCACTATTGTTAAATAATACCAGCCCACATGGGGGTATATAGCATATAGAGGGGTTATGGCTATAGATGCTATTGAGGCGAAAAGAGAAGCTATAATGAATGACAGCATGCTCGTTACCCTCACGTTGATCCCCATGTACCTAGCTAGATCTTCGTTCTCTGCCACAGCAGCCATTCTCTTACCAATCATCGTGCGGCTCATCATCAAGTAGAAAGCCAGTAAGGAAGCGATCGAAGAGATAGCAGCTATAATCCACTGAGCAGAGATCCCCATGATATCGCCAGGGGCTATTACTAGAGAGATTAGCCTGGCACCATATATCTTTAGAAGCACACCCTCTATTAGAAGAGCAACTGCTATTGAGACTACTATGGATAGTATTAGATCCTTTCTAAAGATCCACAGGACAAGCCAGAGGATAGCACCTATAACGAGGGATAATAGCACAGATATGGGAAGAGCTACCACAGCTGGTATGAAGTTGAGGAGAGTACTGGCTATGTACGAGGTTAGTATTATCTGAGCCCCGTAGGCTAGGTTAACTATCCTAGACACGCCTAAAACAAGGTTAAAACCGATTGCCATAAGCATATAAACCAATCCAACTATTACCGAGAATAAAAACACCTCTAGCAAGAGCTATCCCCACAGCTACTTAGAGAGCCATGGGGGTGGTTGGAATCTTGCATCAGCATACTTAGGAGGCCATATAACCGCAAGCTTTCCACCGGGTAGCCATTGGAGAGCCATTGTTGCTATGTAATCCTCACCATACATCGCTGAATGACCTTTAGTGAAGACCCATCTACCTGTGATCCCTTGATAACCATTCTTCTCGAGATAGTCGGCAACCGCATCGCCATCAAATCTTCCTGTAGCTTCTACAGCCTTCTTCCATGCATACACAGCATCATAGATATATGGCGCGTAGAAGAGCGGGTCATAGCCGTATTTCTGTTTAAATGCATCGTAGAAGGCCTTAAGCTTCGGATCAGCGCCGGCGCCTCTACCATATGAGAAGAACACGAAGACCTGATATGCTGTCTTCCCCCCAGTTATGTTCCACTGCTCGGGTCTCATCCCAACACCATCGAACTGGATCAGCACAAACGGGGGTTTCAGATCGTCATAGTCTCTCTGGAGGAACTTGGCATCGCCGTAAGCGCTCCATACTAATAATAGCTGGACACCGCTATCTCTAGCCTTTGTTAGGTGCGGTACAAAGCTGGTGGTTTTACCAATATCTATTGTCCCCTCATATACAAGTTCAAAACCGTCTTGTTTGATAGCATTCTTAACGGTGCTGACTACAGGAGCTGTCCAGGGCGCGTTATCATATAACAAGCCGAACTTCTTTAGACCGAGTTGCTGTGCGATCATCTTCGCTGGGTAATATACGAAGAGGGCATGTGTAGAGGCGTTTGTGTTGAACCTGAACCAATATCTATACCCGGGATTGTTGCTCACATTAATATCGATAACATCGCTAGTCGCGCCCATAGCGAAAACCGGGATCTTGTACTGCTGGATCAAGGGTAGAATGGCTAGCCCGACGGGGCTTGCATGTATTCCGAATACAGCAACCACTTTGTCTTCTTCAACAAGCTTTCTAAACCCGCTCACACCCTTATCAGGCGCGTTTCCATCGTCATATGTAACGATCTCGATCTTTCTTCCCAGCACACCGCCAGCTCTATTTATCTCTTCAACTGCTAGCTGCACAGATTTCAACCCAACATCGCCGAATTCCGTCTGGAGGGGACCTAGGAACCCTATCTTCACGGTACCAGTTGCCTGTGGTTGGCTCATCATTACTACTAGAGCAGCTCCTATAGCGGCTATCACTATTACAGCGGCTATTATGATTATATATGTTCTCGATAATGCTTTCATTAAACCACCTTTCTATATATAGAAATAGTCAACTATATATTATCATCTAATTCTGTTTGATTATGTATATTTAAGCTTCTTATTGACACACGCAGTGAGACCCCATGGTATCTAGGGCTGGCGTCTATTACTTCGAGGTTGAGCACCATGGGTGCTGGACGACCATCACTAGGGATCAGGATGTGGTTGTAAAGACGCTTAGGCAGGAGTTCAGAGATCCTGAGATCTTTAAGGCTAGCGTCATGATTATAGGCAAGGATACCAGGTCATTTATAACAAAGATACGAAGGCTGAAAGACATCCTTAAGGTCGATATCAACCTCTTCCAAGAGAGGAGATGGGTTAATGGTGAGAGGACAAGACTAGCCCTCATGGATTTCGAGAGCCGTAGACACGGATCCATATCAGATCTTGTATACAGGCTTGGAGGCATAATTCTGAGACAGGAGGTTGTGGGAGGGCTTGAGAAATGGAAGATCCTGATCCCTAGATCCTCTAACAGGCTGGAAGAAACACTCAGGGAGGCATTAAATAGAGGATGTAGCTTGGTAGAGATGCGGGGAAGAGATCTAGAGCCGTCTATAATAGATGGTAGCATAGATGCAATGCTAACTATCTATGAAAAACAGGCTTTGATAGCAGCGCTTAAGAGCGGCTTCATAGACTATCCTAGAAGAGCTAAGGCTGCGGATGTTGCAAAGATGCTAGGAGTAAGCCCAGCTACATTTATATATCATTTTAGAAGGGCTGAGAAGAAGCTGGCTAGGCTGGTGCTTCTAGAATAGCTATTTAAAATTGCTAGCCGTGCCCAGGATCCTTTCTAGCTATGCTCCTGAGAACCTCAATAGCCTTTCTCCTAAACTCCTGGATATCGATCCCATCGTTAACTATCATTATATCAGCCATCGCTATAACACCCCCAAGCCCTAGCGAGAGTTCTAGGGAATCCCTTGCAGCAAACTCCTCCCAGCTTTTCGGATCCCCCTCTCTCCCTCTACTAGAAAGCCTCGCAAACCTGGTTTTAGGGCTAGCATGTATACCAACAATGATCACTTCCGAGAAGCTTTTTCTAAAAACCTCGATCTCTTTCAAAGATCTCGAGCCATCTATAACAACATAGCGGCACCCACCCGAGTCTCCACGGCTTGAGAACACTTCGTTCACTGTCATCTTGGCAACGAAATCATCACCATATATCTTCCTAAGCTCTACAGCAACCATAGCCATGTTACTCCTGGTTATGGGGAGACCCCTCCTAATAAGCTCTCTTCTCACCACATCGCCCATAACATATACCTCGAAACCCATCTCCCTAGCGGTATCTGAGAATATGCTCTTACCAGAGCCCGGCATGCCTGTAACCACGATGGCTATGACGCACTCGGTTTTCGTATCCAACGAGATACCCCAGCCCTCTATAAAGTTAGAAAGTTATAAGACAATCCAGACCCTTGTTTGAAAACCTAAATATATGATGGCGCCGCGGCCGGGATTTGAACCCGGGTCACGGGCTATCCGCAGCGCCCACAGGCCCCAGATAGATTTATGCTAAGAAATGCTTATAAATTAAAGCGTGGGTCGGGGGTTAAAAAGCTCTTTTACACCTCTCCCTCCACTTCTTCGATCATTATTATGTTCTCTTCAGGTACTCCAAGCTCCTTGATCAATATGTTCTTTACCCTAAGCCTATGGTCTCCCTGGAGCTCTATCCTTCCGTTCTTAGCAGTCCCTCCAGTGGCTAGCTTAGATTTAAGCATGGATGCTATTTTCCTTAGATCCTGTGTCTCGTCAAGCCCCTCTATTATTGTTACCTCTTTCCCGAACTTTCTTTTCTCTAAACGTATTTTTACAATCTGTTGTTCGACCATTAACTGTCTACATATCTCTGGGGGGAGGCCTCCACATATATTCTCGAGAGAGCTTTTCATGTTCTCCTCGATACACCCACTAAATGAAGGCTTAGTAAGCTAATATATTTGAAAAATTTGAGCGCCATGATCCGGGCTGGGCTTGTTAAAAGATCCCGATCTATTACTGCTTCGGGTTTGGCATTTGATCCAGGATCTCTTTAACTATTTTCTTCAACTCATCATGCTTGGATCTATATACCTCTGTATATGTCTGGGCCCATCTTATCGTTGGATCCCCTCTGCTAAACCGATCGTATTGCTCATACCTCATACCAACTTCAGAGCCTATGACATCCCATAGTAGGTTGAAGAGCTTCACCCTCTCTAGAGCGTTAATCCCCTTCATGGCTAGGTATTTCTCTATATATGCCCTCTCCTCAGGGTTCTCGAAATCCTTTATGGACGCTGGTATTGGTATAGATGCGCCGGCTGAGATAAGCCTCAGGATCTCGTTGGCCCTTGGAAGGGCTTTCATGTTGAAGTGGCTAGCAGCTATTGCTATCTGGGCGTTTGGTCTAACTATGTTGGGGAGCTCTTCTGCAAGTTCTATAGAGCCGTATATTGCTGCCTCGTTGAGGGCTAGGTAGATCAGGATCTCGCCCAGCTTCTCCTGGACATTTATAAAACTATCTATACCCGCAGCCTGTGCAACAGATATAGCTAGGCCTGCGAGGAACTTCAGCCTGCAGTAATGCTGTATCACGAAGTGCCAGTTAAACCACGATCTCAGCCTCACCTCATGCCACATGAAGTTCTCGATCTCCTCGGGCTTTTTATAGAATATTATATTCTCCCACGGTACCAGGACATCATCGAATATTAACAGGCCATCGCTCTCCTCGTATTTTGATGATATTGGGTATTCGAACTCAGAGTAACCGCTCCTCGGCTCAAACCCTCTTCTCGCGAGCACCTTAATACCCTTGGTGTTTGTTGGTATTGCGAAGAAGATGGCATACCTAGGATCGGTATCCCTCCTTATGTTGGGTAGATACCATAGCCATTCAGCATATGCTGCTGATGTAGAGATCATCGCAGCGCCTCTTACTATAACACCCTCATTTGTCTCTTTAACAACCCCTGCCCATATATATGGATCTGGCCATTGTGATGGTGGTTTTGATCTATCATACATGGGGGCTACTATGGCGTGTGTGAAGAAGAGATCTTTCTTAGCGTGCTGCTTATAGATCTCGATAGCGTTCTCACCATATCTAGACCCGAAATGCTTAGCGAAGTAATCGCTATGTGCTGCGAATACAGCGCTCCATAGGTTGAGGTAGTCAGGGCTTCTGCCGAAGAATCCTCTATAGTAGTCATATATCGTCATAAGCCCTTCTGCGAGCTTTCTGAGATCACTCTTAGACTTGGGGATCATAAAGCTTATACTTACCTCCTCACCAAGCATGGGGCTATAGTGTCTCAGCTTGTCTGACTTTCCTGGATCCCAGTGGAGGTCGTAGTACTCTGCTGTTGTTCTCACAGGTATTCTGAAGGCTGGGTGATCCGCTATATTTTCTACTATTTTTCCGTCGTAGTATACTACTGGATGGTTACCCTCTCTAATGGATCTTATGTAATCCTCTCCCCTTCTGATCATGATCATCACCACCTTATAGTGGGCATCATGCTTGTATAACCCTCAAGGGGTTTCATACCACCCCTAACGATCGATTCCACAGGTTTTATCTCTTTCCACCTATCGGGTATCGGTCTGCCCCAGAAGTCAGATCTATATCTAGCCTGATCGAATCTCCACTCTATAGGCTTCCACTTATCTGGATCTAGTATCACATAATCCCCTGTGTAGAGCTCTATCCTAATCCCGTCTGGATCTCTTATATAGAAGTAGAAAGCCCTGGTAGCACCATGCCTCCCAGGCCCTCTCTCTATAGAGTCCCACATGCCAAGGCTAGCGAGTATATCTGCGATCCTCACCATATCCCTCATCTCCGGGACAATATATGCGACATGGTGGAAACCAGGCCCTGGATCCTTCCCAATGGTTTTTCCCAATGCTACGTCGTGGGAGTCGTGTTTATAGTAAGAGGTAACCCACGCGGCATGCTTAGAGCCATCCTCGCCTAAGAAGTACTCTGTCAGTATGAAACCGAGATCTTTTATATAGTATCTCAAGGCTTCGTCAAGATCCCTGACGGGGAGCGAGATATTGACATGGGCTAGCCTTACTGGGGGTGCTCCTCTATACTGGCTATATTTTAACCCAAGATCCCCTGTATATTCCATGTCATAGTAAAACACCAGCGGAAAACCATATGGATCTTCAACAGCTATGGCATCGGAAACACCCTTCTCGGAGAACCTGGATACAGGCAACCCCATAGATCTATAATAATCCCTAGCCCTATCAAGATCCTCTGGGGAATTCACCCTAAACGCTATATATGATAATCCGGGCTCTGAGCCTTTCCTGAGCACGAGGCTATGGTGTTGTCCCTCCTCAACACCCTTGAGGTAAAGCTCATCCCCGTTCTTCTCAACCTCTACAAAGCCCAGGATATCTACGTAGAACAATCTAGCCTTCTCAAGATCTGAAACCCTCAGGCCGACGTGGGAGATTCTATGGATACCAAATGCTGGCACTCTAACCACCACATAGTAATCCTTCAGGCTATTTAATATACATGTAATCAAATGAATTAGATTAACGCAACCACCAATATGTTAAAATATAATCTGTATAAACAGTATATTGTTGATCGCTAGCTGATAGCTAAGTTTCCCACGAGGTTCGAGCTTCATTGCGACTGATTTTTATACCAACCGCTCATCCCTTAGCTTCACCGACCTCAGAACTCCTATTATTGAAGCCCTTATCCTTGGACTCCACTGTTCAAGGTAACCCTATTAATAGCCCTTCTTTATAGCTTACCTCGAGCTCATAGCTGCGGGAAAGCACCACATCATAGATCTCTCTTTAACCCGCCCCTCGGATCTTTATTTTTACCCTCATCGCTTGGCAGGCATTCCATAAAGTAATATAGAGTAATAGAGCCTTATACTATTGTTCTCACGGAACTACAGAATTCAATGGAGTCTCACTATCCCTCTTGGTGTTTGATTACGTAATGAAATCCGAAACAGATGACGCGGCTTTGGAATAGAATAAGATCTTCTTCCAAAAACCGTTTCTACTCATAGCTCGCATGTCGTGCACGAGGGGTCTGTATACCCCTCTACAGTGAATCTAGGTATCCTTAAACGCTCCTTCATCTGTGAAGCCTGTTGCTGTTGGGTCTGCTGTGCTTGTTGTGTCTGGATATTCTCCTCTTTCCTAGCACTCTTCTGCATCTCCACCGTCTTTAGCCCGAAGTATATTACCTGCTTGCTCTTGGACTTATCTCTATAGACCGTTATACCCTTGATCCCTAGCCTCCATGCAAGCTTATATACGTGATCCACATCCTCTTCAGAGGCTTCTGAAGCCATGTTTATAGTTTTAGAAACCCCAGCATCTACCCACTGTTGCCATGCAGCCTGGTGGAGAACATGGTATACAGGGCTCACGTCATGGGCCGTTCTGAACAGCTCTCTAAGTGTTCTTGGCATGAATGGATTGTGATCTATGGATCCTGTCTCGGCAACAGCCTCAACAACCTCTGGAGAGTCTAACTCATACTTCCTGAGATATTCTAGGAACACTCTGTCAAGCTCTATGAATGTACCCACAGCAACGGCTCTTACAAAGGCTAGTGCGAATATAGGCTCTATAGAGCTCGATGTACCAGCTATTATCGAGATCGTGCCTGTAGGCGCTATTGAGAGAACCTGTGCGTTCCTCACACCATATTCGAATATATCGCTCTCCAGAGATCTAGGATCGACATTGAGTTTTGAGATAAGCTTGGAGACCTTCTCAGAGGGTTTACCCTCGATCCCGGCCTCTCTCAATAGATCCTCTACTGGTTTGGAGAACTCCCAAGCAGCTCTATAGAGCTTCGGGTTGAATGCTGTGAAAGCACCTTTCTCCTTGGCAAGCTCTATCGATGCTCTCAGTGCATGGTAGTAGATAAACCTGGCTAAATACCATGCTAGGTATATTGCATCAACACTATCATACCTAATCCCAAGCCTTATGAGTGCGTGAGCCCAGCCCATAACGCCTAGACCAACTTTTCTAGTAAGCTTGGCTCCTCTCTCAAGCTGTGGTAGGGGCCATTTAGCGGCATCTATAACGTTGTCAAGGAACCTTATAGCTATCTCTATATCCCTTACAAGTAGATCGAGATCTATATCTGTGCTCCCATCCTCCCTAACCACTATATATTTAGCCAGATCGAGGGATCCCAGGTTACATGGCTCCCAGTCTAGGAGGGGCTCCTCGGCACACGGGTTTGTAGCGTTTATCTTCCCCACATACCATGCTGTGTGTCTCCTATTAATGGTATCTATAAACACAAGCCCTGGATCTCCTGAATCCCATGCTCCCCTCACTATTTTCTTCCACAGCTCCCTAGGATCGATCCATCTGACTATAGCCCCCTCCCTCTCAGCTATTGCGAGAGCCTCCTCCCACGTGATCACCCTAGACTCGTCGAGAGGAACAGAGCCTCCCCTCTCCTCAAGCTCATCTATTATAACCTCCTGAACCCACTCCTCCTCAATGCTGAACCTAGCCCTAGCTATAGCATAATACCTCGAATCGCCAGACCCTGGTCTCAGCTGCGTCTTTCTCGGGTTTATGAGGGGGAATTTCTCGCCCCTCTCAAGGGCTTTCATAAACGAATCATAGATCCCGACGCTTATGTTGAAGTTCTGGAGATGCACATCCCTAAGCTCTCCAGTCTTGCTCACTATGAACCTCTCTATATCGGGATGCCATACATGCAGGATCCCCATGTTAGCCCCTCTCCTCTTACCGCCCTGCTTGATCACCTCGGTGTTAACGTCGAAGAGCCTCATAAAGCTCAAAGGACCCGAGGCTACGCCAGCGGTTGATGCAACAGTATCTCCCTCAGGTCTCAGCTCTGAGAATGAGAATCCTGTTCCACCGCCCATCTTGTGTATAATAGCCTGGGCTCTCACAGCATCCATTATACCCTCTCCATCAGGTGTTACTAGGGAATCCCTCACAGGTAATACGAAGCATGCTGATAGTATTCCAAGCTTTGTCCCAGCGTTCATCAGCGTCGGTGTATTGGGGATGAATCTGAGACCTGACATTACCTCATAGAATCTCTCCTCAAGCTCTCTAACCTCTTTCTCAGACTTGCCATACTGCCTCTCAACAGATGCTATAACCCTAGCAACCCTTCTGAAAAGCATCTGCGGCGATTCTATATACCTCAGCGTCTCGGGGTCTTTGAGCAGATACCTAGCCTCGAGGACCTTTATAGCCTGGTATGTGAGGAGGAGATCCCTCTCGTCAAACGAGCCGTCCCACTTATCACCATATAGATCCTGGTAGATCCTTGCAAGAGCATACCTCTTAGCAGCTTCAAAGAACCTCTGATCCCTTACACCAAGTATCATGAACCTCTTCTCAACAAGATCAGCAAGATCTCTCGAACTAATCTCACAGACCTGTTTATTCCCGCACCTCTCCACAACATCCCCATATACCCCCTCAATCACGTGCTCCGCTTCCTCAGCATCTATACCAGCAGATCTCAGAGCAAGAATAACAGATCTAGCTAGCTTGCTAACATCGAAACCCTCCCTACGAGAATCCCTCTTAACAACAACTATCTCTAAACCAACCACCTGCCCACCAACCCTCTTCTCAGCAACCTTCATCTCCTCAGAGCTAGACATAGATCACCACCTATTATGTGACCATATCCTATTGGTGTTTGATTACGTATATATAGATGGCTCATAGGAGCCCCGCTATCCCGAGTATTATCCTAAATAGAAGGGTATAAATACCCACAGCAAGACTATCCAGAGAGACCAGGGCGAAACTATCGCTCCATATTATACAGGAGAATATTGATGTAGCATGGTTATATTAATCAACAATCGACTCATCTCTCTGGGAAAGAGATGCCGCGGAAAAAAGAAGCTAAGGAGAAGGTGCAGGAGAAAACCGAGACTAAGAGGAAAACGCCTAGAAGGGTTTCTAAGAAGCATGTTGATGTTGAGGAATGGGTTAGCGAGAGGATCGACGATCTCTCCTCAAGACTGGGCCTCGATATCCTTGGATTATCTAGGGAGGAGCTTGTAACAATACTAAGCAAGATCGTTGAGATCGTTTTGGGAGAGTCGAGACCAGATGTTGAGACAATAGTTAAGAGGATCAAGAGGAACGAGGATAAAATAAGACCCCTAATAGCGCTCGGCATACTAGAACTTAGGGAGAGCTTGAACGAGGATCAGATAGACTATGTTTTATCAGCCCTGGGTCCATGGATACTATCCCATGCTGGAAAGCTATATAGAGAGGCTAAGAGGCTGGGAAAGAGCGACTATCTACAAGCGGCAAGGCTTGAGTGGAACAAGCAGTGGATGATCCAGAGGGACAGGATCCTCCCACCAGAATGCCCTATCTGCGGCTTCAACGCCCTCATGAGCGATCTCACATGCCTAGTATGCGGCTCAACACCAAGCACTAAGCTCATTATAGAGCACTATAGGGTTGGAGAATACGTAGAAAGCCTTGCAAAGAAAGGAATGCTTGAGGATCTAAAGAGAATCCTGGATTCAGGATATATAATCATATCATCAACAGGAATAAAGATCCCGGGCAAAGATCCCAGGGAAAAATACGATGTGGAACTCCATCTCACAAGCAGCCTAAGGGAAGAGATCAAAAAAGCTCTACAGAGTACCCAGAGCCTATAGACATGCATAGACCTCTTTGGAACAACAGTAAAGCATTTTCGGAAACAAACCAAATGTCTATACACCCAAGCCCAGGATCCTCCATACATGGAAGAACATCAACCTAAGCTGCTGAGCATATAAGAACCAAGCCATCCAGAGGTGATCCTCATTAACGTCGCCACACAGACCATTAAATATAAAGTGTAGAATATATAGCTAGCTTTTTAGAAGCTGCTTAGCAATATTCGAGCCTGCTTATAAGGAAAAGATCTTGCGACCGAACTCGCTAATATATACTTCTCTCGCAATAAGATCAGGTGGTTGCCTTAAGGATAATGATAGGTACTGATAACGGCATATACGAACTCTCTGAGAAAAGACTTGACAAGATCTGTTGTGATGGCATGTCTATATATGATCTTAAATCTTATGAAAACAAGCTATATATCTGCTCAAGCAATAAGGGACTCGCAAGGCTGGGTAGTGAGGGTTATAGTGATATGCTGAAAGGTTCTTGCTGGAGGCTTATCACCACAGATAAGGGGCTTGTAGCATCCCTCGATGGTCCTAGGCTCTATCTAGTCGCTGGAGATCATGCCGAGCTTTTAGCAGACTACAGGGATTATGCCAAAAAGCATGGATGGTGGTTCCCACACGGGCCTTCCCACATAACGGATTTCGCGATCTATAAAGGGGTCTTCGTAGCCTCTGTAGAAGTTGGTAACTTGTTAAGAGGCCCGGACCTCGCATCCCTTGAGCCATTATCCTTCAGCCATGACCAGCATAACTTGCTAGCAGTAGAAGAACTGCTTCTCATCGCAACAGCATCCGGGGTCTATTACACTGAGGATCTTGAGGCGTTCAGCGAGGCAAACGGCTCGCACGGATATTTCCACGCACTTGAGAAGTGCGGAGACCTCGTGCTAGGACACGTGATCAGCTCCAAACCCGTCAAGATATCCCGTGATCGTGGGAGAAGCTGGGAAAAGGTCGATATAGAGCTCCCAAGCCCAACCACCGGTACTACGGGGATAGCATGCATTGGTGAGGGAAAAGCTATCTATGCTTCTTCGGGAGTATACCTGGTAGATCTGGAAAACAGGAAGGCTGAAAAGCTTGTTGAGAAGATCCCCATGACCAGAAGGGTAACGATCCTGGACAAAGATCTCTAAACATGTATAATAGATTCGTATAGCTCTGGGATTAACCAGCCAGATCTCTAAGCAATCAAAATCCAGATCTTTTTCACAACGCTTTGAAAACCATTTTGAAAAAACCATACAGAATAGTGATAGTTGATATTAAATAACCATCCATCCCGTCTCAGCGTTAAACACACTACAGATAGTTTTTACTACTAACAGTGAAGACACCGTATATCGGGAGCCTTAGATCAGTTGTAGCAAGCCTGCTGCCCAGCCTATATTAATACACACCGAACCACACAATAAGACCCTAGCTCATAACCATGAGCAAATAAGCGAATGAGAGACACAGGGATAGTTGCTTAGGAACCGCTATTTAACCCCTATATGGTGAGAGATCCTCCGCAAACACTCTTCTCGAATGCTTCGGTATGCATAGACACGCCTCTCTACTCTAAAATAACCAGCTATAGTATGCCATAGGCATAAATCATAGAATAGATATATGTGAGAACATTGGGTAATAGTAAGAATAAAACCTCTGACACAATAATAGATTGAGCCGGGGTGCCCGAGCGGCCTAAGGGGCCGGCCTGGAGAGCCGGTGGGGGAAACCCCGCGCGGGTTCGAATCCCGCCCCCGGCGCCAGCTTCATATATCCTGGCTATGAACTGTTGGTTTGCCTATCTAGCTATGCGGTTATTATTCTCTCCGATAGAATATTATGGGAGCCTTGAATCCCAGAGACTCTTGGGGGATCCCGGTATATGCTTTGAGGATAGTCCCCCTCAGGCTTCTCGCTATATTCTCTATATTATTCGCATTGCTGGTTAGTCTGAGGGTTCTTGCTCCTCCTGGTGTTATAGGTCTTGTTATAGATCTTTGTTCAATGTTGCTAGCTATGACCTTGATCTTTATAGCCTTTAGGTCTCATGGCTACTCAGCACGGGTTTTTCTATGTCCCGATATATCGTCGATGGTTATTGCATCTATATATGCTCTCTTACTTGGTGGGTATGTTCCGATCATGATCTATCTATTCGTGATCCTCATGGTTGTATCATCGTCCTACGTTGAGGATATCCTTGGGCATGTAATAATGATCCCAAAGATCCAGACTGGACAGGGACTAATCGGGGGCGGCCCAGGGGCTAGGGTTAAGCTATACCCAGGGGTTGTTATAAGCGATGACTCGGTGATATCGAAAGGCTCTATAGTTGTTAGAGAGCCCTTCATATCGGATCTAAGATCCTTTAGGGATGTAGGGGATCTCGTGCTAGGGCTTTCGAGCGTGGAGTCGGGATCCTCTGAAGCAACAGTGATCAGCAGAGGATCCATGATATCGAACAGCTATAGAGAGGTCTTATCACTTTCGGCAAGGGTATCGGCGTTATTCTCCACAGTTGCCTATCTAGTATCAATACCGATAATGATCCTAACCCCGGGGCTGAGTACGGTTGCAATCTCATTGATAGTACCCTCAGCACCATATGTAGTTTCGCTCTATCTCTTTAGAAAGGCTTCCGATCTCGCTAGAAATGGCATAATCTCCTGGAACCCTATAAAGACTTCCGGGAAGATCTGTAAGGCTTCTGAGAACTATATAGATGCAGACGTAGCCCTCTACTCAGACGCCCAGGGAGAAACCCTGGTAAAGCCCAGGGGATCGCTGAGGCAAGAGGATCTTCTAAGAATAATATGCATAGCAGGAAACATAGAGAGCATTAAGGGGATATGTAAGGGTTATGAGGGATACCCAGCAGAATATAGGGTTATTAAGAGAGAAAGCAATATAGCGATCCTAGAGGATAGAAGGACAAGGCTAAAGATCTGCGTAGCATCCCCCCAGGAGGCGGAGCTCTATGGATTCATGAGCAGCATATCACCAATAGAAGATCCTGATACAGCATGCAGAGGTAAGCTATATGTCGTTTCAACCAGGTATGAGGTTCTAGGCTACATATGCTCCGGAAGATCCTTATCTATGTCGAACCTGCTCACGATAGCTAGGATCTCGAAGGTTAAAAAGACTATCCTCATCCTCGATACGGATAGCATAAAAACCCTTGAAACCTCTGGAGAGGAGGTTAAAAAGATCCTGGGTCAGGTTGATCTAATGCTTAGGAGGCATGGGCAGGGAGAATCATGCGCGGAAGTCCCTCGCGAAAGATCCCTGGTGATAGCCAGAGGTCCTAGGAGTGAGGCGTGTGAAAATACTATTTATGTAGTGGATCCTTCGATAGCCGCAAACAAATACGCCGATACCAAGGCAAGCCTAGCTAGGGGTGCATCTATAACCCTGAGGAGAGATCTAGTATGGCTTGAGAGAGCGCTCAACCTATGCTCACGTTGGAAAAAAGATCTAGCCCTGATAGCCTTAACATATATATTGCTGAGAGGAGCTGGTGCTGTGTTATCCATATCCACAGGGATCATGTGGGCCCAGTATATCTTCGAGATCGTGGGTTTAATAATATCTATATTCAGGATCTATAGCCTCTAGCCTGCTATATGGTTAGCTTACTTTTATCCCCCCAATCGCTAAAAACCTTGGCTGGTGTTTATTTTGAGTATAAGGACTACCACCTGCGAGATGTGTGGAAAAGAGATCCCACTAAGAGCTTCCGTAGAGGTTAAAATCGAGGGAGCTGTTATGAGAATATGCCCAAGCTGTTTTGCAAGATACTCCGCTGGAAGGGGTGCTAAGATCGATAGGGAGAAAGGGCAAGTCACCACCAGGGTTGAAAAACAACCCCCACCCCCGCCTAAGAAGCAGCCGAGGAGGGAGAGGATAGAGAGGTACGAGATAGTTAAGGACTACCACGAGAGGATAAGAAGTGCTAGAGAGAGCATGGGACTCACCACAAAAGACCTAGCCATAAGGATCAGGGAGAGCGAGAATATAGTGAAGAGGATAGAGAGTGGAAAGCTCATACCCCCAATAGAGCTAGCCAGGAGGATCGAGAATGTGCTCAAAATACAGCTAGTAGTCCCAGCAGTGGATCAAGAAATAGAGGAGAAAGCAGTAGGAAAAACTGGGAAGGGTATAGACCTAACACTGGGCGATATAGTGCAGATTAAGAAAAAAGGATAAAGCAAACGCCGTGGATAATTACCATGTGAGAACCAACCTAGCTATCATTACCTGCTTAGCTAGATACTATGTGTGCTGGATCTTTCTCTTGCAAGCCAAAGATCTCTTGTAGATATTGGTAAACCCCCATAGATGCTGGATCGAAAAATATATACCTCTAAGTGACAAAATATCGGGATCCATTCTTGGTCTGGGTTAGAGCAGTGGCTAGAACAACCATCGCGGTAGTCATTGTTGTAGCCTTAATAGCCTTCTCGGCAGGGTTTATCGCAAAGCCTCCCTCAACGGTTACGGTGAGGGAGACCATACCTATAACTAATATCCAAACAGTTACACAGACCCTCCTCACAGAGCGAACTGTGGTTCAAACACAGGTGAGAACAATACCAACAACCATTACCGAGACAGCTATGATTGTTAACACCGTGACCTCAACAGTCTATACGACAACAACAAGGGTTGAGACTATAAGGCAGGTGGAGACCGTGGTAAGGACATCTACCGTAACAATGGTCTCAACAATAGTATCCACAGTGACACAGACTTTGGGATTACCAGAAGGAGCAACCCCGCTACCGTTCACCGGTAGGACTGTGTTTGCATTAATATCAACAGGCTTTAACTTTAACGGATCATCTGGCGGTGGTCTCATAATATATATACCAGCGGGGTGGGGCGTCGAGATCATATATACAAATAACCATGCAGTACCCCATAGCATAGCAATAGTTAGAAATAATACAGCAACACCACAGAGTAGCGATATAGGTAGCGATGGGACCGTTATAGCCTCACAGCCCGAGCAATATACTAGTGGAATAACACAAGGCTCTATGGTAAGGCTCGCCCTAAATAGCATTCCAGAAGGGGTTTACTGGATAGCGTGTGGAGTGCCTGGACATGCACAGGCTGGGATGTGGATCATCATGGTATCCTCTTCCAAGGTAACAATACCATACGTCATAGCAGCTCAGCCGAGCGGTACTGGGTATCCATATAGCAATTATAGCTATATCACAACGTTATTAATATTTATAGCATTGCTAGCACTGATCCCCATAGCAACTACAACGATCCTTAGGAGTAAAGGTGGCTAAGAATTAAAAGCCGGTTTTTCCTTTTTATCCAAAGTATCTGATAAAGTCCTCCCCTAAAATCTCTTTCAGAAGATCTAGAGCAAGGGATCTTATATAACGATCTATAATGATCACAGATACCCCTCTACCAGGAACTCCATATAATAGAGAATCACCATAGCCAGCTACACCAGCTATAACTAGAGAGAGCATATCCTCCTCACCCCTCACTATCAGGAGAAACCTACCTCCAGACCTGCCTGCTATATCCTTAATAATATGGATAGCCTCTGAAGATATGTGCCCACGAGGATTGACAACCTCGAGTATTGTGCCCTTCACCCTATATAGATCCTCGATCTCTCCAGTCTCTATGTATTGCTCCCTCAGAGTCGCCCTATCTATAACAGCAACATCTGGTAGAAACCCAACATCTATAAGGCTCCTGGTAACAACATCACCAACACTCCACACCCTTCTACCAACAATAAGCCCTAGGATCCTTCTAGCGACGTCAACCCTATCGCTCCCCTCAACAATAACACCATAGCCTCTTGAAAGAACGCCTCTAAGTCTCTCCGGAACCTGGTAGATCTTGTCCTTAATATCGATCACCATCTACATGGTATATAACGCCCCAGCTTATAACAGAATAAGGTTCTCTACTATAGGATTTCAGCAAGTTACTGGACATTCATTAATACTTATCTTACTGAGTTCTCTCACTCCTACGATCTATGGGTGGTTATAACGTAGCGGGTATAGAGCCCTTTGTTCGAGATTATTATCTTGGTGATTCAAAACAATACCCTCTTGACGTTCGGGAAATAGCTATAGGATCTATAAAGGCTATAGACCTTAGCGGAGAATAGCCTGTAAACGGATCTTTTGTTGAAACGAAAAAGATCCGTTATTCAAGTTTTAGATCGTATGTAAAAAAGTTTTTCTTGCTGCGCGGTCTTAACCAAAGAATGCTCTATCAAAGAATATCATTTCCCCATCTACGTATACCCAATATCCTTTGAGATCCTTTGATGTTGCATAGAACCATTTCTGCGTGTATAGGAATATCCACGGAGCATCTCTCCAAATGATCTCTATGGCTTTCTTATACAGCTCGACTCTTTTAGCCTCATTAAGCTCTCTCATAGCCTGCTCTAGTAGAGAGTCAACTTCAGAGTTGTTATAATGAGCCGCTGCAAGACCTCTCGGCGGTGCTTGGGACGAGTGGAATTGTCCGTGGAGTGTGAAGTGGGCGTCAGCAACGCCTGGTCCCCAGCCTAGCAATAATAGATCATAGTCTTTCTGATCCAGAGGCTTGGTTATCGCAGCAACGAAGCTCGGCCAATCCATGGTTCTGAGGGTAACCTTAAGACCTATTCTTGATAGATAGGCTTGCACGGCCTCTGCAACCTGTTTGTCCTGAAGATATCTCCCGGTGGGGTGTAGTAGCACGAGTTCTTTATCGAACGGGAATCCCGCTTCCTCGAGCATCTTCCTAGCCCTTTGTGGGTCATATTGATAGGGCTCCATCTTTGCATAGCCGAAGAAGTGAGGAGGAATAGGAGAATCGGCCGCTATACCCAAACCATAGAGTACGCTGTTAATGATCGCGTTCTTATCCACAGCATAGTTGAGGGCTTGCCTAACCTTAGGATCATTCAAGGGGCCCTTTGGTAAAATTGCAATGAATATAACCCTGTTGCTCGTTGGCGTAAGTACTGTGAACTTGGGGTCATTCTTAACCCTCTCAAGATCTGTTGCTGGTAATGAGTATGCGAAATCCACATCTCCTGCCAGCAGGGCTGCTAGCCTTGTTGATGTCTCTGGTATTATTAGCCACTCTATTCTCTTTATAGGAGGCTTTGATCCCCAATAATCTTCGTTCCTCTCAAGCACGACCCTTTTGCCCTTTTCCCAAGAGGCGAATTTATAGGGTCCCGTGCCAACAACCTCAGTGATTGTAGCATTACCAAACTTCTTAATAATGCCCAGGCTTGTGATAAGGAGATAGTTAGCTAGGGCCCTTAGGAATGGTGCGAAGGGCTCTTTCAAATAGATCTTAACGGTATATGTATCAACCACCTCTGCTCCCTTTACAGGCCCTAGCTGTAATCTTAGAGGAACCCTTGTAGTGGGATCTATCCATCTATCCACATTTGCTTTAACGACTGTGGCATTAAATTCAGAGCCGTCATGGAACCTAACGTTCTTTCTAAGATAGAATGTATATGTCAACCCATCTGGAGAGACCTCCCATCTTTCGGCAAGCCATGGAATAACATTACCATTCTCATCAAACCATAGGAGTGTCTCGTACACGTGCCTAACAACATTCTGAACCGTTGTTGTCGTTTGCCCGTGAGGATCTACAGAATCTAGGTCCGTCCCTATAGCTACCTTAAGCGTATCCTTCTTACTAACTATAGCTTGCCCTGGTGTTGTTACCGGCGTAGGTGTTGTCTGTGGTGTGGTGCGGGGCGTGGTTAGCGGTGTTGTAGGAGTTATGGGCTGCCCGGGGGCTTGTTGCATAAAGATCATCGCAGATGCTACTGCACCAATCACTATTACTGCTATTATTATCACAACCATAGATATTTTTGAGAGACCACGCACCATATGGGTCCCTTACGCACTATTAGTGAGCTAAGCTTATAAATGCTTAAGCCGTATCTTAAGCCCATTAACCATAAGATCTGAAGAAGGTAGAAAGGATCACGAGTATGTCAGGCGATTTCTACGCTTTTATACATGATACCCTGTGATCGTTTGCTATCTCTCTAAGCGGTGGATGCTCTCTAGAACATTCTGTAGAGGCTATTGGACATCTCGTTATAAATCTGCACCCACTCGGTGGATCTATAGGGCTTGGGGGTTCGCCTCTCGCCTTAAACAGAGGATCTTTATATGCCGATGCCGATGCTATTATTGGTGATGAGTATAGAAGCATCTTTGTATAGGGGTGGCCAGGGTTTTTGAAGATCCTCTCTGTCGGTCCTATCTCAACAATCTTACCTAGATACATTACCGCTACCCTGTCTGAGATGCTCCACACAAGCCCCATATCATGGGTTATGAATATCATGCTTAGACCTAGTTTCTCCTTAAGCTCCATCAACAGGTTCATGATCTGGGCTCTCACAGAGACATCTAGCGCGGATACCACCTCATCAGCAACAAGGATTTCTGGCTGCATCGCCACCGCCCTTGCTATCGCTATTCTCTGCTTCTCTCCGCCTGACAGCTCGTGGGGGTATTTGAAAACGTGATCCGGCGAGAGGCCTACAAGCCTTAATAGTCTGAGCTCCTCCTCAAGGATCTCTTTTTTCGATAAACCGGGCTTTATGCTGAGCACAGCTTCTCCAAGTATATCGAAGATCTGTAGCCTCGGGTTTAGGCTACTATCGGGGTTCTGGAAAACAGCCTGGATCTTGTGCCTAACATCCCTTGACAACTCTTCCCTACTATATATGTCATAACCCCTATAGATCACTCTACCCCTATCAGGCCTCATAAGACCTGCGATGATCCTACCAAGGGTTGACTTACCAGAACCGCTCTCACCTACGAGGGCTAGGACCTCGCCCTTATATAGCGATAGATCCACATCATCGACAGCCCTAACATACTTCTTAGATCCTAGGAAACCAACCGAGACTGGGAAGTATTTCCTCACATTTTCTACTTTAAGCACTTCCTCCATGATCACCACCGTAGAGGAAGCACGAGACAACCCTGCCTCCAACCCTATATAGCTGGGGATCTTTCTTGGAGCATATATCAAAGGCTAGAGGGCATCTAGGGTGAAACCTACACCCCGGGGGAGGGGATATTAGGCTTGGTATCGAGCCCGGTATCGCCTGAAGCCTCTTCTTCCTCTCATACTGTAGCGAGGATAGAAGAGCCTTGGTATATGGGTGCAGAGGGTCTTTAGCTATCTCTTCAGCCCTTCCTATCTCTGCAATCTTGCCTGCATACATAATCATGATCCTATCAGCTATCTCTAATAGCAAAGCCAGATCATGGGTTATAAATATTATTGCGCTCCCTGTCTCCTTTCTTATCTCGTTCAAGAGCTCTACAATCTCAGCCTGGATTGTTACATCGAGCGCCGAGGTAGGCTCGTCAGCGATTATAAGCTCAGGTTTCTCAGCAATAGCCATAGAGATCAAAACCCTCTGCTTCATCCCCCCGCTCATCTGGTGGGGGTAAGCATTAACCCTCCTCTCAGGATCTGCTATCTTAACCATCCTGAATAGCTTAACAACATCCCCCACATATCTCCTCCAACTACCCCCGCGATGGGCTTCATAAACCTCGGCAACCTGGAAGCCCGATGTATATACTGGGTTTAGGTATGTGCTCGGATCCTGGAAGATCATAGATATCCTCTTACCCCTTATCCTCCTAAGCTCCTCTTCGGTGAGGGATAAGAGGTTAGTACCCATGAAGAGTACCTCTCCAGAGACAACCTTAGCAGGGGGTCTCAAGAGCCCTGCCACTGCAAGGGCTAGGGTTGATTTACCAGAACCGCTCTCACCAGCGATGCCGAGGATCTCTCCCTTATATACTTCGAAATCAACCCCGTCTACCGCTCTCACAATACCCTGCGGTAGCTCGTAATATATCCTCAGGTTCTTTACCTCCAACACCTTCTCCAAGGCTAGCCCCTCCTTAGCAACGCCCTTGCCTTTGGATCCAGAGCGTCTCTCAGACCATCGCCAAGCAGGTTAAAACTCAGCGCAGAGATCATTATAAAGACCCCTGGGAAAACCACTATGTGTGGTGAGCTGAAGAGATAAGTCCTACCACTACCTATCATAGCGCCCCACTCAGGAGTTGGCGGGGGTACGCCTAGTCCTAAGAACCCTAGGGCTGATGCAAGCAGTATTGAGAGACCCATATAGTATGTAGCCTGAACCACGATAGGTGATATTGAGTTGGGAAGAACGTGTTTGAACATTATATAGATCTTGCTCTTCCCGAGAAGCCTTGCAGCAGCTATATAGTCCTCGTTAACAACCTGTAGCACAACACCCCTCACAAGCCTCGCATAGACTGGGAATGTGCTTATAGCTATGGCTATTATGAGGCTAGCAACACCCTGCCCGAGGGAAGCTACAAGGGCTATGGCTAAGAGCACTGTTGGGAATGCTAGCATCACATCAACGATCCTCTGGATCACGGTATCCCATAAACCCCCCAGATAGCCTGAGGCCAGTCCTAGGATGACCCCTATCACGACGCCAAGCAGTACTGAGGCAATAGAGATCCCTATAGTATATCTAGCCCCCTCTAGGATCCTGCTGAGAATATCCCTCCCAAGCTCGTCTGTACCGAATGGATGAGCAAAGCTTGGGGGCTGCCTAGCCCTTGATAGATCGAAGTCATAGGGGTTGTAAGGTGTTAAGAAAGGTCCGAAGATCGCTATGAAGACCAAGAAGCCAACCACGTATAGCGAGACATAAGCAGCCCTGTTAGATTTAAGAGTCTCCCACATCTCTCTAAGCCTTCTCCTCCTAGCCTCGTAAACCCTTCTCAGGATCTCCCCGCTCTCCATAGCACCTCCCTCACTCTCGGGTCTATGTATGCGTATAGTATGTCTGTGATTATATTTATAACTATGAAGACAAACACTATGAATAATATTATCCCCTGTGCCAAGGGGTAATCCCTATAGAATAGGGAGTCTATGAGGAGAGACCCTATCCCGGGCCATGCGAACACCGTCTCTGTTATCACAGCCCCGCCCAGTAGAGCTCCAACCTGTATACCCATGATGGTAATTATAGGGATCATGGCGTTCCTGAGAACATGTCTCACAAGGATCACTCTAGATCCAAGGCCCTTGGATATTGCTGTGAGTACATGATTACTCCCAAGAGCCTCCATCACAGCTGCCCTAGTTATCCTCGTAAGATTACCCATTAAGAGAAGTGCTAGGGTTACAGCTGGGAGTATGATATGCCTCGGAGTATCAGCACCGCTTGACGGGAGGATCCTGAGGCTAACTGCAAAGACATATATGAATATAAGGCCGATCCAGAATATAGGGGTTGATGCTCCAACCAGTGAGAGCACCGATGCGATATACGAAGCTTTAGATCTAGGCTTAATGGCAGAGTATATACCCAGAGGCAGAGCGATAGCTACAGCTATAGCCTCTGCTGCAAGGGCGAGGGTTATTGTGTATGGAAGCCTGGCCATTATCTCGTCGATCACCGGTGTTCTGTATTTTATCGAGGTACCGAAATCCCCTCTCAAGATAGATGACATATAGTCCACGAACTGTAGATATAAGGGCTTGTTAAGCCCCAGCTGCTCCCTAATCCTCTGAACATCCTGCTCAAGAGCCTCAGGACCTGCTATAAGCCTTGCAGGATCTCCTGGAAGTATCCTTACAAGTACGAACATGACCAGCATGGCTCCAACAAGGGTTGGGATCGCTTGGGCAACCCTTATACCCACATACCTTGCTAGCGACATAGAGGTCTCCGTCCTACTGTGATTTGTTATACCTTGTGAGGAATAAAAGCTGCCTTAATTGAATCTTAGATAAAACTAGTCAATGTTTGATCGTATGGCAAGGTAGATCATATACCTATTGGGAGAACCACAGCTCCTTTAGATGCTTGTGATACTAGGGATGCGTATTTAGCCAGAAGCCCTGATCTATATCTCGGAGGTCTTGGACTCCAGTTCTTAAGCCTTCTCTTCACCTCGTCCTCGGGTACAGCGAGATCAAGTCTCCTGTTCTCAACATCTATGATTATCTTATCGCCATTCTCAACAACAGCTATGGGACCTCCTACAGCAGCTTCTGGGGATACATGACCCACCATAGGGCCTCTTGTAGCACCACTGAATCTCCCGTCAGTAACCATGGCTACTTTCTCAAGCCCTGCACCAACTATAGCTGCTGTGACTCTAAGCATCTCCGGCATGCCAGGACCTCCTTTAGGACCCTCGTATCTTATAACCACCACATCTCCCTCTTTCACCTCACCGCTCTCGATGCCTTTGAACGCCTCGTCCTCCCCATCATATACTCTTGCACTTCCCTCAAACCTGGTTATGTTTGTTGCAGCTACCTTGATCACTGCTCCCTCTGGTGCGAGGCTACCCTTAAGGATCACTATACCGCCGCTCTTCTTAAACGGGTTTGACACGCTCCTCACTATATGGTCATGGGGTACGTTTGGATATCTATAGCTCTCAAGGTTCTCCTTAACAGTCTTTCCGGTTACTGTTAATGCGTCACCATGTATTAATCCTGCTTCCAATAGCTTCTTCATAACCAGTGGGACACCGCCAACCTCATCTAGATCCATCATTGTGTATTCTCCCCCTGGCCTCATGTTAACTATTAGGGGGACTTTTCTCGAGATCCTTTCAAAATCGTCTAGCTCTAGTTTAACCCCAGCCTCGTAGGCTATTGCGAGTAGGTGAAGAACAGCGTTCGTCGAACCTCCCATAGCCATGAGGACGGCTATAGCGTTCTCGAAAGCCTCGTATTTCAATATATCCCTCGGCTTTATCCCAAGCTCTAGGAGTCTCATCACAGCTGCACCGCTCTCTCTAGCATACCAGATCCTTTTAGCCGATGTTGCTACCGGCGACGCGCTTCCTGGAAGGCTTATTCCGAGAGCCTCTGAGATAGACGCCATAGTATTTGCTGTGAATAGCCCTGCACATGTCCCGTAGGTTGGGTGTACGGCTTTCTCAAGCTCTAGAAGCTGCTCCTCAGAGATCTTGCCTTTTAGATAGGCTCCAACAGCCTCATGTATATCCTCGATAGTAACCTTTCTACCATTATAGAAGCCGGGCTCAGCACTGCCTGCGTAGAGATATATGGAGGGTCTGTTAATCCTAGCCATAGCCATAATAGTCCCGGGCTCTGTCTTATCACACCCAGCTATGCCTACAAGCGCGTCGAACGCGTGGGCCATAAACTGGGCCTCGATCATATCGGCTATAAGATCTCTGCTAACAAGGCTATACCTCATACCCTCAGAACCCATACCTATGTTATCATTAACAACCATTGCCGGGAAGGCTAGAGGCGTCCCACCGCCTCCTCTAACACCTTCTTTCACATAGGCAGAGAGAGTCATTGTATGTATATTACAGGGTCCCGCCTCGCTCCACGCAACAGAGATTGCTACTAAGGGCTTCCCTATCTCCAGATCTGTGAGACCGATAGATCTGAGGAAAGCCCTGTGGGGTGCGTTAAGAACACCATGATACCTCTCTCTACTTGGAAGACTAGTTCCAATCCTCACCAATGGGGGCACCGACCTAAGTGGGTTTCAGACGTATTTAAAGCTAAGTACTAAAACTATTCTTTCTAAAAACCTGTTTCTATAAATATATTTCGATCAGCTCTATGCTTGTTAATAGCAAGGGATCGCTGATCCCGAGATCTATTGTGTGCATGGTTATATGTGGTAGTGGTTATTAATACTCACACACAGAGATATTATTTAGCGGATCACCATGAGCCTCAGTTTTGTTGGGAGAGTCGATTTTAAAGGAAGGATCACCATACCCCTTCCTATACGCGATCTTTTGGGGATATATGAAGGAGCAACGGTAATGATCTATGCAGATCTCGATGAGAGGAGCATAAAGATAAAGCCTGTACAAGCCATTGGTGTCCTGACAAAGATCTCTAGAGAGTGTGGAGAGAGATCATGCATAGGAGAGCTAGTAGCACGACTCGAGAAGCTCGAAGGTTTCAAAGATCTCGTGGAGATTAGGTGCACCAGGAATCTTAGAGGGTATAAATGCTACGCAATAGCACTTATAAGCCAACAGTATATAGAAAAGCTAAAGAGCGGTGAGGGCTACACGATAGAGATCCTCAAATAAACCATGCCCTACAAAGCCGAGGGCCTGGCCACGCTTGCCTCCGGCAGAGAGTTAATCTCGGTCTATAGGGATCGATCAATCGATCCTAACCATAAGGTTATCCCGGCATACACGTAGATACCGAGGCTACCACTTATCCCTAAATATCTATCTATCCATATTCTTTGTTGCCCTTTCATAGCAAGTGAAGATAAAGGAATCTACGGGATCACAAGCTATGGTTAAGCCGATGGTATAGGACTTTTATTTGGTGTGGAATAATCTAAGGAGACATAGAATGATGCATTGCAATTACGTATTACATTTCACGAGTAATTCTATTTATTAAAGATCCACAAACACGAAGATCTTTTCAGAGAAATTAATATGGGGGAAACCCTGCTATGAAATTAGTCTTATGTTATATACGGCGCAGCCCACTATATTTTGATGCGATATGAGCATGCCTGCAGATCTTTCAACAATAGTCTCGATAGCCGTGTCTGTCTTCGCTATAATGGATCCTGTTGCTGCTATACCAACTATGATCACATATATCGAAGAGATGAGGGGCAGAGGCTCCAACGATATCGAGGGCTTTGTGAAGAAGGTGATTAACAGGACAATCATAGCGGTCTTTATAATGATCACGGTCTTCTCGCTAGCTGGGGAATACATACTTAGGATCTTTGGTGTTAGCTTATTAGCTCTAAGAATAGCCGGGGGTGTGATCCTAATGGCGATAGCGATCGAGATGCTCATGTCAAGCGATAAGCCAGAGAGGGTTAGCAGCGGTGATTTCGCAATAGTCCCTATAGCCACACCCCTGATCGTTGGTCCCGGAACTATGAGTACCCTTATACTATACTCAAGGATCTATGGATCAATACTAACGCTATTAGGAGCATACGTAGCCCTTCTAGCAACGTATCCTCTACTAAGATATTCTTACAGAATTATGAGATATATGGGAACCACAGCCCTTAGAGGGATCGGCAAGTTCATGGCTATTATAATAGCTGCTATAGCAGTTGAGCTCTTCGTAGCAGGGCTAAGGGATCTAGGGCTAGTTAGAGAGTAGAGCCATAGGTCGTGAGAATCGCTACTAACTATCATGACACTCTGTCCTCATTCTCATTATATTGAGACCGCCGCTGAGTGCTAGTAATCCAGATGCTAGGGATACTATTGATGCAAGTACCATGTTATTGGCTATAAAATATATCGATAGACTCATGAAGATTATCGACGATATAACCAGGATCAGTGCTGCTATATGCGTATGCTTCAAGACGCCTATCCCTAATGCTACTTAACATTCTATTTTTTATTTTCATAGTAAGGGATCTAAAACCTAGAGGCATTGTTTTCATTATCAAAGGTCTTGGGACAGGCTTGTTTCCAAAACGTGTCAATAAGATCCATTATAGATCTTTACTTAACTTAATAGTATTAGGAAGCTGTTTTCTAGAGGGTTCTATGCACAAGCATCTCACAAGAATATTGGAAAGAAACCCGGGCTGGGTTAGGTAAATTTATGCTCGGCGAGCCCATGGGTTTGATGGTTTTCCAGGCATTGATAATATATATTTCTCCCCATAACAAATTATGCTTTGGGAGATATTTTGGTTAGAGTTAAAAGAAACCTAGATGCTGTGGATATAGAGATACTCAAAATACTGACCCAAAACTGTAGGGAGAAGCTTGAGAGCATAGCCTCTAAGGTGGGGCTGAGCGCTCCAATGGTTAGGAAGAGGATCGAGACCATGGAGAGACTCGGGATCGTTAAGAAATGCTCGGCTAAAATAGATCTAGAGATGCTAGATGGTGTGGTAACCAAAGCCCTAATTATAAGGCATCGAGGCGTTGAGAGAATAGCAGATGATCTTTATAGGAATAAGGGTGTTGAGAAGATATATGTATCCAGAGCAGATGATACAATCATAGCGATAGTCAGGGCTATCAATGAGCAGGAGGTGAGGGGTCTTGTGGAGACATTACAGAAAGAGATCCCGAACGCCGAGATCATAGATATAGATCTGGTGATGGAGAGAGAATGGGTTCCCGAGAAACCCGGGATCGGGATCATATATAGATGTAACTTCTGCGGAGGTGTAATAATAGGATCGCCCCACGTTGTAACCATCAATGGGGTTATAAGAACATTCCACGGCAAGGAGTGTGCCGAGGCTTATATTCAGAAAAGACAGCTAAGACTAACAACGTGATCCATAACCCTGGTAACTCTCTAACTGCTTTGTTGAGAAGCCCTTCTTCTCTTGATCCTCTTCATATATCTGAAGGTGGGTTCATAGACCGCTACGAAGAGGAGTAGGAGGATCACTGTAGTAAGGTCTGGGAAGAAGAATGCTATAATCACCCACGCTAGGGCGTATATCAGCTTCTTGTTTCTAAAGAGATCCGAGTCAGGATCTATGATTCCTAACTCTGTGAGCATGAGAAACACGGCCGGGGCTACGAATATAGCTACCGTACCCATGATGGATGTCATGAGATCGCTTATAAAGCCCTGAAGAGTTATCCAAGGCTCTGCACCAGCAGCAGCTCCCCAATATAGCCCCGCCCTTATCACAGTATATGCTGTTATGAAGAATCCTGCCAGCATTCCTCCTGCTATATATATTGATGATATTGCTAGGTATTTCTTAACAACCCTCTTTTCATGCTCATATAGTCCTGGCCATACGAATGCCACGATCTGGTATATTATATAGGGTAGTGTGACTATTAAAGCTAGTATCAGGGCTACCTGGAGAATCGCTGTGAAAACAGATCCTACAGAACCTATTATGAGTCTCGCTTCAGGGGGTAGTATATACTCCCTACTATATCTTATGAAAAGCGTTGTGAGGCTTTCATAACCGCCTCCCGAGGTAAAGTTGGTTGAGAAGGCAGAGCCTGGGTTCTTTATAATATTAGCCACAAAACCAACCACACTTTCCTCCGAGCTAAACATGCTGGCTAGATTTATTGGTGCTATGAATATTGCAACAGCTATTCCGAGGGCTATCATAGCCCTAAACATTCTCGCCCTAAGCTCCTCCAAGTGCTCATGCAAAGGTGCTTCTCTATCCTCTGACAAGAGAGGGCTGCTCCTCTAATATTAGCTCCCCCACAGGGCATTTATTTGTTACCAAACCCTACTATGCTTGGTGATGGCGTGAGCGTTATAGACGACTACGGCTATCTACTAGAGAGGGCCTATTCGAAACTACAGGTTCGTAGGGAGGCTAAGCCTATAGATCTACCGGATCTCGATATTGACTACGCAGCCAACAAAACCATTGTTAAGAATCTCCAGCAGATCTCCCAGAGGATAAATAGAAACCCGAGGATAATTGCTAGGTATTTCCTCAAGGGATCTGCCCTCTCGGGGGCCATAAACCCCTCGGGAGCCCTAGAGATCTATGGTAAAGTGTCTAAAAAGAGCCTACAGGATCTTTATAGGAGGTTTATACAGACATATGTCAGGTGCCCCACATGCGGCTCTATAGACACGGATATGGCTAAGAAGGGCAAGATATGGATTATAAAGTGCCTAGCATGCGGCGCTGAATCCACGGTAGAGGCGATCTAGATGGCAGGGCTTTTCAGAGTAAAGATCATGAATATGGGTGAGGAAAGGATAGTAAGTGTATGTGACGAAGAACTTCTGGGAAAGGTTCTGGTCGATGAGAAGAGGAAAATAAAGATCAGGATCGATGAACCATTCTACGGAGGAGATCTCATGGAACTCGACGAGGCCCTCGAAGTTATCAGCTCCTCAACACAGGCAAACCTGATCGGGAACAGGATAGTTGAGGCTGCTATAGAGAGAGGATTGGTTATAAGGGAGGGTGTGATCGAGATCGCCGGTGTGAAACACACACAGATCATACTAGATAAAGTATAACCATAGCGAGAACAACAATTCCGATCTCCTCAACAAATATTGTTTTAAACCTAGATGTGGTAATCTGCGTAGAGAATCTCAATAGATCTTAATAGATCTTATGGCCAGTCTAGCACAAGACTGTCCGGGATATCCGTTGATTATATACCCACACAACATACTAGATAACGGGATTTCCATAGAATCGAGAAGAACAGCCCTGGTTATACTCAATAAGGATAATGCTGAAGGACTTAGAAAAGCCTTAGAGAGTCTTGAGACTCAGAGTTGCCCACCATGCAAGTGTTTCGATATATATATTGTTGATGGGGGGAGCTCTGATCATTCATTCCTGGTTGCTAACGAAATGGGCAGTAAGATCCCCTGTATATATTGGTTCGATCAGAGTGTGAAGGGAGGTACAGGACCGGCTAGGATCGAGATCCTTGAAGTACTTAGAAAAAAGGGGTATGAATATATAATTTGGGGTGATTCCGAGAATATCTATTCGAGGGAGTATGTGGAGAGAATCCTGGCTATGCTGGATCGTGGGTGCGATATAGCATCAGGAAGATCTGTGGTTGTTAGACAAAGCATATGGTCTGAGGCCTTCTACTGGTACCATGCCTTCCACAACCTCTTCCCCAAAATCGTTGGCTCAAGACACGCTCCAGGAAACAATATGGGTGCAAAGATCAGCGTCTATAACCTAGCCTCATACCCTCCCTCAAAGAGATCCGATGACTATATATTCACCTTCAGCCTCATGAAGAACAGTTCAGAAGATGGCAGGATAAATAGGGTGAAATACTGCATAGATGAAAACGCTGTAGTTCGTGTAAGCATGGCAGAAAACCTACGTGGGATCATTTCGTGGCAGAGATCAAGGGTCTCGGGATTAGTCAAGGGATCCTTATATATAGGGCTCAAGATTCCCCCGGATCTCCTCAGCTGGAGCATACCTCTAGTAGTATTCCTAACACTATTAATGCTCTCAATAGTCCTTCTAAACCCAGTATTGCTAGTAGTACCTATAATAGGTATTATATCCCTCTCAGTATTCCTACATATAAAGTCTAAGAGATATCTTGATAAGAGATCATTGGTAACCGGGCTAATAGCGACTCTTGGCATGATCCTTCATGCTGTTTTCACAACCGTCTATGTTTTGGAGGATCTCATCAAAATCTATATTAGCGATGGTGTTGAGAAAACACTAGCGATCATGAGAGAGGCTGAGATCAAGGCTAAAAGCAGTATGAAGGAAGGGTTACGCCTTCCGGTCAAGAGCACCTGATGCTCTTAGCTCTTTGGAAGAGATTCCTCTAACCATGTGATATAGCAATCTCTCTAAATAATCATGTTGATTGTAAGAACATATTACCATGATAAACCTTGATCCTAGATCTTATGTGTAGCATTTTACAAAAGCACCTAATTGTTTAGGTTTATATCCTAAATTCCTTCTAATGTAATGAGAGTAAGGGTGTCTTTATGGGTGAAGCAGCACCCCATGGCGAAGGTCTTAGAAAGTATCAAAGGATAGTTATTGACATGGATATATGCATCAGCTGTGGAGCCTGCGTAGCTGTATGCCCGGTGCAGGCTTTAGAACTGGATCAGAATGCAAAAGCAAGACTTATCTGGGATAAGTGTGTAGACGACTTTAGCTGTGTGAAAGTATGTCCAGTCAACTGTATATGGCCTGCCTCAGAGGCTCCCGAAGCCTCTAAGGCTAAGAGTGGTTGGTATAGGTTTAATAGGGTATTAGAAGATCTCGAGAAGAAGATCTTCGAGGAATGGAAAGCTAAGTACGGTATTACGGGAGCACCTGCGGAAGTATAGATAAAGAATCAAAAAAGTATTTTAATCTTTTTTATATTTTCTACTTAGCTCTTCCTGTTATAACATATACTTTTGTTCCGCAGGTCGGACACGTACCTACTATAGCCTTAGCCTTGTTCTTAAGCACCGTCTCTGTTGGGTTCTTCAGCTCAACTTTTTTCCTGCACTTTAGACAGAACCCAGTCGGCATGTTCTCACCAACATATCTCTTGTAAGGTGAAATTTAAATATTTACCCCCCGGGATCTTTATAAATCCATTTCAAAAGTGCTGTGAGGAATAAACATCGAGGCATAAAAAAGTATTGTGAATGTTGCCTTTTAATAGAAACATATTATTTGCACCTAGTTTCTTTGTATATTTATTTTTAATGCCCCCCTGTTCCTAATAAGATCTGGCCGTGATCGTTGATAAAGGTAATACAGGGTTTATGGATCGCTCTAGAACGCGATAGGAACCATTACTCCTGGAGTATACCCATGTCTGTTAGGTATTTTCTCACTATCTTCTTAAGAGCCCTTCTAACTATATCTCTGAGCGATGTGGTCCGGATCCCCATAATCCTTGCCATCTCTGCTAAAGAGGTTTTTCTAGGTGTGTCGAAATACCCCTTCTTATAGGCGAATAGAAGAACCTCCAACTGCCTTGGGGTGAGCTCGCCGGGTTCCGTGTGCTCGGCCCTTCTGACCACGACTGGCTGTAAACCCGCGTCTGCGAGGGATCTTATTATGTCTCTTAAGGCTCCGAGTCCAGGGACTAGGAGTCTATAGCTTATCTCAGTACTTGAGACTGGAATGCCTTCTATAACTACACAATCCTCTCTGCTGAGTAGTGAGCATGCAGAGCAGCTCCTAGACCTAACCCAGAGTGTATTGTTGCCAAGTATCCTTACGATCTTCACACCCTTTCTTATTAGCATTGCTCTTAACTCCTCCGGATCTCCGTTATAGATCCTGATCATATGGCTCGACATAGTCCTGCCCGGGCTTGTTCTGAGCATCCTTATATTACCCCCGCTGGGATCGATTCCTGTTATGGTGTTGGTAACATCGCAATCCCTCCTAGTAACCCTTATCCATACATCCAAAAGCGATGATGACACTATCTGCATTCCCGCGTACCTATTTATCTCGGAGATACATAAGTAAACACCTATGCTCAATTACTATTTATATAAAAGAGTTGTTATTTATCTTATTAGAGTGGGTGAGGGATCATGCAGCAGGGAAGGAGCATTGTTGTAGAGGAAATAAACTACATACCTGTAGAGAAACTAACCGTAGAGCTTGTTGAGAGAAAAGGTGTTGGTCATCCAGATTACATTGCTGATGCTGCATCAGAGGCTTCAAGCATAGCCCTTTCCCTCTTCTATAGAAAAGAATTCGGCTACATATTGCATCACAACTTAGACAAGACCCTCGTAGTAGGTGGACAATCTAGCCCTAGGTTTGGGGGCGGGGAGGTGATTCAGCCAATATATATCCTTGTATCTGGAAGAACAACGACTACCGTTTTTAAAGATGGTAAGGTTATAAAGATCCCTGTAGGACCCCTGATCATAGGTGCTGTTAAGGAATGGATCAAAAATAACTTCAGATTCCTAGACCCTGAGAAACACGTTATCGTAGACTATAAGGTTGGGCAGGGAAGCGCCGATCTTTCGGGACTATATGAGCTTGGTAAAGAGAAAACCCCTCTAGCTAACGATACAAGCTTTGGAGTGGGTTTCGCACCACTATCAAATCTCGAGAGAACCGTTCTTGAGATTGAGAGGATGCTTAACTCGCGGGACTTCAAAGCCCGATACCCTGAGGTTGGCGAGGATGTCAAGGTTATGGGGTTAAGGATAGGGAGGAGTGTTAAAATAACTGTGGCTGCATCTATGATCTCCCACCTGATCGATGATATGGATCACTACCTCTCGGTTAAGGAGGAGGTTAGAAACAGGATTGCAGATCATGTGGCAAAAATAGCAGAATTCAATGGAGTTGAGGTGTATCTCAACACAGCGGATAGGCCTGAGAAAGGACTTGTCTACCTAACAGTGACAGGAACATCCGCTGAGCACGGTGACGATGGTATGACTGGGAGGGGTAATAGGGTTAATGGGCTTATAACCCCCATGAGGCCTATGAGCCTTGAGGCGACTGCTGGTAAAAACCCTGTCTCGCATGTGGGTAAGATCTATAATGCTCTTGCCACAATGATCGCGAATGATATATATAGAAAGGTTCCTGGAATAGTTGAGGTCTATGTAAGCCTCCTAAGCCAGATAGGAAGACCAATAGATCTGCCGCTTATAGCGTCAGTAAAAATCGTGCCAGAGAAAAGCCTGACAGCGAATATCAAGAGCGAGGTGGAGGAGATCGTTAACAATCATCTTGAGAATATAACGAAACTCAGGGATCAGTTCATATCTGGGAGCATAATGATATTCTGATCTATTAATAGAGCCTAGGGAGTAGAGGATCTTTTATTCTCCTCCGCTATCGATAACCATGCTTCTACCCAGGTCGCTAGGGGCCTCGTTCTTTACGTCTCGAAAGGACTCGCTTGCACGCATAGATACCCTTGACCTAAGTTTCCTAGCAAGCATGAATACCTCCTCAATACTCCTTATATAGGATCCCCATTTCTCAGGATCCTCCTGTATCTTCCTATATATCCTCAGAAGCTTGGGTAGTTTTTTAAAGCTTATGTCGTAAAGCTTCTTATAATCTGAGTCACTCCACCTCTTCTTCTCTGCGAGGTTTCTTAGACTTCTGGCGATATCTTCTAATCTCAAGGACTCGATCTGAAGCCTTATAACCACGGTCTCGGGATCCTCGTCACCTCCACTCCTAAGTCTCTCCACATATTCCTCGAGCGCCTCTCTATTAGATATAGTATACCATCTCTGACTGCTTGTGTGGAGGGTTGTTTTAATCAAGCTATATTCCTTCTCAAGAATCCTTAGGAGGGGCGATGGGTTATAGCTATAACCCATTATGCCGAGCTCTTCGACAATAGATCTATAGTCAAAATCTCCTGGAAGCGGTGGTGTAGAGGTTCTAGAAAGCCTCTGGGCAGCCCTAACAATAGCCTCAAGAACAGCCTTGCCTCTCTCGCCATATCTATACACGAAATCAGAGATCATGGCCTCTATATTATCCCCTTTAAGCATAAGTCCAAGCCCTATCGATCTTTCCCCAACAAAGAATAATATATATAGGGTGCGGAGAAAAGAGGGGTAACTTCTGTTAAAAAGGTATTACCCTTCACACTGGCCTAACATCAGAACCTGCCATGTTAAGTTATTACCCACCATCGGGCTTCCCAGAAGTCAATTGCTAAGGCCATTACGCCTCCCCCTTCAAGAGTTAATACTAATCTGAACTGGATCCTCTTTTTAACATGGCACATCATAGACGATGATCAATGTTAGATGGGGTGGTTTCAAAATATCACTAGCTGAAACACAATGCTAGCCTTATCTCTATTATCCTCCACATGGTTATCAGTATAGGGGCGTGTTTGCATTCTAAGATCACTGGGAGCATTCTTGAGAGGGCCGATGGTGATACTATCTACTCCATCCTCTCCAAGAGCCTCAAGATTGACTGGAGGGAGTATATAGCCCTTGTAGCTAAGGCGAGAAGCAATGGTCTCTTCCCAATACTTGTAGGTATTATACTGAGCCAGAATACTAGCGATAGGAGCTCTATAAAGGCTTTTGAGAAGCTGAGAAGCAGTATAGGTGTCAGTCTCGACGACATACTTAGAGCGAGTATAGACGATATTGGGAAAGCAATAAAGGAGGCTGGGCTTTGGAGGCAGAAGGCTGAGACTATTAAGAGGGCTGCTGAAGCAATATCGAGAATGGGTGGTGAGGATTATCTATCTAGAGAGGATCCGGAGAGGTTAAGAAGCTTCCTGCTATCTATAAAAGGGATAGGTTTTAAAACCGCAGACGTCTTCCTCTCAGTAGCCAGGGGAGCGCCGCTATTCGCCATAGATACCCATGCTATGAGGATAGCCATGAGATGGGGGCTTATAGAGAAGAGAAGCTATGCCGAGGCTTCAAAAGCCCTTCTCAGGCTCTTCGGCCCAGAAAGAGCTGAGGAGGCCCATAGGTTGTTAATAGCGCTTGGTAGGAGATACTGCAGGGCTAGGAATCCGAGGTGTAATGAATGCCCAGTAAGGGATCTATGCCCAAGCTCCGCGATATATCTCAAGGAATAATATAGAGATATAAGCCTTCCCAACTACTCTATGTAGTGATTTCCTTGAACTGGCTCGAGGATCTCAGGTCGAGAATAGATATTACTAAGAATAAAATCTACCTAGACAACGCAGGAGCAGGACCTCTCTCGAGAGACGTTGTTACAGCTATAAGCAACTTCATAGACCTTTGGAGCCGTGAGGGAGAACCATGGGACGAGGCTTTAGAGCATATTGTGGAGGCTAGGAAAGAGTTTGGAGAACTCATAGGGGCTAGTGTCGATAACATTGCAGCCACACCAGGCGTAACCTATGGTCTTAACGCTATCCTCTCGTCCATAGAGATAAAGCCAGGATCCAATGCTGTTGCAAGCCCCCTCAACTTCCCCACGGGGATCATATCCCTCCAGGCTATGAGGTCAAGAGGGATCTTGAAAGAGGTGAGACTCGCAAAACCGAGGAATGGGTATGTGGATATAGAGGAATACGAGAGGCTCATAGACGATAGAACCTCTATAGTTCTCGTAGACTATGTATCGTGGATAACTGGATACAGAGAGAGGGTTAGAGAGGTCTCAGAGATCGCTCATAAAAAGGGTGCATTAGTTATAGTAGATGCTTTCCACAGCGTGGGTGTGCTTGAGATCGATGTTAAGAAGGAGGGGATCGACGCTCTCTTATGCGGCTCTTATAAGTGGCTCATGGGACCACATGGTGCTGGCTTTGCATACGTATCGAACGAGCTTCTCCAAAGCCTAAAGCCCGCTTTCTCTGGGTGGATGGGTATAGAGGATTCAGTGATCAAGAGGAGGGCTAGGGGTGAGAAGCTTTTCGAGAGACCATTCAACATAGAGGGCTTCTCCCCAGCGAGAGATGCAACAATATTGGAGTGGGGAACATGGCCTGTGATAGCCTTTGAGGGAACCCTGGCCTCTATGAGGCTTCTAAAGAGGTTTGAGGCTGTATATAGATATAATACACATACTTCAAGGCTTGTTAGAAGGCTTATGGATGGTGTAGAGGATCTCGGGTTAAGGTTAAAGACTCCAAGGGATAGTCATGCAGCCATAGTTGTGTTTGAGTATAGAGACCCATACGGCCTTGCAGAGAAGCTTAGATCCATGGGGATCATTGTATCCCCGAGACCGGGGATCATAAGGGTATCTCCCCACCTGTATAACACAATAGAGGAGATCGAGATCTTCCTAGAACAGCTCAAGAAACACATAAAGATCAGCGGGGCTTGAGGAAGGGTTCTAAGTGTTAAGAAATATGCCACCTCTTACCAATACCACTATGGTGCTATCGTGTACCCCTCTAGCCAGGATCTCCAGATAATAGCATGGCCGTTAATAATTATGGGGGCATTAATACTCCTGATAGGATTGCTCCTCGCCATAGGCCCCCAAATAGCATCGATGCTCAGAGAAACAAGCCTTCCGGAGCCTATTAGAAGCCTTCTCCTTATAGGAACAAGGGTTGGGGGTATCGAGATCTATACCTCACCACTGCTAATAATAATCCTAGCAATACTATACAGCATTGTCTTTCTCAGAAGGTGATCTTTTGGGCGTGCTTGAATTCTTCGAAGAGATCTTTAGATCCAGGGTTGCGTTTATATCGAAAAACAGGTTCGCACTGGGCGTCATAATGGGGCTCCATATATCTAGACTTCTTAGATCTGGTTATGAGAGTATCCGTGTTTGTGACTTATGGGGAGTTAGGGAGGAGAGCCTCACAGCAGGTGGGTATCTGAGAGCCGAGGATCTCTCCAGGATCGTGTATGGTTGTGGCGAGCACCACATAGTATATGCTCCGTGGACAAGTATCATTGATAGAAAGAGAGCTGTCGACAAAGCACTCGGCATATATACAGATGGCGGTAGGACTATTCTTCTATCAAGGGGGTTTGTGGTGGTTAGTTTAAAGCAGATGGACATAGGTGTTGGGAGATATATTATAGAAACACCTAGTGGGATCCTCCACGCCCATATAGATCGAGACGGTGTTAGGGATGTAAAGATCCCTAGTAAGCATGCTATGGCTTATGAGAGGATTGTTGAGGCTTTCAAAATCTATGGCTCTTTTAAGGTTATAGATGCTGTGAACATCCTCTCAAGGGATCTCGGTGTCGATAGGGCTGAGGCTAGGAAGATAATAAATGATCTCATAGGAATGGGGTTGATAGAGATCTCAAGCGGCTATATACAACCTCAAGAGGGGCAAGAGTGATGCAGAAACGCTCACTAAAGATCTCTCTGATTCAGTCGAGGATCGAGAAGGAGTATAGAGAAAACCTGGCAAGAGTTAGGGATATCGCGTCTACAGCATCAGCACCAGATCTCATGGCTATTTATGAGAACTGGCTTGGAAGATCCCCAATCACATATGGAGAGTATTTGGAAGCCTCGCAAGAACTGATCGACGCATCTAGATCTAGGGTTCTCGTATCAGGATCCTCGTATATTAAGCAGGGAGGTGTGGTCACATCCAAGAGTCTGGTAATAGATAGATCTGGCAATATCTCCATAGGAGGTAAGGTTTTCCCCAGCGTCGCTACCGGCGAGAGAGCTAGGATATCGCCTGGAGGTCCTCCAGCATTCATGAGAACCCAGTATGGGTTTTCGGTAGCATCTGTAGTATGTGTTGATGCAGCATACCCCGAGATCGTGAGGATCGCTGCTCTCATGGGCGCGGATATTATCGCCAACCCAAGCATAATACCTGCCAACAGATCTTACCTCTGGAGATCCATAGGATCTTCGAGGGCTGCTGAAAACACCGTATATTTCATCCACATAAATCCAACGGGTATAACCTATACAGATGGAAGAGAAGTGCTTGGGGGAAGCTTTATCTCAGACCCCCAGGGTAGAATCGTTAGCGAGATGGGTTCCGAGGAAGGGGTTCTCGAGGCAGTTATAGAGTTAAACGAGATAGATGTTATAAGGAATAGATGGAGATATCTAGAAGATGTGAGAGGAACCTTAGGAGATCTATACCTAGAAGCCCTAGAAAGGATTAAAGATCGTGTTGAAAAAAGATCTAGTTCTTAGTAGTTTTTAGTGGAGACTCGGCAGCATGACGAAGTAGAGTATAAATATCAGGGTTATCACTATAGTTGCAGGCGTTATATCCTTAAACCTCCCCGAGAGGAGCTTCACCAACGTATATGTTATAAAGGCAAGCCCTATTCCTGTGGCTATGCTGAATGTGAGTGGTATCGCTATTATAGCCATGAAGCTCGGTATAGCTTCCGTGAGATCTTCTAGATCGATCTTCCTTATAACGCTAAGGAAGAGCAGCCCAACAAGGATCAGAACTGGTGCTGTAGCAAAACCTGGTATAGATGCCGCCAAGGGGGCTATTGGGAGGAAGCATAGGAAGAGAATCCCTGTGACAAGGGCTGTAAGACCAGACCTCCCCCCAGCCTCTATCCCTGAAGCAGACTCTATATACACAACAGTTGTCGTAGTACCCGCAAGAGCACCCACAACCGTTGCAGATGCGTCTGTATATAGGGCTTTATCTATGTTAATAGGCCTACCGCTCCCATTCACAAGCCCCGCTTTGGTTGCTAGCCCTGCTATAGTTCCTATCCCGTCAAAGAACTCTACAAGGAATAGCGAGAAGGCTATTGGGAATGCGAGGAATATGAGGTCTATATACGCTTTAATAGCATTCGGCATTACCGGGACTAGCGATGTTGAGAAGCTGGGTATTTCAAAGATCCTCTGGGGGATGCTCACAAGACCTGCAACTATACCAACTATTGTTAGGATAACTATTGTTACGAGGAAGGCTGGCGAGAATTTCTTTATATATAGTATGGATGCTAACACGAGACCCGCGAAAGCTATTATGGATTGGGGCTCGACAAAAGCCTTAACATTAAAGGTAACAGGGGTTCCGACACCAGGCTGGACAAAGCCTGCTAGTGAGAGGCCTATGAATGTTATGAAGAGACCTATACCAGCACTGATCCCGTAGGCAAGGTTAGGTGAGATCGTTCTAAGTACTCTCTCCCTAATCCCAGACCATGCTGCGAAGAGGAATATTAAGCCGTCTACAAATACAGCGAAGATCGCTGCATATAGTGCTGTTAGAGCTGCTGCCTCTCCCGTCAACCCCATTCCTGCAAGAATAGCTGTGAACGCAGGGATCACTGAGAACCCTATAAAGCTATTCTCACCCATCCCCGGTGCCATTGCGAAGGGGAGTTTCGCGTATAGCGCCATCAAGATGGATCCGAAGGCTGCTGCCACGATCGTTGCAGCGGCAATCCCAACCTTAACGCTGTTAACAAGAGCCATTTGCTCTGGCGAGAGGCTCTGAACACCTAGAGCGTTCTTTAATGCTAGCTCAAAGCCGGATCCAACTATCAGGGGGTTTACGAATATTATGTAGGCCATTGTGAGGAACGTGGTAATTCCAGCGATGATCTCTCTCCTAGGCTGGACCTCGATCTTGGCTGGAACAAGGATCCCTAGCTTTCCACTCAATATTATCCCATTTAATGTAAAAATAAACAATCTTAAAAATAACACCCGCTTTTACTATAATTGGTTTTTACATGTATGATTTAAAAAGATCCCGAGGTTTTAGCATCCCTCTGCCACGATCCGTGAAAGCTTGCAAACCTATATTGTGCGAGAAACAGTACACAGTAGTGGGTATTAATGGAGCGTGGAGGAAGTTCTGATCTTGTTAAGAAGATGAGCGAGCTATTAAAAGCAGGTGCTGCAATGCTTGCAGAGACATGCCCATCATGCGGATCTCCACTCTTTAGATTAAGAGGAGGTGAGGTTATATGTCCTTTGCACGGAAAAGTCTTTCTAGTAAGGAGTGACGAAGAGGCTAGCACTGTCTCTGTGATATCTGTCCTTTCAAAGATAGAGGATCTAGCTTCTGTTAAGATGATGGAGCTTGTCAAAAAACTCTCTACGAAAAGCGATCCCCTGGATCTAGAGTCCCTGGCTAAGTGGCTTGAGATAGTCCAGAGGATCCAGGAGATAAAGAAAGGACTAGCCCAGATAGGACAGATAGGAGGGATCCAGCCCGGGAGAAAAGAGAAGGGAGAGACCGAGAAGACGGGATCTTAAACTCTAGGATCAAGGCTCATATGTATTGCAAAGATAGAAACATAACCACTATTGAAGCTTCAACAACGCCTAATTCTCCCACTGCGAAGCATTTGCGGAGAGCAGTATGAGCTGGGTTGAAGCTACAGGGTATCTGGAGAGGCTTAGAGATCTCTTCTACGGATTAGCAGAGATAAGGGATACTATTAAGAGGGAGCGATGTATAGGATCCTGCGGAACTGTTAGAGTGAAGATAGGCTTTCCAACCATGTTTAGAAACGGAGTCATAATGGATGTTACAAACCCTGAGCAGGCTGGGATAGCTGAGGATGCTGGTGCTGTTGGGGTCATGGTGCTCGATAAGCTACCCTACGATGTTAGGAAAAGCGGTGGCGTTGCTAGAATGGCTGATGTTAAGGCTATAGAGGATGTGATGAACTCCATAACAATACCCGTTAGCGCTAAATGCAGGATAGGGCACTACATGGAGGCAGTTATACTTGAGGAAATAGGCGTCGATCTGATCGATGAGTCCGAGGTGCTCACACCAGCAGACGATCAGCACCATATTAATAAATGGATATTTAAAGTCCCGTTCGTAAATGGTGCGAGAGATCTTCCCGAGGCTCTGAGGAGAATAAGCGAGGGGGCATCCATGATCAGGACCAAGGGAGAGGCTGGGACGGGAAATGTCGCTGAGGCTGTGAGGCATATGAAGGCCTTTAACAACGATCTAAGAACCCTTGCTTCTAGGAGGGATGACGAGGAATTCCTGAGGGACTATGCGAGAAGCTCTAAGGTATCGTACGAGCTTGTCAAGCTCGTAGCAGATCTCGGAAGACTGCCTGTTATAAACTTCGCAGCAGGAGGTATAGCAACACCTGCTGATGCTGCTCTAATGATATGGCTCGGGGCTGACGGCGTATTCGTAGGCTCGGGGATCTTTAAATCAAGCGACCCAAGGGCTAGGGCTGAAGCCATAGTACTTGCAACATCTAGGTGGGATGATCCAGAGGCTGTTGTTGAGGCCCAGAGAATGGTTTCTGAGAAGAGCGCAATGCAGGGTATAGATATAAAGTCACTAAAGCCTGAGGAGCTTCTCCAAGTGAGGGGTTCTGCTTGAGGATCGGCGTTCTAGGCCTTCAAGGGGATTATGAGGAGCATATATATCTCTTGAAAAAAGCCATGGGTAAGAAGGGCGTCTCAGGAGAGGTTATCCCGGTTAAGGATAGATCGGTGCTTAGAAGGCTTAGCGGTATAGTGATCCCTGGGGGAGAGTCTACGGTTATCGGAAGGCTTATCGAGAGAAGCGGTATGACTGAGGAGCTGAGGGAGATGATATCCCAGGGTCTACCAACGCTTGGAACATGTGCAGGCGCAATCCTCATGGCAAAGAGGGTTAGGGATAGGGTTGTTGGCGAGGTAACGCAACCCTTGCTTAGCGTTATGTCAATAGGTGTTGTGAGAAACGCGTTTGGGAGGCAGAGGGAGTCTTTCGAAACCGAGGTTGATGTTGAAGGAGTTGGGAGGATAAGGGCTGTCTTTATCAGGGCTCCAGCGATTGTGGAGATCTGGGGCAATGCTAGATCTCTCTCCAGTATCGAGGCCCCGGATCTTGGGAGGATCTCGATCCTTGCTGTTGAGGGTAACATGATCGCATCAGCATTCCACCCAGAGATCTCTGGCGAGACAGCTCTTCATGAGATGTTTATAGATATTATCAAGAAATAGCTAGGTAGGTTTTTAATGGAATATATATGCGGCATATGCGGCTACAATGCGAAAAACCTGAGAGAAGGCCCTAGATGCCCCTCATGCGGAGCCCCGCTAGAGGTTCTTATTAACAGGAGATGGGGTATAGCTAGAAGCGCTCCAAGCATGTGGAGATACGAGACCATGCTCCCAAGATCGGGGGATATCGTGACTCTGGGAGAGGGTCTCACCCCTGTTAGGAGGGTTGGGGGTGTGCTTATCAAAGATGAGACGAGGAATCCAACGAGATCTTATGTCGATAGAGGGTCAAGTGTTCTCGCGAGCAACATATATATCGATAGGGCTGTTATCAGCTACTCACCAGATCTCTCGATATCCCTTGCAACCTATCTAGCGAGGAGGGAGATCGATCTAACAGTCTCGGTAAACGGTCCCGTAAGCTCCTCGAACGAGATAATCGAGATCAGCAAGCTTGGTGTGAGGATAGTCTTCGGGGATCTGGGTTCTAACATATACTATGAGGATCCATATATGATAGAGGGTTTCAAAACCATATCGTATGAGATCTATGAACAGCTAGGGCATGTGAAACGCGTATGTGTCCCAGCAGAAGAGGGTGTGCTAGCCTATAGCATAGCTAGGGGCTTCAAAACCTTAGAGGAGCTCGGCATAGCCCAGGAATCCCCTGAGATAGTTGCCACAACAACAAGCCACAGAGGAGTGGTTGGAATGCGCGATGTATTGCTAAAAATAGGGGGAGTAAGGATCGAGAGGATCGATGACCAAGATATAGTTGAGGCTATAATAGAGCTCTCGTCGAGAGGCATTTATATGAGGCCTATCTCAGCAACATCGTACGCGTTTTCAAAGAGGGTGAGGGGCTGTGTTGCTGTGATAACGGGCTCTGAGATAAAGAGGATACCCTACACGAATCCGAGAAGAATCTATAGTGGGTTGAGGGTGACAGAGCTTCAGAAAAGGATTGTTGAGGTTTTATCAAGAACAGATAAGGGGATGACGGCATACGAGGTTTGGAAAAGGATTGGTGGTGATAGCTCGCTCAGAGGCGTATATACATCGATAGAAGCACTTGTTAGAAAAGGTGTGCTTACAGCAACTCTGAGTCTCAGGGGATCCAGGAAGATCAAGCTATATAGGGTTAAACAATAGCGTGTCTTGAATCAACTATTTCAGATTTATAGATTTTAAGCTTTGGTTCGCTAATATAATTGGTGTACTTAATGAGTATTGCTTCCATAGAGAATAAGCTTCTTGAAGCCACTGTAAAACTTATAGAGGCTGCAGCCGTATGGCTTCCTGATGATGTTGAGAATGCTCTTCTAAAGGCTTATGAGATCGAGAATATCCCCGCTACTAGGAGCTTCCTCAAAGCCATGATCGATAATGTGAAGATTGCTAGAGAGAAGAGGCTACCTATATGCCAGGATACCGGTGTTGTGATGTTCCATGCAGCTGTTGGTGATAAGTTCCCGTTCACAGGCCTCTTACCATCGATCCTCAGGAAGGCTACTGTCGAGGCCACCAAGAGAATACCTCTGAGACCAAACACCATAGATGTCTTTACAGGCAAAAACCCCGGGGATAATACTGGACGCTATATGCCATGGATCGATTGGGACTTTGTTGAAGGTAGCGATACAGCAGAGATCACCGTTCTGCTAAAAGGTGGTGGTAGCGAGGTTATTGGGAGGGCTAAGAACCTCATACCTGCTGAAGGGTTAAAGGGCGTTATGAAATACGTTATCGAGGCTGTATACGAGGCTGGACCACAGCCATGCCCCCCGATAATTGTTAGCGTTGGTATAGGTCCCAATGTGAGCACTGCTATGAAGCTCGCCTACAAAGGGCTTCTAAGACCTGTGGGTCAGAGGCACGAGATCCCTGAGGTTGCTAAGTTCGAGGAGGAGCTTCTCAGAGCCATAAACGACATAGGCTTCGGAGCCCACGGAATGAGGGGTAAGGTGACAGCGCTAGATGTACATGTGGACTACGCACCAAGGCATCCGGCAACCCTGAGTGTTGCGGTTGTTATAAACTGCTGGGCTGCTAGGAGAGCCTCTATGAGGATATACCCAGACGGTAGGGTTGAATACCTAACACACCCACACTTGAACAAGGAGGTGGTATGACATGGCGGAATATAGCTTGAGAACCCCTCTGTCGGAGGAGGATGTGAGGAAGCTCGACATAGGAGATGTAGTATATATCACAGGCACTGTTGTAACCCTGAGAGATGCTGGGCATAGGAGGGCGTTAGAGCTTCTAGCTAGGGGTGAGAGGCTTCCAATAGATCTAAAAGATCTTGTGCTATACCACGCAGGGCCTGTAGTGAGAAAGGTTGACGATAGATGGGAGGTTGTTGTGATAGGGCCAACAACGAGCACGAGGATGGAGGTCTATGAGTACGAAATGATCGAGAAGACAGGGTTGAGAATGATCATAGGTAAGGGTGGTATGGGGCCTAGGACTGCTGAAGCATGTAAAAAATACGGGGCCGTCTATACAGTATACCCCGGAGGTGCAGCAGCACTACAGGCATCTCAGGTAAAGAGGGTGGTAGATGTATACTGGCTAGACCTAGGAGTGCCTGATGCTATGTGGGTTCTGGAGGTGGAGAACCTAGGACCCTTAACAGTGGTCATTGATTCTAAGGGAAGGAACTTCTATGACGAAGTATATGCGGAGGCTAGGAGGAAGATAGATACCGAGATATACCCAAGATTGGGTATAAAGTAAAGCCCAAACCTTCTTTTTAAATTCTTCAGACTCTGGGTTTCAGGCTATGTATAGACTCTGCTAACACCATTCTCGATAGCTACTCTTATTATCTTATCAGCTTTCTCTATTATCTCTTCATCGTGGGTTACCACTATAACTTGATCTAGGGAGCCTGCTATCTCTTTGATCATATCGAACAGTCTTGATTTGTTCTCCACATCGAGGTTCTGTGTAGGCTCGTCAAGGATCATTATGCTTGGAAGCCTGCCTAGAAGTATTTTGGCGAGGGCTATTCTGAAGGCTATAGCCAGCATTGTTCTCTCACCCCCGCTCAGGCTATTTATACTCAGAGTCCCTCTAGAGCCTGTCTTTATATTTATGTTGAAATCGCTCTCTATCTCTACCGTGAATTCTCTTGAGAATGTCTCTAGAGATCTGTTAACCTCCTCCTCTAGAGCCTTGATAACCATCTGGGTGAGCATCTGGGCTATTAGTCCCTCGCCCCCGAGGATCTTTTTCTCAAGAACCCTGAGGATCTTTAGGGCATTCTCTATAGATGGCTTCTTCCTTATCTTCTCCTCTATCGATGCTATCTCTTGCTCCCTCTCTCTTATACTCTTATCAAGCATCTCTATGTTGCCCCTTATAACACCTATCCTTGTTCTGAGCGCCTCTATTTCCCCCTGGATCTTATCCCGCTCCCTCTCTAGAGAAGCTTTCAGAGCGCTATAGCTAGTGTTCTCTCTAAGCCACTGATTGCTCTTAATAATCTCTTCAATTTCTCTTCTAAGGCTATCAAGCTTTGATGAATCGTAAAGGCTTCTCGCATCCCTCAGCCTCTTTTCAAGAACCTCTCTCCTCTCGATCAGTCTTCTCACTTCACCCTCGATCCCTTCTAGGAGTTCTTGGCATTCCGCATCTAAGCTCCTCTGATACCCGATATTCCTTAGCTTGTTGGCTAGCGATACACATATCTCTCTACCATTGTTAGCGCACTTCTCGACCTCCTCAAGCTCTCTCAAACTCTCCTCAAGCTTCTCTAGATGGTTTTTAAGCTCTCTCAAACCAGTCTCGATCCTCGATCTAGCTGCTTTAGCCTTCTCAATACTGCTTCTAACCCTTTTCTCCTCATCCTCAAGTCTATCAATCTCGAGCTTGTGTTTCTCCGAGATATGGCTCAGGGTATCGAGATCCAGGTCTCTACCGCAGAAGGGGCACTTATTACCCTCGGGTTTTATTTCGTATAGCTTTCTATACATATCGAGTAAACCCCTGATCTCGCCGAGCCTTCTTGCCATGACGTCTATAAGTCCCTCAAGCTTGGCCAAGATCCCATCTGGATGAAGCCCAGGATCTATTCCAAGGTCCTCAAGATCCCTCCTAATACTCTCAGAATAGATCTCGAGCCTGATCCTATCTATAGATTCTTCGTAGAACTTGATCTTCTTCCTCAACTGTTCCTCCCTCTTAATACACTCATACGATGATCTATAGGCTGTGCTTAGCTTCCTAACAGCCTCTAGATCCAATCCCACACTTTTTAGAAGGCCTAGCCGGGTATCCACCTCCCTGATCTCGTTCTCAAGATCCTTAACATCCCTTTCAGCCCTTTCGAGGGTCTCTATCTCCCTAGAGATCTCTAGGATCCTTTCTAAAACGCCCAGTCTAGATGCTATCTCATCCCTCCTGGTCTCAAGCTCAGAGACCTTCCTAACCTCTGCCTCGAGAACAGATGCGAGCCTCTGCCTCTCCTCCCTATCTTTTACAAGCGCCTCTCTAAGCCTCTTGAGATTTGCTTCGTAACTGCTGAGCTCTCCAAGGATCCTTTCAGCCTTGTTAGCAGTCTCTCTGGCAAGATCCCTCGCTTCCTCGAGATCTTTAAGACCGAGGAGGCTCAGGATCTTTGACTTCCTCTCGCTGGGAGGCATTTCCAGGATCTGGCTGAGCATATCCTGTCTAGAGAAGATCGTTGACGTGAAGATCCTTGGATCCTCAGCACCGAGGATTTTAGAGATATATTTAGTAACATCAGAAACCCCTCTAGCCAGTACCCTCTCACTATCACCAATAACCTCTGAGAGGGTGTGGAGCAGACTACCCCCATCAGCATCATACTCCCTCCTAACCCTGTATAGCTTGCCACCGACCTCGAACTCGAGTATGATTAAGGCTCCATTAGCACCGATCCTAACGATTCCCCTCTTACTCCTCCCAGTCCTAAGGATCTCGTGGGACATTTGCGAGCCACTGTCGAAAAGAGCTAGAAAGATCGCCTCTATTATTGAGCTCTTACCAGCACCATTGGGACCCACTATTGCTGTGAGACCCCTATCAAAGCTTATCTCTGTCTTTCTATGTGAGAACAGGTTCTCCATATAGATCCTCTTTATAATCATAGCCTACCACCCAGATTTCTAGAGACTCCTAGTTGTAGGTGTCTCCTTATCTCAGGCTCGTTGAGGATCTTGTTCACAAGGCCCTGATCCACGAGTCTCGAGAGAATCTTGTCTGGATCTAGCTCACCCCTAATAATCTCATCGACCATAAACCTTCTAACATCAGGATCTGAGAAGAGCTTCTCAACAGCCCTCTCAATACTCAACTGGGTCTGGAGGATCTCCCTCCCACCAATCCCAAGACCCTCCCTGGTCTGCGGAACCTCTATCTCAGGCCCCTCATACCTCAGGATCTTCTTAGCCTCCACTAAGCTGTCGAGAACCCTGACTACATTGATCCTTTCGTTCCTGGATAGAGGGCTCTTGATCTTTAGAACCACTATGGGGGGTTTGGCGTATCTCTTCACAGCACTCTCGAGATCCGTTGATATGATCTTAATAGCCTCTTGGTAATCTCTAGCCTCTATATTTATCCACGGTCTTACCTTCTTCAAAGGTATCTCCTTAACATCCACGCGCCCTCTATCGATCTCTACTAGAAAGACTACTTTCCGCTCCTCATAATCATCCCTAGATATCGCTTCAGGAGATCCTGGGTATATTATTGGAGAGCCTTCGTAGATGTTTCTCCAGCTTTTATGGAGATCTCCTAGAGCATAGTATGAGAAGCCTTTGGGAAGCCTCTGGATCGTTGGTATGAAGTCCTTCTCAGATGAACATATGCTCTGATCCCTTCCATAACGCTGTGACCAGGCATCACATAGCCTTACATGGGCTAGGAGTATTGAGCCAGGCTTTGGCCTTGATCCCTGGCTGAGAAGGTGATCCAACGCTTTATAGGAGTAACCATGGATCTCAACAACATCTCCAGACCTCCCAACAATCTTGTCAAAACCAGGTTCTCCATGATCCGATAACACCTTAGCATAACCCAGTCTTCCAAGAAGCTCTAGAGGGCTATTCCTAGTAGGCTTGGCAGCATCATGGTTACCAGCAACGATGTAGAAGGCTATGCCAGCCTGCCTAAGCCTGTCTAGACCGGCTATAGCGTATATATATGGTGCTGGGAAGAGCTCTGCGCTGTGGAACATGTCGCCAGCATGTAGAACCGCGTCTACCCTGTTCTCTATAGCTATGTCTATGATCTCGAGGAAGACGTCGTATATATCCCTCTCCCTCTCAATAGACCCCCTCGGCCTTGCACCGAGATGTGTGTCAGATATATGGAGGATCTTCAAAGAAGCCACCAAACATCCACATAATATTTAGGCTAGACATCTATTTTGAATTTCTCCTCAATAACCCTTCCACGAGAACCAGAGCCTGAGCTCCATATCCCATAGAGATCAGGTGTAGCCCCTCTCCTCTTACCCCTATGCTCATCTATATCTACAAGAACAGGGAATCTACCGACCCACTCACCCATAACTATAGCCCTTCCCTTGGGAAGGCTTGGCAGTATGCCTGCTAAACTCTCTTCGAGAGAGTCTGCTATATTCATAACAGCCCTAACATCCTCCTCCTGGACAAGCTTCAAGAACACGAAGTTCTGTAGCTGTGAAGCCACATTAGGATCCAGAGATCTTGGTCTCTGGCTAACAATACCCAGCACACCACCGAACTTCCTCCCCTCCCTCGCAAACCTCTGGAGACTATCCTTAGCAGGTGTTGAGGCGTTTGCTGGGAGAAAGAGGGGTGCCTCCTCAACTATGAATACGACAGGCATCTTTGATGATCCTAGTCTAAACGAGGCACCCCCTTCTTTGAGGTATGCTAGGAGGTTATCTGCATATAGTCTCAGGATCCATGACTTCTCCTCATCGCTTAATTCCGAGACATTGATAACTATCACCTTGCCAGGCTCTATAAGATCAGTGATCCTTGGTGCTTCGAGATCTATTGGCGATGTTTCGAAGAACTCCTCAACCTTATCCACAGTGCTTTCCACTATTCTCTTCTCGTAGTTACGCTCTCTCGCTACGATCTCTATCTCTTTTAGGAGTAGCGCTAGATACTTATCCTTTACCTCGAGGACTGCTTCCTCATCTTCGGCGTCTACAAGACCATGGATCTTTCTCTCCTCATAAAGCCTCTCAACAGCTATCGAGAGACCTAACCCCTCTTTAGAGGTTTTCTCTTCTATAGCTTTATTGAGTCTTCTAAGCGCCCTCCTCAGAAGCCTTCTCTGCTTTGTCGCTGCAGCCTCCCTCACGATCATTGATGCAAGAATCTTTGGCGGGATTTTGTAAGGGCTGATAGTGGCTTCACGCTCCACAACCCTCGAGGGATTCTTATCCTCTGGCTCAAGACCAACATATTCTCCATGGACATCGAATATTATTACAGGGGCACCGATCTGAGAGAGCCTGTCGGCTAGGATAGCTACGGTATTGCTCTTACCAGACCCCGTAGCTCCTGCTATTAGGAAGTGCCTCGATAGCTCGTTAACACTAACACCTATCTCTATTCCTCTATATTCGGAGAGGAATCCTATTTTTATATAACCCTCACGCGGGGGTGTGTAGAGAATTCTTAACGCCTCTGGCGGGGCTGGGTGTATAGGTGTTCCAGGAGGTATTGGATATCTAGGGGTCTCAGGCCTCTTGTCTGTGATATCGGCTACTACATAGACAAGGATTGTTGATATAGATGGAACCCTGTAGTCGTGGGGTATATCCTCCCTAAGATCTGTTAGGGCTGGTCTCTCCATTAATGGTGAGTAACTGCTGTTCGAAACAATACCTATAACCCTTCTAGCAATGCGGGATCCCGTGGCCCTATCGATCACGCTGAACTCGGTATATACATAGGTTCCCAGCGGTGCTGGAGAGTCTGAGTAAACCCAGCAGAATGAAGGGGAATCGGATCTAAGAACCCTTCCGAGGATAGGGAGACTCATGATCACACCTCCCCCAGAACCTCTCTCCCAGTTTCAAGCAGAGCTCCATAGGCGTTTAGGAGTTTGATAAACTCGCCCCTCTGGATCTTGCTGTGGAGATGGCACTGCCTAAGTGGTTCGGGATATCCGGGGATGCTGTGGTATCTAAGCATCTCGAGGATCTCGGCTACTTGGTCTACACCAAGATCCCCTGGGATTGTTATCTGATACGCCGGTGCTCCTCTAGATAGAATTGCATAGGTTAGTGTATACGTGATCCCCTCAACCTCGTTAGAGATCTTTATAGGCTCTATGAAGCCTGGCCTGCCTCCAGAGCTTTCGAGGATCTTGCCTATTAACGCATAGTCAGGGATCACTATCGGCTTTCCATCGAGCTTTGGCTCGAGGTATTTGTAGAGGACATGTCTAGAGTGGGTCTTTGATATAAAGACCAGTTTCGAGGATCTCTGGAGGTTCTTTAAGGTCTCAACCCTTTCCTCTAAACCTCTCCTCATATCTTCTGAGAAAGCTGTGCTTCCTCTAAACCTACTATATAGAAAAGATCTCAGCGAGCCGTCGAAGAGGATGAGATCTGGCGGTTCTTTTATTGATTCTATAACGTGCTTAGCAGCCTTCACCTCAAGATCTTTGGCTATATGTGTAACAGCCTTTCTCCCAATCCCCGGAGAGATCTCTTTCACCTTGTTATCGGCATAAAGAACTAGGGGGCCTATGAGATCGAATTTAGCAAGATATTTAGAAAACCTTATAGTATCCTCAGCAACTCCCGTGAAGAGAGACGAGAAAGCTCTTATGCCATATATATATGCATATCTAGTAAGGATCCCTGTAAAAGATGAGTCAGAGGCTACTGCGGTGCTTCTCCTAATATTCCGGATCTCGATCCATCTGGGCTTGTTAGAGATCTCGATCCTCTTGTAAAGCTCCATACCCTCAAGGATCTTGCTCCTCAGACCACGCAGCTCAGCATCTATTATGCTCGATAGCATGAGCATCCCTACCGATTCTTAGCATAAGAGAGAGAAAATATTGTTAAAAACACCCTCTATAGGTGTTATGAGTGATACCCAGCGATAAAGAGCGCAAGAGATAATACCAAAGCCTGTGTTAACATAACTATAGCCTTATAGCCCATATATAGCTCTAACCTTGTTTTAATGCTTGTAACCATACTGATGCAAAGGGAACAAGCTCTAGGGTGGTGGTAAATATTTATGAGCGGCTCGGCTATATCACTGAGGTGCTGGAAATGAGTACAGAGAAGCTGTTCTCAAGTATAACCATTGGTAGTGTTAGGATCAGGAATAGGATAGCCATGGCCCCCATGATATCAAACCTAGCAACTCCAGAGGGTTACCCAAGCGATGCCCACATAGCCTATCTAGCTGAGAGGGCTAAGGGCGGTGTTGGTCTAATATTCACAGAATACACCTATGTTAATAGAATCGATGCCAGAGGCTCTCTAAACCAGCTCGGCCTCTACTCAGACGAGCTTATACCGAAGTTCAGGAGACTCACCGAGGCTGTTAAAGCCCATGGCTCAAGAATCTTTGTCCAGCTAGTCCATGCTGGCAGAAAGACTAGAAGGAACATCATATGGGGTAATACTCCTATAGCGCCATCGCCAATACCGCTGCTGGATGATGTTAGGGAGATGAGTCTGGAGGATATAGCTAGGGTTAAGAGGGACTTTGCAGAGGCAGCCCTCAGGGCTGAGAGATCCGGGTTTGATGGGATAGAGATCCACGGCGCCCATGGATACCTCGTCGCCCAGTTCCTCTCACCAGCTACTAACAAGAGGAGCGATGCCTATAGAGATGGGGTCAGGTTTGTCGTCGAGCTTGTTGAGGAAATGAGATCGAGGGTATCGATACCAATAGGTATAAGGCTTAGTGTGACTGAGTTCGATCCACAGGGTCTTAATCCGCAAATGGTTGCCGAGATAGTCTCTAGACTTGAGAAGGAAGCTGGTCTCGACTATATCCACCTTTCAGCAGGGAGAGACGGGCCTATAGCGTCGTCAATGCCGTTCTATATGCCGAGAACACCGCTTATAGAGGATGCCAAGATCGTTAGGAGGGTTACGAAACTCCCCCTCCTTCTAGTAGGCTCGGTAATAGATCCCGAAGACGCTCTCCGGGTTCTCGAGGTAGCCGACATGGTTGTGCTTGGAAGACAGCTCCTAGCAGACCCAGCATGGCCTGCTAAAGTAGCCAGGAGGCTCCCAATAAGACCATGTATAAGGTGTAACCAGCTATGCAGGGCTATAACACTAAGCGAGGTTAGATGTGATGTGAACCCAGAGCTCGGCTGGGAAGCATTCTCACACCTAGAGAGAGGTTCTGGAGAGGTTTCTGTAATCGGGGGTGGTCTTATGGGATTAGAAGCAGCCAGGATCCTTGCTCTAAGGGGTTTCGATGTTACGCTGTATGAGAAGAGCCATAGGCTTGGCGGGCAGCTCAACCTATACAGAGATCCCTATAAGGCTAGGGAGTTTGGACTGTTGGTCGATTATTATGAGAAGACTTTAAGAATGCTTGGTGTAAAGATCGTGCTCGGTGTTGAGAAGAGATGCGAGGAGGATGAAGACTGCATATATGCTGTACCCGAGGAGGAGCCCCCGAAAATGCCCGAGATCAAGGGTGGAAGGATCTTGATAGACAGCAACCTCTACCCATACCACGACTACGCATTCGAGCTTGCCAAGTATAACGAGGTTTATATGACTAGGAGAAGCCTGAGGGATCTTGAGAGAAGCAGGGCTTTTCTAATGGAGAAAAAACTAACAGAGCTGGGTGTCATATTTATCGAAGAGAGTGGTGAGGGGTCTAAATACGATCTCGTGATCAGCGAGTTTAGGAGGGAGCAGCCGTCGATAGCCTCAGCGATAAGGAGAGGATATATTGCTGGGAAATACTATGGATCTCTAAATAGATTTGGAAAATGTATCGAGAACCTAAAAAGAACTAAGATGGAACTCTAATTAATTGAGGTGGAAAAAGTAGTTATAATGATCCTGGGTGGTTGGGGCGCTCGAACCCCTACCCTTTTCTTCTAGCTATTACCAGGATTGTTGTTATTAGTGCGAGGACAGCTATGATCAGGGCTGCCACGATTAATGGGCTCTGGATGCTTTGAGCCCCGCTCTGTGTTGTTATCTGGCTCTGCTGTGCTTGGCTTATGGGTTGCTCGACTAGCTGTAGCTTGCTCTTTGGTACAACTACTATTTCTCCAGTCATGTATGGGTGTATGGAGCATAGGTAGCTATAGAGGTCTGAGTTCTCTGTGACTATTGGGACGAAGTTCTTGTATGTCTGGAGCTGGGCTCCACCGATTCTATATACACCTGCTTTTGTGAATGTGTATGACCAGCTCTCGCCGTGTTTTAGGAGAGGTGATTTGATCGTCTCGTCCCCCATGCGGATAACCACATCGTGAAGCCCTATAAGCTCTCCTCCTGCTCCTGGCAGGCTTATTATATCCTCGTTGATCCACACTACGGTTGTGCCTTCAGGTATGACAAGCCTCTTTGGATAGTATGAGTTACCTATTATCCTTACATATACTGTTCCCTCACCATATACTGGTGTGTCTATCTCTGGAGATCCTAGGCCGAATGGGTCTATGATTCTCACGGGCTTCTCAGGTATTGGTAGCTTGGGGCCTTGGGCATCCACAATACTTGTTCTATTAGCATCTTTGCTAGCCTTAAGCAGACCTATAGCTCCTCTCACAGGCTGGTTAAACACGTGGGTCACTATAGCATAGGGCCCTTCTTCGGGAACTCTGAACTCGACAACCCATGAATCGCTGGGTCCTGCGAGTACTGTCTGGCCACCGTATATAATGTTCAGTGGATGTCCTTGGTAATATGCGAAGTCCCATACTATGCCCACTAGATGGAATGTCGATACTAGGTTGGGTCCTACATTTAGGAAGTATATCCTTACATAGTCGCCTGGTCTAGCCATTATTGGATTGTTAAGATACCTTGCTATATATCCGTTGAATAGAACATAGAGGGGCTTTGCTGTTACGAAGTCAGCCCCGCTTCCATAGATCTCGTGCTGGATTAGATAGATCTCGATATCTGGCTCTCTACCAAGGATCTCTTCTAGCTTGTATTTATAGATCTTAGGCTTGACAACGATCATACCATACTGGCCTGACATCGTGTGTACAAAGATCCCCTGACCCCCTGGGGCGCAGTGATACATATAAACCCCGGGATAGCTTGCATTGAATATGATTCTCTTGGTAGCGCCGGGAGCTACGTTACCTATAAATGGTGATGTCGCCCTATAGATCGCATGCACTGAGAGACCGTGGGCTACATCATCCTTGTTAACAACGATGAGCTCAACTATATCTCCCTCTTCAACAACTATAGTAGGCCCTGGCACAGTACCATTTATTGTGAATGTGTCGAGCACAATCCCATCGCCTATAACAACCTTGGTTCTGTAGAGCTCTATAACAAACCTCTTGTTAGGCTCAGTACCAGGGGGTACAAAGCTTGTTGGAGGCAGCTCATAGCCAGGTTTGTAATCGCTTCTAAAAGCCTCTATAGTGGAGCTTGCTATTGATAACACTATTAGCGATGCCAGTAGTGCTATAAAACCTAGTCCATTCCTATATATCATATCAATCCCCAGATCCACGACCGGTCAAAAAGCATATAGTGGCAACCTAACTTTTTAGGTGCCATCTAACATTTACAGAATAGCTTTGTATAGACAATCATATACGAATCTTATTATATTTTATCCAATTAAATATATCTCGATATGAATCGATACAGTCTTATTACAAAATATACCGTCTTGCAGATCGTGATGAAACAAAGCCTGCGTTGTTTTCTATAGGAGGAGTCGGTGGGTATCTAGATTTAATGCTACACGAAGGTTCAAGTACCTTTCCACCAGATCTCTGATAAAATGCTTAGCTATTAGCCTTCGTAGTGATAATGATAAGGATATGAGGTGATGCTTGAGCCACCATTCGTTGACAGGGATAGAGAGCTCAGAGCTCTGGAGAATCTTGTAACCAGCTATAGACCTCTACCCATATATCTCTACGGACCCGAGGGTTGCGGTAAATCACGCCTCCTGAGGGAGTTTGTTACAAGGTCTAGGGGTAGAAGTGATGTTATTGCTCTCTATGTGGATTTTAGTGGTTATGATGCTAGGAGGGCTGTTGATCTTGACTCGATCCTTAGATCCTCTCTAGTTAGTCATAATAGGTTTATCTCAGCATTTCTAGACACTATTAGATCCCTTAATATGTCTCTCAACTATGAGGATGTGCTCTCGGTAAGCCTCTCATTCCTAGCAGATATAGCGGCTAGGGCTATGACCAGAGAGGAGGTTAGAGGTAAGGGTCTTATCCTGGTGTACGATGATCTCACACGAGGTGTGGGGGATCTTAGGACGCTGGCTAATATTCTGAAAAGCCTCTATAACTATATACAAGAAGCTCCTCCTAGATACGGGCTGGGTTTTCTAAACGTAGTGGTCACTACAAGCGAGGGTACTAGTCTTAGAGAAGTTTCTAGACACACGTATGTATCTAGACCGATGCTTGTGTGGAATCTCTCTAAAGACTCGTTCGAGGATCTTTTTAGAAGGCTTAACCCGCCCGAGAGTGTTAGCTTTAGCGATACGTGGAGACTCCTGGGAGGCAATCCCAGAAAGCTGTGGGAGCTTGTTAAGATGTACTCATGGGATCTTGAATCAATGACCAGGGATCACTATGATAGGGTTAGGAGGATTGTTAGAAGAGCTGTTAACATGGGGCTTGGAGACCTGTTGAGAAGGGCTGCGATGGATATAGCCTATCTAGATGAGGCTAAAGGCTCTGATGTTGAGGCTCTAATAGATTTTCTAGTTGAAGAGAACATGATCATAGAGCTAGGGCTCACGATCTATGGAGATAGGGTTGAACAGGATCTCGAGATAGGTGTTGGTAGGTATTATGCATGGCAGATCCCCATGTATAGGGAGTTGGTTCTAAAAACCCTCTCCAGTTCTCTCTAGGAGTGCTAGTGGGTATGCATACTCCCTTGGGCTGTCTCTTTTATCGGGACTGTTATCCTTATATCGCCGCTTCTCTGGAAGTGGAGTACCAATACTATCTCCTTTATACTATCCATCATCTCTGTATAGTTCCCCATGATCATGATGTGGTATCCTCCAGGTTCTAACCTAGCCTCTGATCTACCTGGTATGCATATAGAATCCACAGGCTCCATCCTAGCTACACCGTTGCTCATAACCGTTCTATGGATCTCTGCCTTCATTTTCATAGGGCTTATCATCTCAACCCCTACCAAGCAGTCCTGCCCAAACCCGTGGTTATGGATCATCATATAGACGCCTATCACCTTTGGCGTTATCTTTCCATAGGGATCATGGATCTCTATGGATGGTGCTGCTAGATATGGTGTTGCAAGGTATAGTGATGCGGATGCTATTACCACCGCAATTACTGCTAGTATTAATAGCTTTCGCTTCTCTATAACGAACCACCATGCATAAGCCTGCTGAGAATTATATAAATGTTCTTAAAGATCTGAATATAGTTATATAGATCCTTATAGAATTATCTACTAACAGCCTCGGTCTCTTCACCGAACACGGCTTCGTAGATATATAGTACTGCTACGGCTACTCCTCCTATGAGGGCTATTGTTAACATTATCTCCGACGCCATGCCGGCAACACCAACCCTGTTTATCCCTAGCAGTGAGGCGCAGAATGCTATGAAATCCGACAAGACCCCTCTATCTATCCCCAGCCTTATCATTATCGAGACAAGTAGTGGAACTCCTACTAGGAAGAAACTTAGCAACGCTATGATTGGCAGTGCTTTTCTACCCATACTCCACCTAGAATCTATATCACTCTAGGGTAGATATGTTTAGCATCTATAATGGTTATAAGCCTCTATTTCTATAAGCCCTTGGGGTCTCATGACTCTATCAAGGATCAGGCTCTATGTGTTGGGTCTAGTGTTAACAGCCCTCATAATGTCGGCTGTTTTTGGAGCTATATTTATCTTTATCCACGAGATCAACATAGCCCTTGTAATAGCAGCTGTTGCTGCGATCCTCGTGGTTTGGGGTGTTAACACATACTATCTATTAAGGATCATTGATGAGGAGGAGAGGGTCGGGGCTAGGGCTGGAGAGGACTAGCCTTGCCAAGGCTATTTGTCGCTATCGAGATCGAGGATAACTCTACGCTTTCGAGGATTATTGGGGTTAGGGATAGGATCTCTGGTTTGGGTGTTGATCTAAAGCCTGTTGAGGATGAGAACATACACCTCACGCTAAGGTTTCTCGGCGATGTTGAGGATTCATTGGTTCCAAGCATATATAGAGCTGTTGACGAGCTCTCATCCTTCGGATCTTTTGTAATGAGGGTTAGGGGGCTGGGGGCTTTTCCAAATACTAAGAACCCCAGGGTTGTCTGGGTTGGTGTCGCTGATGGGAGCGAGATCCTCAGGTCTATGAGGAGCGCTCTTGACAGAGGTCTTAGAGGGCTTAGGGTTCATGAAGATGAGCATGCTTTCCACCCCCACATAACCATTGCTAGGGTTAGGGGTAGGTCTAATCTCGATATCCTCTCAAGATATATCGAGGAGAACATAGATCTAGAGTTTGGATTATCCCCAGTCACCAAGGTTGTTCTCAAGAAGAGCACACTAACCCCTAGGGGACCTATATATTCCGATCTCAGAGTAGTGGCTCTCTCAAGCCCTAGGTGAGTAATTGCTCCGGCTTGTTTGGAGATCTATAAGGTATCTTGGGAGCGATGCTAGGAAGCATGCTAGCCATTCTTTGAAACCCTTGCTTCCCTCCCAGGTTTTCAGGATCTCTTCTGGGTCTAGGTAGATCCTGTCAATCCCTATTATATCCCTCGGTAGTGGGGCTGTGCTTGTGATCCTCTCTATAGCCTCTATAACAGATCTATTTCTCTTCCTAACCCCGTGGAGCCTTCCATGATCGTCTATCCAGAAGCCTTCTCCCATTGATAGTTGTTTCTCTATAAACTCTAGGGAGTTATCGACATTCGCAGGAGGCCCCTCCACATGGATCGGTTCTTCTGGGCTGCATGAGAGGAGTTCTAGGATTATTAGAGCCTTGTTAGAAGCCTCATCCCAGTACTCGTCTCTCCTAAGTACTGGGTAGTTCTCTGATGATAGTATATTATATATTCTTCTCGATAGGCTCTTAATCTCCCCCCATATATTGTCTGGAGCATTTTGCCCGAGCCTTAGCTGAATAGCAACTATACACGACCCCCTCTCCCTCTGCTTCGAGAGAACCGTTTTAAGGCGATCCTCGCTGATCTCAGGCGGTTCGAAGAAGAACCTTCCTGGCTTTTCTAGATATAGTTTTGAGGCTAGGATGAAGCTTGAGAGGCTCTTAATAGTAACAGCAGCTCCCGCGTTTCTCCTAACATCGACCGGGTCTGGTATTATGAGTGCTGATCCTTTGAAGAGCCTTCTAGCCTCATCCACAGAGATCTTATCCTCGGCCCCTGGGGGTATTATGACTACCGGGGGTCTCCATCTAGAGGCTTTCTCAAGAACATCTAGGAAGCCTCCATAGCTTATTATGAGTAGCTCCGCAACATATCCTGAGAAGCCGCCGACCTTTATCTCAGCACCATATACCTCGACACCCTTCATGAACTTCTTAAGCAGCCTCACATGGTCCTTGAGATCCTCCCTAAGCATTCTCCTAACATATTCTGTGTGGAATGGTGTTCTATCAGCTGCTGTTAGAGCTTCTGAGGCCTTCTCAATCTTTATAGCGGGAACTATATCGGCTTCGAAACCCTCTATCCTTGCCCTGAGGTATGGGTGCTCTGCATATCTCTCCTCAACCTCTATATCGCTCAGGGCTTTTCTAGCAAGCCTTACAAAGTTATCCCTGATCCATTTCCTCCCAAGCTCTCTCGGGATTAGGATAAAGATATCTAGATCCAGATCCCCCGAGATGGCTGTCCCCTTAGCTATAGATCCGTAGAGATCTATGGAGAAACCATCTCTAAAAACCTCTGATAGCCTCTCCCTGATAAAATCATAGATCCTATAGGCTTTCCTGATCTCCTCCTCAGAGGGTCTGATCCTCTCCAGGATCTCTAGAGCTATTCTCCAGGCATCCTCTCTGGGCAAGCCATTCTCCAGAGATCATTCTCAGGAATCGCTTATAAGTTAGGAGCAAGCCTGAAGGAATAACTCTATCTACGATCAAACAGAATCATAGATTAAATAGGTGAACAGGATAGAGGAGAAATATTGAGGAGAAAAAACATATTTCGTTTAAAAACACTACTTTGCAGCAACAGCCTTCCTTACCTGGAGGAATGTTAGCAGGGCGAATACGAATGCTAACAGAGCTAGTACTATCGCAACCACTATGGGTGCCATTAACCCGCCAACGTTGGCGTTAACGCTGTCTATCTTGCCACTGAGATCCCTGCTAACAGTATCGAGCCCGGAGTTAACATTAGCTATTGCGGATGATAGTGCGTCTCTAGCAGAGGTTATCGAGCCCCTCAGGTCGGAGGCAACAGTGTCAAGCCTCCCTGATAGTGTGTCTATCTTGCCTGAAAGCTCTCTCTGCCCTGTTAGCAGTGTAGCTATATCTGTTCTCATACCAGTTATATCTGTTCTCAGACCGTTAACAGTTGCTCTGAGATCGTCTAGAACAGCTATCCTAGCCCTTATATCGGCTATGGCTGACGCGACGCCTGCTAGATCGCTTGATATCGAGTCAAGCTTTGAGGATATATTGCCTAGGGCTACTGTGAGTGCTGCCTGTGCTGCCTGGAACTGCTGTGTGAGACTTGCCACCTGTGCTTGTAGTGCTGAGATGCTTGTGTTGAGCTGCTGGAGGGCTGATACAATAGCGCTTGTCTGTGTAGATATTGCAGATAGCTGTGCCTCTAAGGCTTGCAGCTGTGCTTGCACAGCTGCTAGCTGTGATGATAGGTTGGCATTCTGTTGCTGCAGCTGTGATATTATACTTTCTAGGGATGTTATTGTTATCGTACCAACATCATTGATTCCAGCGCTGGCTGTAATGCTGCGAGACACGCTTAGATAGTCTAGAGCAGATACCTTCAATGTGTAGCTACCTGGAGCGACGTTTATGCTAAAGCTACCGTCAGCACCTGTTGTTGTAGAGTAGACGGTTCCCACGAGCCTTACAATAGCACCCTCTACAGGGTTGTTTTTCTCGTCAACTACTCTGCCCACTATTATTGCAGCCGGTGGTGGCGGTAGTGTTACTTCGAATGTTGCCTCAGCTCTAACACTACCCTGTACTGCTACCGCTTTATATGTTCCGCGAGGATAATCACCTGTCTCGCTACTTGGTAGTTTGAAGCTCGTAGATGCTGTCCCGTCGGGTTTTACTGTTGGGAAGTCAATGTATACTAGCTGGTTGTTTGGATTATATACAGATACTGAGAGAGGCACGCCTGGAATTGCTCCAGTCACCGTTATCGTTACCGTCTCTCCATAGAAGTATCTGGGCTTATCTGTAGCTACTGCTAGCTGTGCAAATGCTGTAGAGGCTATAGCTGCCAGCATAATGGCAGCGATCATTACAAGGGCGGCCTTAGTCATTCTCTTCATCATCAGAACCACCTCTGGATTCACAGCCTCTCCCTAGCCCTGTAGTCTTGGTAAGCAGCAACTGTCGATGATCCGGATGAACCGGGTGATCCGCTACCAGCAACAGTTACTGTGAACTCGAACTTAGTACCAGCCAGAGGTGTTGGGTCTTGCAGGCTCTTGATAGCAACTATCCTCACGGTATAGTTACCAGGCTGTGTGAATGTATAGCTGAACCCGACAGTCACAGACCCGCCACCAGGTATTGTTGGAATCTGCACCTGCAGAACCTTAACCTCGCCATTAGCATCAAGCACTGTGAATATAACTACAGGCGATATCGGTGTTGGGTTGGTGTTGTTTATTGTTATGAGGAATATCAGGAGCGTGTTCACCGGCAGAGGCGTTGTGGCAGGAGTACCGTTTGGATAGACTATAGACACCTGCTCAGGCTGTGGCAATACTACGGGTGTGGGCGATATCTGCCCGACAGCCGCGCTAGCAACAAAGTCCTTAGCTTTCTTTGTTTGGGCATAGTCTGCTGGGAACTCATCTGTATATATAACGGTTACTGTGTCGCCAGGCTTGGCAAATATCACATTAGGATTGGTGAACTGGGCTGGGTCGCTAGAGACTAGTATATAGCCTATAAATACTCCGGAACCTGGGGGTAGCTCGATCAGTGTTACTTCCTTCCCGGTAATATCGCTGGTAGAGTTAACCCTAACTTTAAGTGTTCCTCGCCCTACTTCGTCAAGATCTGTAACGCTTATGTTTATAACATCGCCAGGCATGTAGAATGTTTTGTCAAGCTTTACAACACCATCAAAGCTTATGATGAATACCCTGGATATCTTTGCAACAGGCCCTGTGGGTGTATATAGATCTGTGTATATTATATCTATCCAATTTCCTATCAGCTCTCTAGGATCTCCTAGAGAGCTTATACTAATAGTATCGTTAAACACGCCTGTACTCCTCCCAGTCTCACTAGCTGTGTAACCTGATACGATGGTTCCATTCCAGAACCTAATGCTGTAGCTTATACTATCCGAGCTATTTATATTAGTATTCCTATCAGGATCTACTATAGTTATGTTAAGAACAGCTCGAGACCCTATCTTGCTACCATCAGCAGGGCTTGCTATAAAGCCTTCTGTAGCTAGAACCTTAGCGCTAGCTGTCACCGTTTTGCTCGACCAGTTCGTAGCTATAATGGGCGTCTCTATAGATGAGTTGTGCACATACCTAAACGTAATAACACCACCTGGGAGTGCGAATATATCTGTTTCGTTACCAACCTGCACAAGACTTGTGAACACTCCAGAGCCTGGAGCTGTCTCGTTAAGTGTTAGTACAGTAGTTACACCATTACCTATGACGGTAACATTAAGCTGATCTATCTGTGAGCGGTCTGTATCGGCTGCGGGGTTCACAACAGTTATGCTTATAACATTGCCATATATAACGTTAACAGAGGATGTTCCGTTAACACTTATTGAAACATCAACAGCCTTTATAGGTATACTTATACTTTTACTCGGCCCTGAGGGTGACTTATAGTCTATCTTTAGTAAGCCGTTCAGAACCTGGCTCGGGTTTGAGAAAGCAACAGACCCGTAGATCTTTATCGCCACATATACGTAGGGAGGCTTATGTACTACCACCGGATCTGTTGCATTCAACTGCTGGTTAGCTCGGACAACCACACTAGTATAGTTAAGGATCGTGACATTGAGATTCCCGCCAAACACCACCTGGGTTTTTGCATCTGTTACCGATGGATCTATTATTGTCACGTTGATCGTTATGTTATAGTCTGTAGTTGCTGGTATGAAATCCCTATCAGCTGTAATGTCTATCAGAGGCGGAGGCACCACACTTATTGTTATATTAATAATATCGAAGTTGGCTCTAACCGAGCTATCGAATACAAAGCCAGAGAGGTCGGAGATGTTGGGAGTGAGGTCTAGCGGGAGTGGTGTTGAGTTTGTCTTAGGTATTAGTAGCGATATGTTATAACTACCCGGCTTTAGTGCATTGGTAGTACTATTGAAGAAGACCGTGCCTCCTAGGGCTGATACATTCAGAAGATCTCCTAGTGTTTTTATCGCACTATTTCCAAACACTGCAGAGTTAGGTGATGCTTCCTGAACAACGATCTTGTTAGTTAGGGTATAACCCTTGGTATCGTTTCCAAATGCTACGAAGATCACTGAGGAGTCACTTATGTTAACATTTCTATTAAGATCTGGTGCTGTGAAGTTAAAGGTATTTGATACGTCGCCGAAGGTTGCGGTCAGGTTGATCGTGCTTATATCTATATCCTGGAATATAGATGTTGGGATCCCTTTCACGTCAGACGCGTTTGTATGAATGAAGGTCAGTCTCTTGAATACAACGGAGTCTTTAAATATCTCTATGACGGCTTTATCTGGTATTGCTGGCAAAGTTGAAGGGGTACAATGTGTTGGGGCTGATGTTGCATTATAGTAGGTCACGCTAACAGTACTTGAGTCATTACTTATATTTACGAACACGCTGTATAGTTTCACAAAGGCGGCGTCAGGTACAGCTGGTGTAGCGTTTATATTGCATGTGAAGAGTATGGAGATACCACTAGGATCTACAACCCTCAGGCCTATGGTTACATTCGGGAATTCGCTTGTATTTATGAAATCTTTGAAGGTTATGTTTATTTGCATTGTGTTGTTATAGTATATATTACCGTTGAATGGAGGGCCATCTCTAGATGTGTTTATGTAGGAGATATTATCTGCAGTTATTACCTGGGCATTTGCTATCAGTGGTTTTGTTAGGAGTGGTATTGGTGCTACTCCGAATATCGATGCTATTATTATTCCTAGTATTGCTGTTCCAACTATTCTTCTAACAAGATCGAGAGATCTTCTACTCACTATCTAGTCACCTTCGTTTAGAGTATTAGAGGTAGGGCTATAAAAAGGTTGTGTGTATATGTGAGCACATATGTGCTCAGATCTTAATATTGATCCAGGATCTTGAATGTTCGGAGCCCATGAAATAAATAGATCTAGGTGTTTGCATGGCTCTATACCATGGATAACGTCTCCACAAGCTTAGGCTTCTCTGGTTATGGGGAGTTTAAAGAGCTATGTTTTGATACAATTTCCACACAGTGTGGATAATATAGCCCTGTATCTTTAATAGTCATCTGATTATAGTGTAGCAAGAATAGACCTTGTGGGTGCAAGCTTGTAATATGTTTTTGCTTTTCTTGAAAGCATCTCCATGAATTGGGAAAGGTTTGGTGTGGTGGGAATGACTGTGGGTTAAACGACCGTGTGTTTTCTACCTGGTTTGGGGTATCGATATATTGTCTATGAAATAGATCTTGTTTCCGTTGCTTGCTGTGACAAGCCTGTCTTGTTTTTTATAGATGGTTGTGTTGGTATAGGTTTTCGCTGGTCCGTATGCTGTTAATTCGTAGTACCATGTGTGGGTGGGTCGTGCTGGGGATGGGGGGTAGATGTAGCAAGATCTATCTGTTGGGATGTATAGTGTTTGGATGTCAAGGGATATTGAGAAAGAAGATGGGGTGCTGCTATAGCTCGCTACCTGTGCTACCCATACAGGTCTATAATAAATATATCTATCCAAGGAATAACATATAAGTGTATACGCCCCCACAATTCCTAGATCGCCTGGCGAGAGCCTATTTGTGGTCACAGCTACGCTCCAACCGCTAGGCACATCGGTTAGCGTAAAGATAGCTGTGTATGTTGCCCCCCAGGAGAGATATGTGTCTGGCAGAACTACGCTGCCTATAGCGCTTGAGGGGGTTATTATGATCTGCCTGACCACCTTAACACCGAGTGCTGGTTCGTAGTAATAATTAACAGTATCCATGAGTATGGAGTATAGATCATGCGTTCTCGTAGCACTCCATGGGGGTGGGAAGCTTATCGTCACGCTCGGCTTCTGATAGCTAACGCTCGGCGGGTTGAACCAGCTTGTTGTGTTGAGTATCCCGAGCTCTGCTGAGGTTTCCTCGAGATATATATACCCGTCGATTGGTGATTGGAATATTATGTATCTATTGTCGATATCCCACCTATATGTTGTTATATTCATCCTCACACCGTTCTGGTAATAATATGCTGAATAGCCCGTCAAGCCTGTGTTGATGGCATAGTAGATCCCCTTAACAGCGCTTAACACAATAGAGGAGGAACTGACAGCATCCCCAAACCTATATATATAGACCCTACCCCTTTCGGTAAACACTGCTAGGAAGCCCTTGCTGGATGCTATTTGCTGCAACTGATCCTTTGAAAGAACCTCAACCCTGGATCCCGGCTCTAGATTTATAGATGTATTCATAGCCATTACTATCGATGAGCCGTTAGACGCAGCTATATAGATAATCCTAGCCCCGGATCCTGTGTAGGCATAGATACCCCCAGAGCTTGAGTTGAGATAGAGATCTAGACTCTCTGAGGAAGCCTCTAGAAGACCCCTAAAAGCTTCCCTATAGACCTCACCCTGCCTAGATAGATTAGCAACAGCAGATGAGTATAGAGAAGCAAAGATCACAAGGATCAGGGACATAACTATAGCACCATATAGAGAGGAAGCCTCGCCCCTAGCCAACAACCTCAACAGAAACAACCCCCGAAGAACTATTGCTAGCAATATAGAGGGGTCTAGAAGAGACAGAGATCTCGAGAGTCCTTGCAGAGCGGGCTGGGATATAGATATCAAGCCTAACAGAGGATCCGTCTGAGAGGATAAGGCTAGCAACAGATGAATCAACATAACCATAGTTTATCAAAACCAAAAGCCATGAAGAACCATTAGCAAGAGCATAAACCCTAAGCATAGATGGAACCTCTACAGAAGGCTGGGTGTTAAGAACACCCCTAGACCTCTCAACAAGAACAACACCTACAGGGATAACAATAGCAAGCATAACAAGAGAAATAACAAGACCCGAAACACCCCTAACCACACAACCCCCAAGGAAAAAGACCACCTAAATATAAGTGAGAGAGTAGAGCGAAACTAAAGTGCTGGAAAACCCAGCTATACCAAAAAGATCTCTTTCTAAGCAGAGCAGCATTCCTTATATTGGTGATCCTTGTTCTCAGGGCTTCTCTTTCTTTGTAGCAAGATCTTTCCGCAGCGTGGTTTTGCTATCGCTTCGTGAATGATCTCTGGGTGTCTAAGGATGACCCTCTATCAGATCGATCGTTCTCTCCAGGATCCTCTCTAGTCTCCTTAATCACTCCACCATATCTATATCAGGGTTATATCAAGAGCAGATCATTATAACATCTATGGTAACAAGCATCCCACAAACATCATAGAAAGTATATTAGGGGTTTGTGCACACCGAAATATGGGGTGTGTTTACCAGCTTTGGGTGATAGAAGAGGTAGCAGCGCCGACAAAGCCTACGAGGTCAGATCGCCTCTGAGCAAGAGTTATAAGGGTTTGATGATAGCCTCGAGGATCAGGATAACTCTACTTGATGCTAACAACGTATTAAACAGGCTCGCAGACCATGCCGGCTCCATACTGGCTGAGAGTGAGGCTAGCGATGAGGGGGTAAGGATCTTCAGGGCGTCCTTAGACGTTCCAAGGCTTGAGGATATAGATCTTGAGGCGGTCTCTGCATACGCGCTGGCTAGGTTTTTATCAACAGTAGCCCCGCTAGCCATAAGGGAGGTTGATGAAGAAGGCTTCGGTGTCGCCCTAGCCTTTGTAGACGCTTCTGAGGAAGAGCCCAGGATAATAGCCCTCGGCATTGGTTCTAATAAATGCCAGCACGACTGCTCCAGAATAATTGTTAGAAGTGTTATCGCTGTGATAACCCAGAAGAGCTTCGAGAATAAGGATGAGAAGAGGAGAATACTGATCGAGAGTGTTAATAAGGTTCACAAGATGCTCAACACAAGCACCGTGATTAACTTCCTAGACGGGCTTGGATACCAGAGCTACGAGATAGTTAGAATGCCCATAGCGATCTATATAGTCACAAGCGAGAGGGGCGAGAGTGAGGGAGCCGAGGTTGTTATCAGAGAGGGTATGGAGACCTTCGTTGTAAAGCTACCAACAAGATCTCCCGAGTGGAGCCTATCAATGTTCCCCAAGAACCTAGTCTCAGATCTAGAGACAATGATTATAAAGCCCATAAAGATGGGCTATAGCTTCGCACCTAAGGGCGTGATACTCATGGGACCCCCGGGCGTTGGTAAGAGCGTTCTAGCCGAGGCCATAGCCCAGTCCCTTGGAAAGAAGGTTGTAGATCTAAAGCCATCGGTCTATAGATCTATGTGGTATGGTATGACAGAAAAGATCCTCGACAGGATCTTGAAGAGCATAATGAAAAGAACAGACATAACCCTGGTTATAGACGATGCAGAGTTCCTTCTAAGCAGAACAATGGCAGTGCATGAAGTCCATATAAGCGAGATCTCACAGATCCTTAACTTCCTCCAGAGAAGCACAAGACCACTAACAATACTAACATCAAACACACCAACACTCATAGACCCAGCAATACTGAGACCCGGGAGAATAGATGTAGCAGTAGTCATAGGCTATCCAGACAGAGAGGCTAGGAAAACAATAGTGGAGAACCTATTGAAGAAATACAACGCACCAAGAGATGAGAAGATCGTGGAAGAGATAGTGAGAGCAACAAGATGGATGAGCAACGCCGAGATAGACGCACTAATAAGAATGGCCCTATCCAAGGGAGAGGGCAAGATAACCCAGGAAACGATAGACTGGGCTAGAAAGAGATTCAGAATAGACCATAACGTCAGAGCCTCAGAACACCAGTTCCTAAGATGGAGCATATCCCACATGCCAGGCCTAGTAATATCCTATATACCCCAGGACCACGAGATCTAGATAAAAGTCCAAGGATTCGGGTTTCATTGCTGTAGGGGCACATATCCCTGCTCTCTTTTAACCCTGCTCCTCCCAATAAGGCAAAGATTCTTGTTATGCAAACTAGCACTAGATCATCCGAGCCTATTTTGGTTAATAAAGAGCGTGTTTTTTACCCCCTCCCATATTATTAATTATATGGGGCCCGGACCCAGGGAACCCCACCCCCGATGACGTTCACACATAGGTTGCCTGGGGCTGGGCCCCGCTGTGGAACGGTATTTATCATTGGTTTTTATGCTTTTATTACTACGAGGTGTTTTAAATATAGGTTTTGTTTTTGAACACCTGCCCAAAGAGGATGATCAACGGGCCCTGTGGTGGTTATAGAGATACCGTGTGTGAGGATGAGAGGCTAACCTGTGTCTGGATCATGGCTTATTATACGGCTATTAAGAGGGGGACTGTTGATAGGATGTTCACACTCAAGCTGGACTCTGGTTTTAAGATCAATAACTATTATCCAATACCTAGAAGACCCCGAGGAGCCGTTGAGAAGATTCTTGGCGGGAGGGTTTTCATGGTGTATGAATATACGCCCAAGCCCTATTCAAGCCCCCTCAATATACCCAGCGAGCTTAGGGGTATAGCCTCTATATACGATGGTGTCGATTTTGTCGATAACCCCGGGGGCTATCCTATCCCGAGCTCTCTACCATATGCATCAATTGCTAAGAATAGCTATAGAGATATGCATGTGAGCATACAGCTTACTGCTAGGAATAGGGATAGGAGCCAGATAGCCTCAGAGATCCTTGCAGCATCCCTCAGCGGGATAGATGCTATTGTAGCAACAACAGGAGATCTTGATGATAGCGGCAAGGACGTCTGGGATCTAGATGCTCCAAGGATAATCTATCTAGCCAGACTCATACTAGACCTCGGCTTAGACCACCTGGGCAGAAGAGTTGGCCTAGGCGGTGAGGGAATGGCAATAGCATGCTCGGTTAATATAAACGCACGCCCCCTCGAGCCAGAGATCCTCAAGCTAAGGGTTAAGAGGAGGGCTGGAGCCGAGATCGTTATAACACAGCCTGTGTTCGAGCCAGAGATTCTTGGGAGGTTTAGGAGAATGACCAAAGATCTCCTGGGAGAGGAGATGCCAATGATCCTTGGGATCATACCTATAATGAGTAGAAAGATAGCCAGCTTCTTCCAAAACAAGGTTGGGATAAAGATCCCGGAGAAGATATCGAAGATCCTCTCAAGCGAGAGGATCGATAAAGAGGAGCTTCTGAAAACAAACATCGAGGTTATAGAAAACATAGCAAGAGAAGTAGCACACAACGCCTTCTACATATCAGCCTTCGGAGACCATAAACTGGGCTACGAGATAGGACGCACAATCAGGAGAGCACTATCTTGATATAAAGTCTAAGACATCTTTCTAGCTCCTATGAGGATACCAAAGGGTTAATAACTGGGAAACGAGAGGGCATGCTCTTAGTAGCGTCTCATGATAGGATCTAGGGTTTCAATGCTATAGCCAGCTATATAATGACTATTGCTTATCGCTTTAAACTGATCTAGGATTGTGTTTGTTCCTCTATATATTGATCCAGGCCTTTGGTTCCGAGAACCTCTGCATGTAGGTATTTGAGTGACACGGCTTTTGAGAGGGCCTCGTCGTCTAGCTTGTAGTTACCGCTTTTTGTTTTCTTCAGCATCTCTAGGGGGACTAGTTTCCAACCTCCTGCAGAGCCTATGATCTTTACTGCTATATATCCCTTCCCACCAGATCTTTTTATGAATTCTACTAGCTTCTCAACCTGCTCCTTCTCTATATATATAGGCTCCTCCTTGATCCTTGTTTTTACCTCAAACGCGTAGATCTTCCCCGATCTTATTGCCACTAAGTCTGGGTAGAGGAGTCTCTTAGCCTTAGCACCGCTAGCAGGTGCCCTGATCACTGCGAAACCCATTTCCCATAGCCTTAACGCTAAATCCCTCTCCTGCTGAACCCCAGCCCTACCCCTTCTAGGAGCCTTACCCACCCTCCCCTCCAAGACCCTACTCCTCGATCCTTAGTTT
>BEWT01000013.1 GCA_003116855.1 Desulfurococcaceae archaeon AG1
GGCTACGGAGCCTATAGCTACTATGAGGGTTTGTAGAAATAATGTTTGTGAGGCTATAGGCGTATCTTTTGCAAAGGCTACTGGGTGGGGGTGGGTTGATATAGACTATAGCTATTCCCCCGAGCTTATGGATATAGATACCCTAGAGGATCTATTGAGGGCCGAGGAGATATGCGGATCCATGGTGGAAGGCTGAGGGTTGAGAAGGATTTTAGCGTGAATGTAAACCCTCTAGGCCCTCCGAGAGAGCTCCTAGAGATCCTGGGGGCGAAGTGCTTTTCAATGAATATTATTACCAGGTATCCTGATTACGAGTATAAAGATCTTAAGAACGCTATATCGAGCTTCTATAACGTTGATCCTGAGAAGATGGTGGTGCTAAACGGATCCTCAGAAGGTCTCTCATTATTAGTATTAGCCCTCAAACCAACAAGGATCTATTCCCTCGAACCAACCTTCGGGGATCACAGGATCATATGCAAAGCCCTCGGAATAGAATGCATAGCACTGAAATACATAGAGGGTGAAGATGAATTCATATTCAGCGAAGATCTCTTGGAAACAGCATGCAAAGATAGATCCTCAATGATAATTATGAGCAACCCAAACAACCCAACAGGAGCTTACATAGATGTGAAGAAGCTAGCAAGCATAGCATCTAGATGCGAGGCTACCATGGTTATCGACGAAGCCTATGCCGAGTTATGCGAAGAATGCCCCATAGAGCCTATAGACATGCCTGATAATACCGTGATCCTGAGATCCTTAACAAAATGGCTCTCAATACCGGGCTTAAGAATAGGCTTCATGGTGCTAAGCAAACAGCTCTCAAGGATCATTGATTCCTTGAGACAGCCGTGGAATGTCAACTCAATCGCTGAGTGCGTGGTAACAGATCTATTGAGAAACCATGAAGAGGCTATGAGAAGATTCATCAAGGATTCGAGAGAATATATATCGATCGAGAGGAAATATCTCTCACAAGGATTAGAGAGACTAGGGTTCAAAGTATATAGAAGCCATACAAACTACATCCTAACAAAAACAGCAATAGATATAGATATACTACTCGAAGCACTACTCAAACACGGAATAACAGTAAGAGACTGCAGATCCTTCGAAGGCCTTGACAAGGGCTATATAAGAATCTCCATCAAAAAGAGAAAAGACAATGAACAGCTACTTGACAGCATCCATGAAGTCTTGGGAAATATAACAGCTAGCTAACTACTCACATAATACTGCTATAATACTATCTGGGCAATAATACTCATAGTATACGCTTTTATTCGGACATACTATGACCCATGGGTAATACTAATACGTGTTAAATATATTAATCCATAATTAATCAATATTGGGGGAAAGAGTGTCTATCAAAATCAATACTAAGAGAATCAAAAGAGGACTAGAGCCTCTTATCGCCGCTATAATACTTATAGCAATAACCCTCATCATAGCCATCGCTGTAGCAGCATGGATAACAGGAGTATTTTCAACAAGCACTGGCGCAGGTGTGGAACAGTTAATTATATACCCAAACACCTCACTGAAAAGAAGCGGTAATAACTGGATCTTTAATGCAACACTCGCTAACAGAGGAACAGCAACTATAGAAATAGTAGGATTAACCGTTGGTGGCTGCTCGCCCGAGGGTGGGGTATCACCATCAATAATAGAGCCCGGAAACATTACAACCATTACCGCAAACTTTAGTGCTAGCACATGTAAGTTTATAAATGGTACTACCTACCAGGTTCAGATATTCACCGCAGCTGGCAACGTCTTCTCCTCAACTGTAGTTGCTGGTAGATAGATCTTTTTATAAATATTTTTATCTGTATCCTTAGTTATCTTAAATGTCTACTTGGATATTATTATTGTAAGCTTAATGTTATCAAAGATCTTAGAACTAGAACTAGCAAATAGAAGCCGGCTAGACGTTGCTAATAAGACCTCGAATAGAGCTTTTAGTAAAATGTGTTTCTGTGAAGATCTTGGGGTATTAAAAGCAATAATCTCGAACAATTAACTCTATGCCTTTATTTTTACCTCCCTTTAAGTTATTCGTTTACTGCATGAATACATGTGTAGTTCATAGAGCGGCTCAATCTATAGAGGAATCAAGTTAAACAAACGTGTTACAACCGTAGGCTATAAATAGATAGAAAACCCTCAATCGCTATCCCTTGATGGTTGATAATAGGAGCAGCTCTGTGTTAAATATAGATGTGGAACTGATAGTTATAGAGATATTTGACAATGGTTACGGAATCCTTTTTAAGATGATGCTTGGAAGCTCTTGTTGTTATTAAACAGGATTATTGTTTTTAAAGGAGCTGTGTTTTGGGCTACTGTTTAAAAGATCCGTTAATAGGTATTTTTATCTCTGGCGTGAAACTATTTCTGGTGTGCTATGGAGTATAGGTGGTATCCTCCAAAGGATCTTGTCTATTCTTCTAATGTCTACTCGTTTATGGAGTTGAGGGGTTTTAAGGAGTATAGGGATCTTGTTGATGCTAGTGTGAGGGATGTTAGGTGGTTCTGGGGTTTGTTGCCGGAGATCCTTGGTGTTGAGTGGTTTAGGGAGCCTAGGGAGGTTCTTGATCTGAGTAGGGGTGTTGAGTGGGCTTCTTGGTATGTTGGTGGTAGGCTTAATGCTGCTTATAATGCTCTAGATCTGCAGGTGAAGAAGGGTTTTGGGGCTAGTGAGGCTTTTACATGGGTTGGTGAGGATGGTGTTGTGAGGAGATATACTTACTCGGATCTCTTGAGGGAGGTCAATAGTCTTGCGAGCTTTTTCCTAGGATCTGGTGTGGGTGTTGGTGATGTTGTTGCGATCTATGCTCCTATGATGCCTGAGTCTATTGTAGCGATGCTTGCTGCTATAAAGATAGGAGGTATAGCTGCTCCTATATTCTCTGGCTTTGCTCCTGAGGCTGTTGCTGAGAGGCTTAGGCTTTCTGGGTCAAGGATCCTTGTTACTGTTGATGGTTATTATAGGAGGGGTAAAGCGATTGTGCTTAAGGATAATGCTGATAAAGCCTCAGACCTTTCTGGAAGTGTTGAGAGGGTCGTTGTTATCAAGAGGCTTGGGGTAGAGATTCCGTGGAATGATAGGAGGGATATATGGTATCATGAGGCTATAAAGGGTAGCTGGAGATCTGTTGAGGCTAGGGAGATGGATCCAAACGACCCGGCATTACTGCTATTCACCTCAGGAACAACTGGGAAGCCGAAGGGGGCTGTTATAAGCCATGCAGGCTCTATACTACAGCCTGCTAAGGAGCATTACTTCAATCTAGATATTAAGAGGGGCGATAAGCTCTGGTGGATCACAGATCTAGGGTGGATGATGGGTCCCTGGCAGGTCTTCGGAACCCAGACCCTCGGTGCTTCCCACATAATGGTTGAGGGAGCAATAGATCATCCGCCTGATAGGGCTTGGAGTATTGTCGAGAGGTTTGGCGTAACCCATATGGGTTTTGCAGCAACTGTTGCAAGGATCCTTAGATCCCTTGGGAAAACATACGAGAACCACGATCTCAGCAGGCTCAGGGTCTTTGGAAACACCGGAGAGCCTATAGATCCACAGACATGGATGTGGGTTATGAGGGATGTTGGTGAGGAGAAGAGACCGATAATAAACCTCTCGGGAGGGACGGAGATTTTTGGATGCATACTAATGCCAAGCGTCGTGACACCCCTAAAACCCTCAACACTCTGGGGCCCAGCCCTCGGTGTCGATGCAGATGTTCTCGACGATAATGGGAACCCGGTTAGGGGTGCTACGGGATACCTTGTTGTTAAGAAACCAATACCATCTATGACTAGGGGGCTTTGGAGGGATCCTGAGAGGTATTTGGAGACATATTGGAGGAGATTCCCCGGGATATGGTATCATGGCGACTGGGCCTATATAGATTTAGAGGGGTTCTGGTACCTATTTGGAAGGGCTGATGACGTGATCAAGGTTGCTGGTAAGAGGATAGGATCCGCGGAGATTGAGGGTGTGATAAACAAAGTAGAGGGGGTTGCTGAGTCTGCATGCATAGGCATACCCCACGAGGTTAAGGGAGAGGTTATAGGGTGCTTTGTAAAGCCTAAGGAATGGCCCCCAAGGGATCCAGAAACCCTTGTTAAGAAGGCTAGGGAGAGGGTTGTAGAGGCTATTGGGAAACCCTTCGAGCCTGAGGAAATATATATTGTCAAGGATCTGCCAAGGACTAGGAGCGGGAAGATCATGAGGAGAGTGATCAGAGCTATAGTAACGGGAGGACAGCTCGGCGATATAAGCGTGCTAGAGAATCCCGACTCCATAGAGGAGATAAAAAGAGCCCTGGGCGGGTAGCTTGAGAAGACCTTACCAAGGTTTTGCGGGACGCCTACCCACAGGGGGGATAATAGTATCAGCGATCCTTATGGGAATAGGGGCTTTCATGCTCCTACTAAGCTCGATCATGATCTCATTGCTAATATATATAGACCTAACACTACTCCTACTCGGATCCATGGCATCATTCGCAGGGATAGCGGTTTTCATGCCAGCCTCTATATCGATAAGCTCTGCTCTAGCAGCCCTTGCTAGATCCAGCTCCTCCACCCTGAGAACGATCCTCACCAAAACGTCTGGAGGCAGCTCCCAAGAGGCTTTCGAAGAGATCTTCAGCCTCGAACCCCAGACCCCCTCACTGCTTAACAGCATAAAGCTCGCGATGACATCGATAATCCTGGTGATCATATTACTCCTCTCGCTATTCATAAACCTCCCGCCCCTCGCAAGACTGGCAATGATCCTTGTAGGAGCTACAATAGCACCAATAACAATGATCGCTGCAGCTCACTCACTCATAGAAGAGACAAAAGGGTGGCTCGAAAAACACGTAACTCTAGAGCTATATGCGTTTAAAAAAATACCACAAGATCTAAAAGGACACCAAGACCCACCAATACCTAGGAAGCTACTAATATCAAACACGTTTCTAATCTCATTAATAACCATGGGTATATATATGATATATCTACTACCAATATCGATCCTAGAGCTTAACAGGCACATCGACTGGCATAGGGATTACGAACAAAAACTATCTGAGAAAATAGGCTAAATCAGCATAGCCGAATAACCAAGATTTAGTTGGTTAACCATCCGATAACCGTTGATCGAACTGTAACCACTAAATTAGAGGATCCTGTAGCCTATCATTATTAATATATAAACCATATATCTCTCTTAATCTTTTTAGAATTTCGTTTCTATTGGGCTGTCAAGACTATATTGATCGTGATTATCCATATAGATCGGATCCCTATGATGATAGAATCCCCATACTCTGTATTTTTAGATAGTTAGCTCTTTATATATTACATTTATACTTATTATCTCCCTTTAGTAACTTTATTAGGTGATCTAAGTGTCTAGTGTTAGGAGCCCGGTTACTATTGGGTTAATAGTGCTCGTAGTAGTGCTTCTAGGCGCTGTGGGATACCTAGCAGCATACCCACCAACCAGGGTGGTGACAACAACGGTAACAGCACCTGGCGGGGCTGCCCAGGTAACAACAGTAACACAGGTTTTGACAACAACGGTAACACAGGCCGCACCGCAGCCTCAGATGATTGAGTGCAGGCTCGGCTTTGCAATGGCTGTCAGTGGACCCTATGCTGTTGACGGCCCGGTGAGGAGGGATGGCGGGATCCTGGCTATCGAGCATATAAACAAATACCTAGAATCCATAGGCGCTCCCATAAGGTTTAGATATGTTCACGACGATACTAAGGGCACTGCTGCTGATGCGCTAAAGGTTGTTCAGTCCATGTATGCCGCCGGAATCAGGGTTATAATAGGCCCCTTCGCTAGTGGCGAGGTTAGAGGTGTTATGGATTTTGCCAATAGTAATAAGATTATAATTATAAGCCCCTCCTCTACAAGCCCGCTTCTAGCAGCACCTGACTATATATTCAGGGCACCGCCTACTGATCTCTTCCAAGCCAAGGTTCTCGCCCAGCTCATGAATAGCATGGGGATAAAGAAGGTAGCCGCTATAGTTAGGGGTGATGATTATGGTAGGGGTCTTCTCGAAGCATTTAGAAAAGAGTTCACAACCCAGTACGGTGGAATCCTCAGAGAGATCGTATATACTGTTGGACAGCCTGACTATGCCTCAGAGGTAGCTAGGCTAAGCTCCTACGTGAAAGAGCTGGGTGCTGATGCCTCAACAGCCGTGCTGATCATTGCCTTCGAGGATGACGGGCTCAACATCATTGGACATGCGAGACTCGACCCCGTATTGAGCAGTGTTAGGTGGTTTGGCAGCGAGACCCTCAATAGACCTGCAGCCTATACACCGCCACCAACAGGAAAGGCTACTAAAGAGATTGCCGACTTCCTAGCCAAGGTAGGCTTAACAGGTGTCTTTGCCTCGCCCAGAGGAAGCCCTCTGGCTGAGATGTTTGAGAAGGAGTATAGGAGCAGGTTTGGCAGAGATCCCTCTCCCTATGCTTACTTCACCTACGATGCTGTATGGCTTGCAGCCATGGCGATCCTGTTCGCAGGAGGTAAGTGCTACGATGCTGATGCTGTTAAGAATGCCCTCCCGATCGTTGCTGAGCGTTTCATAGGCGTTACTGGATGGAAAGCCCTTGACGAGAACGGCGATGCCAGGGGTTCCGACTATACGATCTGGCAGTACAGAATAGTTGGGGGTAACTATACCTTCGCACCAATAGGTGTTTGGAGATACCCAGCAGGTGTTGTGGAGCTATATAAATAATGATAAATAACTGAGGTTAGGTGGCTTTTTTGGAAAAGATCCTTGTTGTCGAAGGACTCACAAAGAGGTTTGGGGAGCTCGTTGCAGTGGATAACGTGTCCTTTGAGATAGGTAGGGGCGAGGTTGTTGGCCTTATAGGGCCTAATGGTTCTGGCAAAACAACGCTCTTTAACCTAATAACAGGGGTTTTGAAGCCGGATAGCGGTAGGATCTTTTTTGAGGGTAAGAGGATAGATGGTATGCCGCCCCACAAGATCTATAGCTTAGGGCTTGTGAGGAGCTTCCAGATCCCCAGGGTCTTTAACAATGTTACTGTTGCTGAGAATGCTATGCTATCACCTAGGGGACAGGTTGGTGAGTCTCCCCTAAAGGCTCTGTTCAAATCGATCTGGTCTCGACAGGAGATCTCTCTCGCAGAGAGGGTTGCATCGATACTAGAGGATCTACAGCTTCTTGGCGTCCATAGATCTAGATCCTCAGCGATCTCCGGAGGGCAGATGAAGCTTACCGAGATGGCTAGGGTTATGGCCTCCTCACCCAAAATGATCTTCCTAGACGAGCCTGCAGCTGGCGTGGCTATCTCGCTAGCCCACGAGATCTTCAGAAGGCTAAGGAGCCTTAGAGACGAGGCTGGGATCACTTTATTCATAATAGAGCATAGACTCGATATCCTGCTCGAGTATGTCGATAGGGTTATGGTTATGAGCCAGGGCAGAATAATAGCTGATGGTAAGCCTAGAGAAGTGATAGAGGATCCAAGGGTGGTGGAGGTATATCTAGGAGAATGGCGGGGGTGAGGAGATGACGATCCTAGAGGTTAAGGATCTCTCAGGGGGTTATGGGAAGCTAGCCATAGTGTTTGACGCAAGCCTCACAGTAGGTAAGAACGAGATCGTAGCCATAGTAGGTCCAAACGGCTCTGGCAAGAGCACCCTGGTCAAAATGATAGCTGGTATCGCAACAATACATAGAGGCACCGTAACCTTCATGGGTAGAGATATAACTAGAGAGCCTCCTGAGAAGAGGGTTACGATGGGTCTCGGATACCTACCACAAACCAACAATATTTTCCCCGACATGAGTGTTGAGGAGAACCTAGAGATGGGAGGCTACGGCCTTGACGAAAACACCCTCAGATCTAGAATGGAAGCTGTATTCAACCTATTCCCAGAGCTTAAGGATAGGAAAAAACAAAGGGCAGATACCCTCAGCGGTGGTGAGAGGCAAATGCTAGCTATCTCCAGGGTTCTCATGAAGGATCCCTCGTTACTGCTCCTCGACGAACCCTCAGCAGGGCTCGCTCCAAAGCTTGTTGAAAGGATATTCAGAGCTGTCAGAGAGATCAGGGATATGGGTAAATCAATAGTATTAGTAGAGCAGCATGCTAAAAGAGCCCTTGAAGCCTCTGATCGAGGGATCGTCATGGCTGGAGGAAGAATTGTTCTCGAGGGAGAGTCTAAGCAACTGCTAAGCTCACAAGATCTCAGGCTAGCTTTCTTCATGGGAAAAACAAGTACTTAGACCTCTCTCGTTAAGAACGCCAAATTTACGAAAACCCTAAAAAACAAACGGATCGGACTACTGGGTCTTAACAACCTTTGCCTCTGGGGTTATCTCCACGTTTTTAATGAGTGTGTTTCCTACTGGTGATGTTCTCACCGTTTCTTCCCATATTTCTTTTATTGTCTTCTCATCAGCCTCTGCATCTATATACGCCTTAGCGTAGATCCTCCTATACCCTGGATGCCCCTGGCTTGATAGGCCTAGGAAGACCAATAGGTTGTCCAGCTCACCTTCAAGAGATATCTCGAGATTCCTGATCTTCACACCCCTCTTGGTAGCATTAAAAACAAACCCAGTAGCGTAGCAGGCTCCAAGAGCTCCTAGAACATACTCTATAGCCCTTGGCCCCGTGTCCAAACCTCCTATATCCTGCGGCTCGGATACTGCGAACGAGTGATCCCTTATATATGTCTTGAAGTTGAAGCCGGCTCCCAGCCATCTAACCTTAGCGTTGAATCTTGGGCTCTGAGCTTCAGGATCCCTGTTTTTCTCTGCTTCTTTAAGCAGTTCTCTCAACCTTTGAACATCGATTCCGTTTATAACGTTTATAATTCGACTCATAGGTTTCACTAAAATAAGTTAACTAGCTCGCTTAAATACTCAATTTTTTTCTCATTATTTACCTGTATCTCGAAGAGATGGGTAAATATATTTTAATAATAATGTGTACTAGGATTAAAATCTAAGCTTTTGATAAATAAAAGATAAACTTTACGTATATGGAAGTGGAATCCCGTCTAGGTTATAGAGGCTCAAAGAAAGAGAAGAAAACGATCCCGAGACAACTCCAATACTCCTTAAGAGGCAGAGGGACAGGTGCTGGCACTAACAAGCGTTAGGCATAATCCTCAAGTAGCATGACTTCTTCGTATACGGCACCGTAGAGCTCTAGTGTTCCCCAATACTTCTTCCCACAGGTGCCAGAGCTATTGCGACTCTCATCGCCTTAATAAACTACTGGGTAGACTTCCTTGCCAGAGCTATAGGAGCCATGGTGATCGGCTCGATAACTGACAGGTTTAGGAGGAAGCTCGCATTATTCATAGACCCCGTGATCATGAGTATAGCGACACCTGGGATATCATTAACCCCTATAATTTAATCCGCTGCATGTTTTCTTTCTCGAGGATCCTCTCCACAGTATAAAGAATCAAGAGGTGGCGGCTTAGGTGTTTTATTAACTGCTAATAAAACACCTATATAAATATATGGATAATCACAGCGTGTAGCTTTAACATAGAACTGTTTCCTACTTATTAGAGAATAATTTACAGATGTAGACTTTTATGGTTATTGTAAAGAATCCTGTATTCTCGTAAAAGTTTTACGCATTGAATTGGCTAAAATTAATGCTATTTTAACCCAGTTGCTAAGCCTCAGAGACAAGGAGTAGTTTATTAATAAGTGTTTACTTGACTATAGCTATGTTTGAGGCTTTCACCACAAGATCCACAGTATCGTTCACCTTTATTCCAAGCTCGTTGAGGGCCTCTCTAGTGATCAGTATTTTTACTATCGATGGGGCTGTCTCAGCAACAACTATTGCTGATAATCCCTCACTTGTTATGGAGATAACCCTTGCCGGGATCTTGTTCCTCGCACTAAGAGCCTCGATCCTAGAGCTGACATAGGTGCTCACTATCTCCTCACCAAGCTCTGTTAACATCGCCTTAGCGCCTCTCCCTCTTCTCGTTATAACAAGTTTTCCTCCGACGTCTTTTTCAAGCGTTCTCACAATCCTTATAACATTTCTATATGATAAACCGAGTTCTTCAGACGCAGCTCTTATAGAGCCCTTAGCCCTTATTATCCTAAGCACCTCTAGAGCTTTCCAGCCCACCTCAATTTCCTTTTCACCCACTCTAATAGAGAAGCTTTTAGGCCTCATGATCAGAATACAGACCACCATTTACTCTCACTGTACAAAGTTTTTAAACCACTTCAGCCATCTTCGACTTATAAAATAAATCCTACTGGAGCGCTTTTCATTATCTGATATTTATTTTTTTCCTTTCTTCTATATCTCTAGGAACTTTTGCTATACTTGTATAGGAGTAGGAGTCCTTCGAATCATTTTGCTCTGAGCCCAACAGAACAGGATTCTCGTCTAAAAACGCGCTTTCAACGATATCCAAGGTTGTTGTAAGCTAAAAAGAACCTGGCAAATCTTTATCTAAGAACACTAGCAGGGTTAAAACATATTTGTAGGTTGGGTAAGAGATGGGTATAGTGGTAAAGCCGATCTATCGTAGAGCTGAGAGTGTATCTTGAAGAAATGATCTGAGTCCTCGTAACATGTTAGCCATATCAGATGATAGTGTGATCATGTTATAACCCATCTTTATAGCCCTGATAGCCTCCTCTGGCGAGTATGCCATTATACCAATGAGAGGCTTCTTCCCTCTAGCTATCTTTGGTATTTTTTCTAGAGAACCCAGTAGTACTGGGCTGTTCCTCTCTCCGAAGACTCCGAGCGATGCTGACAGATCGCTCGGACCGACAAATATTCCTGTGATGGTTTTCACTTCGAGTATCTTTTCGAGGTTTTCGACAGCCTTTGCGGTTTCTATCTGAACCAGAACTACAAGATCTTCTAGATATTTTTTATAATACTCAGCAGAGGGTATAGATCCATACATTGTTGCTCTTCTAGGACCAACACCCCTTATACCGTGGGGAGGGTAGAGCACGGATCTCTCAACAGCAAGGGCCTCTTCGTATGTGCTCACCCATGGAACCAGAATCCCGTGGGCCCCTACGTCGAGAACCCTCTTTATATATACAGGATCGTTCCATGGAACCCTAACAATCCCAGTTACACCGCTTCCCTTCAACCCCATGAGGATCAGTTCGACATCATATATATCAAGGGGCGCGTGCTCCATATCGATCACAACCCAATCAAGCGGTAGTGTTGAGATAGCCTCGGATACCTCGGGACTATTTATGGTTATCCACGTCCCAAACACCACCTCTCCTCTAGACGCCTTCTCAACAACCCTGTTCATTATAACCTCCGGGTATGATACGTATCTTAATATAAATATAAATATAACCGAATATCGTTATTAAAGAGCACATATAGAACCATGCACTGCCTCTAGCAGCCAGCTCATAAAAACCTTCATAACATAGCACGATAAGAAATAATAAAGTAATACTACCAAAAACTAAATTACCATGTATATGTTAACCCTACCCTTATCATCAAAACTATATATGGTAAATGGCTCCTTCTTCTGCCCGGGCATACCTGGCGATCCTGATGGCATGCCTGGAAGGCTGATGCCTTTAATAGGGGGCTTTTCGTTCAGTAGCTTCTCTATAGCCTCGGCAGGTGTGTGACCAACAACTATGTATCCCTCTACTATTGCTATATGGCAGGACCAGAGGTTCTCTGGGATTCGGAGCTCTTCCAGCTTAGATCCTATATCATGCACAATGTTCATGGTAACATACGCTCCTAATCCTTTAAGGTATTTAGCGTATTCCTCACAACACGTACACGAGGGATCCTTAATGATTACCGCATTAACACCCTCTAATCTTAGCTCGGGTCCTTTAAGTAGTGATACAGCATATAGTGAAGTTACAATCACAATTGGTAGCATGATCGCAACCATTACAATCCAGCGCATACCACACCACACTGCTAAATATAAACAGTATAGAAGCTAAAAAACTTCCCTCCACCGTTCCACTTATCGCTGGTTTCAGACAGTATCTAACCCTTTGAGGATAATGCTCTAATTCTCTAAAGATCCTTGATATCAAACAATACCGCGACAACAATTTCAAGCTAATAGAGATTTATAAAGATCTATTTGTATGCCCTTAATAATAAGCTGGCTTCACACTTCTCCAAACCATACTAGCTATACCCTCTCAGCAGAAGAAAACCCCATACCATCAAGCCTATAACTAATCCATGGATCCATAGAGATCGCAAGATCTCTACGGGAGAGTCGAAACCCCTAAACATGAGAGAAAGAAAGCTTTGAAGAGCATCACGAGACGATTGTTTGCCTGCCTAGCCCAAAGATCTCTATATGTTGTGAAGAAAGCCTTATGCTAATGAAACCAGTGCTGCGTCAGGGCTGTTAGTGTTAATGCTTATACTCGCAATCTAGCAATATAACTGACAAGATCTATGGCTACTACTAATAATAAGGTGAATATCACGAATGTTAATGTAGCCTGGTAGTTCAGCATGCCCAGATAGTTCATTATATAATACCCAATGCCTCCTGCACCAACGAATCCTAATATGGTTGCGGTTCTCACATTATATTCCAGCATGAATAGAACATTGCTAATAATATATCTCTTGGCATGGGAGTAGAGCGCAAATGCTAGCGGCAATCCCCTTAGCCCGATAACCCTTAGTGAGTCGTAATGCTCCCTGCTAATAGCCTCTAGTGATTCGTAGAAAAACTTAGCCAGATACCCTGATGTGTATATGATCAGTGCGAGCGCTCCAGCCTTAGGACCAGGCCCCACGAGTATAACGAAAAGTATAGCCCATAGTATTGCTGGTACAGTCCTTATAGCATTAGCTGTCATCCTACCCACTAACGCTACTCTTGGCGGGACTATCAAGGGGCTTGCAAGGGGTGCTAGTATATATGCTATCAATGTTCCGCCGGAAACGCCTAGCAGTGATATGATCAGGGTTTCGTAAGACGCTATAAGCGCGTCACCAACGAGATCCCACCTTACACCGAGTTCTGGTAAAAACTTAGCAATATTTACCCCCACCTTAGCCCATACGCCAATATCGATGAGACCTAAGGGGTATGATAAGATCAGGGTTATTACGAGCATGATCATGATGAGCCTCAAACCGCCTCCCTCAAGATACCCCCGTCTAGGAGATATATCTTGTCAAAATACTTCGAAGTCAGCCATTTATCATGCATCACGGCAATTATCGTAAGGCCTTTGGATTTAAGACCCACCATGAGCTTCGCTATATCTTCAGCAGTATCTAGATCTAGGTTAGATACAGGCTCGTCAGCAAGCAGGATCTCCGCCCTCTGAAGAATAGCCCTAGCTATAGCTACTCTCTGCCTCTCACCCCCACTAAGCCTATCAACCCTACTCTTAGCCTTGCCATCAAGCCCAACCATTCTTAAGGCCTCAAGAGCTTCGCTAAGATCATCCCTACCCCACAGACCCGCCATGAATCTTAGGGGCTTGCTAGGCGCCTTAGCTAGTAGAACGTTATAGAGAGCTGACTCACCCTCAACCAGCCCTAGATTCTGGGGTATATATGCTATCCTCCCCCTAAGACTATTAAAGCAGCCTGTATTTGTGATACAGCCAAGCACCCTCACATAGCCCTTCTCGGGTTTTAGAATCCCTGCTATGATCTTGAGCAGCGTTGTCTTCCCAACCCCACTCCTACCCATTATAGCTATAGCCTCTCCATAGCCTACCTTGAGATTAACTCCACTAAGGATCCTGGTAGAACCATAGCTAAAGAACACGTCATTTAGCTCTACAGCATGACCTGCAGATGGTTCTGGCAATAATAACACCTGTCAGCCGCCGGCTCTGAGATACTTATCTTTAAGACCTGTGGCTTCCAGAGCATCCATCAGGGGTTTGAGGTGCTCCTCCACACCCTTCTCCTCGAATCTAACGAAGATCGCTGAGACGAACTTCCTCATTAGATCTGGTTTGTTATTGAGCTCTAGAAGAGCGTTCTTAATCCTATCCCTAAGATCTTTTGGAACACTCTTCGACACCAATACCACGTGGGCTGGAATTGGCCCCTGCTGCTCAAGAACCCTACTGTTATTCATAGCCTCCCAATAAAGGCTGACCGGAACATCTCCAGCCATTATGGTTACATCCACATGACCCCTCTTAAGAGCCTCCCAACACTGAGCATAGCCTCCTGCAAACACAACCTCGCCGAAGAACTGCTTAGGATCAGCTGGCGGCTTTATATAGCCGAGCTGCACCAACCTATACATCGGAAATATATAGCCTGAGGTTGATAACTCGTTGGGAAAACAAGCCCTCTTACCCCTCAGATCCTCTAGACCCCTATATGGCGAATCCTTAGCAACTATCCAGTACGAGTAATAGTAAGGAGCCGCCCTACTCTCATTACCTATCACCACATCTCTAACCTCGACCAAGAGCATCTCTACATCGGCTACATAGAGGGCTAGAGCAGCTGGAAGGGATCCTACGCCAAGTGCTAACTGAGCATGACCAAATCTCAGAGACTCCACTATAGCTGCAACGCTTGTCGGGAAGTATAGCTCTACATCAAGCCCTAATCTGGATTCTAGGAAAGATTCTAGCTCTCTAGCCTCGGCCTCAACCCTCTCCCTTGGTATCGGGTTCACCACAACCACCATCTTACCCATGCCAGGAGAGCCAGGAGGTTTCGACAGATAGGTATAGCCAGCACCCATAGCAACTACTACAAGGATCACTACCACAATAATCACAGAGACCCTAGATAACCCTCGCATGCTCACCACCCGAGCTACAGGCTCTCTCTACAAATAAAAGATTATAGATCAAACATTCTGAAAACAGATCCGCGGTTCTATAAAGCGCGTCCTCTGCCATGCCTATTCCTCCCCCCATTGGTTTAGATAAGCCCATACATATGTAAGAATAAACCGAGATCAGGCGATCCTTAAAAATTTTCATATTTACACCCACATTTATTTGTAACTATCAGCTTATAAGCTTATCACTATGGAGGAACACAAAGCACAGAAAAACCCTACAACCAACAAATCCTAAAGCGATTTAAAACAGAATAACCCAAAGCGCGGGTTTCAACGTTGCGTTGAAGTTTATAAACAATCCTAATCCTTTGGATACTATGCCGAGTATATGGAAAGCTGAACCTTAATGTGAGATGCATGAAAGAAGTACATTAAGGTGAAGAGCCTTACCCCTCTTCCTAAGAACGACTTTATGCTATGAACTCGTTGAGTTAGCGGTAAAGATTTTTCGTGTGCCTCGGACTTATCTCGCCAGCTATGTTTGTGAGCATCAGTTTTCTGATCTCATCCATATCTCTTGTCCTTCTAAGGATCCATGATAGCTTTACATAAGCCACCTCCGGGAGCATATCCTCGCAGGGTATTACTCCTGCTCTAAGCATCTCCCTCCCCGTGCTATATACAGCCAGGTTTACCCTGCCATAGAGTGTCTGGGATGTTATTGCTACTGGGATACCGTTTTCTACCGCCCTCTTCAGGGAGGGAACGAGCTTCTCGGGTACATGGCCAAAGCCTGTCCCTGCTATCACTATCCCCCTATAGCCCTTATCAACCATAATGTCTATTAGCTCGGCCTCTATGCCTGGATAGCTATAGATCAGTGCTACTTTTTTCTCAAAACCGTTATAGAGGATCGGTTCTCCTCTGCTTCTAGGCCTATAATCACTGCTTGTAATCCTTATCTCCCTCTTATAAGGATCGATCATAGCTATTGGCTGAGCGTTTATCGATTGGAACGCGTCTCTCCGTGATGTATGCATCTTCCTAACCCTAGTTCCCCTGTGGATCGCTATCTCGAGGTCTGAGGTATCGCTATGCATGGCTACAACAGATTCTGCGAAAGGAGCCTTAGCTGCTGCTAGAAGCGCTCCTATAAAGTTTGTTGCAGCATCAGTGCTCGGTCTATCACTACTCCTCTGAGATCCTACAAAGACTGCGGGAACAGGCATATTCTGGATCGCAAATGCTATAGCCGCTGAGGTGAAGCTCATAGTATCGGTACCATGGGTGATCACAACACCCTCATAACCCGACATCATAGCCCTATACACGCTCTCTGCAATCCTTTCCCAATATTCAGGCTCCATGTTCTCTGAAAGGATGCTCATTAGGATCTCAACATCAAGCCTGGCTATCTCCCCAGCCTCTGGTATTATTTCCAATAGTTCCTCCGAAGTCATTGCCGGTCTAACAGCCCCTGTCTCGTACTCAACCTTAGAGGCTATCGTACCCCCAGTCCCAATAACCTTAACCATAGGGCCTGTACCCACAGCACCTCTAGGCTGCTCGACACCTAGCTGCTCAATGGGCTTCTTACCAATAATCTCTATAGATGCACTGCTATCTATCGAAACCCCTATATTATAACCACTCTCAAGTTTTATCACAAGAATATCTGGCGCTGAGTATGCATGCTTCGGCATAACAACACCCTGGATCACCAGACCATTTTTCCTTATCCTAACAATATCACCAACACTCACACCAAGATCCTCAGGGATAACCATATAAGCACCACTAACATGGTTTCTGGAGAGTTATTATTCCTCAAAAACACTCCCAACCAACCACACCTAGCACGCCATTCTATGAAAAACGAAACAGCCTTCTATTTAGAAACCTAGTAGAGCTCAGCTACCCACAGCCGCAATGCTTAGTCTTAACATTTCAAACATATAGATTCGATGGATATTAAGGAGAAAGAGCTATTGATAACAAAAATATCAGCTAAAATAAAGCTCGACTCTAGCCAAATCACATTACCTCTTACACAATTACACGTCCAACGTCTGGGGGAAAATATGGTGATCTTAATTGAATAACAATGCCTATCTTATCTCAAAGCCTTCTCTTTTCATCTCTTCAATAGCTTCTCTAGCAACCCTGAAACCCTCAACCCCTGCAGGAGCTCCCGCATAGATCATAGCCTGTATCAGTGCTTCCTTTACCTCCTCCAATGTACAGCCGTTCCTGAACGCTCCCTTTATATGTAACTTTAACTCGTTACTCCTTCCCATAGCTGCTAACAGTGCTATGTTTATCAGACTCTTATACTTCCTCGGTATAGCCTTTCCCGACCATACTATGCCCCATACATATTCGTTCAATATATCCTGAAGTTCTCTATCAAACTCGGTTGCACTCTTCATAGCGTTTTCAACATATTTCTCGCCGAGAACCTCTTTTCTAATTCTCAAACCGATTTCGTATCTCTCAGAAACCATGGACTACACCTCGGCTGTTTTCTTTACAACTATTAAATAAATAATCCTAACTTTCCAGGGATCGCTTTAGCTTTACATCACGACTAGAACTCTTCGACGAGGATCCGAACGTTGCTGGTGTTTTAGCCTGTCGAGGTTGTGTATCTATGTGTAACGGATCTCAGATCTTATTTTGCAACAGAGAAAAGAGGAAAACCAAGCCATCCAGAACAGTATATGTGTGATTGCAACCATGTCGGAGATGATTTGGTGGAAATAGTCACGATATTATTATCGTTAGCAGTAACACTGGGTCATGCATAGCTATAAATACTGCCGAGAAGAGTTTGAACGTTCTTCTGGTGGAGAATAGTCAGAGCTTTGGCCCTACATCACGATTCAGACGCCCTCTGTCGAGGGCCCCACACATCACCAAGTTGTTTCTGGCCTGCTGGTTAATATGTGTGAATACTAGATCTTTATGGATATAAGCTCCATAAGGCAGTATGTCTGAAGGGATGTTGCATGACCGAGGATAAACAAGAGGGTGGGGTAAATAAACTGAGGGTTGCTATAGCGACGCTCGATGGAGATACCATTGCTCACGGGCATTTCGCCCATAGCACCCACTTCATGATAGTGGATATAGTTAGCGGTACCGTCAAGCCTGTAGAGTATAGAGAGAATCCTCTTGGCTATGTCCCTGACACCGATATGGAAGCCCATGAAGAACATAGTGAGGAATACCCCCATCTCCATAGGTTCCATAGATATCATCACCTCCATGGTATAGAGAAGTATAGGACGTTGAGAGAAGAGGTTCTAAGAGATGTTGAGTTGATAATAGCCGGCGGTGCTTGTAGAACGAGCATCGATTACTTCACATCGGAGGGTGTTAAGTTCATCTTCGTAGATCCTGGAGAACCCATAGGCGATGTAATAGACTTTGTATCAAGGCTCGAGTTCGATAAGATACCTAAAATAGCTAGGCTCCAGAGGAGCAATGAGTAGTTCAAGAAACCAATTGGGTAATCTATCTTTTTAGATATGGAATATATATTAGAAACATTATCATAACAGGCTGGTGATTAATAATAAGATATGTTGGTAAGCCCCTAAAGACCTTCGAGGCAGGTAGATTTATCAGGGGGGCTGGGATCTATGTCGACGATATAAAGATCCCGGGTACTCTCTATCTTAAGATCATAAGATCGCCTTACCCCAGGGCCTTGGTGAGAGGTATAGAGCTTGGATCCATCAAGCCTATCCTGATGCTCACATGGAGAGATATTGATGAGAACCTTAGAGTGAGAGTTGACCCAGAGATCTCTGGGATCGCTAAAATAGTCCCCATGCCCATCCTTGCTAGAGATAGGGTTAACTTTGTTGGACAACCTGTAGCAGCTATAGTAGCCAGCGACCCCTACGAGGCTGAGGATATCGCAGAGCAAGTCTATGTAAACTACGAGCCCCTCGACTCTGTTGCAGACCCTGAAGAGGCTATCAAGCCAGAGGCGCCACAGATCCATGAGGGGGTTGAGAGGAACACCTGTCTTGAGAAAAGATTCGTTGGAGGAGATCCAAGTGTGTTTAGAGAAGCCGATGGAGAGGTTGAAGTGGAGATAGACACCGAAAGGATCGTTGCTAATCCTATGGAGACCAAAGGAGCACTAGCCATATATGAATCTGGAAAACTAACCATATATGCAACAACCCAGAATCCATATAGAGTGAGGGATGAGCTCAGCAGCATACTCAAAATCCCTATAAACAATATAAGAGTAATATCGCCCGACGTTGGGGGAGGATTTGGTGTTAAGGTACCTCTACATGCTGAGTATGTGCTCACAGCATACGCTTCAATGATCCTTAAAAAACCTGTCAAGTGGATCGAAACCCGAAGGGAGCATCTACTAGCCCCCTATCAGGGGAGGGGTGTGAGAGCCAGGATTAAGGGGTATTTTAAGAAAGATGGAAAGATACTCGGGATCTCTGGGAAGGTAATAGTAGATCTAGGGGCTTATAACTTCTCCATAAACCAGAACATAGCTGTCAACATAGTTAGGTGGATAACAGGTCCCTATGACATGAAGGCTGTAGATATAGATCTACTTGCCGTTTTTACAAACAAAACACCGTTTAATGCTTATAGAGGAGCTGGGAGACCTGAGGCCGCACTGATCTACGAGAGGGTTATGGATGCTGCTGCAGACGAGCTAGGGATCGATAGGGGCGAGATAAGAATGATCAATGTATTGAAGGGCTATGGAGAGTATAAAAACCCCCTCGGAGTGGTGATAGACGTTGCTAATTATCTCGAGACATATATGAGAGCCCATGAAGAATATGAGAGATTAAAGAGAGAGATATCCAAAACATGCCCAGAAGGGATGTTATGCGGTGCCGGGATCTCCAATTACATAGAGTTTAACAGAGCCTCACCTGGAGAGAAGGCTAAGATAAGGATCAGGAACAAAAGCATCGAGATAGCCGTAGGAACGCACTCCCATGGACAGGGTCATGCCACTACATTCGCCCAGCTTGCAGCAGATGAGCTAGGGTTACCGATAGAGAGGATAAGAATAGTATATGGCGATACCGAGGAGCTAGAGTGGGGTGAGGGAACCTCAGGAAGCAGGGGCATGGTGGCTGGAGGAGCAGCTGTCGTTAAAGCCTGCAGAGCTCTTCTCGAGAAGATCTCTAGCATGGGTTACAGCATCGAAGAAGCCCTGGAGAAGCTTGAAGGCATCGAGGTCGAGGCTTTTGCTGAAGGCTATAATATATTCTCATACGGCTCCCACATAGCTGCTGTCGCAATAGATCCCGAGACGGGGCATATAAAGGTTATTAGATACATCGCTGTCGACGATGTTGGTAGAGCCATAAACCCCGCCGTGATCGAGGGCCAGATAGTTGGTGGTGTGATCCAAGGAGCCGGACAAGTCCTTTGGGAGGCTGCTAGGTATGATGAGAAGGGCTATCCGCTCTTTACAACAATACTTGATACAGGAGTCCCATCGGCTCTAGAGGCTTTTAATATAGAATCAATATTTGTTGAGAACCCCTCAAGATATCCACATGGGGCTCGGGGGATTGGAGAGGCTGGGGCTATAGGGGCGCCGCCAGCAATAGTATCAGCTATAGAGAATGCCCTAGCCAGGGTTAAGAAGATCAGGATCAAGAGGCTACCAGTAACACCTGAGACCATATTGAACGCGCTATCAGATAAGTAAACATATACCGCTCTTCTCTAGATATCCTGTGCTTTCAAATCCAGAGGCTTCCATTCTGCTACAAGACATCTTGCCCCGTAGATTCATGATTGCTATTAGCTCAGTAAAATAGGCTCTCATCTGAAAGATAACCCTAGAGGTTGTTGGGAACATGCCTCAGTATCTCAGAATCTCGTCAGAATCGATCTATATCAAATTATATGCGATCTAAACATTAATCAATATCCAGAATATTAATAGAGAAACAGCCAGGTCTCTATACTTTTTTATATGTTCTCATATGATATACTAGAGGTTCTGCATCGTTAAGGATCTCTGCGCTAACCACCTCACCCACAAAGAGTGTGTGGTCGGCTATATCGATCTCGCTTACTACCTTGGCTTCTATATATGCTAGGGAATCGCTAATTACAGGAAGCCCTAGAACTCTGGATCTGAACCAGCGAAGATCTATAAACCTCTTTCCAGGCGGGTCTAGCGAGAATCTCTTAGCAATCCAATCCTGGTCGTGCTTCAAGATATTTACCGCATATAATCCCGTAGACCTTATAGCCCTATACCCTGTAGATCCTGTTGTTATGAAAACCCCTATGGTCGGAGGCTTTATAGAGATCGAGGTAAAAGAATTCACGGTAAGCCCGCTAGGAGCTCCCTCAAGATAGGATGTGACCACCGTAACCCCTGTAGGGTATCTTCTCATAACATCTCTAAATATATCGGCTAGCTCCATCGAGACCCACAGGTATATATGGGGTAATATGACTAATAACAGTATGATTAAACGTATTCAGGATCTATAATAGCACTCGCTCCCTCAGATCTTGTAGATAGATTACAGCACAGATAAGAATTTAAGTTACAGAATTACATGTAATATGGTGGTGGTATGAGTAGCAGTGGTGCTGACGACATAAAAAAGGAGATAGACGAAGCCTTTAGAAGGATAGAAGAGAGGATAGAGGAGCTTGAGAGGAAAATAGAATCACGTGACCCGCTATTGACTGCTAGAGGTGCTATGAGGGATCTGAGACATATACTCAGAGATCTGAGACATGTATTGCACGATATAACCGATAGGATCGATGATCTCAGGGATAGGGGGAAAGGTGAAGAGCTTGAGAGAACCATAAGGGATCTTGAGAGCTATGTTGAGAAGAAGATCTACGATATGAGGGATAGGCTTAGAGAACTGGCAGATAGGATAAGATCTAGATATGGTGTGGGGAGAATAATAGGAATATCGACACTCCCACTAAAGATAGCCGAGGATATAGGTAGAACAGTATCAAGAGCCCTTGAAGAGAGCATAGAGGTTATCGAACAAGCCGTGGGGAGAGTATCAACAACAGTTCTCTCTGTAAGGATAAGGGACGATGATCTCAAAGTAATTGATAGCCTAGTAGACAGCGGCGTCTTTAGAAGCAGAAGCGAGGCTGTTGCCTTCTTCACCCACAAGGGTATCGAGTGTAGCAAGGACTGGATAGAGAGAGCTAAGGATAAGATTGAGAAGATAAAACAGCTACAAGACGAGATCAGGCTAGAAATAGAGGGGAAAAAGCGGGAGGAGCAGGAAAAGCGATAAATAATAGCGATAAATAATAAAGAATAAGAAATCTCCATAAACACCAAGCTGCGTTTTTCCTAAATATCCTAACACCACAGGGCTTTATCTATGGTTAAATATCTATTGATACTAGCCTCTAGATCATCCACTGTGTGACAGATCATTATAGGTTTAAAGCTTTTCCACGTCCACACATAGCTTGCTCAATACATTAAAAGCTATTGATGGCTCATATTCTTCTATATATAGGTAGTGTCCTGTATATTGTCTTTTTAAATACATCGAAAACCCATGAAAGATCCCGGGGACCCGGTCCAGCTTCTGGGTGGAACTGGACACCCATTATAGGTTTGGTCTCGTGCTTAACACCCTCGAGGGTTCCATCATCTATATTTATAAACCATGGTCTCAGCCCTGTCTTCCTCAGGCTCTCTATACTCACCACATAACCGTGGTTCTGTGTGCTGATATAGCCTAAACCTGTCTCGAGATCCCTGACAGGCTTATTAGCACCCCTATGACCGTATCTAAGTTTATACACATCACCGCCAAGGGCTAGTGATAAGAGCTGATGCCCCAAACATATCCCGAGTATTGGGATATTGTATTCAATAAGCTCCCTAACATTCTCTATAACCTCTGTGAGAATAGAGGGGTTTCCAGGACCATTGCTTATCACCACGCCCACGGTTCCATCAACAATTACAGAGGGCTTTGTATAGCATGGATATCTAATGACACTGAAGCCTCTCGAAAGGATTTCTCTCAATATTCCGTGCTTAATACCACAGTCTATGATAGATATTACCGGCCCGTCAACACCATGCTCTATAGGCTCTCTCGGGGATACTTGATAGGCAAGCGGAAGATCATCGTAACCCTGGCTCTCCATCATAGCTTTCCAGAGCTCCTCAACATCTGGTTCCCCCTCCTCAGGGCTCCAGACACTTATAATACCCCTCATAGTACCATGCTCCCTCAGCTTCCTCACTATACTTCTCGTATCAACCCTAGAGAGTCCTGGTACTTGGTTTTCCTCGAGCCAGCTATGGAGAGATCCTTCCGAGGACCAATGGCTCGGCTCGGTCTCCTCAAAGACCACGAGACCCTCTATCTGTGGCTTCTCCGACTCCATCTGGAGAAATACATTACCAGAGCCCGGTAATGATGACTTCATACATGTAAACCCATAGTTGCCTATGAGCGGGTGGGTTAGAACCAGTATCTGACCCTTATAGCTAGGATCCGTTATCGATTCAGGATAGCCTACCATAGAGGTTGTGAAAACAACCTCACCTACCCTCGTTCCTTTTGACCCGAAGCCACACCCCCTGTATATAGATCCGTCTTCCAACATGAGGAGACCCATTAAACCCCTCTTACAAACCCCTCTTCTCCCACTCTCTAATATAGCCCGCCCTCTTATGGGTCTGGGTAGCTATAAGCATTTAGCCACAGAATCTTTATCATAAAAACCAAGATCCGTATTACCATATAAATAATCGATAAGATTCTACAACGGATCACTAAAAATTATTATAAAACACAATCTTATTTAGCAAGAATCACCCCTTACCCTTAGATCTTCTAACAGTATGTTTAGAAGGACTTCCACCAGGTTGGAGAGAGCTGGAGACGCTAGGAGCCCTAGGGCTTGGCGGAGTAAGAGGCTTAGCCCACGGGCTCCATGCCGGGTTGGGGCATATAGCCCTCTCCTTACACGTTATGCAGCTAGCATAGCATATGCTATCAAGCGGGTGTAAATAGCAAGGCTTCACTATATTATAAACCCCACACCAGTCGCATCTCTGCCAGTATATGGTCATCCAGGGCCAGCCCTTTAAAGATTAAAAAGAGCAGAGGAATATATGTTAATGGGCCGGTAGCTCAGCCTGGAAGAGCGCTCGGTTTGCACCCGAGAGGACCCGGGTTCAAATCCCGGCCGGTCCACTCTTCCCAACATATTTCATCTACAAACCCACTTAGTCTAGCTATTATTGGTAAGTAAAAATCCCTATATACATATATTAATTATCAGAAGCTGGTAAGTCACACTATATGAAGCCTGCTAAACTTCATAATACTATTCAAATCGCGGTTGTTGATGAAGCGCTAATATGTTCGCAAACAGCTGGTGATCTTGAGCCAGAGGCCTGCGATCAAAATGCATAGATACCTTAAGTTCTGCTATACGTGATATCGTGCTTATAACAGATCTATTCGCGAAGTATGAGTATTGAGAAACCTCTATAGAGTATGAGGGCAGCGAAGATCAGCATTACTGAGACAGAGAAGATCTTTATTGCCAGTGCAGCAACTCCCTTGCCATACATATAGCCGGTCCTTATTGCTAGAGGGAATGTTAGGATCCATATTAATATGGCTATGAAAAGCCCTAGGATCGAACCGAACCCGAATAGATCCATGAAGGAGAGACCTGCCGAAAGCCACCAGAGGATCTGGTAAGGGTTAGTCATGCCAAGAGCAAGTGCCGATAGAAAGGAGACTAGCGAGCCAACTTTATTACCCCTATCTGTTCTGTTAGCACTGTTATCCACCCTAGCCCTCAGGATCCATAGGGCTAGTATGATCATGTAGACTCCTCCCGCTAAATATACAGGCACAAGAGATAGACTCTTTATAAAGCCATAAGCTGTGTATGTGAGGATCATGAAGATCAGATCCGCTGTCATAGCACCAAGGCCTGTTAGAAAACCCTCTCTATATGAATAGAGAGATCTGCTAGCTATGAGTGCGTTCATCGGACCGGGCGGAACAGCCAGTGAGAAACCATATAGAAGGCCTGATACAAACCCGAACAGAGGATCGGTTAGAGGCATTTATAATCACCTGTAGTGTTCCATTCTAGATAGCCTCACCGTTTGTCCCTGGATGTTCATTCCAATCATTTTATATTCATTCATGGTCTCATCCAGGGACTTCAACCTCGCCCACAGGGATCTCTTTATCCCTATGGGTTCATGGGCTGTCGTCGAGCCCAACGGCACGTGGCTCCCATCTAGGATTAGCCCTGGGTGGTGATGGGAGCAGCGCTCCAAGCCACCCAGGGCTTTGAATAATAGATTATAACATGCTGCGACATCTCTATGCCATTTCTCCTTGCCAGTGGAGCATACATCTATTCTTGAGCCATTATATTTTATTTCTGATCTATGTATTGGGCATTGTTTCGATGTATTCCTAGGATTAATATAGATTACTGGTACACCATACTCTTTAGCCTTCTCCTCAATAGCTCTCTGAATGCCTTTAAACGCTGCTTGGAAGATCCTGTGTCTTAGCTGTTCATCTTTTATTCTTGAGATCATGTTATCAGCGGGCTTATCACCAAGATCCTCGAGAACAACACCATATCCTTGTTTTAATGCCTCTCTAACTATTATGTTCGCTACCTTCCACCTAGTATCCTCTTTACTCTCTTCCTCCCTAAGCTTCCTCAAGATCTTCCTCTTAGCGCGGCATTTAACACCACAGATCTTATCGTATTTCTTCTGAATCCTCTTCCTCCTATAGTAATAGCCGAGAGTGATTCTCTCTATATTTGTTTCTAGTAGATATGCTTTTCTGTTTATAAGCATTGCTACGTTGTTCTCATTGACATCCACAGCTATATAGCCACTAGGCTTGTATAACCTAACATCCTTTCTAAAAGTGAGATAGGCTATTAATCTTCTTTCTTTCTTATCAATCTTTATCCTTGCCTCGGATGCTAATCTCCAGCCGGAGTTAAAGTATCTATATAACTGCTTGTGAGGAATCAGATCTACCTTGATCAATCCTCTATGCGTTGATATAGCTATCCTTGTTAAGCCCTCAAACCTCCATAGGTGGTCGTCAAGCCGTATTGAGATCCTCTTAACACTCGGGTACTTCTTATTAGTTGATTCCTCTTTCTTTAGTTTTAGGAAGCTCTTAACCCTTGTGGATGCATCCTGACATGCTGTATGAACATAGTGTGATGGTAAATGTGGATAGAGGTTACGCATCTCCCTATATTTTAAAGCCTTAAGCTTTATGAAAGATGTTATCCCCTCCCTAGCAGAGTATATCACTAGCTGCTCAACTATATTCCTATACATACCCTCAAGCTCAACAAAAACCCTGAACAGCTTCTTAGAAATCCTCTCAGACCTAACAATAACAGTCCTCGTAACAATCAAAGCGTCTTCTTCGTCATTAGTAAGCGCTAGAGACGCTTGTAAGAAGCAGCCCACCAAAACATGCTTAGCAAGGGCCTTATAAATTTTTCCCTATAGCATCGATAGAGAAACAGCCCATTAGATATACTGCCTCTAATACCCATAAAAATTTCCAAAATCTATCAATTACCCCTATGGATATCAAAAAGAAAACAGCCCTTCTTAGCCCTTCTTAGCCTCTCTCAGCACGTCATCCACCTCTACCGCTGCTCTTTTTTTCTCAACAACGGCTCTTAAGGCATAGTAATGGGCTGGGATTTGGAAAGAATACCTCATACCTATCCACGGCTCGGCCGGGATCCTGGAGAGCCTTGTAATGGCTATGTGCATAGGTATCAGTATATCGCTCTTTACTAGATAGTATACAGCCCAGCTATTACCTAGATTATCGAGATCCTCGATAATCCTGCTTATCTCGAGTAAGGTTTTATCAACACTACCATACCTCCTTATAGAACGAAACACGGCTTTTCTAAGGCTCCTTATCACCACAAGCTCAACCCACTTCTCAAGCCCTAAGGTCTTTATCTTTATAAGAGCCTTGGGATTCCCTCCAGCAAGACTCCAGAGAAGATCTCTATCAAGATCTATACCCAGCTGGTCTGCAAGATTATCAGATGCCTCTCTAGGGAGATTCCAGATCAGGGACCAGGTGATACCCAGATCCGTATCGTCAGCAACACTCCTCCAAACCTCTCTAACAAGGGCATTGCCAACCATGATTATAAGGGATATACCCCTACCACCTCCCTCGATATGCATTCGATGATCACGCTCTATGATTCTATAGAGCTTCTCAAGCCTCCTCCTAAATAGCCTCATACTCTTGAGAGTGCTCATCCTAATACCGTCTAAGATAATAACCACATCTCTCCCGCTACCGCTATATTTCCTAGCTATATAGCCTGACAATATATTGATGAGATCGAGCGCACGTATAGAGCCGATAACCCTCCCATAATGATCCACATCGAAACCAAACCACCTACCAGCCTCTCTAACAAGGGCTAGCAAACCCCCCGAGGCTAGGATCTCTCTAGCCCTCAAACTACTCTCCCCAGAGCTAACAAACACCATGTTAGTGTTAAGACCTAAGCTCCCCACAGACCTCATCAAAACCCTGAAGAGAGTTGTTTTCCCACAACCCCGGGGACCGTAGAGTATAGTTACATAACCCGGGAATACAGGGATCCTGCTAAAAATCCTGGATACCTCTACCTCTCTATCTGTGAACATAACACCTTCTTCAAACCCCTCAATCATGATCCTTTGCCTCTCCATATGCTCGAGCACCATGTTAATCGGAGCTCCCGTCATGCCAAGCACTTCTATATTCACATAACGGTCATAAAGAATATTAATCCCAATAAACTCCTGGTTCTCACGCGGATCCTACACGTTGGTGGTCAAAGTGCAACAGGTCGTGGAGAAAACTCTAAGTAGATAAACATATGCTAAAAGATATACAGCCTCAGGCTTTGTTTTTAAGAACGTATGCGAATTGAGTATGATAGATACTATGACAAACAAGGCCGTCGAAGCCCACGATCTTGTAAAGAGGTATGTTACAAAGAAGAGGAAAGGCTTATTCGGAGGAGAGAGGATTTATATAGATGCGTTGAGAGGGATTAGCTTCTCGTTCGATAGAGGCTCCGTATTCGGCCTCTTAGGCCCCAACGGGGCTGGGAAAACAACCACGGTGAAGATCCTAGCAACAGTGCTTACACCAGACTCTGGGGATGCATATATAAACGGCTACTCGGTTGTCAAGGAGCCTGAGAGGGTTAGGGAGAATCTTGGAGTGGTGTTCTCCGTAGACAGGGGCTTCTATGGGAGGCTGACTGGTTTTGAGAATCTAGTATACTACGGCATGCTCTATGGCATGAGTAAGAGTGATGCTTCTAGAAGGGCTACCGAGCTGCTCGAGCTAGTAGATCTCAGCGATTCTAGACATAGGCTGTATGAGGAGTACAGCTTAGGAATGAGGGCGAGGCTTGCCGTAGCTAAGGCCCTTATACATGACCCAGATGTTGTTATACTCGATGAACCTACAATAGGTCTTGACCCGGTCTCGTCGAGAAAGATCAGGGATGTGCTTTTAAGACTAGCTAGGAGCGGAAGATCTATAATGATCACAACCCATAATATGTGGGAAGCAGAGATCATGTGCGACAGAGTGGCTATAATCTATAAGGGCAGGATAGCTGTTGAAGGCAGGCCTGATGATCTAAAAGCAAGGCTGGATGGGAGGAGATATATAGAGGTTGAGCTTCTAGAAAACCCACAGGGATCTCTCAACGGTGCAGAGATCATCATGAGCAGTGGAAACACATATATAGCTAGGATTGAGGCTGGAGTAGATATAGCTAGATCACTTGAAGAGATCCTCAAGCAGGCTAAAGAGAAGGGATTAAGGGTAGCATCGATCAGGGTTAAGGAGCCAAGCCTAGAGGATGTGTTTGTAGAGGTGGTCGGGGATTCATCGAAGATCTAGGCTGAGCCCTATAATAGCAGTTGTTGAGGCCGAGGTTAAGGAATTCATACTCAGGGATATGGTATCGATACTAGCAGTGGTTGGGCTAACATATCTCTTCATAGCCCTTATAGCTTTAGCCGGTCTCGCAATAGGCAGAGATCCGAGCGGGTTTAGAGCAATAACAGGGTATAGCGATCCGCTCTCATACCAATCCATAGGAGCTTCTATAGTGGTTATAAGCATGATCATAATCTCCTCCATGGGGCAGTATATAAACTCAGCCTCAATTAGCGGAAGGCTTGAATCATTGTTAGCAGCCCCTGTGAGGATCTCGACCGTTGTTATTGCTACAAGCATACCCATGATAATATTCGGCTTGATCACATTCACACTATCATCACTACCGATAGTGTATAAGGCTATCTCAAACTATGGCCTCCACGTGGTCTTAATAGCCACAGCTATCCTGGGGCTTGGCATGATACCTATCTTCGTGCTAGGGCTTCTAATCTCGCTAGCTATAGCAAAGATAGGCTCCCCAATAGCGCTCAACCTAGCCCAGGCCGTTATATTCACATTCTCAGGCTCTCTATACCCAGTAACCGTACTGCCAGAGATCCTGGGGTTCTTCTCTAAATCCCTCCCAATCATATATATAGCCGATTCCCTCAGATCCCTTCTCATAACAGGAAACCCGGATCTTGGTGGACTCCCAACCCTGCTGCTCATAACCATAGCTTACGGATCTATCGGTGGTTTTCTATATAGAAGATTCTCGAGAACCCTGAGATCAGGTGGTGTTCTTGCCTAGAAACACAAGCAACCCTATCCTCACAATAGTGCTGGCGGAGATCTGGAGAGCGATCAGGGTGAGCTTCAGAGGCTTCGATGCGTTCATAGAGGTTGTTTCATCAGTAATATTCATACTAGGCATAACACTCACAATAGCTGTGCAAAACCCCTCTATATTGAGAGACCCTCACGGGGTCAGCGGTATTTCCTGGGGGGTTATAGTGTTTATAATGATCTCGGATAAGCTCTGGATCTTAGGGCATAGTCTGGAGCGTGAGAAGAGAGGCAAGATTCTTGAGAATATACTTGCAACAAACACACCCATATGGATCCACATCCTCTCCCAAATGCCGGCAGCCATGATATGGACCCTGGCATCGCTAGCCATAGCCTCCCTCACGGTATTCCCCATGCTTGGTGTTAACCCGGTACCAGCGGATCCCTTGATATTCATAGCAGGCTATGTGCTATCGGAAACCATGGCCTCGGGGATCGCCCTCACATATAGCATTGCTGCCATGATAATGAGAAGACCATGGATAGCAACTAACGTACTCCAATTCGTGCTTCCAGTTATATCTGGGATGATCCCTTACACCTATGCTCCCCAATACCTCAAGGAAATCATGTCCGTAAACCCCCTCTCATACCCTATAGAGATGCTGAGGAGAGGGGCTACTGGGATCAATTATATGCCTATAGATCCTCATCTAATGATAATATATTCGCTAGTAGGGATCGCTGTTATATATATTATAGCGATAGCTCTCACAAACCATATAGCACGGAGGCTCAGAAGAACCTCTATATAGTTAAAAACTAATATTACGACACTAGACCCTCTTTCTAGCGAAAAGCTTGGTAGGGGCAACTCTATAGAAAACTCTGCCAGCGCTGTGAAGAAGCAGGTTAGCCTTGCTAAGATCCAAGCCCCACTCATCGGCAATACCTTCGAGAACCCTTACCAAGAGGATCTCAAAGATATAGAGCATAACTTCACCTACCGGATATCTGCTCATAACCCTGCCTTCGAGGATTGCCAGAGATCCTTGGAGCCCTGGTGGTTTGATCTTAACGCTTGGCACTAGCTCCACCGAGAACTTCTCAACCTTATCAACAGACCTTCCCGATACAGAACCTAGATCATATACCAACTGGATCTGTGTATCGCTAGCAACATTTATAGTAGCCTCGCCATGGTATTCTAGACACTCATATGTATATGTAGTCTTATCAACAGCAATAGCAACCGTAGGCGGCTCCTCACTCACAGGGGTATTCCAGCTAGCTGGCATTAGATTCACTCTCCCATTCTTACAAAGCGTCCCCAGAACCACTGTCGGTCTTGGATGGAGGGGCCTGTAGAACTTCCCTTTATACTCGATATACATTCACAACACCGTGTTTTTCTCCACAACACGGGTATAAGTCTATCTAGAAGATCCTCTCTGCATATAAGTTCCGAGGATCTCTAGGATCTCTTCCGAGAGCTCCTTGAGATCCTCTATGGATATGCCACCCATGGTTCCTATCCTTATCAATCTCTCCCTATCCTCACCAAGGCCCGGAGCTATAATATATCCCTTTTTCTCCAGCATATCTACCAACATGCTTGCACTAAGATCCTTGCTATTTACTCTGAACACGGCCACAGTGTTAGATCTATGGTCTTGAGAGCCTATCAATGGGCTTATAGCCTCGTTATCGAGCCTTCTGTAGAGTATCGACGCCCTCTCCCTATGGATCTCTATGCTCTTCTCAATACCGATCCTCAAGATCCTGTCTAAAGCACCGTCGAGAGCGTAAATAAGGCTTATAGCCGGTGTGAACGGTGTCGATCCCTTAGCTATGCTCTCAACATACATAGATAGATCTAGATATCTTGGTGGAGGATGCTCCTTAGAGATCTTGGCTACACGACCAACCATATCCTCGGAAAGCATAACGAAAGACACGCCTGGAAACGAGCCGAGAGCTTTGTGGGAGCACGAGGCTATAGCTCCAAGACCCCTCCAATATACTAGCTCCTCACCCCCGAGAGATGACACCGCATCGACAAGAACCCGAGCTCCTAGTGATTCTGCTAGTCCTGCAAGAGCCCTTAGCTCCTGAAACCTATGCCCCTTGCTTGTCTCAACATGGGTTACGGCTATCCAGCCTATCTTCTCTCTAGAGACGAGATCCTCTACCAAGCCAAGATCTATAGGCTCTCCAGGGCTTCTTCTTATAACAAACACCCTGGCACCTCTTCTACTAGCACTCTCAACAAGCCTATCACCAAACACACCATAGCTTATAACAAGCACACCGTCTCCCGGAGCAACAATACTATAGATCATAGCCTCTGTAGCTAGTGTTCCACTCCCACTTAAAAGCACCGAAACCCCATCAAGTCTTACAAGTTTTGACAGCTTCTCCGAGACGCTGGCTAAGAGCTTCTTAAACTCCGCAGATCTATGGCTTATCATGGGTCTCTGTAGGGCTTCTAAAGCCTCTCTATAGGGCTCAACAGGCCCTGGGGTGAAGATCCTCTGCATTCTAACCAAACCTCTTCAGTATCTCGTTAAGAGCTATTAAGGCTCCCCTCTCCTGGGCCTCGTGTGTCTGGAACCCTATGTGGGGTGTAGGGATCACTTTGGGGTGTTTAACCAAGATCTCTTCAACACTTCCTCTCTCTGGAGGCTCTCTATCAAACACATCTAGAGCTGCACAGCTAACTCTACCGCTCTCCAGAGCCTCTAGAAGAGCCTCAGGATCTATAACCCCTCCCCTAGAAGTGTTTATAAATACACAGCCATTTTTGAGCATTGAGAACTCTTTTCTTGAGAACATCCTTCTAGTAGTGTTGTTAAGGGGTACGTGGAGTGAGATGTAGTCGCATAGGGGTAGCATTGAGTATAGATCTCTATAAAGCGTAACACCGAGTTTAGAGGCCTTGTCACTCAGATCCAGGATATCGTTCGCAACAACAACCATTCCCAGGGCTTTTGCCAACTGTGCTACTCTAGACCCTATCCTCCCAAGCCCAACTATACATAGCGTCTTTCCATAGAGTTCTGAGCCCATTGGTCTCTCCCATAAGCCCTTCTTAACCTTATCAACAACATCGTAGAGGTTGCGCGCACACATAATCATCAAACCTAGTGTGAGTTCAGCAGTAGATATTATTGGAGCCTCAGGTGTATTGATAACCTCTATACCTCTTTTAGAGGCCTCATCCAGGTCTATGTTATCAAGCCCGATCCCGACCCTCACTATAAGCCTCAACCTGCCGGCTTTCTCAAACATCTCTCCTCCAATTCTATGCCTGCTCCTAACTATGAGAATGTCGTAGTGTCCAACTATGTTTACAAGATCCCTATACTCGATCCCGGGTCTGTAGGTAACATCAAAGCCTTTCTCGATAAGGCCCTCTACAAGTGTTTTTGAAACCGCATCTACTATGAGAATTCTAGCCTTCTTCTCGACGACAAACGAAACCACCGCAATAGCTATTTGTTAACATCCTTATAAATATTTCCCTATACATGGCTATCTACGAACCTCGATTCCCCTATAGAGTGGTTTCAGCTTTATCGCCGCTTTTATCCCTCTGTAGGGATCTAGATGCTGAGAGAAAATACATTGGGGGTTCTTCTGAGCAGGGCTTCCTGGGATGAGTATGTTGATAAAGACCTGTCACAGTTATATATAGGCCTTACAAGGATTAACAAGATCTATAACGAGGTTAGGAAAGATCCAGAGCAATATAGATCGTTCCTCCTAGGCGTTATAGGGGGTAGGAGTGTTGGTCATTCACAGAGGATTATGAAGATTATGGGGAATCTTTTCGGGATCCGTGTATCTGGCGCTAGAGAAGCCCTGAGGCTGGTGGCAAGCGGTGTCCCGCTTGATAGCGCCTCAAAGAATGTCTCATTCAGCTTTAGCGATAGAACAGGTTTTAGAAACCTTGTAGAGGTATCAATACTCTCCCTAGAATCGATCCTAAAAGATGCTTCAAGAGATCTCGCTAGGATCGCCGAAGAGGTCGAGAAGATCGTTATGAGAGATCTCGCAGCTCTAAAGAGCGATCCCCTGCATATGGTTAAGATCCTAGGTGGTGTTGCATCAGCAAGCACGAGAATAATGCCTCTGAGAAACCCCCACAGTCTTGTCATAGCATCCCTCACAGGGATCCCGGTATCTATTTTCAAAAAACTCTTTGGAGATCCTGGAGAGCTTGTGAAAGCTTCCGGAGGTATTATAGATCCCCAGGTTGTTTTGCCGCTCGACGAGGAGGATCTATCGATCATATCGCTCAAACAAGGATCTGTTGGAGAGAAAATAGCATATGTTATAGAGAACACACATAAGATCCATTCTATGATTAGGAAGACCTGTAGATACTATATACACGGCGAGGATGAGAAGCTACTCCACATGGTTGTAATGACGCCAGAGGCTAGGAGGATTGCCGGTAACATAGGAATAGATCTAGGTGTTGAGAGGCTTTTAATAAGATCCGCAAGAAAGATCTCAGAACCGCATCCAGATATAGCTATTATAAAGGGAACAGCCATAGTAAAACCAAGCATGTGCAGAGCAAGCCTAGGCAGTGGTATTGAGACCGATTGCCGCAGATTGCTAGAATACCTAGGATTAAAGATAGGCCTTGGAATCGGAAGAATATCTATTATTGGCAGGCCTGAGAGGAGAGTAAGGATCGAGTGGTGGGTATCTATAGAACGCACCAAGCTCAAGGAGACGGTGTGACCAAGGCACTATATCTCAGCTATATCAGGACGGATTCTCCTCACTTTGTCAAGAAGGGAGAGATACCATGAAGGAACCTCTATTCCCTCCACCCTTCTAGAGAAAGTATATGGCTTTATATCAAGGACAGGCGTTCCATCGAAGAGATCTAGGTTATCAACATACAATACCCTGCCCTCCCTCCTGGTAAACCTCACTATGCTTACCGCTATGGGGTTGGGTCTGTATGGCGAGTCGGTACAGAAAACACCCACCATAGGCACCTCTTCCTCAGACAGTCCAAGCCTGATTAGTCTTTTAGGCCTCACTTTAAGTCTCCTATCGCTTGGAACTATTTTGTGGAGATATGCGATCACTATTAAGTGGGAGAAACCATCGATACCATCGAGGGCTTCCTCATACTCAGGCAAGACCTCTATGATGCCGGAGACTCCTCTAATAGATTCCCTAATAACATCATCTGGGAGAGATACCCTCACAAACCCTATAGGTTTTAATATGAACTCCAAAAGCATCCCAACAACCTATATACAAACCCAGGCTTATCTATTGAAAACTATCTAAACTTAAACCCTCTAGGTATTCTACCATGGTGCTTGGTATGGCGGTAAAGGGATACGTTGATCAGGATCACATAGCATGGGCTGTGATTAGCAGGCCTGAGAGGAGGAATGCCTGGAACTCTGAGGTATCAAGGCTCCTAGCAGACTTTATATCAAAGATCTCAAGTGATGAGAAGGTTCTGGGACTCGTTATAACGGGTGATGGTGAGTATTTCTCAGCAGGTGTAGACCTCAGAGAGATCCTTAGTGCAGGTGATAGAAAGAAGATCTATGAGATCTTTGATTTAGCGAGAAAAGCCTTCGAATCGATCGCTTTGTTCGAAAAACCCGTGGTAGCAGCTGTTAACGGTCCAGCCTACGGGATCTCTGTCGAGCTAACCCATCTGGTCGATTACGTGATAGCCTCAAAGAAGGCTTCTTTCGCCATAACAGGTGCTAGACTAGGGCTTGTGCCCCCCATATCCCCTGTCATCGGGTGGATCAATATAGGTGTTAGGAGAGCCTCTTATCTAACAATAAGCGGCTCGACGATCACTCCTGAGGATGCTTTAAGAATAGGGCTTGTCGACGAGATAGTAGATCCAGACGGTTTAGAGGATAGAGCCAGATCTATAATCAAAGAGATCTCAAAATCAGATCCAAATGCTATCTCAACAATAAAGAGGGTAATAGCTCAGCATAGGCTAAAAGACATAGAGGAAGGCTTTAAACTTATAGCTGAGTCAGCGTTGAGAGAAGATACAAGGAAAAGAATAGAGGATTTCCTTAGCAAAAGATAAACGTTTTTCTAGAAACCTAGTAGGCTTGAGTATTGATCGACATGGATATGTTATCTCTGAGGCGTCGCTAGATAGCTCCCTATAATAATACCTGGGATTAGCTCAAAATATGCGACAAGTCTTTCAACTCCCCCAGGACCGAGTCCAAGATCGATTCTTGTTATAAAGAGTACCAGAAAAACTATTGCCAGAAACCCCATTGTTGGAGCGATTATCCTGGTATAGCCTTTGAGGATTCTATAGCTTGCTATGGGTGCTGCAGCTCCAAAGATGAATGTTATGGCTGCGAAAAGAGTGTGGAGCGCGCCGAATGTCTCGTCAAAGATACCTACACCGATGGATCCTATCCCGGTTATGAACAAGAAGATAGAGAGGTAAGGATCACCACCACCCCTCCTAAACATTACAGAGGATAGAATCGCCATTATTCCCAGCAGAATTACAGAGATAGTGAATATGGTCGATGATGGTTGGAACACCACACATGCGTGAGCCCTGCAGGTAGCACCTAGATCGCTGATATAGTTCTGCGAAATGCTATAACCAGGATATAGCGAGCTAGCCACAATGAGAAATATGAGGAACTGGGAGCATCCGAGGATTAGGAAGAGTCCTGCGAGGTTTAAGAACCTAGGATCTCTTTGAACCATACTAACCCACCTATAAAAATTAAGCTAATATGATAAAAACCTACCCATAGGATCATAACACACCAAGCCAGCCTAACACGCTCGATGCTGGTGCATATACTACTATCAGCTCCAGCCATACTACATGGACTATGGTAGAGCCCAAAACACCCTGTCTCGCTGCTACAAAGCCTGTTACTATGCCAACGAAGAAAGCCCCTGCTATTAGGGGTGGATTGAGGGTTGGTATGTGGACTAGAGTGTAGTATAGGGATGAGAGGAGCATAGCTATAGAACTCTTAATTCCCAGGATCTCTGCTACAATGTAGCTTTGTATAAAGCCTCTCCAGAAGATCTCCTCCATAAGGCCTATAATAGCTAAATATAACGGTAACAGATCTTTGTAACCCCCTATAGAGCTCTCGATAGAAGTATAAACCATATCCACATAAGGCCATAACCCCATGAGGATCGAGACATACCCGCCAGCTATGAATATAAAATATAGAACCACAGTCGCTATCATCGATAGGATCACTGTCGAAGATATCCCGCCACTCAGCAAGATCCTCCGAAAATCGCTCCTCCTAGATATTATTAGTATAGAAGCAACCCCCATGATGAACGTCGATATAGCCATCGATACTATGAACCTTTCTCTAAACACTATGAATGATAATGGGAAGAAAAAGAGAGGCATAGCAACTACTGCTAGATCTATTGCTCTATATCCAGGCATCCTAGGAACCCTTCTTCCCAGCCTCCCCTCCTCCCTGGCTAGTTAGCCCTAGCTTCTCTTTGATCCATGATAGTTTGATCTCAAGCCTCTTCCTCCTATGTCTGGGCTCTGCAGAAATGCTATGCCCATGACTACCCTTTGTGAAGATAACTAATCTCGACTCCTTCTCAGCCGATAGCATTGCTACGTGCATTGAGAGCGACTGGTCTATAAAGCATCTATAATCCTCCATGCTGTGTATAAGCAGGAGGGGAGTCTTAACCCTCGATACGTGGAATGCAGGGCTCTTCCTAACATACTCCTCCAGGTTATCGATAGGAGTCCCCCCGATCTGATCCGGATCGAACCAGAAGCCTATATCAGAAGCCCAGTAATCGGCTATCCAGTCAGCTATACCGTTCTCACTAACAGCAGCTGCAAACCTATCTGTCTTTGTTATTATCACGTTCGTCATATAGCCTCCATAGCTTATCCCAGTCACAGCCATTCTCTTATCATCAACGGGGTATTTGTTTAGGATCATGTCTAAGAAACCCATGATCTGCTCGTAATCCTTCTCACCATACATACCCCTTATATCGGCAAACTCCTCAGAGTAACCATTACTCCCCCTCGGGTTACAGAAAGCCACTATAAAACCTTCGGAAGCCATAAGCTGCATCTCTGGGTTGAAGTGATAGCCATACATACCCTTGGGCCCGCCATGTATGTAGAGGATCAGTGGTTTCTTACCATCGCCCTCGGGAACCAAAACCCACCCATCTATCCTCTCCCCGTTGACCTCGACGGGCTCGTATATCGGGGTATAGAGCTTTACCTCTTTGGAAAGCCACTCATTAACCCTAGAGATCTTCCTTATAGAACCTTGGCTAATCATATAAACCTCGGGAGGTTCTGATGGCGAGGCATAGATATAGGCAGCCTTATCGCCCTTCGAGTTGGCTGAATATACAACCCCGTCTCTCCTAACAATATCCCTCAGGGAGCCGCGATCCACGATGGAGAGCACTGTTCTTCCAGAGTCTGAATATATGATCGATGGGCTACCCATATAGTCGCCGGCTATCATCTCGATATTCCTGTCAAGAAGCCCGCAGGTTATGCATGTAGGGCTGGAACCATCTATTCTCCAGAGCCTGTAGTGGCTAGCAATCCCTATGCTCCTCTGATGTGCCAGCATATAGATCTCACCGTCTATACAGGAGATCTGCGATACAGTGTAGCCCCTAACAATATCCTCCACACCGCCTCCCGGCTTAAGCCTTCTAACAATATGGTGGAGGGGTTTTCTCCAATCCTCCCTTGTATAATAGTAGATTCCATCTTTACAGACTGAGAAACCCTGAACCCCGTTTGGCTCATCAGTAATTTTAGAAACCCTCCCGGAATCGATGTCGACCAAGTGGATCTGTTGTGAGATGTGCGAGACAAACCCTCTTCCATCAAACCATACTGGAATCCTATCACTAATTATATAATCACCATCGGGATCATATAACTGGGCTCTTGGAACACTGGCCAGAACCACTAACGTGTTCTCATCAAGCCACTCAAGATCTGCAACACCATCTTTAAACCACGCAACCCTCCTAGCCTCACCCCTCAAGCCCCATACAAAGACGCCAGCCCCTTTATCCTCTTTCCCAGCACCCCTCCTGCTTATAAAGGCGAGCTTTGCTGATGATGGAGACCATCTGGGTGAGGAGTCGCTTTCACCAGCTAGGTAGAACTCTTCGTCAGTATGGGTTAAGATCCTTATCTCAGAGACATATTTATTTTTATCAACATCTGTCATGCTCACTATATACGCTAGATCTCCTTTTCCGGAAAGCCTAACATCAATGATCCTCGAGATCCTTATCACATCATCTATACCTAGCTTTCTCAACCATAGACCCCCACGCATTATGATAAGAAATCCAATATAAGTGATGGGCAGATGTTGATAACACGTATAGTAAGAGATCTCAGGATAGGATGTTGATTGTAGATAGTGCAAAGATAATTATAAAGCCAACCGTAGTTAATATCTGTAAAGGTCTTGAGAGCTTTCTTGGAAGTACTGTATCAAGGAACTTACCACCATCCGTTATGAAGAGCGGGGCAGCATTTATTATTGCAAGGCTTAGGCCTATTATAGCTGTCCACAAGAAGATCTTTATGGCTTCCTCGAGAATGTATAGCCTAGCATAGCCGTGTTCGTTAACAGTTACAAGGGCTCCCATGGATAGGCCGAATACCAGGGGTACAACGCTTAGATAGATCCCTAGCCTTGTTGTGTTAGAGGGTTTATAGATCGTTGACGAGTATTTAGTCCCATTGGGGTATATACCCTCTATCTCTATATATACACTCTTATCAGAAACTATGTGCTCCCTGAATCTGAGAAAATCGTCAAGACTACCGATCCTCGTGTTATTTATACTAAGTATAAGGAGCCCGGGAGAGATACCGCTCCTCTCAGCAAGAGACCCTTCCTCGACACCCTCTATAATCACGCCCTGAGAGACACCAATAGCGGGGGCTGCATACACAATACCCAGCACTGCTCCTGAGGCTATAGCAAAAATAACCATGTTCATCAAAACACCTCCAGCCAAGATCCTTCCTGCTACGAGCCCCCCGCTCTTTAATGCATCCTCTTCCTCTAGCTCGACAAAGGCTACTGGGAAGAAGAGCAGGAGTCCTGCGCCATAGCTTTTAAGCCTCTTATTCTCCGCCTTAGCAGCGATCGCATGGCCTAGTTCGTGGATGGTTACATTGATCCCTATTGCTATTAATAGATATATAATATCCCATCCAGTGATCGTTAACCCCGGTATTATTGGAACCAAAGGAGAAGCAGGCGGTTCGCCCCCAGATGAGGCTACCCTGATATATTTAGCCACAAAATCTATACCAACAATATAGACAAATATGTAGAAGAGTATCATAGAGACAACCATTACAGGAATCCCTAGTGTAAAAAACGCCCTAGCACTCCTAGACCCTATAAACCTATCGAGGGTACTAACACCACTTTTCCTCTTTATCAGAAAACCCAGAGGAAATGGCTCTATACCTATTCTAGCCAGGAGATCCTTTATCCTCGGCGACGAACTCGCTAGGAAGTATAATACTACCTCGACAAGAAGTATAAAGGCTATGAGCTGGAGCGGGTTCACAGCGCTTGCCCTATAGACATATAATTAGAAGCTAAAAACGTTACAGTCAACATCAACGCAAGAATCATATCCTATAGAGCTTTAAGAGCTTTACTGGTAATGGTTGCCCCACGTCAATCAACCTAGACTACCCTCGAAAACACTGGAGGGCTTCTTAGACAAATACTGACGAGACCACCTTGTAAGTTACGCTACAAGGTAGTCTAACACTTGTTCTTGCCTTTGATAGTTATGCCTCCATTAAGGCAAGATTACAATATATAGTAGCTGGAAACATTGAAACCTTTACACAGGAAACTCTGGCTTGGCTTTCTAGCATGTCTAGATCTAGAAATGATCACTCTTCTCCACGAAATAATACTCTCAGAGTAAGCTGATGTTCCATCTGACAGTTTTTACATTAACACACTATCACAGCATCAGCAGGTAGAGAAAAATGATAACATCACACACCTATCCTGCCCTGAGGATCTCTGCTAGCCAGTAGGCCTTATTATCGATACCAGCTCTCTAAATCTCTCGTTAAACACATCCATGCTTTCTTCATCACGACCGCTTGTTACATATTCTCCAGATCTTGAGAGTATGGACCAGAGATCGCTGTATAGATTCTTCACCCTCTCTAGTTCTCTTCTAGCCCTACCACATGCTCCCGTTTCATTTCCTCCGCATAGGCGTTCAAATCTCTCCTGATCAACGATCTTTAGTTCGCTGTGGACTATGGAGGCGTCCAGCTCTAGATCTAGGTAGGATATCTTGATCATCCCGTCATATATTACAGCAGGTTTTGTGTTTATATTGATATAAACTCCCTTGAGCTCTGAGTTATATCTATAATAGGCATGGATTGTTAACCAGCTATTCTCACCGATTATGGTGAGGGCCCTATCATCCTTCTCTTTCTGGATCCCCAGGCCATCATATACCCCAGAGCCTGTTATGCTTCTCACCACTCCTAGCCATAGCCCGTCTTCCAGGTTTAGGTATGTTTTAAGCCTACCCTTTCCAAGAATCCTTGGTTTCTCGAAGGGCCTGTTATGGATTATGAGGATCTCGGCTCCGCTTGATAGCCTCTCAACAAGATGCCTCCTAAGCCCGTTCAATATAGAGTTGGGAGGAGCTCCTGAAGCTGCTATGCTGTCTAGAAGATCGGCAGTATCTGGGCTATCTGAGAAAGCTTTTATCACGTGGTGCATTGGCGCGGTAGGGGTTACAAGAGATCTTACCCTATCTAGCTCGCCCATATCTTCTGGGGAGAGGTGGATGAAGGCTATCTTCTCACCCACATATAGTGGTTCTATACTCGCTGCAGAGCTAGCCTTGGTAGAGACTTCTGTTAATGTTCTCTTTAAAGCATCAAGCTCTTCCAAGAGTTCTTTTAGCGACGCTCTTGAAGCCGAGCTTCTCCAGGAAACCCCCAGCCCTTGTTTTAAAATCATGTCAGATATGCCCCTAAGCTCGAGGATAACATCGGGATCCCTTATATGCTCTGAGATCTTCTCAACAGGCTTGTCGAGAAGGATCATATATCTACCGACGATATATATGCCTCTATCTATTAGAGGCGTTCCATCCCCTCTATATCCGATTATAGTGGCAACCAGATCCTCGCCCTTATAGCAGGTCCTATCCTTGAGATAGCCATGAACACCTAGGGGTGTTTCTACATAGCATCCACCCATATCCTGGGAGGAAACCCTAGCCCTGAAAACCATATATAATGGTAAGGGGCCTCGGTAGAGGGATGTTTTTACAACACTCGATATAGCCTTGAAAGCCTCCTCAACAGCGCCCGGAACCCCTATTATTACTAAAAGGCTCTTATTATCATCGCTATTCTTTACAGTAACATCTACGGGTCCCTCTGACTCTGTGTTAAGCCTCTTAGAGAGCTTCTCACTAATATCTCCTGGTTTAAACCCATAATCGATCAGAATCTTTGATATCGCTGTAGCATAGATCCCCCTAACCCTGAAGCCATAGGGCTGCTCCATAGCTATCCCTTAATCCTTAACAGTCTCAAGCCTTGTCGCTATCTGCCATAGAAGGTTCCTTGCATGGGTTGGCATGTTGGGGTCTTGGCTAACCTCGTCTAGGATGCTAACAGCGTTCGCAGCCCTCACACCTGGTGTGAGGCTCTGCTCCTGGAGGATCTTTATAGCCTGTATAGCTGCCCTCCTAATATTTCTGGGAACCTGGGAGTCGTTAACAATACCCATTAGGAGGACCAGGGCTTCTTTAATCTTAGCCTCGTTCTGAGCCTTCTTCTGAGCCTCGATGCTACTCATAACACCACCCCCAGATCTTCTCTCTATATCATCTATACAATAGAGCAGTTTTATTTTTAATGCCTCCCACATACCAAGGATTGGGGATCACATACTCAATGAATGCCGGAGAGACTATAAGCTGTTCCGGAAACCCGCCCGAGGATCTTTTAAACGAGATCTATGGGGTCGAGCTCACATGCTTCAAAGACCCATACCCACCGAGACTCCTCCTATACTATGTAAGACTAGCACCAGATCTATTCATAGTATGCAGATCAGGTGAAAAGATCGTGGGATATGCGATAGGAGTTATAGAGAACTATGGGAGAACAGGCCATATAGTCTCCATATGTGTCCACAAAGACCATAGGAGAAAAGGTGTTGGGAGGATCTTGATGGAGACTCTTGAGAAGCTATTCATAGAAAAAGGAGCCATTGAGGCAAAACTCGAGGTGAGGGTGAGCAACGAGCCAGCAATAAGCCTCTATAGATCCATGGGCTACACCATAGCAAACATATATCACAGCTATTACAGCGACGGTGAAGATGCATATATAATGATCAAGAGCCTCTCAAAAACCCGAAATGTTAGCCCACGATATATTTCATAAAGACCCTGAGCAGCGGGGTAGAAACAGGATGCCATGGTTTTTCCACAGCAGCGAGCCCGGAGGAAACCTATGAGGAGGAGTTGTTGGTTTGGGTCACCCTGAACTGGTGAAGCCAGTTATAAGGATCCAAATGATGGAAGTCCTATGCCTATGAAACCTAAGCCCTATGCTATGGTTCTAGATCGTCTGGTTCTCTTCTGTTTTTCTCCAGGTTTTTAAGCCCTAGATCTTTGATAAAAGGTCTATTATATAGTTTATATCGTCTTCTTCTAGTGCTGGGTGTATGGGGAGGCTTAGGATCCTTTGGGAGGCTTTGTAGGAGTTGGGGCAACAGTCTTTATAACCAAGCTTTCTGTATAGTGGTTGCATGTGTATTGGTAAGGGATAGTGAACCGCTGTCTCGACACCGTGTTCTCTGAGGTATGATGCTAGCTCGTCTCTAGACACTGGGGCGTCGTCCTCTAGCATTACTACGTATTGGTGATATACATGCCTAGCCCACGGCTTCTCTATAGGCGGTCTAAGCCATCCAAGCTTCTTTATACCCTGGGTCATTTTCTCAGCATTCCTCCTCCTGATCTCGTTAAGCCTATCAAGCTTCTCAAGCTGCGAGATCCCGAGGGCTGCTTGGATAGATGTCATCCTATAGTTACCCCCAAGCTCTATATGGATATACTTAGCCTCCTGACCATGGTTTCTCAGAAGCTCAACCCTTCTCGCAAGGTCATCGCTATTCGTTGTAACCATACCCCCCTCGCCTGTTGTCATGTTCTTTGTAGCATAGAAACTGAAAGCCCCCAGATCTCCGAGGGATCCACACTTCATACCCTTATACAGAGCACCGTGGGCTTGGGCAGCATCTTCTATAACGAAAACACCATGATCTCTGGCGATCCTTACTATCGGATCCATATCGGCTGGATGCCCATAGAGATGCACAGGGATCACAGCCCTAGTCCTCCTCGAGATCGAATCCTCAACGCAGGAGGGATCCAGAGAGAAAATCTCAAGATCTATATCGCAAAGCACAGGCTTAGCACCAAGCATCAAGACAGTATTAGCTGTAGCAATAAATGTGAAACTAGGCACGATAACCTCATCACCAGGCTTAACCCCAATAGCTCTGAGGGAAAGCTCTAAAGCAACAGTACCGTTGGTCACTGCAAGAGCCCTCTTAACACCAATGTATTTAGCAAACCTGGTCTCGAACTCCTCTACAAGGGGGCCGTGGACGAGCCAGCCGCTTCTCAGTGCCTTGACAACCATCTCAACGTCATTCTCATCTATATGGGGCACGGATATCCTTATGCTCCTCTTATTCATGGTTCTCCAAGAGCATTACCTATGGTCTATATATAAGACGAGTCTATGTTTCCAAAAAAGTAACGCATGCCGAAACGTGTAGTAGTCTAGACTAGGGATGAGATCTGTAAGATCTAATTTAATAGCGATCTATAAGCTTTTGATCCATAACCCCTACCAATACTCTAGAATACAAACCGGGTATGGGAGATAGCAGAATGCCTTGAACTTTTTACCCCCCAGAGCTCATTCTAGGTGGGCTTTTGGAGAAGGTAGGCTCAACAAGCCCCGGCTGGTATGATGGGTTTAGGGGTAGGGATGTTATTTCCGCTAGGGATTTCAGCAGGGAGGATTATGAGGCTCTCTTCCGCTATGCGGATCTATATGAGGAGGATCCAGGGTTCTATAGAGGCCTCCTGAAGGATTGTATAGCAGCCCTAGTGTTTGTTGAACCATCTACCAGGACTTTCCATAGCTTTGAGACCGCTGCAAGGATCCTTGGATGCGGTGTTACAGCTATAAGGGATCCCTCTATGTCCTCTATAGCTAAGGGTGAGAGCCTCCACGATACTATAAAGATGATCGAGTCCTATGGTGCGAGCATAATAATACTCAGACACCCGGCTAGGGGTGCTGCTCTCTATGCTGCGGAGATCTCGAGAGTCCCTGTGATCAATGCTGGTGATGGTAGTAGGGAGCATCCAACACAAGCCATGCTAGATCTATATACTATTGCTAGGAAGAGGGGAGGTATAGATGGTTTGAGAATAGCCTTCCTAGGAGATCTCAGGTTCTCTAGAACGGTATCCTCGCTAAGCTATGCCCTCTCATCCTTCAAGGATATAGAGATCTTCTACATAGCTCCCCCAATACTTCAGATAAGGCGGGAGGTTAAGATCTATTTAGATGATAGAGGAGTTGAGTATAAAGAGATAATCGATATGGATAAGGCGAGAGAGATCCTCAGATCTGTTGATGTCCTCTACGTAACAAGGCTTCAGAAAGAAAGATTCCCCGACCCCAGCGAGTATGAGAAACTCAAGGGAGCCTATACAGTAGGGCCAGAGATCCTGAGTATTATGAGGAGCGACGCAGGGATAATGCACCCACTCCCAAGGGTCGATGAGCTCTCGCCGGAGCTAGATTCTAAACCAAATGCATGGTACTTTGACCAGGCTAGGTGGGGCTTGAATGTTAGGGTTGCTCTCCTCAGCCTAATACTGAGGTGATCCTTATGGAGGAGCATCTACTCGTTAGAAAAATAGATATGGGGACAGTTATAGACCACATACCCCCATGGAGGGCTAGCGATGTCCTCAAACTCCTCGATCTAGAGGGGCTAAGGAGATCTGATATCTCTCTAGTGATCCTCCATAACGTTCCAAGCAAGAAATATGGAAGGAAAGATATAATCAAGCTCTATAGGCATTTCATATCAAACGAGGAGGCAGACCTAGTATGTCTAGTATTCCCAACATCGACTATCAACTATATCAAGGATTGGAGGGTTGAGAAATACAAACCAAAGATCCCTGAGAGGATTATTGGGAGAATAAAATGCCCCGAAGTAACCTGCATAACCAATAACCCGAGAGAGAATATTAGAACAAGATTCAGGGTTTTATCGAAATATAGGATTGTTCAGTGTGAGTACTGCGATACAATAGTAGAGTTGGAGAGAATAGCCGATCTAGTTGGTAAGAAGTCTGAGTGATCGTTATGAAAGAGGCTAAGAAGAATAGTTATTGGAGAATAGATACCCATGTTCACTGCAGAGACTGGGGAGAGAGTTATAAAGCAACCATAGGTAGTGTTGTAAGGCTTGCACTATCCAAAGGCATAGGGGCCGTCTTCGATATGCCTAACACAGATCCTCCTATACTGGGTTTAAGGGATGCTGAAAAGAGGCTAAGAAGAGCCGAGGATCAGGGTGTGCTCAAGAACTACTACCTCTATATAGCTGCAACACCAAACGAGAAACAACTGGAGGATGCTGTGAGAGCTTATGAGGAGCTACCAAGGGTGGTGGGGTTGAAGCTCTACACAGCCCCTATGAAGGGTCTCGAAGCGCTATCCTTAGAGGAGCAGGAGGTGGTGTATAGAACACTATCATCCCTAGGCTATAGAGGTGTTCTAGCAATACATTGCGAGAAGCATAGCCTCTTTAGAGAGACCCTCTGGGATCCCCTGAAACCCTACACGTGGAACCTCGCAAGACCTCCGGAGGCTGAGGTTAAGTGCATCGAGGACCAGATCTCGCTTGCAAAGAAGCACGGTTTCAAGGGGACTCTCTATATAGTCCACATATCAACAAAAGAGGGTGTCGAGATTGTGAGAAGGGCTAGGAATGAGGGTATAAGGATTGTGTGTGGTGTTACACCCCACCATATAATCTATGATACGGATCACATGAGAACACCTGAAAGTGTTGTGCTCAAGACAAACCCACCCATAAGAGATCCGACAACAGCAAGGGCTCTGCTGGGACTAGCCATCGAGGGTGCTGTGGATTTCCTTGAAACGGATCATGCTCCCCATTCTCCTCAAGAGAAGACAGGTCCCCCGTATCTCTCTGGCAATAGGAGTCTTGAGATCTATGAGATAGCGGTCAACATGCTCATAAGATCAGGGGCTAGTGAGAAGACTATATATATGCTTACTAGGGGTAATGCTGAGAGTATTTTTAAGAAGCTAGACGGGATCGACTAGGTATTCTTAATAAGCTCTTGGAAGCTCTTAACAGCGCTTGAGCGAATATATTTTCTTAGATCCTCTAGGATCTCTTTAAACACCGAGAACCCCTTATAGGCTATCGCACTGCATATCTGGAAACCCCTCGCCCCTAGCATTGCTAGCTCGATCACATCCCTAGCACTATCTATACCCCCACTGGCTATTATGGGTACACTGAACTCTCCCCTGAGGTCCTTGATAACCCTCCTAACTATAGGCTTTAGAGACGGTCCAGAAACCCCTCCATAGCCGTTTGGACTACCCATAACAGGCCTCTTGAAAACAGGATCATATGCATAGCTCCTCACAGTATTTATAGCTGTTATCCCATCAGCTCCTCCCTCAATGGCTTTTCTAGCAACCTCCATATAGTCAGAGTTGATAGATATCTTGACAAAGACGGGTAGCTTTACTATTGATTTAATAGATCTCACTATGTCTCGAACAAGCTCAGGTATATCCTCAACCATCTCGAACTCCGTGTGCGGGCATGATACATTGAGCTCAAAGGCATCGACGCCCGAGCCGTATAGCTTCTTAGCAACCTCAACATACTCATCACTATTCCTCCCAAAAATGCTCGCTATCACCGGGACACCTGCTCTCTTAGCATCTCTTATCTCCAATACATATTGATCAGCTCCAGGGTTGGGTAAGCCGAGTGCGTTCATATATACACCAACAGGATCCTCGATCATGACCGGGCCCCTGAAGCCCTTTCTAGGCTCGATGCCTATCGATTTTGTGACAACAGCACCTGCACCCTCTAGAGCGAATCTATAGAGTATGGAGCCTGAAACCCCACACCCGGCTGCATTCATTAGGGGGTTTGGTAGTTCGAGCCCTGCTATGTTTATCGAGAGCTCCGGATCTTTCTCTACAACCCTTTGAGGCAGTTTTGGACCCTCATCTATAGATCCAGATATGGGGATTCTAAGGCCACTTCTATCCCGGGTCCATAATCCATACTCTGTTCTAACTATCTTGCCAGCACTTAGAAAGATTCCTTCGATACATGTTCTCCACAGACCAAGATCACAGGCGCCGCATAGCCCTAAAGAGCATTTTATAGGTCTCTCAACGCATAGATAGCCTTCCACGCCTTTTCCTATAAGCATTTCAGCAAGGATCCTACCGAGATCTTCCCTAACACATATAACAGCCATATCTATATCTCCTAATATCGATCTAAACAGCTCTACAGCCTCACCACGGCTTTTAGCTACATATGTCTCAACCCCGATCTCGCGAAGCCTAGCAGAGTACGGCGGTTTACCTTCTTCGTCGATAAGGATAGCACTATGCACCCTTTCCTTGTTCTTCTCGGCAAAGAATCTTAGGTAGGATATGCCGTGAGACGATCCCATAAGGAGTACTCTGGAACCCCATGAGGGGATAGGGTTGCCGAAAGGTCCTCTAACACCTACAAGGCCTCCCACGGGGATCTTGTGGAGCGTAGCGCTAACCTCACCTCTTGGAGGGCCTATTAATACCTCCACGAGATCTTTATCTGCGTAGGATATTGCTAGCGGGATCTCGTCAACGCCGGGTAGCCAGAGCATTATATAGTTCCCAGGCTGTGATTTGGAAGCTATATCTCTTGTCTCTATCTCTAACACTCTATAGGATCCCTCGCTCCTAGAGTTAAGGATCCTTGCTGGCTGGGGTCTCCCCCTCAATGGGGTACGCCTCTGAGGTATCTCTCTACAGCCTCTTGAATACTCTTATCTATTAATCCCTGCTTCTCAAGACTGTTAATAATACTCCTAATCCCTACTGCTCTATAGAGACTTATACCTCTCTTGATCATCGCATCTTCCCCGCCTTCTTCCCTATCTATTAGCACAGCTACGCCGAGGATCTCTATCCTCTTACCCCTCCTTTTAGCCTCCTCCTCGAGGATCTCTATAGCCTCTATCTTGGTATCGCCTGTTGTTATAACATCATCTACAAGAAGGATCTTATCGCCGTCATCTATAACCCCGTCTACAAGCCTCGAGATCCCGTGGGTCTTTGACCTAACCCCGCCGAGGATCCTTGATAGGCTATCAACGCACCCAGGATCTATGGAGCTATCCCCAGAGATCTTCCTCAAAAGATCCTTATAGATCATTGGCTCCTTCCTTATATAGATTCCTGGGATGTTTTTCGAAACAGCGATAGCCGAGACTATCAGAGCACCTGTCATAGGTATCCCACATAGCTTTGTAGGTCTCAGCGGTAGATCATCGATGAGTCTTGAGATCATCTCAACAGCTATTGAGAGAAGCCTTGGTTTTGAGATAAGTATCCTCAGATCTATATAGTAAGGACTAATCCTACCAGATCTAAGCCTATACTCCCCAAAGGTAAGCGCTCCAGATGCTAGAAGCTCTCTTGAGAAGATATCTATAAGGCTATCATGACTCATCATAAGATCACCTCATATGGCTAGCTATCTTCTCAACAGCTGAAGCAGGATCTTCTGATAGGATCACAGCTCTCCCAACAATGATATGCACATACCTATAGCTTGGGAGAAAGTGTGAGGCTATGTTTTCAGCATCCTTCTCATTCCTAATTCCTGGTAGGAGGAACACGGGATCCCGGATCCTCTTGCTAATCATATCAGCGTAAAGCAATGCCCTCTCGATCTTACTTCCTGGGAGCACGTAGTGCTTAACACCAAGTGCTGAGGCATCCTCATAGATCCTCTGTGGGGAGTCGTCACAAACATACCCCCCACCAGATCTGAGGAAACCCTCATGGGTCATATCACCCCCAATTATGGGTACGATACCCTCATCCCTAAGCGCCTCTACCCATTTTACAAGCGTATCTCTACCTGAGTGTGGAAATCCTATAGCTGCATCGACACCGGATCTCCTCAGGATCTTAGCGTACCAGGATCCTAGATCCGGTATGTCTGTCATGCCCTTCTGGTGATCATATATTATAGGCTTATCACTAACACTCCTCACAAGATCCACTGTCTTTTTCAACCCGTGGGTTAGGGCTGCTATGAAGCCCACCTTATATCCAGTAACAGCATCTAGATCCGATGTTGTTGAAACAAGTCTTCGGATCGATTCTGCATCGTCTAAATCAAGAGCTATTATAACCCCCCTACCTTTAAGAAGAGACAGGGTGCCTCCTTATTATTTTACTTGAAGGCTAAAAAGTGACAGGTATCAAAGCGCAACCTATCAACATCCCGCATGCCACATACCACCCTTGAAATATCATATCTTGAAATATACCATACCCTAGATTATGATAAATATATAAATACATGAAAATAACTGATCAAATAAACTTCAACTTGACCAATATATTTCGAGATGAAATTCCAGCCTTATAGGAGATACATCGAAATCGTAAAGATCTAAAGAAGGGCTAAAATATATCCCTCTTACTAGCATGTGCTTGGCTTGTTTGTAATAAATCCTACGGTCTTACTATAACTACCTTCTTGTCTGTGAAGAAGTCTATAGTATCTATCTGGGGGTGTAGCACACCGTAGAAGGATCTCTTTCTCCCAGCGAATGGGAAGAAGGCTACCGGGGCTGGGATCCCTATGTTGACACCTATATTGCCTGCATCAACGCTTGAGACGAATTTCCTCGCATTCTCAGTGCTCCTGGTGAATATGGAAGCCGCGTTGCCATACTCGCTCTTATTGATCATCTCTATAGCCTCGTCAAGGCTTGCGGCTTTAATCACGTTTGCCACAGGACCGAAGATCTCTTCCTTAGCTATTATCATCTCAGGAACAACATCTACAAACACAGTGGGTCCTAGGAAATAGCCTCTGGGATATTCGGGAACTCTTACGCCTCTTCCGTCTAGGATTAGCTTGGCGCCCTCTTCAACGCCTCTCTCTATGTATTTAATAACCCTTTCTCTAGCCTTGCTGGTTACTAGCGGTCCCATATCAACGCTTTCATCAAGACCATAGCCTAGTTTGAGCTTTAACGCAGATTCTATGAATAGCCTGAGGGCTTTATCATATATATCTCCAACAAGAACTAGGTTAGATCCTGCTAGGCATCTCTGCCCAGCGTTTCCGAAGAAAGAGCTTATTATGGTTGGCATGTATCTCTCTAGATCAGCATCTGGCATAACGACTACAAAGTTCTTAGCACCTCCGCCGTTAAGACTTCTCTTACCATACTCGCCTGCAAGCCTATAGATCCTCTCTGCGGTCTGGCTGCTGCCGACGGATGCGACACCAACGATCTTCTTGTTTCTAAGCATAGCCTCAACCACACTCCCATCCCCGTGAATAACGTTTATAACGCCTTTCGGAAGGCCTGCTTCGCGGTGTATCAGCTCCATCAAGAAGTTAAAGGGGGCTGGTGTTATCTCGCTTGGCTTAACAACTACAGTGTTGCCAGTAACTATTGCGTATGGTATGAACCAGAATGGGATCATTGTTGGGAAGTTGAAGGGCGTCACTATGGCGAAAACCCCTAGCGGTTCTCTAACCATATATTCATCTATACCCTCGGCTATGTTATGCATATACTCGCCCTTGGCTAGCGTGTATGCTGCTGATATTGCTGCCTCAACGTTCTCTATAGTTCTCCTCATATCTCCCCTAGCCTCGTGTATTGTTTTCCCGTGGTTCTGTGTCACTACCCTCGAGATCTCTTCGAAATGATTCTCAAGGATCTCTTTGATTCTGAAGAGGTATTGGATCCTCTTGGTTATAGGAACTTCCCTCCACTTGTGAAAAGCCTCATACGCAGAATCTATAGCCTCAGACACCTCGTCATCAGTCGCTATAGGAACCTCTCCTATCACTTCGTCGAGAGCTGGATTGTAGATCTTAAGCCTCTTATCCGAGATCGAGGGTTTGAACTCACCATCTATATAATTGGGCAACACACCATAATTCTTCCTAACTTCTGGAAGAATATTAGGCAGGGTGTCCACCTGATGCTACTGATGATAAACGATATTTATGTATTACTGGTTACAGTTTATACAATGTTAGTTCTAGAGCATTTCTCAACAATGCGATCAACATCTCCGTCTGCAAGGAGTACTGCGGATAACCATCGATCTATATCTCCTCTAGCAAGATGGTGCTCTAAAAACTCTCTAGGTATTTTCTTCAAGGCCTCAAGCAATTCTGAGAAGCTACAAGCCCTGAAACCGCTATAAACACCCTCCTTTGAGGTGAAATTGAAGCAAAGCCTATCGGGAGCCCTGAATCTCTCTACGAACCCGCAATAATCCTCCCTAGCCTTTCTAGCTAGATATCTTGCAAGGATCTCGAGGGCTCTTAGATAGGTTATCTGGGCCTTGTAAGGGCTTCCATATGGGTTGAAATAGCTATGCACTTCGCCAGCTGGCCCGTGTTTTGTTGCCTGGTAATAGAAATGATCGCTCATAGAGTAGAGCCTCCACACCTTAAGAGCCTCTTCTCCAAGGGCTTTGGCATAGCTATAGAGGATCCTGAGATTCTCTAGAGCTATCCTCTGAACCTCGTTACCAGCCCACGCCGAGAGATCTCTCTCATCAGCCCAGCTAATAGTACTCCAGGGCGGGACATCATAGATCCCTCGGATCTTGTTTGAGAGAGCAGCTTCCGATACTGTTGAGAACCTTAACCCCCTTCTAGAGATCTCTCTTGGTAGGTGTTCAAGAAAACCATAGATCCCTGTTTCTGGCCAGTGATGCTCTCCGAAAGTCTCGTAGTCGATCGCTATGAGCACCAGATCTCCTGTAAGTGCTCCCAACCATGAGGCATATTTATCCGCCGTGAGAGGGTATTGATCCCATGTTCTCATGCTAAATCTAAAACCAATATCATCGCTAAGCCTGTGGTTCCTCACAAGAACCCTTATATCGCATAGCGGGTTACCATAAACATAATTATAACCCCTGAACCCCTGGATCCACTCAACACCCTCTGTCAACACAGCCTTAAAACCCATAGATGCTAGAACACACCCAACATCATTATTATATATAAACTCCGTGTTCTCAGCAGATACAGGCTTATAGCCGAACACCTCCTCAAGCCTTTTTACATGATCCCTAACCTGCTCGATAAACTCATCCCTATCTATGAGCCAGGCCAACGAGTGGTAATAGGTCTGTGCAACCAGTTCAACCCTTTCGGTCTCCACCATTTCTTCTAATATTTTCAGAGCTTCTGGCGACCATCTCTCCATAAGATCTATAGCTATCCCTGACACACTCATTGTAAACTTAAAATCCCTATTCTCTCTCAGACTCTTAAGCAAGATCTCCGAGGCCTTTACATAGACTCTTCTAGCCACCCTTTCAAAGATCTCTCTGTTAACGCTCCACTCAAAGAGATCCCTAGGATCTCGGGGATCTCCGTTGGGCATGATTCTTTCGAGAGGAGCAAACCTCAGAGGCTGGTGCACTTCAAAAAAGAACACCACATCCATTAAAACCCCGGACTGTTCTCCGAGTAAAAGCTTTTAAAGCTTTCCAGCCACCATAAATATAGAAACGATATATATCCTCATCCCTGCGGTAATTATAGCTATTAGAGGCTGGATTGTTTCCTTCTTTAATACTCATAGAATTATGGATATACTTTGATCTATTTTATATGTTGCTCCTCCTCGCACTCCTAGCTGTTATCGAGGAGAGAAACGATGTTTAGATGATTACAAGGACTGATGCTATTAGAGTCAACTAGATGTTGGTAAGAGTATCATCCAAAACATCTAGTAGTATTTACCCTATAAGAAACACTACCGTTGCGCCCAACAGCTATCTACAAACCACAAAGATCCCTCAGAGAGACTTTTATAGACAGGTGGGAGTCCCTTGATATGAAAGAACATCAAAATATCCAGGGATAGGATAGACCGAGAACATGAACGTGAGCAATGCCATATCTAATGTAATCTGTGTATCTCAAGGCTATTTTCTCTATAACATAGATTAGAGAGGGGCTAATGCCTAGAAAGGATCTTCTCAAAGCTATAGAGAGGGAAACATTGCTACAGTTGGCTCTAGATCTTGTAGATCTTAATATTGCATCGAGGCTTGCTAGGCAAGCATCCGAGGTTGGGATCGATATTATTGAGATCGGGACTCCTCTGCTCAAGGCCCACGGTATCAGGGCTGTTGAGGAGATAAGATCGGTAACCAACAGATCCTTTATAATGGTTGATACCAAGACAGCTGATGCCGGAGCAATAGAGGCTGAGATTGTTGGCAAGGCTGGTGGCGATGCGATGAGCGTGCTAGGTGTATCTAGCTATGAGACTATTAAAGAGACTATTGCGAGAGGAAAGGATCTAGATGTTTCGGTATGGATAGATATGATCCACGTCAGCGATCCCGTGAAGAGAGCTGAGGAGATAAGATATATGGAGCCTGATATCATAATAGCCCATATCGGGGTAGATGTTCAGAGAAGCAGGGGGATAACTATTGAGAGCTTGGAGAAAGAGGTTAAGGATCTCGTCGAGAAGGGCTTCAGAGTAGCTGTTGCTGGAGGTATAAAAGGTAGCGCTATAAAGAGAATGTCGGATCTAGGAGCATCTGTTATAATAATCGGGGGCTGGATCACGAGACACCATGACCCCTTAGAGAGGATGAGAGAAGCCGTAAGGATCTTGAGACAATGATCTGTGGTAGTGAAGATAGCTAAAACATGGGTTAGGGCATTTCATACAAGACTCGCCTCCCATATCATGGAGGCTTTCTTTAGCAACTATATGTTAATTGTTAATTAGTATATCTTTCCAGCTATTCACCTGTTATAGGAGGGGTGTGGAGTAATAGCTTGTAGTTGGTAACAGTCATAACCCCCCAGCCGTATTATATATGGATGGGTTATGAGGATACAGGCATGGGGGGATCTTGTGAGTGCTAGCGGTAGTATTGCTCAGGCTATAGAGTCTCTCAGATCTTCTGGAAAGGATCTCGCAGCCTTCTTTAACGAAGTATTCCTAGCCGTAGAGCCTGTGTATAGAAATATAGGGATAGAGGTCAAGGAGATCGGTAGGGGTTATGCTAAGGCTGTATTCAACATGAGCGAAAACATAGCTAGGTGGGGAGGTGTTGTGAACGGGGGCGTCATAATGACCGTGATCGATATGGTTATCGGGATCTCCGTGATGACTGTTAACGACGGTATTGATCAATACACAGCAGAGCTCAAGGTCAACTTTCTAGAACCCCTCAGAATAGATCCTTTCACAGCTATTGGTAGGGTTATAAGGAAGGGCGGGACTTTGGTCGTAGGTGAGGGCGAGATCTATGATGGTGAGAACAGGCTTTGTGCTAAGGGGATTGGTACGTGGTTTATTGTTAAAAGAAGAAATACGGGCTAGCAGCAGGATCTCCTAGCTAGAGGATCTGGTTTGAGGCTTGTAATAATAGATCTTGGTGCTATCCATATACATAGCCTCAGAGAGCTTAAGAGCCTAGCCATACAGATCGAGCTTACAAACTCAATAGTAGTGAGAAAACTCGGAACTAGGGTTATCGCAGTAGCTCCTATGAAAACCATGGGGCTGGATTATATAGAAGCCTCCTCATTGCGTTCCGGCTATAGACTCCTGGTAGCACCCATGGAGAGGGTTATCGATATGCTAGGTGCTAAGAGGGTTATTGTCATGGACCCTTATGGTGAGCATGACCTAAGGGTAGAGGATCTAGAGTGGGCTGAAGCAGTAGTCCTTGGAGGCATAGTTGATAGAACTCCTATAAAGGGTATAACAACGCTGCTTAGGAACATGGGTTTGCCCTGGGCTCCTACCATGAGGATCACATTAAGAGGATCTATACTAGGAGTTCCAAGCGAGATAAACAACATAGCAGCCATACTTATAAAAGCACTAGAGGTAGGTAGTCTTGAGAACGCGATAAAAGAGATCCAGCCTAAGAGGGATGCTATAGCAAGGGCTTCTGCAGAGATCCCAAGGCTTCTGAGAAGCCTTGGGAGGAGTCCTAGTATCGAGGATCTTGTGGAGATCTATAAATCTCTCAGGACATGGCTTAACCTAGATAGCATTGGCATGATGAGAGCCCTTATTAGATGTGGTAGGAGAGATCTGGCATCCATGTGGCGGGAGAAGATCATAGCTGGAGAGATTATTTCGGAGAAACCTGAGCAAGCGGTTTTGAGTTTCACTAAGAATTAGTTCTCCCACAAGATCCTGGTTTTTATCTATACATATTAACGGAATATTATTACATGCACACTTATCCATCATACCTGCTATGAAGACTTAAACAGGATATAAGAACCTAAAACCCTAAGCCTAGGAGAAGTAAGCGTTTTAACCTCCATGCATACTGATCAGAGGAGAGGATTTGGAGAGAGGCTCGTACGAGAACCTTTATAGCGTGATGAGGCGAGGGCATAATAGGAAGGAGAGGAGAAAGACTACTGTTGAGGAGTATCTGGAAACCATCCACGAGCTTGAGAAGCATGTTGGCTGGGTGAGAACCAAGGATCTCTCGAGGGTTCTCAACATAAAGCCCAGTAGCATCACAAAAACATTGAAGAAGCTCCATTCTGAAGGGCTCATAATCTATGAGAAATACAGAGGAGCCAGACTGAGCAGGGCAGGATTAGAGGCTATAAACAAGCTCGTGAGAAAACACAGAGTGCTTGCAGAACTACTCAAAGAGGCAGGGTTGAGTGAGATAGACGCCCAGGCAGAGGCGGAAAGGCTTGAACACTTGGTGCCTGACTATCTGGTTGAGTATCTAGAGAAATTCATAATAAGGTATAGAGAGATGCTTCGTAAATGTGAAGGCGAGGGTTCGGGGACTCTATAGGTTACGAAGCACGTTAAAGACCTAGATATAGCTTCCCCAACTCCTTGTGTTCCAAGAGATCCTGGGCTGCTCCCTCAAACACAACCCTACCGCTCACCAGGAGATAAGCCTTGTCACCGATCTCTAGGGCTGCTTTTGCATTCTGCTCAACCAGGATCACTGGCACCCCTGTTTGGTTCTTTATCTCATAGATCTTGTTAAGCATGGTCTTTGCCAGCTTCGGTGCTAGTTGTGCTGTAGGCTCATCAACCATAAGGATCTTGGGCTTCCTAACGATAGCCATCGCCAGTGCTAGCATCTGCCTCTGCCCGCCTGAGAGTTGGTATGCTTTATATGTAAGCATCCCCTTAAGTTCTGGGAAGAGCTCCATTGCATCTGATATCCTATCCTCACTATATTTACTGAATGCGTAGAGAGCCATCCTCAGATTCTCGAGTACTGTGAGGTTTACAAAGACATTATCCACCTGGGGTAGGTAGACAAGTCCAGCCCTAGCCCTCCTATATGGGGGCATTCCAGTTATATCCTCGTCGCCTAAATAGATCCTGCCACTATATAGTGTTGACAAGCCCATAAAGGTTTTGAGCAGTGTCGACTTTCCAGAGCCGTTTGGCCCTACAACTACTGTTATGCCCTTATCATGTGCTGTGAAGGTGACATCATATAATACGTGGAGCCTTGCATACCCAGCATTTATACCCTCGGCTCGTAGCAAGCTATCCACCCAGGTAGCTCTCTATAACCAGGGGATTGCTAACCACGGTTTCGGGGGGTCCTGAAGCTATGATCTTACCTCTATGCATGGCGTAAACATGATCCACGTATTTCAGCGCTATATCAAGCCTATGCTCAACAGCAAGGATCGTTATCCCCAGCTCGCTCACAGATTTCCTCATATAGCTGAATATATCATGGGCAAGTGTGGGTAGTATCCCGGCTATAGGTTCGTCCATTATTACGAGTCTCGCCCTATTCATAAGAGCCCTTGCAAGTTCCAGAAGCTTCAGCTGTCCTCCGCTTAGCTGGTAGGCATATTGATCCCAAACCCTGTCTAGGTTGAGAAACCTAAGCACCTTGAAAGCATATTCGGCCGCCTCTTTCTCCTCTGAAACCCATCTTCTTCCCATATTACGTAAGAGCGAGGTTCTCGGGACACCTCTCCAGGAGACCAGTAGGTTCTCGAGAACCGTTAGTCTGAGGAAAGGCTGTGGTATCTGGAAGGTTCTTACAATACCTAGCTCATTGATCCTGTGGGGTGGGAGACCTGTTATATCCATACCATCATAGATAACCCTGCCAGAGCTCGGCTTATAGATCCCAGATATAGCGTTTATCAACGAGGTCTTCCCCGAACCGTTGGGACCTATCACCAGCGTTATCCTCCTCTCAGGAACATCGATCGACGCTCCATCAACAGCTCTGAGAGCGCCGAAGCTCAGAGTGAGATCCACTGTCTTTAAAAGGATCCTGCCCTCTTCACCCACACGGATACCCTGATTAGTGTATTGATGAACTGCTTTATATCTATCAACACATACAACACATATTATTTCACAAGACAGCATTGATCATAGTATGTTTCTAATCTCATCAATAGATCTTGATATATCAAGCCTACCGTCGGGGTTCTTTGTAAAAACACCTCTACTCTCGAGGAAGCCGATCACATGCTCTGCACTTGCATCACTATCTGCGCATAGTGTTATTACAATCCTTCTTGCCCGCGGTGTTAGTAACTCCTTGGGTGTTTCATTAGCACATCTAGAGATAGCCATAGCCATGTCCACCACCTCTTCCAAGCCGGCGTTTGTCTCGATATAACCACCTGTGGACGAGGCTCTATAGCCCCTAAGCCTTAAGAGATCCAGAAGGGGTTCTATATGGACAGGCCCTCCTATTATTCTCTGGAGATGCCTTATGCTCAGCTTGGCTGTGAGACCCCTGCTTCCAGCACTGCTGAGGCGAGTGCTTCTTACGATCTCTTTGATGAGCTCGATAGCTTCTCTAGCACCAATATAGTTATCGTCAAACACGACTTTTATAACGCCTCCGTCTATGGTTGCACTATAGATCCCTGGAATCTCTTCCGAGATCTTCTCAAGGATCTCCGAGCACTTGTTTCCACAACTTATAGTATAGCTCTTCTTAACCATCCCACGGCTCCAGATCTATATCGTCAATAAGCCCTAATATCTCAAAACCCGATCTACACTCTTATTCCTAATAGCTCTGCCACAAACGATCCTATTATATATAGTACTGCTGATACACCCAGTATGATCACAGTCGTCTCTGTTATCTCTCTGAGATAGCTCCTCCCATGAAGTACTGAGCCGTATGTTGATATATACGCCAGTATTACTATCGATAGGACTATAGATAGGGCAAAGGCTAGAAAGATCTCGTGGACTATGAAGTAGGGTATAGCCAGGATGACCGCTGTTAAGAAATACGCAATACCGGTATACATAGCTGAAGTCCCGGGCCTTCCCATATTCCCTTGCTTAGCCTGGGCATAGGCTGCAGCAGCCATGGCCATCGACGCAGCGATCCCTGCTATGAGCCCAGCGATCCCTGCCATCACGGTGTTTTCATACACACCAAGCGTTCCAGCATGTATCCCTGAGATCTCTATTATTGCGTCAGAAAGGCCTAAAACTATGAAGCCTAGATAGGTTATCCTCTCCTCTTTAATGCTGTCTATAAGCATGTTTTCATGGCTGATCTCGTCGGATATTATCCGCTCCAGCTCTTCCCTCTCAGAGCCATTCATCATTGGTAAGGCTTTCTTATACCTCTCTATAGTCTCGTTCTCCTTTCTCTCAAGGATCTTGATCGCTATCGTAACCCCGAAGATCAGGGTCATTATCAACGCAGCTAGAATCCTTATCCACGCTAGCCTCACACTACACCCGCCGGTAAGGGATGACCAGAATCTATAGTGTCTCTCCTCATGGGAGGCCATCTCTACAAGAATCCCTCTAGCATGTCTGGGTACAAAGGGCATCTTGGAGAGCCACCTATATATGGCTCCATCTATATACTCATCCTTGCAAGATGCAAGAGCTATACTTGATAGATCAACCATATCCCTAGCACCGCTCAATCCACCAGACCAGTAAGAATAGTTTTTTAAGAGTATAAATACAGAACCAACATGTACTCTAGATCCCTATCCAAGGGTTCGTGCTTCATGGTCTAGTCTCTTTTGATATCAACCGACTTACCTCTGACCCTATAGGCACAAAACCCTCTCATCAAAGCCTCTTCATAAACGCCGACATATCCAGGACGATCTATAGATCAATTTTATGAATTCAAGCATAGCATAGATAAAACCATGGGTTTTTAGCGAAACCTGAAATGGTTTGCCAAGCCTGGGGCAGAAACTATTCTCCTAGAATCTTCTTTAGAGCTGGGTATGCCTCCAAAGCCCTTTCCCTCATTATCAATAGGTAGTACTGCTCCAGAATGCCTATCGATAGCAGTATCCCTACGCCAGATCCGTATGCAAGGGTTAGATCAGCTATTATCACCAACGCAACAACTATCAATGTGCTTAGAAGCGTTAGTGGGTATATATACTTCCCGAGGATAGCTTCAAGAACCTTCGGATTTCTCCTAAGTCCAGGGATCTCTAGCCCTGCCTTTATTAATTTCTCAGCCTGTCCTGAGGGGTTGAGACCGGCTACTTCAACCCACATGAATGCGAAGGCTAGAGCTAGTAGTGTGAATAACACTATATATATAGCAACCCTCGTAGGATCGGCTATGAGCTCTAAATAGCCTCTGGGGGGTGATAGGTATATTAGTATTTGTTCGAGAAAGCCTGCAGCACCCGTGCCTGACAGTATTGCTCTGAATATTAGGAAGTCTGCGAAGAGTATCGATACCAATAGGACTGGCATGTTAGTTACGTAGAGGAACTGGAGAGGAACCCTGGTTTTAAGTCCTCTTAGCCTCTGTGTTGTTACCGGTATGTAGACCTTCATTCTCTGGAGATATATGAGAACCACAGCTATTACCAAGAATGAGAGAAGCCCTAAGAGTCCTGGGAGGTATCCGAGGTTCGGGTTATATCTAACAAATATGCTCTCTATAGATAGACCCCCGTTGAGAGAGCTATAGACTATATATGGTATGAATCCCAAGGGCTCCTGTGATCCTGTGCTAACGGGGAATGGTGAGAATAGATCGTTAACTATAACGCCCGCTGTCCCAGCTAGTATGAAGAGCGATATACCGCTCCCTATACCCCAGCCCTTCTGGAGCATCTCATCGAGCAGAATCACTATCAGTGTAGCCCCTACAAGCTGTGCCCATACGAAGAACCTTATGAGTGGGTCTGCTTTGACGTCAAATACTGGGTTAGGGCCTGTCAACTCCCAGAAGTTTGAACCAACTATTACGAAACCCCCAGCCTCGACGCCTGCTATTACTAGTGCGAGCGATTTCTGTGCTAGCGTGAACGTCCTCCTACCCTCGGGTTTAGATAGATCTATATTTACTAGCTTAGATCCTACGAGGATCTGCATAATAAGCCCAGCAGTAACTATAGGGCCTATACCTAGCTGAGCCAAAGTGCCCTGGGAAGATGCGAAAACAACCTGGACTATTGTTGGGAGAGCCGCAGCTGCACCAGCTGTATGCTGAATCCCATAGATAGGTGTTGAAGCCATCAATATATAGATCGCGAGTGCGAGGAAAGTGTAGAGAAACCTCATACCAAGGCTAGGCTTAATAGCAGGCTTCGGGACGCCAGGTATATACTCTCCCATCGATGCAAATACCTGTAGAACTCCCAATCTCTTCCCATAAACTAGATTTTAGAGAACTTTTAAATAGATAAAGACGCCGCTCTCCACATTCTGGTGGAGATGGAACGTATTAGCATATTGGGCAGATTGATATGAATGTTAGAAGCTAGGGTCTAAAGGATCCTTCAAACCAGTATGTCTTTCATACAGCAACAATATTTATCATGAAGACCATGACCACCGTTAGGAGATCGTGTTCTATAGATTTGCAGGACCTTATAGACTTGGTAACTAGGAAACTAGCCCTAAAAGTGGAGAAAAAGAACTAAGAGTGGTTGGTTCCCTTTACATTTTATTTTGCGTATTTCTCAGGGTTTCTCTTGAAAGCACTTACACAGTGGCTGCAACAGAAGTAATACGTCTTTCCTTTATACTCAACGCGATATTCTGTAGTTTCAGGAACTTCCATACCGCATACAGGGTCTCTGGGCATAATGTCACCAGGAAGATTAGATATTCAGAGGTAATATATGGATTGGTAACTGCATCTATGCTCTATTTTCTCTAGGCGACCAACTTTTTACTATACCTGCCAGAGTTCTCTTTATCGTTACTTAACAGAAATACGAGGCTGATTTTCAACCATGTTTATCTTAGTTGCTAATTATGAGTAATTTTCTATACTGACAGAAGCAGGAGATGCAGGGAGTAGGGATATGATCTAGTTATTATAGGTAGTGGGGATCCGCAGAACCTACCCAAGTTCTCTCATAGACCTCAAGCCCCCGAGTAGAAACCTGTCTAAGAATATCTACTTTAAAAGCACCTCTCTTCTTAAAGCCCCATAGGATTTATGCTTGAAGCTTTTAGGATCGCTATGCCTGTGGATCTTCCGCTTGAGTAGTAGAGCCTTTCAACCATTTGATAGTCTCTCAGCAGATCTGCTATAGCCCCTGCTTCTCTGAATAGGGTATTAATGCCGCAATAATAGCGACAAGGCTAGTAGCACCTATATTTGCTATACATCCACCCCCAAAACCCAGACGCTTCTAGATTATCTAAGCCTTCCCCTCATCGCAGACATACTGAGACCTATCATCTTTACAACAACGCTTATCCCGATCCTGCAGTTATTAGCAAGAATACCTAGGATCTCTATATCTATCGCTTCGAGTCTTTTTAAGTCTCTTCATGCTCCAACCATATTTGTTGTCTTCCTGAATATAAAAGGTAAATAGATCCTATGCGTAACTATACACATGGATCGAGATATCGCGAGGGTAAATAGTGTTATAGCCATAGCCAGCTGTTCGGGTTTCATGATGGTTTATATGCATTGATGTTAAACTCATAGTCCTATGGGAACATTATATAAGCTCGTATTTTACGGTAGATCCAGAATAAGGGTTCCCCAGCAATGAACCAGAGCAATGCTATGAAGAAGAGCTATTAATAAGGTCGCCCTGAATATGTGGAGACAGATGATATGGGCTCTGATGAAAGAGAGCTCTAAGGTCTATGAGGCCGAGGAAAAGAGCAATTGATATAGAATACCAACCGTAATGAGTCCGAACCCCTCAAAATAGCTATATATTTAGACTGAGATCCTCCTTTATCACCTTAACAACAACGAGAGTCGATGTTCTCTCGATCTCTGGCGAGTTGATCATGCTTTCAAGAAACTTCATGAAAGCCTCTCTAGAAGGCGATTTGGCTAATACAACAAAATCTATATCTCCTAAAACAAAATACACGGACTGTACATACGGGTATCTTGCAAGAGCCTCGCCGATCTTCTCGTGATACCCTCTCCCATACCTTCCCCTCACAAGTGTTATTGTGATATACTCAAAGCCCAGCTTCTCTGGGTCTAGGATCGCTCTATACGATCTAATGATACCCATGGATTCGAGTTTCTTAACCCTATAATACACAGTGGGTTTAGGGATCTTTAGTTTCGATGCTATATAGCTATAAGAGGCCTTAGCATTCTCCTGGAGTATTCGCAATATTTCAAGATCTATATTATCCATGTTATAACGAGAAGACACGCGATCGTATGTCGAAACTATATATAGTCACCCTTTAAATTATCCATTTAACATTATTTATATAACTTCCCATTCATTATTTATATTGAAAATAACGCTATTCATAGACGATGCTAGGTATCCAATGCATAGAGATCTGGTTAGGAGTTCTTTTCCAACAGATCATAATCTATAACACATGGGATCCCTAAATAAGCTGTTCAGATCCCATGTAGCGTTATAATACATAATCGATCCTCTTATAGATTCTTTTAAAATACATATAGATATAATGAAAAGCTCTCATGTATTTTAATCTTGTGTTTGCCTCAGGACTAGGTAGCATGAGCTGTTTTCTTATTGATGTTTAATATATGGAGAAGATTTGAAGACTTCGATTAGAATGACTTTGAATCAGTCTCTATATCTACCCTGGATTATGAAGCATCACTATATTGGGCTAGCAATAAATCATAACTCCATAGAAACAGAGACTCCTGTGGACACGGTGGGATCTTTTGATATAGGAACGCTAAACATTCAGAGATAAGCGTAAGAAGAGTATGTTAGTTAATTATACTCACGATATCTGCTATACCTTTGAGTGTGAGGAATATTGCTAGAGGCGCTTGCACGGCATAGTATGCCTCTATGTTTGCCTCGAACTCTATGCCGTAGAAGTTTATCTTGGGTATCCTTGCCCTTGTCTTGATCTTCATCTTCATATCCTCAAACGGTGAGAGCCAGGGTCCTGGTTCGAAGGACTCTATCTTTGAGACATCCACCGGGTATGCTTTAAGCCCTGTTTTGCCGTTGAGGGAGTTGGGTATCCTGACTAGCCTTGATATATCCATTGTGACCTTCTCATCTATATAGATCTCGTAGAGATCCTTTCTCCATATATCGCTAAGCATTTCAAAGATCTTCTTGTTAATAGATTGTAGAGCGCCTGTTAGATATGCCCTCACATCTTTATCAACAACCCTCTCTTCTCTCAAATAGGTTCTCGCTATTCTTGATGGTATTCCTCCATCGACCGTCCTGGGCGGCATGATCATCGCCTTTCTAGCCCTACCGCCCTTAACCTTATAGAAAGCTTCTGGCGAAAACCCGGTTCCTTTTATATATTCGACCAGGATTCTCCTCTCCTCCCTACCAAGGGATCTCAGATCATCGCTAACATAGCAGTGGATATGGAAGCCCCTATTCCCGGAGAATGTGACCTCCATAGAGGATCTCGAGATCCCTAGCTCCTCGACAAGAACGTCGGATAGCATGACTGCTTGTCTTATGGCTAGCCCTATACATTGTGGATCTATTATCTCTACTTCAGACACCTCACCGCTCGATGAGCATCTATCACCAGGATGTTCTCTCGTTAGCTCGCTATCCCCAGGGCAATAGTAGAGCTTTTGAACCGAACAGCCTGGGATATGGTCTGCGTCTATATCGAACAATAGATCCGAGCCTCTCCAGCCCTTCTCATCCATCGATGGTGCTGAGGGTTGGAGGTATACTGCTGATGAGTAGTAGAGGTGGAGAGGTGGTTTTCGGGCTAGGTATTGCCTAAGCTCCTCTGGAGATCTGAAGGATAGATGCCTAACATAGCTAGCAGAACCGAAAGGCTGTACAGCGAACTCCCTGAACTCTATATCGCTTGGGAGCTTCAGATCCGCTTTTGAATAATATCTCGAGAAAAGATCCATTAGAATTTTATTACTATTACTCAGATCTCGGCGCGACGTAGAGGACAAGCCTTGCTCCCCGTGGCATCGAGATAGTAACCTTGCAGGGTTTATCACTGCCAAAGGCTATCAATGCCTCCTCAGCGATAGAGCTTGCCTTAGCAACCTTGTCGAAATAGTCAATTGTATATGAAGCCCTCTCAACATTATCACTGCTATGATTATGCTCTATAAGGCCTCCTGTATCTTTTGTCAACAGGATCTCTGCTTCGGCTAGCTCAGAGGATCCTGTGATCTTAACCCCCTCAGGGGTTGATTGTAGTGTGAGAACCTCACCGATCTCCGAGATGATCTTGTATGATGAGTGAAAAACCTGAGGATGCATACTCGCACTAACAGGAAAATCTATCTTAAGCTCTGGAACCTCCTCAACAGCCGAGCCGTGTAGAACTGGTACAGAGAATCTCCGCTCAAAGCCATGTGGGGTTGCTAGAGAGACCCACGCACTCTTACCATCATACCCGATAACTAGTTCATCCCTCTTACTAGCTCTCTTAAGAATCTTTGCTACAGCCTCAATACTGATCGGTACGTTCGCCTCACCCTCAACATCAAAGACCTCGAAACCCTCTCTAGGGATCGAGAACTCTATTAACGCAACATGGCTCGGATCCATAGCCCTTATCCTAAACCCATCATCAGAAACCCTGAAGGAGCCGACATCCACAAGATCTGCAACAGCTGATAATGAATAACGCCACACTCTGGCATCGAGAAACCTTATATTGAAGCTCATGAGCCCACCAATAGATAGTAGATAAGCATACCAATAAATAACAAGTCGTAGCATATTACCCCAGGTACCAGATCCGTGAAATGGTAGGGATTAAGAAGATAGCAGCAATACATAGAGAGATCAATAAGACTTATACTCCTTTTAAACAGATAGCCCGTGGTGGCGGTCTTGGTAAGAGCCTTGATAATATCCGCAGATGGTTTTGAAGATATAGAACTCCTATACCCTTACTACAGGCTACAAGAGCTCGGGATCGATGTTATAATAGCAGCGCCCCAGCAAGGAGATATAGTGGGTAAAGTTGGCTATAAAGTAAAAGCGAGCATGTCCTTCAAAGAAGCAGTTAAACAAGACTTCGACATACTCGTAATACCAGGTGGCAGGGCTCCGGAGAGGGTTAGGCTTGAGGCAGAAGCCCTCGAGATAGTTAGAAGATTCTTTAAGGAAGATAAGCCGGTTGCAACTATATGCCACGGACCTCAGGTTCTTATAAGTGCGGGTGTAGTGAGGGGCAGAAGGCTTACTAGCTGGTGGGGTATAAAGGATGATGTGATAGCAGCCGGGGGGATATGGATCGATAGCCCAGCAGTGGTTGACGGTAACCTGGTTTCTGCTAGATACCCACCTGATGAGCCTGAGTGGATGAGGAGCTTCATAGCTCTCCTAAGAGAGAGAAAGATACTATAACCGGTTTATACATAAACAGCGTTTTTTATATATAACGGATCTAGCATAAACTAGATCGCTTAAGCTTAAATAGATTTTAACATTACTATTGTGTGGGAGTTGGAGTGTCGATGACACGGTATATAGGTATTATTGTGAACATAGCTGGAACGATTATGTTTTTTGAACCAGATCCAGAAGTACTGGTAGCAGAGAGAGGGATCCTACCAAGCATCGTTAAGAACGACGAACCAGATAGAGGGGACATAGAGCCAGTGACAGAGTTCAAGAAAGACTATCCGAGGCTAGTCAAAAAGAGCCCGAGTATAGAGGCTATCATTAGGAAATAGAATCATAATCCGATCATCTGGATTTTGACCATTATATAACATCGGCACATCAAGCAAAATGGATCTCTATCTCCACTTCCATAAAGGCTAAGCGGAAAAACTCTAGCAATGAAAGAACTAAAAAAATCTAGGGATAAACAGTGGTTGGAGGAGCTTTTGATGCATAGAGAGGAACCTATGGTAGGCGATTGTCTCGGGTATCCCTGCATAGATCTGGATCTCGATGATGCAGAAAAGATCCTCAACATAATAACAGATCGCCTCGGGTACGTGACAAGCGATATCCAGGATACATTGAGAATTATAGAGAACTTCGATGAGAGCTATAGATATGCGGTGAAGAAGTTCAAAGAATATCTAGTGCCAGTAAAAAGCGAGAGCGACCTAATAAAAGGGAGAGTAGTTATAGACAGGGTTAAGCTAACCAGAATAGGCAATAAGAAGAGAATCCTAATAATTTTTGACAGGCGGGTAAAGAAGGAGCTATTAGAAGAAGCGCTCTTAATTCTGAAAGAACAAAAAAGATAACACAAAGGCTCAGCATGGCATACCAGCCAACGAAGATCATAAGCCGCATATAGCCATAAGGCTTGATCATCGATAAGGTTAGCGAACTCTAAGCCGCATAGATCCCAGGATCCTATTTCGAGATCCAATTCCGCACTTGATGAGAGAGATCCAAAGACAAAAGCGAGGCTTGGTTAAAGACACACCATATTCTATCGACCACCAGGATCGTAATACAACATCACTCGCTATAACCTATGGCTGCTCAATAGCTCTCAAGGCTTCTCTGATTTATGCATTGCTGAAACCAGAATCCCATTTAAGAGGACATTTTCCTGTTTTTAAATAGGAGTCTCGTGTTATTTGGAAGTCCGAAACCGTCGGCTATGGCTTAATATCGGATCTTTTACTAAGCAACAAAGATCCGGACTCGCGGTGCGGGGGATCCCGCGGATTGTGTGGGATCGTTGGACGGGACATAAAACAAAGGATCTCAACAGATATCATCAGGAGATGAAAGTAGAGATGCTATCCTAACACGCCCTTAGCGGTTCTCACAGGTTTCATGTTTTGATCACTAAAGGTAATACTATGTAATCGTTATGAAGCAAGATAGCCGGGCTAAGAGCATTAATACTTTTTCTCGTAATCATATTTAGAGAGGCTCTAGAGCCTCATAATGGGGGATTATGGTTATATGAGAAGGTATAATGAGGATAAGGGGCTTCTTAGATATTATAATAAGGAGAAACGGTTAGCTAAGAATACAGAGGATCTAGATCCACGTGTCGTTGAAGCTAATAGAAGATCTGGAGGCGGTAATGAGCAACATAAATACGATAAGCGTGATACTAGAAGACTATCTGGGCTTGATCTATATCTAGTGCAGAGAAGCCCTGTGAGCGTTGATAATGTAAGTAACAATGTTCACGTAGGCGAAAGTCCTAGTGTTACAGCGCATTCTAAGGATCAGAATATGGCGGGCTTTAAACACAAAAATGCTGAGGATCCTGTGATGAGTCCTGGTATATCCAGCATTATTCATGAACCTTCAGGCCTCGATCCTGGACTATTCGAGATCCAGGAGGCAGTGGATCTGGAGGGCTATATAATGGAGGTATCATATGATGGATCAACGTCTAAAGCTGTGATCTATGTTTATGTTGAGGAGGATGGGAAGCTATATAAGGTCTATGACAAGACTGGACATAGACCTTACTTCCTAGTAGATCTTGAGCCTGAGAAGGCGAGAGAGATAGCTGGGAGGAGTCAGGATGTGGTTGATATATATAGAGTTGAGAAATTCGATCTTCTATCTAATAGGAAAGTGATGCTCACAAAAATAGTTGTGAGAGACCCTCTAGTGGTTAGAAGGCTTAGAGACAAGTATCCAAAAACCTGGGAAGCCAATATAAAGTATCATCATAACTATATCTATGACAACCAGCTAACACCAGGGATGAAATACAGGGTAAAAGGCTCTAGGTTTGACCTTATAGTAAATATAGATATGGATAAGGTTAGAGAAGAGATCTCAGAGATCTTTAGCGGCGAACCCGAATATGTGAGAGAGACAGCTATTAAATGGTACCCTATATTCGAGGCACCACCGCCAAGGGTTAAGAGAGCCTCATTAGATATAGAGGTATATACACCGACAAAAGGCAGGATACCCAAGCCAGAGGCAGCGGAATACCCGATAATAAGTGCAGCTATATGTGATAATAGTGGGAAATGCAAAGTATTGCTCCTTAAGAGAGGGGATGGAGAAGAGCTTAAAGCCCTCAGAGAGATCGAGAAAGAAGGTGCAGAGGTCAGGGTTTTCAGCGATGAGAGAAGCCTCGTAGTAGCCCTCTATAGAGAGATAGCAAGATACCCTGTTATAGTCACCTTCAACGGTGATAACTTCGACCTACCCTACCTCTACACAAGATCTAGGAAACTGGGTCTCCAGAAGGAAGAGATACCGATAGTGATTAGAGAGACCCATGCTACTTTCAAACACGCACTACATATAGACCTATATAGGTTTTTCAAGAACAGGGCTATACAGAACTACGCATTCGAGGGCAAATATAAGGAGCACATGCTAGATGCCGTTGCACAGGCTCTTCTGGGGAAGGGGAAGCTGGCTAACGAGGAGGGTGTAGGCTCTATGAGCATTGACGAGCTGGCTAGATATAACTTGAGAGATGCACAGCTAACGATAGAGCTGACGACATATTCGAAAGAGCTTCTATGGAAACTCATAACACTTCTTATGAGGATAAGCAAGCTCGGGCTGGAAGACGTTACAAGAACCCAGGTGTCCACATGGATTAAGAATCTCTTTTACTGGGAGCATAGATCTAAGGGGTATTTGATACCCTCAGAGATAGATCTATCTATCAAGAAATCCAGGAAAGCCACAGAGGCGATTATAAAGGGTAAGAAATATGCTGGCGCAATAGTGATTGACCCACCACAAGGAGTATTCTTCGATGTAGTTGTTGCTGACTATGCATCGCTGTATCCTAGTATTATTAAGAGGTGGAACCTGAGCTATGAGACCGTAGACCCCCCAGAAGGTATGTGTAGCAAGCTAGAACCCATAGCTGATGAGAGTGGTAACGAGATACACCAGGTATGTATGGACAGAGTTGGGATAACATCTGTTATGATAGGGCTTTTGAGGGACTTCAGGGTAAAGATCTATAAGAGGAAGGCTAAGGATAAATCAGTGCCAGAGGAGCTGAGAAACTGGTACGATGTAGTTCAGAGGGCTATGAAGGTATATATAAACGCATCCTACGGCGTATTTGGACATGAGAAGTTCCCACTCTACGCACTACCTGTAGCTGAGAGTGTGACAGCTATTGGTAGGATGATAATAACCAGGAGCCTTAAGAAAGCAGAGGAGCTAGGGTTAATGGTACTCTATGGCGATACTGACTCCCTATTCATATGGTCACCCGATCAGGGGAAGCTTGACAAGCTTAGAAGCTGGATCTATGAGAACTTCGGGCTGGAGCTAGAGGTGGATAAGAGGTACAGGTTTGTAGCGTTCTCGCTAAAGAAAAACTACCTAGGGGTTCTCCAAGACGGCTCTGTCGACATAAAGGGGCTTGTTGGTAAGAAGAAACACGTGCCGGAGTTTGTTAAAGAGGCATTTGCCGAGGCCGTGGGCAGGCTTGGATCTATAGAGACGCCCCAGGATATAATGAGGATATCAAGCTGGCTTAGAGATATACTCCAAGATATATATAGAAAGCTGAGGGATAAGGAATACACGTTAGATCAGCTGAGCTTTAAAATGACTCTTGGGAAGCCTTTGGAGTCTTATACCAAGAACACACCGCAGCATGTAAAAGCAGCCCTGATGCTAGCTAGGGAGGGTGTGAGTATCTCCCAAGGTGATAACATATTGTTTGTCAAGGTTAGGGGTAGAGAGGGTGTTAAGCCTGTTCAGCTGGCAAAGGTGAGCGAGATAGATCTTGAGAAATATATAGAGAGCCTGAGATCCGCTTTTGAACAGATACTAGCACCGCTTAGCATAGAGTGGGAAGAGATCTCTGGCCATATGAGATTATCGGACTTTGCACATGCATAAATGAATCAGAAACACGAGCCCTCTTCACACCTCAGGGCTGCGGCTTCATCATCGATAAAAGGATCTGTTAGGAAGCTTATATAATACGGATCCATATACAACGCTCACTAGCTTTGCAGAACCGGCTATGCTTTTTCTCCTCCCAGGATAATCATATCCGGGAATTCTCATGTTCAGAATAGCCCATAGTGAGGGTAGCTTTATAAAAAACGTGTTCCAGGCAGCATTAGCACCCCTCGATACAGCCCCCCTCTACATTAGATCCGAGTTCCTAGAGATTCGCGGTCTCTCGCCAGATAGGCTTATAATGAGCATACTCACTATATCAAGCATCATGTTTGAGGAATATCAGCTAAGCAGAGAAACATCGCTTCTTGTAGATAAAGAGGAACTTCTAGCATCCTTTAAGAGGCTCTCGAGAAGGGATAAGGTAGTGCTCAGCTATGAGGACGGCTCAAGAGATCTCAAGGTTCTGCTAATAAACACCAAGACAGGGGCTGAGAGAGAGTTTGCAGTCCAGATCAAAGAAGAGAATATAGAGCCTATAGGCGATATACAGCTCGATCTAGAGGTGGAGGCTCAGATGAGCGGGGATGTTTTTACAACAATAGTAAAAGACGCAGCAATAGTTGGAGATGAGGTTGAGTTCAGGGTTTCTGGGGATACTTTGAGGATAATATCTAGGGGAGAGGATAAAGAGTACCAAACAACACTGACAAGCGATAAAGGTCTTCTGTCACTCTCGTCAAGTCTTGAGAATGTCTCTTCCAAATATTCTATAGATCTTGTGAAGCAGGTTGCAAAAGCGGTAGATCCGGACTCGGTAGTTATAATCCAGTACGGGCCCAATAAGCCCCTAAAGCTTAGGTTATCGCTAGGAGGGGGCGCATCGCTCACTTACTGGATAACTCCGAGGGTCTAGAGCTGTTTCTTTTCCAATACTCTCTTGGGATTTTGTAGTCTTTAGAAGCAAGAATGTTCAAGTGGTCCTAAATGCTTGAGGCTATTTTTCACCAATACTGTAGAGAAAGATCTACAGTATCCATGACTGATAAATGCTCAAAGCTGCTGTAGAATGGTTTCATAGCAGATGGAGTAGCCTTTTCTGTCAACTTATAACTGTCGTAACCCAGCAGAAACATAGATCCAAGATATAGACGTGGTAAAGAAGTAAGGGTTCTTAGATGTTAAAGATCAAAAACCTTTAGGAACAAACAGTGGGGGCATCATAGAAGAGACAGGATCTTATTTTCCGTCTGGATCTCTCGATACATAACCAGATCTATTGTTAGTGAGAATCAGCATGATATCTCCTTGATGATCTCTCCTGTACCGAGAAGAGCTGCCACAGTCTCCCATACACATCTCTCCGCATCTAAGCATGACGAGTCTGAGGAGCTGACTATAACTAGAGTTCCATCTTTGCCTCCACATAGATCAAGGATCCTGGCTCCAAGCGGTGTCCTACTCATATTTATATCAGGTCTTCCCGCAGTATCGAGTATATATACCTCGCCTCCTTTTACCCCTATTATCATGGCTCCAAGGCAACCGCTTCTTACAATCGTATCCCTTATATTTAGGATCCCTTTAGCTAAGACCTCACCGGATCTTGATTCATGCAGACATGACACAGAAATAAGATCCCATGGCGATGGATCCAGTCTCTCTTTAACGCATATAGAGCCAGTTATAATACCTCTCCACCTTGCTAGCACCTCATACCCCTTATCCGTTAGGTATGAACCACCCACAGGGTCAGTTTCAATAAGCCCAGAGGATCTCAGACACCTCACGAGAGATCTAGATGAACCCTCACCTATACCAAGCTCTCTTGAGATAAGAGCCCTCCCGAGAGGGCCCTTGATACTCAAGAGATCTAGAAGCTTAACTGCATGGTAAAAGCTATACCCCTTTCCTCTCACCCTTGTTGTAAGAATCCTTGCTCCCTGACCAGTCCCCATATACACCCCAACAATACGATCTATTGGATGAAATAAATTTAAAATCAACCTGTAACCAGGTTTGAGAGTCCTTGTACCAGGTTAGTTTTGTCTAGATACAGCTAGAAGTAATAGTAATCAGGGTGGTCTAAAGTGTTTGCAAGACGCATATTGAATAGCACTAAGAGAACCACGTTTTTCTAGTAAAGACTATAGGTTTAGTGGACCGGCCGGGATTTGAACCCGGGACCTCTGCCGTGCGAGGGCAGCGCTCTTCCAGGCTGAGCTACCGGCCCTATTTAGATAGATATCCAGCGGGATTATAATTATTATTTACCCTTAAAATGATATTTTTGTCTAGCCTATCTAGCGATTTCGATCGATCTGCAAAGGCTGAGGTTCTTCAGCATTGGCTTCGATTAAATTAAGAAAGTAAGGCTCATCAATTATATATAATGCTCAGATCACTAACCCTCCGTAACAATGATTACTAAGTTACGTATTCTCTTAGAAAGTCTAGATTTAGCATCGATGCCTGTCTTGCTTTTTTACAACATACCCAGGTTTCAGGGTAACTAATATTAAGCTATATAAACCACTTTATCTATAGTTTTACAATCTCAGGATAATATTATATACTAAGATGATGTTGGGTTTCTTCGCAGCAATTAGCACAAGAGGATCTATGAGGAGGAGCTATGGGTAGGGGTCGCCCTGGGTATGTGGGGATCAATGGTAAAGACCCTGAGATCTATGAAGTCAAGGGCTAAGTAGTTAGCACCAAACAAAACAAACCTGGTATAGAGCTTAAATCCATTTTAAGGCTTGCCGCTCATATTCCCTAGATAAGCTAACTAACTTTGGTGATATTTTGGAGAGCTATCTATGGAGAGAACTGAGCTGGAAAGAATTTGAAGAGATATGCGGGGGTGGAGAATGCTTCTCAGTTATACCCTGCGGATCTATAGAGCAACATGGCTATCATCTACCCTTGGGTACGGATCTCCACATAGCGGTCTCTCTGGCTAAGAAAGCTGTGGAGGAGGCCTGGAAAGCTGGGTATAAGGTGCTCTTGTTAGAGCCTATACCAATTGGTGTATCTGACATGTGGTCCGGTAATCCAGGCACTCTCTGGATCCCGTTAGAGGTGTTTATAGCATATGTTAAGGAGTATGTACTCTCGGTCTTTAGAAATAATATCAAGAGAGTAATCGTGATCAACTCGCACGGCGGTAACGCTGATCCGCTTAAGGTGGCTTTGAAAAGCGCTACTAGCTCTCTTGATCCCAGCTATAGGGCTTACTTGATAAACTATTGGGAGTTCGTTGGAGATGTTATAGATAGTATGTTTAGCAATAGATTCTTCCATGCAGATGAGGTTGAGACCTCGATAGCAAGCTCGCTGGGGCTGGGGGTAAAAATCCCTGGAAAGGAGATCCCTTACGAGCATATCAAGAGACCCTATAGTGATGAGTGGCATAGTCTCTCACTAAGCAAGAGACCAAGGGTCTATTTCTTTTACAGGGAAGGGGCAAGGCTTGAAGTAGGAGCGTTTAACGAGCCAGGAAGATACTCTGTAGAGGGTGGTGAGGCTGTTGTTAGGGCCTTTATAGACCGTTTCCTAGCCCTTCTCAGGGATATTAGGGAGAATAGGCTATGATGATATCTATCTAGAACCTCCTCTAACTCTTAACCAGTTTCGCTATAAAGAACCCCTCGGACTCATGTATATGCGGGAATGTCCTCAAAACCTTCCCTGATATCTCGTAAGCTCTATATCCGTCTGAAGCATTGATCCTGGGTTTCACCAATACGTGACCCGCTGATCTGATGATCTTTAGCACCACCTCCTCTCCTTCTTCTGGAAGTAAGGAACATGTTGAATACACAACCTCGTTACCAAGATCTACAGCTCTTCTAAGCAGATCCTCCTGGATCCTAGCATAGTACTCAACCTTCCCCCTCCTGACCAAGTGTAGCCTCACAGCAGGTTCCTTAGCAATCGCGCCTGATGATGAGCAAGGAGCATCGAGAAGAACCTTGTCAAAAAGCCGTGGTGAAGAGAAAAACCTAGAATCCGTCACAGCTATATCTATATAACCCGCTACTCCTAGCCTTCTCACTAGATTCCGCATGGCCAGAACCCTCCTTTTAGAGAGATCTAGAGCAACGATCCTAGCCCTCCCCTCTGTTAACATCGCTATCAATGAAGCCTTCATACCCGGGGCTGAAGTCATATCGAGAATCAGATCGCCTGGTTGTGGTTCTAAAGCCTCGACAACAAGGCATGAGGCCTTATCCTGAGGAATAGCTATACCCTGTTTAACGGCTTTTAAAAGCCTTACCGGCTTCTTAGTATCTATGATTTTGTATAGATACCACAGATCCCTATCCCTCTCGACAACGGCTTCCTCCTCAAGAATCCTGAGGATCTTCTCCTCAGAAGCCTTTATGGTGTTTATCCTAAGCCACCTAACTCTCCTGTCAAGAGACTCCATGAGAGCGTCTACCTCACCACCGATCAGGGATCCGAGCTCTTCGTAGAACCATTTGGGCACTGAGTATCTACACCAGGGATCCAGGTTTCTCCACATATATTGATCTTTATTCAGCTCCATAGAAACAAAGATCCTTGCCAGCTTTTTTCTCGAGGCTTTGGGGTAGAGGCATCTCAGCATGATATAGCGTGCTACGAACCTCCAAGTAGCGTCATATATCCTCTCCCTCTCCTCCAGGCTTTTTGCACATATCCTTCCTCTACATATTTTTTTAAAAGCCACATCTACTGAGAGGCTCTTATTCTCAACGAGATATAATGTTCTTGAGAGTATGTCAACTAGATCCAATGGTAACCATGCCCGGTTAAAAATCTATACTTAATTTATAATTGATCTATTATCTATACTATCTTTATAGCCTCGCCGCTAGATAGATCTATAACTCCGCCCGCTCTTTCAATAGCCAGGTCGAAGCCTACAGATGTTATTACCTTCATATCCATCGAGGTTCTCCTAAGAATCTCTGCCATCTCCCTTATAGCCTGGTAGTAGGGCTTCCCGATATCCTCTCTCAGAGTCTTCTCAACGAATCTCGTTACGTGGTTGTAGAACTCCTCGCCAAGGGATAGAGTGTTGAAGGCCTCTATCACATTGCTCTTCTCAATACTCTCTATAGATCTCTCTAGAGATACTTGGAAGAGGTCTAAGAGCTCCTTAAGCTCGCTTATCCTCTTAGAAGCGCTCTCGAACTCCTCGGGCTTGAGGCTCTTGATATAGAGGGCTATGTTAGATATAGCCTCGCCTATGAGATCCAGAGACCTTGCTATGCTCCTATACCTTGGTAGCATATAGCTCTTCACCTCAAGAAGCCTACCATAGGATCTATCTATCTGTCCGAGGAAGGTCTGTCTCATAGAGAGCATGTAGAACCTCTCAAGCTCTCTCCTAAGCTCTAAGATTTCGTCTACGAAGTGTACTTTTCTCTCAACGATTAGGTGTCCGAGATACTGGATCATATACTTGATCAGGTTAGTCATCCTCGATATCACGCCTGCTATTGAGTGCTTCGAGGGATCGACAAAGATCTGTATGACAACCCTTGTTGGAGTATGGTCTATAATCTCGGCTCCAATGAGCTCCTTGACAAAAACCCTTAGAGTCTTAAGCTGCTCCTCCTCAAGATAGCCATCAACAACCTCTACATTGATCGAGTCGTAGCCAAGGCTATAAGCCGCACCAAGGCATTTCTCTATGAGGGAGCTTTTAGTATACTTAGATATCTTTAGCGTCATCTTCCTTTCTCTCTCAACTCTTGTAAAAGCCGGGTATATCCTGAGTGATTTATCCTCCTCAATCGTTATCGTTACAGTATCGCCAGGTTTTAAACCAATATCCCTAACCCATTCCGCCGGGAGTGATACCATGAGTGTAGATCTACCAAACCTTTGAACCCTCCTAGCCTCTATCTCGCTACTCATTATCTCCCCAATAATAATTTGTTTTAAGAAGATTTAAATATACACATATTGGGAGATATTATAATACTCATTCCCGGTATCTCTAACATAAATTAGATCCTCTGGTGTTAATACGCAGTATTACAGGAAATCATCAAAATATGTGGTTAATTAGTATTAGACCTATCAAAATAACTTAAACGAAACCATGTCTTGAATACTAACTAAACATAGATCTATACTCATGGTATGACGTATCACACATAGTAGCCTAACCATAAATTTAAGAATTACGATATTATAGAATTCCAATAGAATTAGAGCTTAATTACTCCATTACTCCATGTCTCTTGCCAGCTGGAGTGATACAGAGGTAATTAGCCATTTAGAAGACTTTAGGGTGAAGAGCTAATAACACGGGAGATCTGGTTGATAGCTTCTAAACAGCCAACTTTTGGTATTTATCCTCAAATAATGATAGAGGTAGAAAGAAAGAGTCGTAAGCTTATAGATCTTCACGGTAGAGACATTAAAGAATGAGAACAATACTACAAGACACCAGAAAAATAATATCATTTATCGAGAACACATTGTTAGTCGATAGCAACACGCCACCAAGAGATAGAGAAATCTATACGAGCGGATAAAATGTTAGTTATTACGGCTAAAACGCTTAGGCGCATAAGAACAGAGACTCTAAAAGACATTTAAACCTTATATTTAAACAATATTCGGCTGAGGCTCATAATATGGTGGCTGAACAAATAATTGTAGTTGCGTTAGGAGGCAATGCTATCCTCAGGAAGGGTGATAAGGGTTATCCAGAGGAAATGTGGAGGAATGTTTATAGGGCTGTAGAGCCTATCGTAGACTTATACCTAGAAGGTTATGGAGTTGTAGTCACACACGGAAACGGCCCGCAGGTGGGGAATATTCTTGAGTGGTTTGAACGTGCTAAAGACGTAATACCACCTCTGACAATGGATATAGCTACTGCTATGAGCCAGGGGTGGATAGGCTATATGCTCCAGCAAGCTATAGGCAATGCTATGGTTAAGAGAGGTATTAAGAGAAAAGTTATAACAATATTAAACCAAGTGCTAGTAAACCCCTTAGACCCCGCGTTCAAGGAACCTGAGAAGCCTGTAGGGCCTTGGTATCAATGCGAACATGCAGACGAGCTAGCTAGAGAGAGGGGGTGGGTCTTTAAACGCGACCCTCGGGGTGGTTGTAGGAGGGTTGTTCCATCGCCCGAGCCTCTCGATAACCTAGAAGCAGAGGCTATAAAGGAGCTCGTTAGCAGAGGTTATGTGGTTATAGCATCAGGAGGCGGAGGGATCCCTGTATATGACAGCGGCAACGCCTGGATTAGGGGTATTGAAGCAGTGGTTGATAAAGATCTAGCGTCTTCTCTGCTGGCAATAAAGCTAGAGGCATCGAGATTCATAATACTCACTGACGTTGAGTATGTCTATATAGATTACGGTAAGGCTACGGCAAAACCTATAAAAAGGATCAAAGCCTACGAGGCTCTCAAACTCCTCGAAGCAGGGATCTTTCCACGCGGCTCTATGGAACCTAAGGTAAGAGCCTCAGCTACATTTACGATAAAAACACATAGACAAAGTATTATAGGCAGTCTAGATAAGGCCTCCGAGGTTTTTAAGGAAGAATCAGGCACTATTATAGAGCCTTAAAGGCTTTCCCAGCCTTCCACACGGTTAGGTGGAGATAAATATTGTAATAACGCTTGATAGGATCGACATTATTATCGTAATATTTAGAGAGCAGAGAAACATCGCCTATTATAAATAGGAGCCAGCCCTACATAACCGTTTATCTCTGGATGTTCGTTCTAATCATTTTATTTTCATTCATGGTCATATCCAGGGACTTCCACCTCTCCGCAGGGGTACTACCGTCGAGCACGAAAATCACGATACTATCTATAGCACAAACACATAGAGCTCTATATAATCATACACCTAGCCCTACCAACAATAAGCTATCACTATATAGCTTTACCTTGCAATATTCCTGTAAACCGTGTTACTAGGCCGTATAGGTCTTCTTTACCATTCCATGCAGCTTTACATATTGCTAGTGCTAGGAGTATACCTATACCCATCATCACACCTGAACTATGTCCTAAGTATGCTAGATCGAGGAGTGGGTACAGAGGATCGTCTCCCATATTAAGGGTTAATATATTATCTATCACCTCGTTTATAACACCTTTAGAGGCGTTATGGATTATATAGGCTGAGAGCTCTGTAGTTCTTCTAAGCTCCTCGTTATCCACCTTAATAGGCTGAGAGCCTAGACAACGCGGGGCTAGATTATTATAGGTGGAGAGAAACCCTGCTAGAATATCGTCACCAGAAGGTGTTAGCCCCCTACCAAATCCCAGCAGGTTTCTAAATACCCGCATAATACCGTCCTCGATAAAGCTTCTTACTCCTTCTAAGCGTTTTTCCTCTAAGATTCTGCGGATCTCTTTTGACATATATCCTAGTACAACTAGATCTTCGTCATAAAGTTTATCTAAGATCGACATTATTTTTAGAAACTTTTCCGCTGTAGAATCTATGTCTATGTTGAAGATCTCTTCTGGACAACGGTTGCTTAGTCTGAATCTAGGCATATAAGTTAGTGCGTTCTCAAGATCTATAGCTAGATTATCACCAATGGTTATTGCATTGCTCCTTATCGAGATACTATCGCGCTTTGATACATGGTTATCGAGAGCGCCTGAAAGGAATGGTATATATTCATAGCTAAGCACTATATCTACTTCTGACCTGACACGGTTTGACTTGATCGTGATCAGAGTATCGCCTATGACTATATTGATCGCATTTGGAAAAACACTGTGTATGGATGGTCTACAGTCTCCTACACACTTGTCTATGACCCCTCTAGCTATATGTCCTATTGAAGAGGTCCTTAAGAGGATCGTAGACCCTATATCCCGTATACCTCTGCGAATCTTCTCAGGGCTTTTTTAAACGGCTCTATGGGCATGGTTACTATACCAGCCCCTATCTGGCCCCTATTGGGCTCCCTATGAGCTATCCCGGTGTTTATCGTAGGCGTTATCCCTGTCGCCACTACCTTTCTAATATCCATCCCTACAGGGGTTCCCTGCATATCTAGGTATGGTATTGTGAAGTACTTGTGCTTCGCATAGGTTATCCCATACATCCTCCTGGTAATCTCAACAGCAAACTCGACAGACCCGCCTACCCAGCTAACTATAGCTGGTGCTGCTGCCATAGCAAAGCCGCCGAAACCAGCCGTCTCTGTTATAGCCGAGTCCCCGATATCCGGGTTCGCATCTTTCTCAGAATAGCCTGGGAACCAGACGCCCTTAGGTATAGGTGCTGGTGCTGTGAACCACTCATCGCCAAGCCCGCTCACTCTTATACCAAACTCGGTACCGTTTCTAGACATCGTAGTTACTATAGTGCTATACTTTATATTATGGGCAGCCATTGTCATCAGCTTAGCTGCGGCCATCACGATATTAAGTGCTGTGAATGTGTTTCTATAGATGAAGCTATAAGCCTCCCTAACCATGCTTCTATCATGCCCTGTGGCGAAGATATATGGGGCGAGCTCTTTTATGAGTATTGATGTGGCTGCAACATGCCTATTATGGCACTCATCACCCATATGGAGCGCCTGGGCTATGAGGCTCTTAATATTAAGCCCCTTCCCCTGCTCTCTCACCATATCCCTAATAGCATCCCTAAGAACTGGGTAGAGTACCCGTTCCATCCATCTAAGCCTCTCAATAACATCTGGATCGTATACACCGTATCTCAGAACCCTCCCAATCCCCTCATTCATATTAGAGTAAGCCTTTCCCCCGTATCTCAGGTCGCTGAGCACATATACAGGCATGCTGGGCGATATAACCCCAGCCATAGGACCTACTGAGTCATGATGATGCGTGGGCTCGATTACAATATCGCCCCTCCTAAGCAGCCTATCAGCCTCCTCAGCATTGCTTGCCCATCCCTCATATATCACAGCCCCTATCAATGCTCCTCTCAGAGGACCAGATGCCCTCTCATACTCTATTGGAGGACCTGCGTGGAGCAGCATTCTATCCTTCATACCGGGGATTGCTTTTAAGGCTATATCCATGTCAACCCAGTGGGGCTCTGACTCCATCATCCTATCAACAGCAGTGCTGTTAGCCTTCTCAATCTCCTCCTTTATATTTAAAACCCTACCAGGCTCTCTACTCATCTCTCACCACCCTCCCTCCTCCATTTAAGGGCTAGCTTGACCGAGTCCACTATCTGTTTATAACCCGTGCACCTACACACAACACTGTTAAGCACCCTGGCTATCTCCTCGTCGGAGGCGTTAACCATGTTCTCGGTGATCCAGTGGGCTGTTAGCACGAAAGCCGGCGTGCAGTAGCCGCACTGATAACCGAATGATTCTACAAAGGCCCTCTGTACTGGTGATGGTCTCATATTGGTGCTCAGCCCCTCAACAGTCACTATGTTAGAGCCATTCGCCTCAGCAGCTAGTACGAGGCATGATTTCACAAGCTTCCCATCAACGATAACTGTGCATATACCACAATCCCCTACAAGACAGCCTGCTCTAACACTCTTAATGCCAAGCCTATATCTAAGCACGTCTAACAATCTCTCGTTCGGCTTAACGTCTACTACCCTTTTAACCCCGTTTACTGTGAGACTGATTCTCATCTAAACCTCAACCCCCAGTAGTTTTCTAAGAAGATAAGCTGTTCCAAATTCTACTAGGTGTTCGCGATACTCCCTGGAGGCTCTGGCATCTGAGGGGGGAGTAACGATGGTTTTTATATAATTTATAGCATCTCCTATCAAGACCTTCAAAGGCTTCTCTTGCCTAAAGATCCTCTCAACACCCTCTACGAGCTTGGGGGATGGTGCGAATGAATAGGCTATCCTCACTATCCTCTCCCTAGGGTTATCGATATTAGCGGCTAGAGCAGCTATCCCAGCGATCCACCAGACCTTGAAATAAGCCCCCCTGGAGCCTTTAGGAGGCTCTGGGATATATATCCTCGTCAGGATCTCATCAGGATCTAGAAGAAGCCCCCCACCCTCCTTTACAAGCTCCCATATAGCAACCCTCCTCGAACCCCTCATGGACGAGATCTCGATCGATGCTCCTAGAACGGCTAGAGGTGCTATGGTATCTGCTTGAAGCGTTGGGTTACATATATTCCCACCTATCGTAGCCCTATTTCTCAGATGAAAATCTCCGATCTGTCTCACAGCGTCCCAGAGAACCCTATACTTATCCCTCACAACCTCGTTGTTCTCCAGATCTCTAAGTGTTACCGCAGCACCGATAACTAAACCCTTACCCTCTCTATACTCTATAGCTGAAAGCTCCCTAACCCCCTTAATATCGATCACATAGTCATAGCGGAAGCCAAGCCTTATTAGGTTTAAGAGCACCGTCCCACCCGCGATCACGGCTGCACGTTCTCCATACTTAGCCTTAAGGGCTAAGAGCTCGTCAAGAGAGCTTGGCAATAAATAGTCGAAATCCGGGAGCGTGGTTCTCAAGATAAGGCTCAATCGCTACACCCCAACCATTATTTTGCGAAGCTCTGTCAGAATATCAGGCCTCTGCTCTTTAACAGCCTTCAAAAGCCTCTCAGGCGTTATTGGGTATTCTTTAACCCTAACACCTATAGCCCTGTATATCGCGTTAGCTATCGCAGCCTGCCAGGGTAGCGCTGTTAGCTCTCCAATGCCTTTAGCACCATATGGAGCATTTCTCTGAGGTACGTTGAGACTCTCAAAGATCATCTCTACAGGCATATCCTCAACCCTGGGGAGCCTGTATTCTAGAAAGCTCGGGTTTCTGAGAGCTCCTATCTCGTCAAAGCCGATTGCCTCTTTCAAGGCAAGCCCTATGCCCATAAGTATACCTCCATAGGCTTGCCCCTCGGCTAAGCCTGGGTTTATGATCCTTGCATCTGTTACTAGCACGGCTTTTAGAACCCTAACCTGCATTGTTACGAGATCCACCTCAACCTCGACACCACCTGCAACGAATGTTACAAAGGGCTTCGGATTACCCTTGCCGGTTTCTGGGTCTAGATATGTGGTCCCTGAAGGTACATGGGATCCTCTTCCTATGATTGGTCCGTGGATCGTCTCACCGCTGGGGAAGGTATAGCCAAGGGCTAGCCTTTCTAGAGGTATGCATTCACTATGTTTTCCCACAACACATGCCTTGCCATCTCTAATCTCCACCTCGTCCTTGAATACATTAAAAGCTCTTGCAGCAACTTCTTTTATCTGATCCTTGAGATCTTGTAGCGCTCTTATAAGCGCTTGTCCATCGCTATAAAGCCCCCTGCTGCCAACGGTCTGCCATGTATATGGTACCAGATCTGTGGATCTATATGGTGAGATCCTAACCTTCTCCACAGGTATCCCCAGCTCCTCAGCAACGATCTGTGCTAAGGCAATGATAGTGCCCTGACCAAACTCCCCAGTCCCTACAAGCACATCAACAGATCCATCCTCATTAAGTTTAACTATAGCCGATGAAGCTGCATTAGGAGGCTGCACAGGCCCCTTCCAGGCTGCAGCGATACCCTTACCCCTAACCTTCCACGGCTCCTCTGATCTCTGGGGCGGTATGTGGTAACCGATCAGCTCTGCAGCCCTTCTAATCACTCCTGCAGGATCTCCTGCATCTTCGGCGAGCACCTCTTGTGTTGGTGTTATAGACACACCTGGTTTGAGAGCGTTTTTGAGTCTAAACTCGATAGGATCTATTCCGAGTTTCTCTGCAAGTATATCCATCTGCTGCTCAAACGAGGCTGTTAGTTCTAATATGCCGAAACCTCTGAACGCTGTTGTTGGAACCTTGTTTGTATATACCGCATAGCCATCCACATGTATATGGGGTATCTCGTAAGGACCCGTGGCCATAAAGGTTGAGGATCTTATAACGTTAACTGTATAGTCCGCATACGCCCCAGCATCGAGGTAATACTCGCCTATGTGGAAAACAAGCTTTCCATCCTTCGTAGCCCCTGTCTTCATCTTAAACAGAAACCCTGGCTTCTGGGCCATGTAGTAGAAGTTCTCCTCCCTGTTAAGCTGTAGAAATACAGGTCTTCCACCCAGCTTCATCGATATGAGAACTGGTATGTGTTCTAGCAAAAGCCCTGCCTTTCCCCCGAAACCGCCGCCTGTGTAGAGGTGGTGCACAACGATCTTGCTCACTGGAAGTCCTAGCGACATTGCCAAAAGATTCCTCACAGCAAATGGCGATTGGTGAGATGACCATACCTCCACGGTACCATCGGATCTAATAGTAGCAGCGCCAGCCCAGGTTTCCATATATGCATGGGATTGAGGATCAGATCTATAGGTTTCCTCAACAACAACATCAACGTCCTCCATGGCCTTTTGAGCATCGCCCTTCCTCAGCTTAACCCTATTGGCTATATTGGTACCAGGCACTGGGTTTATGAAAGAGGCTCTCCTATACTCGCCTAGGCGCTCGTGAATCACAGGCGCCCTAGGGGATAAAGCCTCTTCTATCGATAGAACTGCTGGTAGGGGTTCGAACTCGGCATCTATTGTCTCTGCAGCTTTCTCTGCGATGTCGAGGCTCTCAGCAACTACAGCCGCTATGGGGTGTCCATAATAGAGAACCTTACCCCTAGCTAGAACGTCTCTATCAGCAGCATAGATCCCTACCTTGTATGGGAAATCCTCTCCAGTGAATACAGCCACAACACCTGGGATCTTGAGCGCCTCGGAACAATCAATCCTTTTTATCCTAGCATGGGAATAAGGGGCTGAGACAAGCTTTATCCACAGCATGCCAGGAAGCTCGATATCGCTTGCAAATAGAGCCCCACCATATACCTTATCTACATCGAACCTCTTCACAGGCTGTCCAACATATCTAAACTCAGACGACAATACGAGAACCCGGTTAAGTTTTTGATAGGAGGATTATAAGTATTGTAGTTATAAAATGTGTGATATTTCTTAAATATATAGAAACATTTGGTTTGAGAGAGCCCAACGATTCACGCCCCAGACACTTCAAAGGACCTTAAGTCGCCAACAGGACCGACTCATATAGTTTAAAAGACTTATGGGGGATGTTTATCTAAACACTGGTAGAAATGATTTTTTATTTTTATTCATAATGAGGCTTTAGATGCGACACATCTGCTGATCCTGATCCTTTTAGGCCCTGGACTCACATCATTAGCCGAGTAGATCCTTATCTGATTATTATTAATCTCAGCTAATATTTCGTAATACTCCCCACTATAGCTTGACCCTATTATACGGGCTTCAAGAGCTCCCTCACCGATAACAATATCTCTTGGTGAAAAGATCGCTAGAGCTTCTTCCCCAACCCTAAACTCCTCTTTAGAGCTGCATATAATACTCCCCAACCCAAGATCTATTTCAACTTTATTACCAGACACAGACCTGACCTTCCCCCTAATAGTGTTAAACCTGAGGAGGCTTGCTAATACAGGATCGTCTGGGTTCTCGTAGAGCTCGTCAGGCCTCCCAACCCTCCTGACCACGCCGTCGGCTATGAGGGCTATACGATCGCCTATACTAACCGCCTCTCTGATATCGTGGGTTACGTATAGCGATGTTATCTTAAGACTCTTTATAGTAGCCCTAAGCCATACTCTTGCTTCATCCCTCAAGGCTGCATCGAGATTCGATATAGGCTCGTCCAGAAGGAGGAGAGAGGGCTCAAGTACTAAAGCCCTTGCCAACGCAACCCTCTGCTGCTGACCCCCGGAGAGTTGCCACGGATATCTGTCTAACAGGTGATCTATCCTCAGCGCTTCGGCAACGGTCTTCACCCTACTCCTTATTTCGTCCCTCGGAATCTTGCGGATCTTAAGCCCAAAAGCTATATTATCCCAAACCTTCATATGGGGCCACAAAGCCCATGTCTGTGGAACATAACCTATATTTCTCTTCTCAGGCGGCACGTTTATCCCCTTATATGAGCTAAAAACCTCCCTACCATCCAATACTATCTCCCCCTCTTCAGGCGTCTCAAGACCTGCTATGCTTCTCAAGAGAGTCGTTTTACCACTCCCAGAAGGCCCGATCACAGCAAAGATCTCTCCCTTCTCAACCTCAAACCTCCTACCCTTGAGATTCAAAGCCACAACACTACCGAACCTCTTCACCACATTAGAGACGATAAGGCTACTCATACCGATCACCCATAGGGCTTCCACCCAAGTTTAAATATCAAGGCTGATATGGCAAGTATCATAAAGACCAGCACCGATGAAAGCGCTGAGATCAAACTCATCTCTCCGGCTCCATAACTCATAACGAGAAATGCTCCAATAACCATAGTCTGAGGCATAACAAGAAAAGTAGCTATTGAGTAATCCCTTATGGCATAGATGAACATAACAAGCCAGGCTATCAACACCGACCTCTTAATAATAGGGATGACAATCCTTCTCAAAGCCAGAGACGAGCTAGCTCCATGGATCCTTGCAACTTCCTCAAGCTCGGGCGATAACTGGGACATGCTTGAAGCTATAACTCTTGTACCCATTATAGACCAAGCAACTACATAAGCTATAGCTAGACCAAGAGGAGTATATATAAGCGGTCTCAGAGGTGTGAATAAGAAGAGCCATAGGAATGCTAATCCTATAACAATACCTGGCATACTCCTTGGAAGTGTTGAGGCAGCATCGAAGAATCTACTTACAGACACACGCTTACTCCTCAATATAGCTAGCGAGTAGCCCAGCGCTGTTATAGCCCCTAAGGTTGCTGCTATAGCAGCAACCCCTATCGTGTTTATAATAGTCCGTCTATGATACTCAGAGGAAAAGATAGTAATATAATAATCCCATGTTATACCACTTATTCTTCCTCCATAAAGGGGATTAAGGGATCTCATTACAAGGGAGCCAAGGGGTATTATGACTACAAAGATAAGATATACTAATATAAGTATCAGCAGAACCACTCTCCAGGTCCTGCTAATATCAATTCTACCGATCCCTTTCACCCTAGAGCCTATTACTGCGAATCTTTTGCCATACTTCATTGTAAGATATCTCTGAAAGAGGATGAGAGAAATAGCAATATATATTAGCATAGACGCAACTACAGCTTCCTTTGGATAAGAAGGCGTTATACTGAGAACATGGAGCCTGTATATATAGGTAGTTAGCACCTCACCCCCAACGGTAGTGTATAGCAGGAGAGGTATTCCAAATTGCTCGAATCCCAATACAAGCAGGATTATGGCTGAGAACACTATTGCGGGCCTTATCATGGGGATTAGGATCCTAAGCATCACCATAATAGCCCTGGCACCATGGATCCTTGCAACCTCCTCATAAGATGAGTCTATCCCTAAAAGCGATGTAGATATTATCACATATGCGTTAGGTACATGAACGAGGGCAGAGAGAATCCCCGCAGGCACTAGACCATATACATCTCCCCAGAGTCTTGGGAGAATACCTGTAGGACCATATGCATAGAGCCATGCAAAACCCCACACAAGAGGAGGTATGAACATTGGAACCAGGATCAATGGTTCAATAATAGCTCTTCCAGGGATCGAGATCTTGTGAACCGCGATAGAGATGAAAAGAGCTATCGGTACTGCTAATAATGTTAGAGCTGCAATAACTAGACTTCCTATCAACGCTCTATAGAATCCTGGATCTCTTAAGGTGTTTATATAGTTCTCCATTGTGAAGAGCATAGGTGTTTCGAAGAAAGGCCCGCCTAGAAAAGACTGGTAGATCATCAAGCCGAGAATCAGGAAAGCTATTAAACCAAAAAAGAAGCTCAGGGTTTTTAATGCTTGACTTATCAACTAGCCTATCCCCAACCACTTCTTCCACATAGCTATAAAGTTACTCCTTACATCTGTCCTCATGATCTCATCTATAATTAGATCTCCTAACTTAACTACAACCAGTTTCTTAACATTTGCTTTGAGATACTCTAAAGAAAGCTGTGGATAGTCCCGATTATTCCCCATAACTATAACCTCCGCGCTTCCCCCTAGTTTAGCCTGACCCTCCTCTGAGAAGACGAATTCGAGGAAAAGCTTTGCCGCATTAGGATTCGCAGCTTCTTTGGTTATGAACATTACACGGGGAACAAGGACGGCTAGATCGTTTGGTATAAAGGCACCAACACGAGGGTCTGTTTTAGCTTCTCTAAAGGCATAATTCGCTATGAGACTTAGAGATATGAGCGCCTGTCCTGTCTTAACCATCTCTATCTGAGGTCCTGTTGATGGTTGGAGCACAACTCCTATGGATCCTGCTGCCGACATTATGTTGCGGATCAATTCTGGTTCAGCCTTATATTGATAATATGTAAATACAAGCCCAAAGGCGCTTGCTTCAATATTAAATGCTGCTATACTCCTCGACGGAAAGAGATCTTTTCTTTGCGTTAAAAGTTTTAAGAGATCTGCGAAAGATTTAGGAGCAAGGTCTTTAGGTATCTTCTCAGTGTTATAGATAGGAGCAACGAGAGTATAGCTGGATACATATGCTAGGTCTTTGTACTTGGCATCCTCAGGAATCCTGTCATATATCGTGATCCTATAAGGCTGAGCACTACCATTAAGAACCAATAAATATTGAAGATCAGGAGCTGCTGACCATAAAATATCAGCTGTTGGAGCCCCAGCAGCCTTCTCACTAACATATCTATTATAGAGGGCTATAGTGCCTAGCTCGACGTATTGTATATCTATGAATGGATATTTGGCTTTAAATGCGCTTAGCAGCGGCTCGGCGCTGGGCCTGTCTAGCGTGCTATAGATCACCAACTTACCCTCTTTTCTAGCAGCATCTATAATCGGTGTTAAGAGCTGCTCTTGCGTTGGCGTGGGCTGAGGGGTTGTTTGAGTCGGGGCTTGTTGAATGGTTACAGTTACTGTCTGAACTTGAGTGATTCTCTGGGTCTGGGTAACAACTACAGTTTCTTTTATACTAGGCGCTACTGTTTGACCAGCAAAGAACCCTAGACCGGCTGCGATAACCACAGCCAAGATCATTATTACTATATATAGCGGTTTAAAACTACTAGACATAAATCCCACCTTTCACTATCAATTGCTTCTAGATAGCTTATAAAGATACCATATTATAATATCTCATCCAATAGTAATTAGAAACCGTTTCTGACCAAGCGTAAGCCTTAGCTACTTTATATGGGCTCTCTATGTTATTTGAATCTCGTGTAGGCAGCAGTAAAAGTATCAGAGATGTATTATGGTTTCTTAAATGGTTTCATGAGAGCTGATGGGGGTTTTGCTCTTCTTCCCAGTACTAGGATTATCAGTATTACTGCTATGTAAGGTATCATGTTGAAGAAGTAGTATCTTCTAGCAAGTTCTAGGCTGCTTGATGCTATGCTTAGCTGTAGTGCGTCTATATATGAGAGTGCTATTGATGCTATGAAGGTTCTCACGGGATCCCAGTTTCCTGCGTATATCATTGCGAGTGCCATGAAGCCTCTGCCGGCTGTCATTCCATGTCTGAAGTCTCCTAGGTATGATATTGATAGATAGGCTCCTGCTATCGAGGCCATTATTCCTCCATATATTGTGGCAAGGATCCTAACCCTATTGACATTTATCCCTATGGCGTCCGCAGATGCTGGATCCTCTCCAACCGAGGTTACTGTTAAACCCCACAGTGTTTTTCTGAGAAAGATATAGGTTATCGGTACAAGGGCTAGAGAGACCACTACTAGGGGGCTTGTTAGCGACACGACAAGCTCTGCAACCTCCCTTGAACCGAGGATTGGGGCAATGCTACTCACACTCAACGGGCTTCCAAGGGTTTTCACAGAAACCCCTACAGGGGCCATTGAGTTATATAGGGCTCCGGTTACTCCTAGCCCGAAGAGCCATATTCCGAGGCCTGCAGCGGCTTGGTTAACTCCGAGAACCACCGCTATGTATGAGAAGAAAACGGAGATCACAAGTCCTGAGAGTATAGCTGCTAGAAGTCCTACTAGTGGATCGCCATACGCTACTGTAACCATATATGCTGTGAAAGCTCCCACCAGCATTATACCTTCGATACCAAGGTTAAGGACACCGCTTTTCTCGGTCACAAGCTCGCCCATGCTTGCAAACAGTATTGTTGGAAGGATTCTGAGGGATATTGCTAGCGAGACAAGCAGTATGGGGGTTGTTATGAGGAGCTCGAGAGATTTTATAAGCTCAGGCGGTAGCTGCACTAGGCCTCCACCCCCTGATATACTCCACAATCGTTATGGCTATCATAACAGTTCCAACAAAAACCCATGTTATCGCGTAAGGCGCACCACTAACCCTTTGCAGACTCTCACTACCGATTATCACGATCGATATGAATATAGATGCGAGAGCCGTACCAACGATCTTCGCCCTTCCAAGAGCCGCTGCGAGGACTGCTAGGTAGCCAAATCCATGATCGATCTGTCCCGAGTCAAGTCTATAGAGCACACCCATGATATGGAGCGCTCCTGACAAGCCTGCTGTAAAGCCTGCAAAGAGCATTAAGGCAACAACGATCCTAAATACATTTATACCTGCATACGAGGCAAGCCTCCAGCTCCTCGCAACCACTCCTAAGTGTGTTTCTATTGGTGATCTCTCAACAACTATATAGAGTATGATAGCCATAGCTAGTGTGATAAATAATGCATAGCTAAGCCTAGTATCCTCCCACACTAACCCGACTCCAGAAGGCGTCTCAATCACTCTAGGATATTTCAGCAGGGTTGGAAACCTCAGCTCACTTGGCAGAACATCGGAGAGAAGATAGCCAAAGGAACCCTGCCCCCTTATAGGGCCGTCGAGGGCGTAGAGAGTAAAGCTTGACGCCACAATATTTAGAAGAAGAGTCGTAACGATCTCATTAACACCAAACCTAGCCTTGAGCAGAGCAGGCACCAAGGCCCAGGCCATAGCGAAAAAACCTGCTCCCAGTATCATTGTCGTCATTGTGAGGGCGGGGTGGGGCGTTGAGAGGCTCTTAGCTATAAAGAGGGTCATTACAGCACCTACCAGGAACTGTCCCTCGCCCCCGATGTTCCATAACCCGGCTTTGAGGGCTATAGCCACGCCCAGAGCTATAGTGTAGATCGCTATGAATCTAACAAGCACCTCTGAGAAATTAAATAGATCTGCAAATGGTGAGAACGCCAAAATACCCAAAGAATCGAGGAACCCTATATTATATGTAACTGCTACTGTTGATGCAGCCATAAACCCTGCTAGGATTGCTACTATATATAACGTGATCGTGAGGAAAATCTCCTTAGCCCTCTTCATGAGATTCCCCGGCCTCCGGTAGATGGTGATCAGAGAAATATAAAAAGAGCTCTAAACTTTGGGACTATCCCTTAAATGTTACCTTAGCAGCTGTTGGTTTACACTCAGGAAGATCTGGGTTATCGAAGCATTTGAAAACCCCTTTGACCGGATCTACGTCGAAGTATATCTTTAGAAGCCCCATTAATATCATGTTCTGGTACCTCAGGGCCCTGTTTTTCACATCCTCAGGAACATTCGGTCCGAAGCTGACCTTGATTATGCCTGAAGCCATTGTTGCTGTGAGGAACCCGTAGCGCCAGTTATCTGTCACCTTATCTATGAGTGCCTTTGAAAACACTACATCCCAGTTAAACACTATAGATCCTAGGAGCGTGTCCATAGGCTTAATCCTAGGTATATCCACATATACTGTTGTGAACCACACCTTTCTCTCAGACGCTGCTAGGGATACACCAACATCTATACCATCACCGCTCGAGAATATAACATCAGCACCCTGTGCTATAAAGCTCTCTGCAGCCCTCCTAGCCCCAGCTACGTCTGCCCATGAGAGCGGTGCATAGTACTCGAGGAACCTTACATTGGGGTTCACTAGAAGAACGCCTGCCTTGAATGCCTCATGCCCAGCCCATATGGATGGAACCCTTCCACCGCCTATGAGGCCTATAACATTGCTTTTGGTTAAGAGGCCTGCTGCGATCCCGAGGACAAAGGCGCCTTCCTCCAAAGTCATCCATATATTATAAACGTTTGGTGCTCCTATCTGGAAGCAGTCAACACATACGAATAATGTCTTAGGGAATTGTGGTGCTATTTTCTGAGCCATCTCCATATATTGTATCCCCTGGAGTATTATCACGTCATAACCCCTTCTAGCGAGATCGATCGCAACTGGCTCTGCTTTAGTCCCGTCGAAAAGCTGTCTATGTATTGATAGATCGAATCCATAGATCTCCTGGAGTTTTGTTACTGCATACCATGCAGCATAGTTCCATGACAGATCCGTCTCGTCTATTGGCAATATAAGCCCTACTTTAAGCTGTGAAAGGGGCGACACGGCTCCCGCAGCAGGGCTTGCCGTAACCGTAACATACGACGTTACGGTTTGTGTAGCCTGGGCAGCACCTGGCACCGTAACTGTCTGTGTTACTACGCTCGGTGCTCTCACCCATCCATATGCTGCTACCCCTGCAAGTATCACTATCACTATCAATAAACCCAGTGTTTGCATAGATACTCCAAGACGGCTTGCCATAATATATCTCCGGTGAGTGTAGTAATTAGGGGTTAATAAACACTGTTATTCATTACTACATTATTCTTAAGTTTTTAATCCTTAGTACATAACCTTACACATATTAATATACTAACATATTAATCTATACAGATATATCAATACATTATCTTCTAGCTTTTGATTTTATAGCACTATTATATAAATCCCAGATAGAATAAGTGAAAATGATAGGGCTGACAAGTCGTGGGTGAGAAGGGTAAAGAGCACGTGATCTTAAAGGCTGTTGGAATAACCAAGAGGTTCGGAAGCATTATTGCTAACGACAATATCTCGATAGAATTGTATAAGTCAGAGATCCACGGACTCCTGGGCGAGAACGGGTCTGGAAAAACCACGCTGTGTAGGATCATCTATGGACAGTTGAAACCAGACTCGGGTAAGATCTATATTGACGGTGTCGAGACAAAGTTCAACAGCCCGAGGGATGCTATAAGAGCTGGGATAGCTATGGTACACCAGGAACTCTCACTAATACCAACCCTAACTGTGTCTGAGAATGTAGCACTTGCAAAGATGAACAGCTTCAAAATACCAAGGGAGAAGATCTATGAGGAGATCCTCGAACTTGGCGAGAGGTTCGGGATAAAGGTGCCTCCCGACGTGCCTATAAGCAGACTCTCATATGGCGAAAGACAGAGGGTAGAGATCCTCAAGGCCCTATCTCTAGGCGCAAGGATACTGATCATGGACGAGCCCACAACCTATTTAACCAATATAGAGAGCGAAGATCTATTTAAATCGCTTAAGAACATGGTCTCTGAAGGGCTAACCATATTATTCGTATCCCACAGAATCAATGAGATCTTATCAATAACCGATAGAGTAACCATCCTGAGGGCTGGAAAAGTAGTTGGCAGCGGTATCACCAAAGAGCTTTCTAAGGAAAAGCTTGTAGAGATGATCGTTGGTAATAGGATTGCCGAGAAAACCCCTGCTTCTTCAGAGGAAACTTCCACAAGCGAGGTCGCGATATCGATCAGGGATCTATATGTCATGGGTGATGTAGGTCAAATGTCGGTAAACGGTGTGAACCTAGATCTATACTACGGCGAGGTTCTGGGAATAGCGGGTGTTGAGGGTAATGGGCAGAGAGAGCTCGTAGAAGCCATAGTAGGGCTGAGGAGACCGCTGAGAGGGTCTGTGAGGATAAATAATGTTGATGTGAGCGGCTTTACCACTAGAAAGATTAGAGAGCTCGGGGTTGCCTATGTACCAGAGGATCCGGGAGCGGCACTAGTTCTAGACTACCCGATCTTCAGAAACCTGATCATCTCTCCAATAGTTACCAATATGTATCTTAAAGGAAAGATCCTTCTCGATATTAACAGGGTTAAGGAGGCTATCAAAACCTTGATAAAGATCTACTCAATGAGGGTTGAAAAACCAGAGCAGATCACATCGACACTCTCTGGCGGGACTAAACAGAAGCTCGTGGTGGGAAGAGAGCTACACGTAGAACCAAAGATCCTTATACTATATAACCCAAGCAAAGGGCTTGATGTGGCGACTTCAGAGCATCTAAAACAGATAATCATAAACGAGAAGAAGAAGGGTAAGGCTGTGCTTCTCTATTCGGCAGATCTTGACGAATTAGTGGAAATGAGCGATAGGATAGCCGTAATGTATAGCGGAAGAATAGTAGCACTGTTTAGAAAAAATGATGAGGATCTTCTGTACAGAATTGCTCATGCCATGACAACAGGTCAGGATCCTGGGGCTAGGAGGGAACAATTGGATCGATCAACAGCGTTTAAATAACTAACCATATGATCTCTGACCATCATTCTTGATAACCTGGTTTAAAAGATCCTAAGGATATATCTTTAGCCTCAGATGATACGAATATAGATAGAAAAATCTATATCTTCCTTCTCCTTAACTAGCCTGAAAGCGCTCCATCATAAACACCCTATTTTGAGGACGCTATAGCAACCCCGCTACTGAGAAACTTCTCTATCTCGCTGTCTCCATATCCAAGCTCTCTGAGGATCTCGACTGTATGTTCTCCCAGGAGTGGTGGGGGTCTATAAACCCTGCCAGGCGTTCTGCTCATCTTGAGCGGCGTTCCCAGGGTCTTGAACCTCCCATACTTTGGATGTTCAAGCTCGATCACCATTTTCCTATGTATCACATGGGGATCGTTAAGGGCTTCACTAACCTTGTTCACTGGGGCTACGGGGATTCCTGATTTCTCGAGGATCTCGACCCACTCTCTAGTTGTTCTGGTTTTAAATGTTTTCTCAAGCTCTTCAACAAGCTGTGCTCTGTTTCTAACCCTGTCGGGGTTGCTGGCGAATCTCGGGTCTCCCAATAGATCTTCTCTCCCTATTGCTCTAGCGAATACCTGCCAAAGCCTATCATTCCCCACGCCCACAACTATATAGCCATCCTTTGTCTCTAGAGCCTGGTATGGTGCTATGCTTGGGTGGGCTGAGCCTAGGCGCTCAGGATCTCTTCCTGTGGCGAGGTAGTTGAGGGCTTGGTGTGATAGGATTAGGATCTGTGTGTCTAGGAGGGAGAGATCTATATACTGTCCCTCCCCCGTTCTCTCCCTATGATATAGAGCTGCCAGTATAGCTACAGCAGCCATGATCCCCGTAGTTATATCGGCTATCGGTACGCCGAACTTTACCGGAGGCCTCCCAGGCTCGCCTGTTATATCCATAAGCCCGCTCATTGCGAGGGCTATCAAATCATACCCAGGCTTATCCCTATAAGGACCCTCCTGTCCAAAGCCAGATATACTGCAATATATTATTCTCGGGTTTATCTTCGAGAGCCTCTCATACCCTATACCAAGCCTATCAGCAGTCCCCGGCCTGAAATTCTCAATAACTATATCAACGCTTCTAACCATTCTATCAATGATCTCTAGGGCTCCTGGCTTTTTAAGATCTATAGCGATGCTTCTCTTATTCCTATTAACACTTATGAAGTAAGCAGACACGCCATTGATATCAGGAGGCATCCAGCTCCTTGACTCATCACCCTCGGGGGGCTCCACCTTGATCACATCAGCCCCAAGATCTCCTAGCAGCATTGTAGCAAAGGGGCCTGCCATGGCTCTTGTAAAATCGAGAACCCTGATGCCCTCTAAAGGAGCATTAATCACACTTTTTCCCCATTTATTGAAATAGGTAAAGAATTTAAAACATATAACAGGCTATATGGACTCCGCCCACGCATTCCAAAGAAACGCTAACCTATACTCCTTAGGTAGGCCTACGGAACCTATCGCTCCTAAATACTTAATACTATATGATTATTCTTTAACTCTCTTACGCCTGAGGAACTTTCACTTTAACTACAAGGATCTTTCTAACCTATGGGTTCTCGTTTTCTGCTAGCCCAATAACATAGAGCTCCCATCTACTGAGAGATCATTCTCTAGATGATGTGAAACATCGTTTTTATAGCTATCCAGGGCTGGCATTAAAATTAATAACTAAAACCCATATCATACCCAATAAATCAATCTATGTATCGATAGCCCTTGTCACAACACATATTAGAGGATATCACCTGCGTGTGTTGCTGTGGAAGAGCCTATTAGGTGCTTCCTGCTAACTATAGCCTTAAAGTAAAAGTATTTTTATTCTGTTGGTAAAAGTGTTGTTGCTTAATATACATATTTTCTAACATGTAAGCACATGCAACTATATAGCTTTGTATACACATGTAAACAGATATATATACCTCGAATCACATTATATATAGGAGGGGTTGGTCACACGTTCTATGTATTTTTCGACCCTATATTCCATGTATGGGGGG
>BEWT01000014.1 GCA_003116855.1 Desulfurococcaceae archaeon AG1
CTATACTATAGTATAGTATAGTATAGATACCAACTTGTATTTCTAGATCATCCTGATTTATTTATTTATTTACCTATCTTGGATTTCTGGATCTTAGGCTCAGGGCTATTGCTGCTATGAGTAGCACTAGCCATATCTTTTCATGTGTGATCCTAGGGTTGATAAAGTCCACTGGATCGAGTATGTAGCCCTGAGTAACATACTCATCTATGAGGACAAATAGGCTCAGTGTGTAGAGTAGAAACGCTATTCTACTCTTTAACACCCCTTATCAGCTCTAGCATTAGTGAGATAGTTAGGAGGGTGCTCAAAGCCCTCATTAGCTGTGAGATATCGGATAACACATACACAGCTAGCCTATTGATGCTAAACCCTGTGAAACTGCAGTTACCATTGGACTTAACTGATACTCTATAGGTTAGCCTGAGGGTTTTACCACCCTGAGGCTCATACTTGATATAGACTATATTGCCTACCTTATCGCATACTCCAGTCCTCCTACCAATCCCATAGCACTGCTGCCTCCTATCCCTAGTTACATCATAACCTCTAGGTTGACCAACACAGCTCATAATGATCACACTGGGGCTAGGCAGCTGCCTGTGAATTGTAACTTGAATAGGTTTATCTGGGCTGTATCTGATACTGCGTCCACGCTTATATCATAGCTAACTACACAGTTTACGAAATCCGAGGCTCCAAAGGCAAAAGTATAGTCTATGAGCACAATAGCCTCAGTGTTGAAATCAACTGAGAGTATATCGAGTGATGCTGATACCTCTGAGGCGGATCCCCCAAGTGTTACGCAGTTCTCTACACAGTTATTAGCTACACTAGGCATAGCCTCAACCCCCATATCTAGCACCTTTTCGAATCCCAAGAATCGCATCAAATTGTCTATGTCCTCGGGCGTTATCACAGCTAATCCCCTTATTCCTCTATTATGGGCTTGGACTTGGGAGTGCTAATAGGCTGGGTAGGGGCTGGGATCCTGAGAGCACTCGATAGTATGTTAAGTAGCTGGGTAGCTACCATAGCCTTAATACTTTCAGATATGTCTGGGGATCCCTTCTCCTCCTCGGATTTCTCACTCAAGAATTGCTGCACACTCGATAAGTAACTGTTAATGAATTCTGAGGATAGGATTGGGATAAGCTGGGCTACTAATCCAACACTGGTCTTGAGCATATAGTTAAAGAAACTCAGAGCGGCTGCGAAACTCTTAGGATCTATATCCCTCATAAGCATATACATCTCATACACATCAAGAGCCTCAGCCAGTATATCAGAGGACTTCTTCTTAGTAAGTTTCCTAAGCTCCTTGAGCCTAGCAGCTACCTCTGGAGACCTCCTAGCAGCTCCCCCTATAAGCCTACCTACCTCTAGATCCTCCTCACTCACCGATATACTCCCTCTTTATTTCCTCCCTGAGCCTATCACATAGCTCTTTACTCTTACACTCTATCCTATATACATACTCGATACAGGCTGGATTGTCCTCACACGATAGCCTTATCTTTACTAGCCTCATAGTTATCCCATACTGGCTCAATACCTGAGACATCAAGCTGGCTTGGGCTTCTAATGAGGATATTATTCCTGATACCATCTACTATCCCCACATCAATATCCTGAATAGGAGGTTAAAAAATACCCTTGGGTATTCTATCGTGTGATGGCGGGTAGAGTAACCCTCTAAATATCAGGACTATCAGGATGCTCTGGGGATATAAGCCTCTAATCACACATGATATTGGTGGAAATATGGC
>BEWT01000015.1:0-101397 GCA_003116855.1 Desulfurococcaceae archaeon AG1
GACATTCATGCTGGGGGGTTTGTGGGGGAGGGGTATTGATGAGACTCTAAAGCACTTTGAGGAGAAGCTTTTAAAGCTATATGGAAGACTATACCTAGAAGTCTCTAGAGAGATAGCTAGGGATAGGTTTGAGTTTCTAGAGAAGTTCTATAAACAGATCCGGGGTGAGCTTGGAGTGGAGGTCTAGCCTGGTCTCATCAGTTGAGACAGGTTATGTCACCAGTCCAAACGGCTCTTCCTCATCACAATAAAATATAAAGACCCGCTGCTTATATCTCTAACCATTCGTGGTAGAGATTACGGGTATTCAAGCTTCTTTGGGAGTCTCACGCCTCTCTGGCCTTGGTAGGCGCCTCTATATGGTCTCTCTATAGGTGTGGATACCTTGGAGAGGATCACGTGGAGAAACCTTGTCCCCGCCCTCAGGCTTACTGGGAAGGGGGGTGCCTGAACCTCTATGGTTAGCTGTCCCTCAAAACCCCCATCGATCAGTGTTGGGGGTATTATGAAGCCAAGCCTAGCAAAAGTCGATCTCAGCTCGACAAACCCGGCAAGCTCTGGTGGGAGGCGTATGTATTCGAGGGTATGCATCAAATACCTCCCCCAAGGCTTTGTCTGGAAAACCCCGTTGGTTTCATAGCATTTAAAATACTCGCTAGGATCCCACTCACCATAGGGATCCAAAGGCTTGTCCGACCCAAGCATCTCACACACCTCGCTACCAAGCCTCAGATCGAGACCGTTCTCCCTCACAATACCCTCCCAGAAAGGCTCTATATAGAGCCTGCCAGAAGCTATATAGCTCCTAAGATCGAAATCAGATAGTATCAAGAACCAGCCCTCTAGAAAACTACTCCCAGATCGCTATAAAACCTTTCTGATATAATCACTGTTTTCATTCTTCCTTTATTCTTCCCTAGCATCGAAGAATATCCACACCACAAACAGAGATAGAGAATTCCTTAGACTAATGTTAATGTCTAGTTATTGATCCTAGCAGGATAGAGCCCAATTTATCTTTCAGGACTCGCTCTCCAAACAACTTGAAATACTATCGGAGGAATTATTAAAAAAGAAATAACCCCCTATAGATCTACTATGATTGATGATGAAGGGTGCAAACAATGAGGGGGTGATTAGCGCGCTCTTCGCTGAGCGAGAAGATATGTAATGAGCCTCAGCATTATTCCCAGTCTTGTGATATCTCTCAGCATGGTCTGCGTTACCAAAAAACGGTAACACAGAGCCCTATGCTCTTGGAACAATCCATGCTAGTAAGCTGCATCTCGCTATAGGGTTGCTATTCATTAATACCAAATTCCGCGTGGTCTTTGTAGTATTACTTCCTGAAAATCAAGAGTATAACAAGAACTATATCTGAATTAAAAAGACCCATTATACCAGTGCGAGAACTTCTTTCCAGAACAACCAGGATCGAGATCTGGAAGGGCTCTTACGATATAAGGGAAAGAGCGGTTAAATGTGTAGTGGGTAACTAAGCTAATAAACTAGTAAATGCTAGCCGGCTAGAGATCCCGGTCGGGTGTATGGGACTGACCTGGTTATTTATAGTTTAAGGTGCCGTTGATCACTTCTGCGCAGGAGGTTAGTCTATGTTCTATTACGTGATCTCGATCGAGTATATGTATAACACTATAGCCTTTACTCACCAGCCAGTCTGATATTATTTTTCTATGGCAGTTCCACGGTAGCTTCTCGGCGCACATTATTGCTACGAGTTTCTCGCCTGCGAGTCTCAGGATCCTTTCGAGAGCTTCTCCAGCCTCTCTGTTCTTAAGTATATAGTTAGCGTATGCTCTGAAACCCTCGCTCTCAAAGCATTTCCCAATACCGTGGTCCTCTATATCTCTACCAAACCTCCTATAACCTCCTAGGGCTTCTTCCCATATATAGCTGATCCCACGGCTTGGCAGGATCTTCTCAAGGTTCTCTCGGCTAAAATGGGGATGCTTTCTACTCTTTGGCCATCTCCTCACATCTATGAGTATCTCGACGCCGAATTCTCTCAATATGGCTATGAGATCATCGAGGCTTCTGTTCGAATGCCCTATTGTTAGGATCTTTCTGTGATAGATATTCCCCCAGCTATGGTGATCCTTGAAGGGTTATAGAGTTGAGCCCCACGGATCTTAGGGTCTCGCCCTAAACTATAGATCGGTTTCTCTTTGAAATCTTATCCCTAACCCTCTCTATAAATACCTTTATAGCTCTCTCTGCTGTCTCATCGTCATAGAATCTACTAATAACGCCTTCCCTATCTGGTCCGTTGTACTGGTATTCGTGGATTGCTAGTGCTGCTAGGGTTAGTTCTACGATATCCCGGTCTATATCGCTTAGCTTAACAGCAACCTGGCTCATCATATTGGTTGGCATGGCTGCAGCAATCCATTTATATCTTTCTATAACCCTACCTCCAGGTAGTCTTCTACGCTCCTCTATATCTTTAAGTTTATCTATATTGCTTAGAGCTAGGTGTGATAGATAAGATCTCCAAGCCTGGAAAACTTTTCCCGCAGCGTTTCTCAGAAGCCCTGCTCTCAGGAGTTTTTCGGCTAGCTCGAGCTCTACTACAGCTTCTGAGGCTCTTTTCTCACTAAGACCTTCTAGATCTATCTCTACGGGTCTTGGACCCCTTTGCTCCGTGCTCTTACATCTCTCCAGAGGATCTTGATACCATTATTACTACTAGTCATTTTATAAACAACACGCGATCCCTTCTGCTAGATCGTTTTAAGCAGGCCTGTTTCGGAACTTTTATGGTGAGGATCTATAAAGCCTTCTCCGAAGATAGTGTTATATATATTATATACATGATCAGCGCCGCTGTTACCAGTGCTAGCAGCTCCACCCAGCCCCAGTATTCCGCGCTCCGTGTTGGTATTGCTCTCGCTATACCTATTATCGCTACAATGCTCTGTATCGGTACCCATTTTGCTCTATAAGCCCTCCCCATAATCCCTGGCAGTAATAGTGGTGTGCAGAGGGAGGCCATGATTACTGCTAGGAAGCCTATCATGCTCATGTGGATATAATCCACGCCCCTGATCCCTAGTAGAACCACGATCATGGATAAAACGCCAAGGATCTTTGCTATGGAAGAGCCCAGCCTATAGATATCTTCCACCCTCAGTTTTAGCGAGACACCACCGATCTTGATCTTGTAAAGGGGTATCACCACAAGCCCGGCTATCAATACAAGGCTCCTAACCCCTATTAGTGGTGAGAGGGCTAGAGAAGCTATTGACAATGCTATATATGTATATAGCAAGGGTCTCGAGATCCTATAGCCATTTATATTAGGCTCAACCCTCACCATAAGGCTGCACGCAGAGAGCAGGGGGAAGGATATGCTATAGAGAGGCCCTAGCCCAGCTGCGAGTGAGAGGGAGGAGTGGAGAAGACCGGCTAGTGTTAATATGTTTGGGAGCTTAAGGGGAGAGGATCCAATAGCCCTTCTATATAGATAGACAGACGCGTGGATAAACCCCGAGAGAGCGATGACATAGACCCATAACCAGCTCCCCAGGATCGCGAGAACCCCTCCAGAGATCTCGAGAACAGCTATCGATATGCTTAGAAGCGGGTGAGGCATGTAATAACCAGCATATCCAGGCACTTGAGCCCACATAACGCCAGAGTAGAAGAGCCTTATACCAAGGAGCATGAGTATCACGTGCTCCCAGACAAGCCCCAGGGGTATTGAGAAGAGACCAAGGATCAGGAAAACCGATGAGGCTATAACAAGAACCCTTGATGAGTAAACCCACACCCAGAACCTCCCGGTCTTGCCAAACTCCACAGCTCCCCACCATAGTCTCTCAATACACACCTATTATCCATACCATCTATTCGCAGTCACCCAATCCCAGCATCTATGATATCCAGTAGCTATGCACGGGTAGCTTCTTATAGACCACCTGCGCCGTTGGGTTCCTAAAGAATATCTGGGGATAGATTGGTGCAGTATTCAGGATCCGGGTTAGGGAAACTTGGTAACACGCTTATCAACAAAGGATCCGCGGAGACCGGGGTTCGGGCTTCATTGCGGCTGATATTTTTATACCAACCGCTCTTCCCTTGGCTTCATAGGCCTCAGAACCCCTTTCATCGGAGCCCATATCCTCGGCCTCCACCCATTCGGGGTGACCCCAACCCACAACTCCCCCTCATAGTTTACCTCTGACTCAATGCTGTAGAAAAACTCATCCTGGCTCTCTTTGCCTTTAACCCGCCCCTCGGATCTTTATAGCCGTTCTCATCGTGGGCAGACATCGTTATAAATTATATTTTTAGCCTATAGGCTTATCTATAAAACAAAGATCTAGGTGGGAAAACTAATAACACCCACTATAAGTCTTCATAAAAATTAAAATTATACAGCTTACTACGGCTTTTGAAAAGCGTTTGTGCAATCTTCTCCCGATCTTCCATTCAGTGCGTGGTGTGCAGGGGCTGGTAGTTATGTAAGGTTAGGATGATAGCTATCTGGTAATAGTTGTTATGGGTATAACTTGAGTATGTATTGCAGCTTATGTAATATTAATATGTTCTACAGAAAATGTATATGGGTGGCTGTATGAGGGATGCTGTGGTTTCGGCTAGAATAGATAGGGAGCTGTATGAGAAGATCAAGAGGTATAGAATTAATGTGAGCCAGGTGATCAGGAGAGCTCTGGAGGAAGAGATCAGGAGGAGAGAGGAGGAGGAGATAAGAAGAGGTCTTGAAGAGGCATCAAAGATCCTCTCGAAGATCCCTGAAGAAGAAGTAGTAGAGATCATAAGATCCTTGCGTGAAGAGAGATGAGGAATACCAGATTTCTCTACGACTCATCAGCGTTGCTAAACACCGTGAGGCTCTACGGCCCCAGGGCGCTTGATATCATCCGCGGTAGTTATACGCTGACTCTAACCCCCTATGAGATCGGCAATGCATTGTGGAAAGAAGCTCTGCTTGTAAAGAGGATAAGCCTGGAGGAGTCGATCAGCGTGCTAAGTCATATAGCCAGGCTGCTATCTATGGTGAATGTGGTGGAGCCCCGTGATAAAGAATCTATCTTAAGGCTGGCTTACGACATAGGATTCACCTACTATGATGCATCATACGTGGTTGCATCACACGAGATAGGGGGCGTTTTGGTTAGCGATGACAGAAATCTGTTGAGAAAAATACTCTCAGAAAGGGATAGGATTGTGAAACAGTTGGGACGCGAGGTTATAGCTATTTCTAGCAAGGAGGCTGCGGAACGTGTTTAGCTATCTATTTTGGGTTATAAACCTAATACAGAAGCTGCCGTAGCCGACTGTTTCGGAATTCATGATGGTTTATAAGGATTGATATTAAACCCGTAGTTCTGCAGTAATGGAACATTATATAAGCTCTATTATTCTATGGGGATGCCTGCCCAACAATGAGGGTAAAAATAGAGACCCGAGGGGCGGGGTAGAGGTAAAGAGATCCAGGATGTGGGGGTTTCCCCACAGCAATGAACCAGAGCAATGCTATGAAGGGGAGCTGTGGGCTGGGGTCACCCCGAATGGGTGGAGGCCAATGATATGGGCTCCAACGAAAGGGGTTCTGAGGCCTATGAAGCCAAGGGAAAGAGCGGTTAATATTTTTACCAACCGCTATGGAGCACGAACTTCATACTAGGATCGGTTTACAGTAATGTCTTCACAAATACGTAGCCTGGCCGAGGCCTGATGTTAATGATCCAAGTGATATGTGTTGCAAAACGGACATGCCTAAACATGGGATCGGTTGGGATATTGTCATACCTCATATTGACACTTTCGAAGAACATTAAATATCAGTTTATAAACCCCTTAGCCTTAGGTATGTGGTGAGTCCTTTGTACCTCAGAATAGACAGGCTCCAGATAAGCATCCCCGCACCCAAAGATCCGGATCCCAATGCTGCTGCTGCGCTCCAAGAGCTTCTTGGAGGAAAATTTGGCGAGATGACGACGCTGATGACCTATACTTATCAGTCATTCAACTATAGGCTTCACAAGAACCCTGCGGTGAAGCCCTTCAGAGCCCTTGTATCCAATATAGCTACTGAGGAGCTAGGACATATAGAGCTTGTATCTGCAGGTGTTAACGCGCTCTACGTAGGATCTACAAAGACGGCTCCTCCAGAGCAGACGCCACTTAAACCTCTCAAAGATGCTAGGAACACCTACCATGTGATCAATACAGGCTTAACGGCTTTCCCAATGGATAGCCATGGAGCGCCGTGGAGGGGTGACTATATATTCGTGAGCGGCTCTCTAGAGCTGGATCTACTCTTCAACTTCTTCCTAGAGGTTGGTGCTAGGCTGGCTAAGATGAGGGTCTATGAGATGACAGACAACCCAGTGGCTAGAGAAATAGCCGGGTACCTGCTAGTAAGGGGAGGAGTCCATGCAATGGCATATGGAAAGGCTCTAGAAGCCCTCACAGGTGTCGAGGTGTGGAGAATGCTCCCAATACCGAAGGTGGAGAACTCCAAATTCCCCGAAGCGGCTAAATACGAGAAGATGGGTATTCACAGAACCCTCTATAGGTTCAGTCCAGCCGATTACAAAGAGGTAGAGCTTATATGGAGGGGAACCCATCCACAGGATAACCAGCCGCTTGTTGTTCACGACGGCCCGCCGGAGGGTGGGGAGTACCCAGAACTACCAGAGGTTCCTGAAGAGTTTGCACCAGGTCTCTCTGGAGATGATTTTGTAAGAGTAGCTAAGAGGCTGGGTATACAGCTATAATCCTATAGAGTTTTTCTATCCTAATTATTTTTAACTGGTTTTTCAATCATTCGGGCATAGGGGCTTAAGGCTTAGAGATCTATCGGCAGAGATCCCTTTATAGCTCACCTGAGCGGGTTATAGTGTGTGGTTGCTATGCAAACAGATCCTTAGCGATATCACTAACATATAGGGGTTTTCCGTCAACAAGTGTCGCTATTATCTCGAACTCTTTATTCATGATAACTATATCGCCTCTATATCCGGGTTCTATAAGGCCTACTCTATGTTTCTCTAAAAGCCCTAGGGATTTTGCCGGGGTTGTTGATGCCATGTGGAATGCCTCGGATACGCTGTAGCCGAGGCTGGCTATGTTTTTGAACGCTCTATCCATGGTTAGAATGCTCCCAGCTATTGTATCGCTTCCAGGGATTCTGGGTACGCCTTCCTCAACCTCTACCTCAAGATCCCCTAGCCTGTATCTCCCCTTATCCATCCCGGTTGCTGAGATTGAGTCTGTTATTAGAGCAACCCTTTCAGGGGATGCGTAGTCTATGGTGAATTCAAGCATCTCCGGCGATACATGGATCATATCGGCTATTATTTCCAAATAAACATCCCTGCTCCTTAGAAGGGCTGGAGCTGCCCCCGGATTTCTATGGTGGAAACCGCTCATAGCGTTGTATAGATGTGTTGCCCTCGAAACCCCCAGAGCTATTGCCCTTATGGTCTCTCTATATGTTGCGTCTGTATGTCCCACCTGGACTATAACTCCTTTCCTGCGGGCCTCTTTTATGAGATCCGTTGCACCCTCGATCTCTGGTGAGATCGTTATGATCAGCTGGAGATCTCCCGCCTCTGATAGGTAGGATGAGAACTCTTCAAGGCTTGGTCTCCTTATATACTCGACCCTATGGGCTCCAGCTCTTTTAGGATTTATATATGGTCCCTCGAGATGGATCCCAAGGATCTTTGCACCGCTCCTCATCCTAGAAGCTGTGTTAACGGATCTACAGAACCTTTCGAGGATCTCGTGGGGCATGGAGACCGAGGTTGGTATATAGGATGTAACACCAAATCTAGTCACCATTTCAGAGAGCCTAGCTATATCATCGCTAGAAGCTGTGGTCACATCAATCCCGAAAGCACCATGGGTATGGGTGTCGATGAAGCCGGGGCCTGCTATGAAACCCTCGAGAGAGATCTCATCGTATCTCTCTAGATTTCTATAAGGCTCCTCACCAACATCAACGATATAGCCATCCTCGATCGCTATATAGCCCCTTCTAAAAACATGTCTGGGCGTGGCGATCATGGCATTTCTCAAGACAAGCCTAGCTATATCATCCACCCATGGTTTAGAGGCTTCATGGCCAATTTATATTAAGAATAACCATCTATGGGTTTAGAGCGACTAATAGCTTTGGACTATTGGCTAGGTGGCGGGTTATGTTGGTTGGTCAGGATTTGTGGAAATAATTTTATTTGTTTTACTGCTCAGGCTTTCTATATGCTTCTGCATACCATGGTATTTTTCTAGCCACGATCCCGAAGATCTCTTTCACCATTCTCTCAGAGGTTATTGGCGGGTTATACTCACCAGCTGTTTGGGTTCTCCAGCCCAGGATCCTGGTTTCTCCTCTAGCATATCTAGCTATGGCCTCCATTTTGTCTAGCACTGGTTCTATCTCTCTCAATAGCTTTTTACTATATAGTCTCTCCCTCAGCTCCCTAGCTATCTCGAGGGCTTCTTCAGCGTTGTTTTTCGTTATAGTCTCCTCATCGAGATCCATGAAGCTAGCCTTGTTATATTCGAGGAATCTTTTGAACCAATACCTAGCACTCTTATTAACTATAACGTCTATAGCTTCTGAAATGCTCCTCTCAGGGTCATAGGTTTTTTCGAAAAGCATGTTCGAGATCGTGTATAGAGGTATTTTAGACGCCTCGGGCTGGTTAGCAGGGTTAGATACATAGCCTGATACGAGTCTTGACATATTGCTAGGCCTATTCCTTATAGCTCCTAGATGGAGCCTCGTGATCCCGTTGACGGTGAAGTAATCGTTAACCGGATAGTTATCCCATATAAAGGGTCTTCTCTTGATAAGCCTCGAGACCGCTTCAAGATCCTCCTCAGAGATCTTGTGGGAGGCAACCCACATACCAGTCCAGATAATATGGATCCCTGGATCTACTAGGGAGCCTAGCTCCGATAAGTAGTCCTCTTTTAAGCCATAGTAATATGTAGGGCAGAATACAAGGGATCTGGGCTCTAGCTCCCCATAGATCTTGTTTACAAGAGAAGCCTGGGCTTCTGCGAGACTCCTATAACCCCTGCCCCTCAGGATCGGGGGTATATCGTCGAGGAAAAGGGCTAGATCCTCTATCCCGTGCTCCATAACCCTCTGAAGCTTTCTCAACAAGATCCTCGTATCATGGTTGGAGGAGTAATCAATATCAAGCCCAGGGCTCAGAGCAAAGACAACCCTGACACCATATCTATTGGCAGCGCTAACAAGCATAGATAGCCTGTCTAGAAATTCAGGTGTATAGGGATCTCTCCACCAGTCACGATGCATAGGATCCCATTTAGGGGCATATATATAGGTGTCAAAACCAAGCCTCCCCAGAAACTCGACCATATAGATCCTATCCAGCCAATCCCACGGCGTACCATAGAAACCTTCAACAACACCAAACACCAAGACCAGCCGAGAGAGAATCACGAGCATGGTATTAAAACAAACCATAGCTAATTGCACTAAGTGTAGGGAGGCCTTATCTACTATAGCCGAATGATCCTGGATTTCGTGTGTATTTATGTGGAACTATAGCTAGCATTGTAACACATGTAACAGAACCCAGTCTAGCTAATAATAAAGAATAGACGTAGATAGAAGCGTTATGAGCCGAACAAGATCCTCGGGTTATTCGTAATATCGGTTAAAAATTATCAATAGATCTTTATAGATCTGTTAAGTTTTCTATGCGGTAATGTAATAAGGCTCTGTAACAGTATCTGAGGAGACCAGGGCTATCCACTGTCCAGACATAGCATGACCTGGTACTCCGCACGCTATCCAGTAGACTCCTTTAGGAATAGATGTCGCTATCATCACGGTAGTCTCACCCTGTCCTATGCCCTCTTTATATCCCGATATCCCGAGCTTTCCATCTGGTGCCCATGCGATGAGCTTTCCGTCTTTTGTTGGATCAGCGCTTCTAGGTGTGGGTGTGTTGTTCGCTATTATCCCAACGCTGTGCGGTAGGTCGTCCTCGTTGATATACTTGACTACTAGGCTCCACTCAGCGGGTATATATATTACTAATTTACCATTACTGCTACCGTTGAAATTATAGTGTCCCTCCTTTCCTCCATCGAACATTATATGTATGCCCTCGCATTTCTCTCCACCCTCCTGCTTAATTTCGCTTTCGTGATGGGTAACTAGAGTAACATATACGGTTTTATTCGAGTCATCGTGGGGCAGCCTCTTCCCTGTTATAGGTGCTTTAGTAGGTGTTGGTGTTGAGGTTTGAGGGCTTACTGGTAGTGCCCGCTGGTAGGATACCAGGTAAATCATTGCTACTGCTAGAATTATTACCGCTATTGCGACGACCGCTATAGTTATTCTACTTTCAGCCTTTTCTATTTTCCTCATTACACTCACCTTTACAAAATATAGTAGGAGATTTAAATATATAAATATTCAAAACTATACAAATATAAGAAAATGTATTTATCTTTATACAAAGATATAATGATCCTCGAGAGATCACAGATCCCGAGATCGTAGAACTATTAGTATTAAAGGCCCCTCTAGAAACATAGTCAACATTGGGCAGAATGTTGACCGAACCTGGTATGGTGGTAACAATGTAACAGCTCAGAGCATAGCTTCATATCATCGTCTAGGGAAAGGTAAAGAATAACAGGGGATATTCAGGAATAGATGGTGGTTGATCGCTAATATTTCTAGATTCATTTCTTAAACTGGCTAAGAGTTAATTGTAAACATACTATTGAACGCGATCTACAAGTCGGCTGGGGGAGAGGTATTAGAAAAGATCTAGATAGCCGCTGTCCTAGGCTCCAAGCTTTACGGCTTTTATAGCTCTACAGCGTATAAGTATATATATAAGATTAATTGATATTTAGAAATGGGAAGCTATATTGAGCATCTATAGAGTAGTAGAAATAATAATCTCTATAGTCTTTATAACTATATTCCTTACGGGAGACATGGCTAAATCCCTCCTCCATGGTTTGAGGTGAGATCCCATGTCGGCTCAAGCTTCTGATAAATACTTGGTTCTCAGTTTCAGCCCCCTGCCTGCTGAGCTTATAAGGGCTCTGATAGCTCCCTATAGGTCTTTGCTGGATAGGGATGTTGATGTAGTTGTCTTCAGAGATGTGAGCGATTGGGATAGGCTTTCCGCTTTGCTCAGATCTGTTGATGTTATAATAGGTGACTACACCATGGAGGTTCCTATAACGAGGGATATGTGCTATGCTATGGAGAAGGTTAGGCTTATAGCTCAGCCGAGCACTGGTTTCGATCACATAGATATAGAGGCATGCGCCGAGAAAAGGATCCCGGTAGCCAATATAGGTGGGGCTAATGCTGTCACGGTAGCGGAGTACACAGTTATGGTAGCCCTAGCCCTGCTGCGCAGGCTTGTAGAGGCTCATGAGAGGACTAGGAGGGGTGAGTGGGTTCAGTGGGAGCTTATGGAGAAGGGTTCGTTCGAGCTTCAGGGTAAGACTTGGGGTATAGTTGGTCTGGGCAGGATTGGGAGGGAGGTTGCTAAGAGGGTTAGGGCTTTCGATACCAATGTAATATACTATGATAAGGTTAGGTTTGAGGATGTGGAGAAAGAGCTAGGCGTAGAATACTCTCCTCTACCCAAGCTCTTGAGGACTAGCGATATAGTATCGCTACACGTACCCCTAACGCCTGAGACTAGGCGTATGATAGGTGAGAAGGAGCTAAGGCTAATGAAACCCACAGCGATCCTTATAAACCCGGCGAGGGGGGAGATTGTTGATGAGGAGGCTCTTGCCAGGGCTCTGGAGGAGAGGTGGATAGCCGGTGCTGCTGTTGATGTGTATAGCAGAGAGCCTCCTGGAAAGGATCATCCTCTCATAAGGCTCGCAGCTAAGGGTGATCTAAACTTGATTGTAACACCCCATATAGGTGGTGCTTCTACAGAGTCCAGGGCTAGGATAATCCAGGTTACGATAGAGAATGTTGTGAGGGTTCTAAGGGGAGAGAAGCCCTTGAATGTTGTTAACATGCCCATATAGTGTGGGATCATGCCAACAGTAGCTTCATACATAGTAGAGGTTCTAAAACTCCTAGGCCTCAAGAGGATCTATGGGATAATAGGTACAACGATCCTTGACTTTATGGATGCTCTCTACGATTACAGAGAAGATCTGAGGCTCATAACAACAAGGCATGAGCAAGCTGCTGTCAGCATGGCTGATGCAGAGTATAGAGTTACGGGCAATCTAGGAGCTGTTGCGGTTCACGGAGGACCCGGGTTTCTCAACACAGCTCTCGGCCTGGGGATAGCTTTCAAGGATAGAGTACCACTGCTACTCATATCCGGGGGTGTTAAGAGGAGGCTCTATGGAACTGACGCTATGCATGAGGTGGATCAGGTTAGCATTGTGAGACCCATAACGAAATACGCTGCTAGGCTATCGAGGGAAGAAGAGCTTCCAAGCATTATGACCAAGGCTTTGCGGTTAGCTCTATCCAAACCCCGGGGTCCTGTGGTGCTAGAGGTTCCTGAGGATATGTGGAGGCGTCCCGTGAACGCTGCTCCTAGCGATGCTCTCAGGGAATTAAAGATCGAGTCGGTGAAACCCCGCAGAGAGGATGTGGAGGAAATACTGAGCTATATGGTTAAGGCGGAGAAGCCCGCAGTATTAGTGTGTGGCGAAGCCGCTCTCCCCGGTGTTGAGTCTCTGCTCTCGGAGCTTGCATGGAGGGTTGGTGCTTATGTTATGGTTACTGGTAATGCTAGGGGTGCTTGTGACGAGAATGATCCTAGGTGTATGGGGAGGGTTGGTTTTGGAGGAGGATCTCTCCCAGCTGATAAGGTGTTGGAGGAGGCCGATCTTCTCCTAGTTCTGGGAGACGAGCTTGATGATATAGCTACCTATGGCTATAACATAATCCCCAGAGGCGATGTTGTTATCGTCACCGAGAACAAGGGCGTAGAGGCAAGGCCGCTCTATTACTCAAAACTTGTTTATGCAGACCCCTACGAGACCTTGAAAGCCCTTGTCGAGGTCTCGAGGGAGAGGGGTTTGGAGATCTCTAAACCATCCTGGGATTCTGAGGTTGAGGGCTTCAAATCCCTCTGGAGATCCTCGATAGAAGAGGCTCTCTCAAGAAGATATACGGGCTATGCCAACCCGTCTAGGTTCTTTAAGAGGCTTGGTGAGAAGCTTCCTGAGAGGTGTGTAATAACCGGGGGTCAGGGTGTGCATATAGTGTATGCCTATGACTTCATAAAGATCAGGAGGCCGAGAAGCTTCCTAGCAGCTACAAGACTTGGAGCGATGGGCTATGCCTTCCCAGCAGCCATAGGGGCTAAGCTAGCCCTCCCCGACCACGAGGTCATAGCTGTAGTTGGTGACGGGGATTTTATGATGAGCGTGGGAGAGCTTGAAACTATCATTAGGGAGAACATACCCGTTAAGGTTGTGGTTGTTAACGACATGTCCTACAGAGTTCTTCTCCTAAGGCAAAAGATCCAGAGGAGGGGTAGGGTGATAGGAACCCTCCTAGAGAACCCCTCGTTCGAAGCACTTGCTAGAACCTTCGGGGCTCTCGGAGCCACAGTATCGGATGATGGTGAGATAGATAGGGTTATAGACGAAATGCTGGGATCGGATAAACCCTTCATAGTAGATCTTAGAATAAGCCAGGAAGATGTGCCGCCCCTCAACATAGAGGCATCGATGAGAATAGCGGAATAAAAGTCTTAAAACCCTGTTTATCACTGTTAGGCTTTATAATGCTAGGGGCTGGCTATCTTGCAGACCTTTCCTTGCCAGCTAGGTTTTAGACTATAGCACTAGCTTCATAGTCGTCATAATTATTTATAAGATGGGTTTATAATTAGCATATGGGATTCATGTTGAGAGGTTATAGAACAGAGAAAAAATATAAAAAATATATAGGGGTACTCCTCCCCATAGTCTTTATAACAGTATCCCTTCTGGGGGGACTTATACCCCTAGCTAGTGCCCAACAGCCCATATCTATCGATATTAAGGAGCCTCCTAAGCATAGCTGCCCAGCTGTGGGTGGGGTTCTTAAGGTAGCGATTGGGAGTAAGCCGAACACCCTTAACTGGTTTGTGGCTGGGTCTAGCTGGGAGATCCTGGTTCTAACGCCTATATATAATAGGCTTGTTAGGTTCTATAATGGGACGCTGGTTAAAGAGGTTGCCCAGAGTATTGAGATGAGCCCTGATGGGAAGGTATATACGATAAAGATAGTTAGCGGGATAAAGTTCCACGATGGTAAACCCTTAACGGCTGAGGATGTTGCCTTCACCATAAATATGCTTAGAAACTCTTCATGGGCCTACTACTATGGTGTGTTTAGAAACGTTGATAGAGCAGAGGTCGTCGATCCCACGACGGTTAGGGTTTATATGAAAGTTGTTGATGCAGGCTTTGTTGAGAATGCATTAAGCGTTATGAACATAATGCCCAAGCATATATGGGAGCCCAAGTTCAGGGAGCTGGGCGACGGTGTTGCCAAGTATAACCCCAGCCTTAGCGAGCTTGTTGGAAGCGGTCCGTTCATAATAACTGAGTTCCAGCCGGACCAGTTCATCAGCTATAAGGCTAACACTAACTACTGGCAGGGGAGGCCATGTATTGATCAGCTTGTTATGAGCTTTATAGGTGAGGCTAGCGTAGCCTTACTAGCACTTGAAAAAGGAGATATACAGACATACTCGGGCTTTATAACACCAGAAGTCGTGCCTAGGCTTCTCTCCAACCCAAGTATAGCTATCCATGTATATACTAGTGACTTCTACTACCACTGGGGGCTTAACAATAAGAAATGGCCTTTCAACATAACACTCTTTAGAAAAGCCCTAGCATATGCTGTTGACTATGACGCGATCATAAACACGATCCTCATGGGCTATGGAGTGCGGGGTAGCCCTGGCTTCGTACCCCCATTCGGTGTTCATGCTAAGTGGTATAACCCCAACCTGGAATACTATACATATAATCTATCAAAAGCAGCAGAGATCCTGGATCAGTTGGGCTTCAGAGATATAGATGGTGATGGGTGGAGAGAGGCTCCAGACGGCTCTAAGTTTAAATTCGAGATCTACCCGCCTAGCTATGATATAATAAGGGTTAGGGCTGCAGAGATAATAGCGGATAGCCTTGCAAAGATACCGAGGGGAGGTATAAAGGCTGAGGTAAGGATCGTGGAGTGGGCGACTGCGTGGGCCCTTATAAGGGGTGGGCAGGTGGATACATGGCTTCTAGGAAGCGGTCCTGGCTATGATATATCGTGGCTCCAGACTAGGTTCCACTCCAAAGGATCTGCTAACTGGAATAGATACTCCAACCCGGAGGTGGATAAGCTTATAGACCAGCTGGTAGCGGAGCTAGATCCTGATAAGAGGAGGGAGCTTGCATGGAAGATCCAGGAGATATTAGCGGACGAGGTACCGGCTGTAAACCTCTATTACAGGAAATTCGTAGCACCATATAGAGTAGATGCTTTCGAAGGCTGGGTTAGGGTGGTTGACGATGATCTGAACAACTGGTGGAACTTCCTCAACATATATTCAAAGACCGGGAAGCCGGTTGCTCCAACACCGCCTCCCACGACACCTGTTACGACCCAGGTGATCACACAGACTGTAGTGGCTGAGAGAACTGTTACACAGGTTGCGACCCTTACTCAGGTGCAGCAGGCTCCCTCAATAGACACGATGACGATATTAATGGTAGCAATAGCCGGTATCGTGGTAGTTGCAGTAATAACAGCCCTCCTCTTGATGAGGAAGAGGGCTAGTTAGATGTCATTAGCAAGTTTTTTAGCTAAGAAGATTGTTTCCTCCATACTCACTATCCTAGCTATCCTAACCCTGGTTTTTTTCCTGGTAAGATTAACTGGGGATCCTTTTGCAGAGCTTGAGAACGATCCTAGGATAACGCCTGAGACTCTGCAAGCTCTCAGAAGACTCTATGGTATGGATAAGAGCGTGGTGGAGCAGTATATATCATATGTTCATAATATGCTGATTGGGGAGATGGGGTATTCTGTAAAGTTCTCCAAACCCGTTTTCGATGCTATTATGGAGAGGCTTCCATACACACTAGCACTCCTAGTCCCCTCGATAACACTCTCTAACTATCTAGCCTACAAAATAGGGGTTGAGATGGGGTATAGGAGGGGTTCTAGGCTTGATATAATTACGCTAGCTCTATCGAACTTCCTCAGGGCTACGCCGTATTTCTGGCTAGCAATAATATTTCTCTATGTATTCTCGGTACAGCTAGGGCTCTTCCCACTATATGGAGCTATAAGCCCTGGCCTCTCCTTCCCATCGTTCGAGTGGTTTGTAGACTATCTATGGCACTACGCGATCCCGTTCCTCGTTCTCGTCGTTAGAGGGACTTTTATTTTTGTGCTCTATGTGAGGAACTCTGTGATAGATATACTTGGTGAGGACTATGTTGCTGTTGCGAGGGCTAAGGGGCTGCCTGAGAAGGCTGTTAAGAGCTCCTATGTTGCTAGGAACGCTATGCTTCCAATGATAACAGTTATGGGGCTTAGGTATGCGTTCATAATAGATGGGGCTATACTCACCGAAACAGTGTTCTCCTACCCGGGTACGGGGAGGCTGGTTTTCGAGGCGATTATTAATAGGGATTTCTGGCTTCTCCAGGGAGTGATGGTGATACTGTCGATAAGCGTTGTGCTTGCTAACTTGATAGTAGATCTGCTGTACGCCTTACTAGATCCTAGGGTGAGGTCTCAGAGGTGATCTTGGGATGACCATGAGAGCTGTATTTGGTGTGAGAGAAACAATAGGGATCGTGTTCTCATCAGCATCGGCTAGGATAGGGCTAGCGATACTCCTAGTATTAGTATTGATAGCCCTACTAGCAGACCTCATAGCCCCATACAACCCTGGAGAGAGAGTATCCCAGGCATTGATGCCTCCGAGCGAGAAGCATATCCTGGGTACAGATGATCTTGGGAGGGATATCTTCTCACAGCTCATACACTCAACAAGGCTCTCATTACTAATAGGATTCATATCGGCCCTAGCTGCAACGCTCATAGGAACAGTCATAGGGCTGCTTGCCGGCTACTATGGTGGAAAGCTGGATGAGGCGTTGATGAGGATAACAGATCTATGGCTAGCCTTCCCAAACCTCCTCTTCACGATATTGCTTGTGGTGCTCTTCGCCCCACAGGTTGGGAACAGGATCGTGCCTATAGTGGTAGCAATAGCCCTTGGGTCTTGGCCCACTGCTGCAAGGCTGATAAGATCTGCGGTTATCTCACTCAAGCAGAGCCAGTATATAGAGAGTGCGAGAGCCCTTGGAGCTAGTAACGCTAGGATCATCTTTAAACATATACTCCCCAACACATCGTCTCTGATAATAATAGAGGTGATAACCCTCATGGGTAACGCGATGCTAACAGAGGCATCGCTAAGCTTCCTAGGACTCGGAGATCCTAGGGCTATGAGTTGGGGAATGATGCTCCACTACGCCTTGGCAAGGAACGCTATATATCTCGGGATGTGGTGGTGGTTTATACCTCCAGGGCTCATGATAAGCTTAGCAGTATTGGCAGTGATCCTCATTGGTGTAGGGCTTGAGGAGTACTTCAACCCGAGACTCAGGAGGAGGCTGTGAATCGCGATACCGTGTATAAAAAAGTTCTTTTTTAAACTTCCTCCCCTCTATAAGTGTTAGTCTAACTGACCGCTTGATTTGTTCAGTGTGTTTTGGCTGGTTGGTGTAGAAGATCTGGCGTGGCTAAGACCCGGCAGATCCTCTGGAGCGTTTTATATGGATATAAAGTGCTCATACCCCATCCTAGGAATGGTTCTCCCTCTATATCTAAGCCCGACGCCCCGTTCTTTGGTTATCTCTCCATAGATCTCTGCTATGATGCCTGTTCTCCTCATCTCTTCTACTAGGTTATTGGCGCAAAGATCTTCGACTGCTAGGACTAACTCGTACTCCTCTCCCCCATTGAATACTATGTCTATCGGATCTGCTCCCAACTCCTTTGAGATCTCCTCGGCGCGGGGGTCTATGGGTATTTCGTGGATCTCTATTATCCGGCCTGAGGCTTCTGATAATAGGTAGAGCGATTCTGCGAGGCTGTCGGAGACATCTACAGATCCTCTTATACATCCTCTATATTTCTCTAAAACTTTGAGGGCATCGATCCTAGCCCTAGGTCTTGAGGTTGCGTTCCTAACCTCTGCAGGGATATCCTCGACTCCTATGGATCCTTTTAAGAGGTTCTCATAATATATCCTGGCAAGCCCGCTATAGCCGTATAGACCTGTTATGATTATCTTATCCCCCTCACCACCTGCTCTCGGGATTGGTTCTTTTGATGTGTATCCTATGCAGGCAACATCGATCCATAGATCCTCTTTCGAGGAGTTTGTATCGCCTCCAGCAAAGAAGCCTCCGTAGTATGTGAGGGCTTCTTTAAAGCCTAGTATCACATCGAAGGCTTCTTCAGCGTTGAGGCTGGGAGAGGCTCCTATGGAGATCATGTATATATATGGAAACCCGCCCTTAGCTATAACATCGCTAGCACATGATGTTGCTGCTTTCCATCCTAGATCGCTGTATGTGTTCCAGGGATATTTAGAGCTGTATGCTGAGAACCCGTCTATCTTGAAGATCACGTAGGATCCGCCTAGGGGTTGCGAGGCTGCATCATCTCCAGGTGCTAGGGGGCCTGGTACCCAGAGGTTTGAGAGGATCTCTAGGGATCTAGCTATAAAGCCCTTCTCACCCAGCTCGGAGAGCCTCTTACGATCCATATTAGCCCGGGATATATTATGCTTAGAGGCATATTTTGGTGAAGCTCTATGAACGCTGTTGAGACCATAATCCTCATAGCCCTAGCCCTCGGGATCTGGTATCCATTGGGATCCTGGGCTGGTAGGAGGGTTATGAGGAGAAAGGCGTTAACATGTATAGAGAGAGGATCTCTAAGGATCATAACACCAAGCTCCGTTCTCGTCGAGCACAAGATCCCTGGGTATAAATATATAGGGATCTATATAGAATGGCTACCCTTCGAAAACCCGTTCAACCTAGCAGCAAAACTCGCTGTGAGGAGGAGCCCGATAGCGGTGATAAAGATCCAGCCTGAAGAACCTATCCCGGGAGAGGCGAGCATAACGAAAAACGAGATCCAGGGTAGCGGGGGAGAGCTGGTAGGAGGGTATAGAGCAATATATAGAGGGATATCGAAGCAGAGGCTTAAAAACATAGTAGAAGCCCTACAGAGAACAGGCTTCGACAAGCTAGTAATAGGATCAAAACCTAACATAACAATAATAACCAGGATAAGGGGTCAGGAATGCATCAACCTCCTAGAAAACTCACTAAAACTAGTCAAAGAGATCTCAAGAGAATAGTATAGACCAGCAACCTAAAAGACTATATAGCATAGAGACCCACCTTCTCAACCCTACCAGTAGAAGTGTTTGGAACAAGACCTAGGATCTCTAGAGTCGATAAACCCAGCACAACACGCCCACACGTTTAACGTAGACTTTCGTTACTCCGATCCTCTTCTCCCATATAGTTTCAAAACACAGGCAATGCCCAGAGGGTATAGATGATTGTTGTGTTCCTCTCTATTGTGGTGCTCTCTCAAGACCTATGTTTAGCTATATATGAGATCAGATCTTCACGCCTTAACCTATACTGTCTAGCTGGTCTAGCTACTGGCATTACGTAGAGCGGGTGTTCATCATCGCCAGCTCCTATTAGTTTTCTAAGTTCGTCATCGTAGAAAGCTCCTATAGCTACTGTAGCCAGTCCTAGGGATGTTGCTTGTAGATATACGTTCTGTCCAGCATGCCCAACCTCGATCCAGACATACCTAATCCCCCTCTCACCATACCTCCTAGTGGTTCTTTCATACACTGCTGTGAATACCAAAACAGCCTTGGCTTTCAAAACCCACTCCTGGTTAACACATACTCTATAGAGCTCGCTACTCAGATCCCCTGCCCTGACTAGTCTAAGCCTGTGGGAGTGGGGCTCATATATATAGGAGCCCTCGGCCAGGGCCTTGCCTTCGGGGGTAATTACCCCCCTGGGATAGATCACGGCATAGATGTTTAGAGGATACGTAGCACCAGCACTTGGTGTTGTTTTAAATCCATATATAGTCTCACTCACACCATAGGATGCCCATAGGATTTGGGAGAGCTCGTCTAGCGTTAACGGCTCGTCTAGATACTCTCTTATACTCCTTCTATTAGCTAGTGCGCTCTCAACGCTGACATCTCCATCTAGCATGGGGGCTGGGAGATCTATGTAGCCCTCGCCAACAGCATAGATCTCTCTATCTCTTGCTTGCCCAGGTTTGCTGGGACCGCGGGCGATATAGATCAGTATCGAGGGTATTGTGAGTGCTGTAGCAACCGCTGTGGCGAGGGATGATAGGAAAAGTCTTCTGGAGATCATGCTCTCCATCTATAAATCCCCTGGAGGCTTAAATCACGGGAAACCTCCATGATAGGTATCTCGATCCTCATCATGATAGTGTCGGGAGTCTTACTAGCACCCCTAGCACTTCTAGCCGTGCTATCCGGCTACTGTATGAAATCCGAGAGGATTACAGGTATTCTTACAGCAGGAATCCTGGGTGAGTATCATTTGTGCTCAAAGCTCCACGCAGAGATAATCCCCGAGCTCTTAGCCATAGTAGGTACGATCCACGCTCTAGCCGTGGCTGAATCCCTATATGCGAAATACAATAGATCGAGTAGGATTCTCAAAGCCCTCCTACTAGCATATAGATCTGCATCCTGGATCTCAGCCTGGATCGCGCTATCCCTAGCCACAATATATATAGTTTTATACTAGCTAGATCCCATAGCTCTCTGCAACAGCTGCCTAAGATTCATAGCATGCTCAGCGATCCTCAATATTAGCTTCACTAAGTATAGCTTTAATAAGCTCATATCGGGATCTTGAGCATATATATCAGGGGCCTCGCTGTCCTACGATCGGTATAGAGACTGGCTCGACGAGGCTATAGATGATCTAGAGGTTGCTAGAGAGATGCAGAGGCTGGGTAGATATAGCAAGGCCTGCTTCTTCTCCCACCAGGCTGCTGAGAAGGCCCTCAAAGCCCTAATGATCAAGAGGCTCGGCATATACGATCCGATCCACAGCGTTGCAGAGCTTCTAAGAAGACTCTCAAGATCGATCGAGATTGAGGAAGGACTGATTGAGAAGGGAGAGCTTCTAGATAGATTCTATATCCCCACCAGATATCCAAACGCATGGCCTTGGGGAGCCCCTCACAAACACTACACAAAGGAGGATGCTGAGAAAGCCCTCCTATACGCTGATGAGGTGCTGAGGTTTGTTAAGAGAGAGGTTGAGAGAGATCCTTAGCAAGCCAGGCACACAGGATCTTCTGGATCTTCTGGAAGAGCTGATCTCGGAGCTGATAAGGAGGTTCGATCCCATCGCAGTGATAGTAGCAGGCTCGCTAGCTAGATCCAGGTTCGTCAGAGGATTAAGCGACATAGATATTCTAGTAATCACACAGCACGAGCCTCCTAAGCACGAGAGATTCCTTCTAAGAGCGGTTAAAGACGTTGACGTAGAGATCACGGTATATTCCTTAGATGAGGTGAGGCTAGCAATCAAGCAAGGTAATCAGTTCATAACCGATGCCATTAAAAACGGGATCAAGATATACGACCGCGGTTTAGAACACCAACTATGACCACACCATAACGGATCTAAGCATATCTACTATTAATCAGGATCCCTATGGTTCTAACTTGGTCAGCATTATGAGCAGTAGCAAAACCGATGATCCCACAGATAGAGTTAGCTCTACCAGATTCCAGACGCAGATCTATAAACCATATAGTATTCTTCATCACTTATTGAGGGTTTTCGGAGAAACCGGCTCTTCATATTTGAAGATTCGCCTTTTTATACTATGTCGCACTTCATTTTTACTGCAATATAAAATAGGCTCCGGCCCAGCTCTATTTTGGTGTGAATATCCTATTTAACAATATAAGTATAGCAAGACCAATAGCAATGAGTGAGTACCACAAAGTTCCACTTATATCTCTTTCGACTATCAAGTTTACCAATGCACCAGCGGTTGAGAGAGTGATCAGCCAGATCACCGCGTACTTTTTACATAAACTTATCAACTCTTTTACTCGATTCATTGCTCGAAGGACACCTTTGTTTGGCTTTGTTGATGTAAGCTTCTCTTCTAATAATACAAATACGCCGACGATGATAAAGAGCGAGCCCACCAGAGTCCTGGTTATGTCTCCTTTAAGTAAATTCTCCAGTACACCGACGATCCCAATAACGAAGAGTGGGATTGCTATGAGTTTTCTATTTAACTTTATCATTTGAAGATCGCCCCATTGGGAGATCGATCCAGCTTCATAGATTCAGCGTTTATATTCTTATATACTCCAGCTCCAGAGTTTTTAGCAAAAGCTACAGATATCGTAACAAATATGGGTAAAGACATTATGGCAAGTGTAATAGTGACTAACTTCTGGCTATACATCTTTAGGTTTAACCTCTCCATTTTTATTTGTTTGATAATCTAATTAATCTAACATGCTCTTCAGGGTTGATGGTTTTAATGAGGAAATCCTAGAGAAAGGTGTGTTTTGTAACAACTGTTGTAAAGACGGTTAAAGGCTGCTGTGAAGAAATAGCTCTTAATATCTAGCCCGCTTGGTTATAATGGCAAGCTTGTCATAACTAGTGCGATCAAAAACAAATAACTAGGATTATGAATATAACTCCTATCAGCGTAACGTTAAAAAGCGAAAAGATCTATGGATATTGTTATGAGGAAACTATAGCGTAGATTTTCTAATAAGCATAGCTTCTCTCAACGTTTGCTATAACGCATTCTATAGTAGCATTATCTATTCCGAGGCTGCTGGCTATATGGGAATCAAGTATTTACCGATATTGTTGAGCGTCAGCCGCATTTTCCAGCTCTGGGAGGTTTATGTGTATCGTTATTTTGTGAAAAATATTTAAAATAGCTTTGTCTTTTATGTCTTGTTTTTAATGATGCTTTCTATTTAGGTTCTTTTTTATTTATAGCGATGGCGATGTATAAATTTGTATAGCTATAGTGGTTACACTGATATTTATTCTTAAACCTTGGAGTGGATATAATTATGGATGGGTGTCTTGTTGCGGGAGTTTCTTATACTCAGCCGTGGGGGTCAGGGTGGTGTTATGGCTTCAAGGATCCTTGCCTCTGCAGCTGTTCTTGAAGGTCTATGGGCTCAGGCTATACCCGAGTTTGGGCCTGAGAGGAGGGGTGCTATTGTTAAATCCTATCTAAGGGTTTCAGATGCACCGATAGCTAGGCATTCTAGTGTTAGGAGGCCTGAGGGTGTTGCTGTGTTTAGCTCCAAGATCCTGGAGCTCATCGATATCTCGAAACTAGCTCCCGGGAGTGTTCCTGTGCTTGTTAATGCTGCTAAAAAGCCCGAGCTTGTTGATAGGGATGTCTATTATATTGATGCTACATCGATAGCCCTGAAGCTCGGTCTTGTAATAGCTGGATGGCCTCTTGTTAACACTGCTATGGCTTCCGCGATGGCCAGGGTTTTCGGGATAGCTGGTCTTGAGAGTATTGTAAGGGCCTTGGGCGAGTATTTTAGGGGAAAGCTTCTCGAGGCTAACACCGAAGCCGTGAGGATTGCCTGGGACTCTGTGATGAGGTGAGCATCATGGGTATAGTTTACAAGCCCATAGATCCTGAGAAAGAGGGTATCGAGGATCTAGAGATCCTCTCGGAAAAGCTCCTCTCAAAACCAAGCCCCGGCTCTGCTGGAAAAACAGGTACGTGGAGGCTTTACAAGCCAAGAATACTTGTAGACAAATGCATAAAGTGCGGCATATGCTGGCTCTACTGCCCCGAAGACACAATAGCATGGCCCTATAGAGGGCTTCCAAGCATTAACTATGATTACTGCAAGGGCTGCGGTATATGTGCAAACGTATGCCCGGTTAACGCTATAGAGATGATCCTGGAGGGGGAGTAGCATGGCACGTAGGGTTCTTATGGGAAACACAGCTGTGGCCGAGGCTGTTAGGCTCGCAGGGGTTCAGGTGGTTACAGCCTACCCCATAACCCCCCAGACGGTGATTGTTGAGAGAATAGCTGAGATGGTTGAGAGGGGGGAGCTGAAGGCTAGGTATATAAGGGTTGAGTCGGAGCACTCAGCTCTCGCGCTAGTCTATGGTGCTGCTGCTGGGGGTGCTAGGGCTTTCACCGCGACCTCGAGTCATGGGTTGCTATATATGTATGAGATGCTCTGGTGGGTTGCTGGTAGCAGGCTTCCTATAGTGATGGCCGTGGTCACGAGATCCATCGGTCCTCCATGGGGTCTTCATAGCGATCACCATGATGCTCTTACCGTGAGGGATACGGGCTGGATCATAGGGTTTGCCTCAAGCGTTCAAGAAGCCTTTGACATGACGTTGCAGGCCTTCAAAATAAGCGAGGATCGCAGAGTAATGCTCCCGGCCATGGTAGCTCTCGAGGGTTTCACGCTAAGCCATACAGCAGAGCCTGTGGAGATGCCTGACGAGAAGAGCGTATCCGAATGGCTACCCCCGAGAGAACCCTTACCATTCAAAATAGAGCCTGGAAAAGCCTTTGCTGTGGGTAACACGGGTCCTGACGAGGTTACTATGGAGCTTAAATGGCTTGCCTGGAGGGCTATGGAGAGATCCAGGTTCGTGATCAGAGAGACAGATCTTGAGTATGCAAAGAGGTTTGGGCTTAGAAGCTATGGGGGTCTTGTCGAGGATGTCTATGCGAAGGGCTCTGACTATGTAGTGGTTGCTATGGGGGCATGGTGTGGCGATTTGAAAGAAGCTGTTGAGAAGCTCAGGGGGGAGGGCTATAGGGTTGGTCTTCTGAGGATAAGGTATTTCAGACCATTCCCATGGGAGGAGCTCCGCGAGGTTTCTCAGAATGCCAAGGCTGTCTTGGTCATAGATAGGGCTGTATCTATAGGGCATAGAGGGATCCTGGGGTTAGAGGTATCCTCAGCCATAGGGGATAGGGTTCCTGTTAAGAACGTTATAGCTGGTATTGGTGGTGTTGATACCGGCCCAGAGGATTTCTACAGCATTGTCAAGACATTCATAGAGGAGTACGAATCAGGCTCTATAGAGGGTTGGTCGATCCCTGAGTGGTATATGCCTTGGATGGGGGTGGTTAGCAAATGAGTCTCCAGAGACTCGCATTATCCAGGATCAGGGGTACGCTTCCTGGGAACCCAGCGTGTATGGGGTGTCCCCACAACATAGGCTTGAAGATCGTGGGGAGGGTTTTGGGCGAGAGAGCAGTGCTGGTGATACCTGCTGGGTGTTCGACAATAATATCGGGCTTCTGGCCTAGAGAGGGTTTCGACCTGCCTATCCTCCACGTACCCTTCGCATCAGCCCCTGCCGTGGCTGCGGGTCTCAGAGCGTCTCATGAGGCGTCTGGTGTTGATAGTATTGTTGTTGTATGGTCTGGTGATGGTGCTGCTGCTGATATAGGTTTTGCCACGCTGAGCGGTGCTGCCGTGAGGAATGACGATATACTTGTGATTGTGAGCGATAACGAGGCATATATGAACACCGGGATCCAGGCTAGCGGGACAACGATGTGGAGGGCTCTGACCACTACAACCCCTGTTATGGGGAAGACTGAGGAGAGGAAGGATCTAGCTCTCTTAATGCTTATGCACAGAGTCCCCTATGTAGCTACAGCATCTATAGCGTATCCAACTGATTTCGCAGCGAAGCTTGAGAAAGCAGCTAGTATTAGGGGTTTCAGGTTTATACACCTACACTCACCATGTCCCCCTGGCTGGAGGTTTGATTCGGATAAGACTGTCTATGTCGCTAAACTAGCGATCGAGACGGGGGCCTGGATATTGTGGGAGTATAGTGGGGGTAAGTTATCGATAAACCCTGTGAGTAGGCCTTATGCTGATAAGGCTAAGAGAAAACCTCTGGCAGAATACCTAAAACTCCAGGGTAGATTTGCGCACCTAAGGGAAGAGGATATAAAAGCGATAGAGGAGAAGATCGAGGCTAACTGGAGGCTCCTAAAAGAGTTAGAGAGAATATATAGCGGCTAGGATCCTCGTAAACAATTCCTTTTTTGTAGAGATCCGATCCTCATAACCCGGTGGTAGGGAGTATCGGTCACACTGCAATTTTTAAGCACCGCTGTGAATATGTTTTTACAGGGATCTGCCGAGGTGCTTCGGGATTAGGGTGTATGTAGAGACCTATGGGTGTACTCTCAACCAGGCTGACTCGATGATTATGAGGGGCTATTTAGAGGAGGCTGGTTTAGGCTTTACAGATTCCCCCGAGGATGCCGATGTTATTGTTATAAACACCTGTGTTGTTAGGAAGGATACTGAGGAGAAGATGATCAAGAGGATCTCTGAGATTGAGACCCTCTACTCAGGGTCTAAAAAGATCATTGTGGCTGGCTGTATGGTATCCTCGATGCCTGCCACTGTTAAGAAGATCGCTCCCAGCGCCTCTCTGATCACGCCCAGTAGTGTTGACAGGATCGTTGATGCTGTTACTTCGAGAGAGAGGGTTGAGTATCTCGGAGGCTTTAGGGCTGTTGATAGGATCCCTCTTCCTAGGGTGAGGGGTGTTATAGCCCCTATACCTATCTCTGAGGGTTGTTTAAGTGACTGCTCCTTCTGTATAACGAAGATCTCGAGGGGTAGTGTTAGGAGCTATCCCCCGAGGGTTATAGTGGATACGGTAAGGGATCTTGTGTCTAGGGGTTATAAGGAGATAGAGCTCGCTTCACAGGATTCGGCGGTATATGGGTTTGATCTTGGGAAGAGATTCCTGTTACCAGATCTTTTGAGGGAGATAGAGGAGAGGGTTGAGGGCGACTATATGCTTAGGGTTGGTATGATGAACCCCCAGTGGTTATGGAAGATCTTTGACGATCTCGTGGAAGCTATGAAGAGCCCCAGGATCTACAAGTTCCTCCACATACCAGTCCAGAGCGGCGATAACAAGGTGCTGAGGATCATGAAGAGAGGCTATAGTGTTGAGGAGTTTGAGGAGATGGTTAAGGAGGTGAGGAGAAAGATACCAGAGATCACAATAGCAACAGACATAATAGTAGGACACCCAGGAGAAGATGAAGAGGCATTCAAAAACACACTAGATCTGTTGGAAAGGGTTAGGTTCGACAGAGTCCACATAGCACAGTACAGCGTAAGACCCCTAACCGAGGCTGCAGCAATGCCCCAGGTTCCGGAACATATAAAGAAGAGAAGATCCACAGAGGTTCAGAAGGTGCAAGAGAAAATAGGATTAGAGATCCATAGGCAATATATAGGGAGCAGAGCAAGGGTCTTGGTAACAGAGAAAGGGTTTAGAGAGGGAACAGTAATAGCGAGGACGATAAGCTATAGACAGGTAGTAATAAGAGGCGATATACCTCTGGGCAGCTATATCGATGTAGATATAGAGGATGCCACCTTCTTCGACCTAAGGGCTAGGCTCGATAGCCACTAGGGATAAGGATATCTACACCAGGATTCTAGGGTGTATATAAACGTTATTACTCGCTCCTAGATTTGAGGTTCTCGTATAGCTTTATAAGTGAGTGCGTTCCCTTCTCTCCATACCCTATCCTTACTAGATCCTCATATAGCTTGTATGCCAGCTCTGTTGCTGGGAGTTTTGCGGATAGTTTTGATGCTGTTTTCAAAGCATAGCCTAGATCTTTTTTGAGGTGGGCTGCTCTGAATCCTGGCTCTAGGTCTCCTTTCATTATCTTTGGCATGTAGTATTGGACTGTGAATGAGTTTGCTGCACCGCTTGAGAGGATCTGGTAGAGCTTCTCCTCATCTATCCCGGCTTTTCTGGCTAGGGCCATGGCTTCGGCTAGGGCTACCATGTTTATTGCGACGACTATCTGGTTGAGTAGTTTCATAAGCTGTCCTGAGCCTACGTCGCCCACATATATTATTGTTCTACCCATGGCTCTCAATATTGGTTCAACCTTCTTGAAAACCTCATACTTACCCCCAACCATTATTGTTAATGTCCCCTCCCTAGCACCCTTATCTCCCCCTGTTACCGGTGCGTCTAGAAACTCGACCCCGTATTTTGATAGTCTCTCTGCGAAGCTTCTAGCATATTCTGGGGAGTTTGTACCCATGTCTATGAATATAAGCCCTGGTCTGGCTCCCTCAACAACCCCTTCTCTTCCAAAGAGGATCTCCTCAACGTCGGGGCCGTCTGTAACCATTGCTATGACCACATCGCTTCTCTCAGCAACCTCTCTAGGGCTGTTTGCTATATAGGCTCCCAGGCTTCTTAGGGGTTCGGCCTTAGATCTAGTCCTATTATAGGCTGTTAACTGGTAGCCTGCTTTAAGGATATTCATGGACATGGGGAGCCCCATTATCCCTAGCCCTATAAACCCAACTCTCATCGAGACACCCACTATCTATAATAGCTAGGATATATTTAGGAGTGCAAGTGACTAAGAATTGGGCAAAGGTGGCGGAGAGGCTCAAGGGCTATAGGTTTCTTAGATGCGGCTTGGGAGAGATAGCGGTTTCAGAGACTTTCAAATCATTCCAGGGCGAGGGTCCCTCGGCTGGGAGACCTGCTATCTTTCTAAGGCTTCAGGGGTGTAATCTCTCGTGTGTATGGTGCGATACTATAGATATATGGGTTAAGGGGCATGTATATAGCTATGAGGATCTACTGGATCTCTGGGAGGCTAGGGGGTGGATAGATGATCTGCGTAATGATCACATGCTAGTTATGACCGGGGGAGAGCCTATGCTGAGGCAGAGAGAGATAGAAGGTCTCCTAAGGATCTTTGTTGAGAGATATAGATTCAAACCAAGGATAGAGGTTGAGACAAACGGAACCATACCTCCCTCACAAGAGATAGAGAGATACGTGGATCAGTTTAACGTCTCGCCAAAGCTGAGCAACTCAGGCATGCCGAGAACCATTAGGTTTAGGAGAGACGTTCTGAGAAGATTTGTGGAGACCGGGAAGGCTATCTTCAAATTCGTCGTGGTTGGGGAGAGAGATATTGAGGAGGTTATGGAGTATATAGACGCTATACCAATCCCTCCCGAGAGGGTCTATCTAATGCCAGAATCGAAGACAAGGGAGGAGTATATGGATAGGCTGGGGATCGTTGAGGATCTGTGCAAAAAACACGGTTTCAAGCTATCGCCCCGCCTCCACCTCCTCTATGGCTGGAGATAAAAACATGTCTGCCTTTTCTTCGAGGAAAAGATCTATGTGAGTGTTAGTAGGGATGATAGCTCCTCAATATCGCTTATCGCATCTATGCTCCATACCTTCTTAGCTATCTCTCTCACGCGATCCTCATACCTAGCTCCGGCAAGCCTTAGGGCTTTGTTAAGAACCTCTTCTCTCGATAGTGGGTTCTTGTAATGCCCCTTAGGATATATAACTGTCTCCTCGAATGTCCTGCCATCCTTAGTTCTTATCCTGACCCTGTTGGGGACGGCTTCTGGGTATAGCTTGTCGAATTCTTCGGAGACTTTTATCTTCATCCTCTTCATTAGTTTCCTAACATCCTCTCCGAGGATCTTCTCTTCTGAGAAGCTATCAACCCACATATATCCGTCGAGGAGTGTTCTAGCCACTATATATGGTAGGCTGTGGTCGGCTGTCTCTCTGGTTTTTGGATCCCATTTTTCAGGATCTTTCACTATTATTCTATAGGATACTGTGAATGTCTCAACCTCTATCTCCTCTATTTCTTCGGGGGATACTAGGGGTCTGAGCTTTAAGCAAGCCTCAACAGCAGACATGGCGTGATACTCTACGGGCCAGTTCTTAATAAGGGTTCTCAGTATATTCTCTGAACCCTTCCCACCGAATTCGAGATCGAAGGGTTGTTTAGAGATAACGTTGAAGAATCCATATTCTCCTTCGAATACTGGTGAGGGGCCTGTGACTCCTTCTGAGGCTAGGAGGGCTGCGAAAACCCCCTTCTTGGCTGAGTTAGCCGCTGTCATCCCCTTCCACATGCTTAGCTCTCCAGATCTTGTCTGTCTAAGCGATACAGACTCGTTGACAGCTAGATTAATGGCATGGTAGATCTTTTCAACAGGTAGACCCATAGCCTTGGAAGCTCCTGCAGCAGCACCTATAGCTATATAGGCAACATGATCAACACCAACGCCTCTGACAGAAAAGGCATCTCCAAGCCTTGTAGCAATCTCATAGGCAGCAACGATACCAAGGATCAGCTCCTTCCCCCCACCACCAAGATCCTCAAGGACAGCTGCAACAGCAGGGATCATATCGCTGGGATGCATAGCCTCCTTAGAGAGATAGGTATCGTTGAAATCGAGATACCTAACACCAACACCATTGGCAAAGGTAGCCATTTCAGGAGAGCTGGCAATACCCTCCCACCAAACACTAGAACCCCTAGATCTAGGTGCAACCCTTGAGGCAAGCCTCCTAGCAGCTCTATAGGGGAACGCGTCGAGAGCCCCTAGGGAGACCGCTATAGAATCGAGAATCCTCTTCTTAGCCTCCTCAACAGCCTCTCCAGACAGATCCTTATAATCTATAGAACTAACATACTCAGCAATCCTCCACGCAAGATCTCTTGGCATAATAAAAACCCCAAGAACTATTCGTTAATAGAAATAAAGCCTTTCAGCAAAGCGAGAACCACGCTATAGACGAGCTACCAGCTCACGTGATTCGATAAAATAGATGTTTCTAGAATATGCTAGGCTGTTTAAGGACGGTCGTGATCTAAAATAGACCTAAATCACTATATTAAATGGGTGGCAGGATGAGCCGGTCTCTCGGGTTTTTCCTTGCTCTCAGGCCTTGGAGTTTCCCGATGACCATAGCTGCTATAACTGCTGGTTCTCTCTATGCCTATGGTGTTACGGGATCTTTTGATATAACTATATATTTATTAACGCTGGCAGGTGCTGTGGCTCTCCATGCCTTTGTAAATATAACTAATGATTATTTCGATACACTCTATGGTGTTGATAGGCCTGGTGCTCCTACTACTAGGTATAGACCCCACCCTATTGTGAGTGGTCTTCTAACCCCTTCCCAGACCCTCATAGCCTCTGCTGTGATCTTTGCAATAGCTCTTTCTAGTGGCATTGCGCTCACTCTGATCGATAGGTGGCTCTCTATACCTCTGGGGCTTTTGGGTGCTTTGGTTGCTCTCGAGTATACTGCTCCTCCTGCTAGGTTTAAGTATAGGGGGTTGGGGGAGCTAGGGGTTTTCGCTATGTGGGGGCCTTTGATGCATCTCGGGGCTTTCTATACCCAGACAGGTCTTATAGATCTAAGACCCATAGCTATATCGATACCTATAGGCTCTCTAGTAGCATCGGTGCTTGTTATAGACTCTATAAGGGATTACGAGTTCGATAGATCCTCTGGGATAAGGACATTAACAGTTATTATTGGTAAGGAAAAGGCTTTCAAACTATATATAGCGCTAATAGCCCTAGCATACATAGCACCACCAGCACTAGCATTAGCAGGAGTGGCAAGACCATGGATACTTGCAGCACTAGTAACACTCCCAAGAGCCCTCCAGCTAGTTAGATGGTTCTCAAAAGAAGTCCCAGATACTGCTGCGCCCTTCACAGCACAGCTAACAATAATCTATGGTATTATATACTCAGTATCGCTAGCTATATAGAAACCCAATCCAGATGCTCAGATCTAAGAAGATCTGTGAGAAGCTAGTATAGGCTATTTTTTATATTACGTGGGGAGAAGGTTTGGTTATCCTAACTAAGATCTAATTGTAATATCATTGTATCCAAGAAAAGCCCTATGAGCTAAATATGTTAATAATCCTTACACACCCAAGATATGGTGTCTCCATGAAGGTCTACTTGGAGGAGTTCTTTGTAAGAACTAGTAAGAGGTTTCAGGTGGTTAAGATCACTGAGAGGGTTGAGAAAGCAGTCTCGAAGAGCGGTGTGAGTGAGGGTATATGTGCTGTGTTCACACCACATGCTACAGCAGCACTTATAGTTAACGAGTACGAGCCTAGAATAGCTGAGGACTATATAAAATGGGTCGAAGAGGTCTTCAGACCAGGTGGTGGGTGGAGACACGATGAGATCGATTCCAACGCCCACGCCCACATAGCTTCGAGCATGATAGGGTCCGGGAGATTCATACCAGTGAGCAAAGGTTCTCTAGTGAGGGGAATGTGGCAGGAAATCATGCTGCTTGAGCTAGACGGGCCGAGGGAGAGGAGGGTTGTTGTACAAGTGTTAGGGGTCTAGATGGATCTTACCATAGGGATCTTTCCCCTCACGATATAGGTGGAGAATAGCATCGCTGGGGGCGCTGTAAAAGACCTAGGATAAGCTATAAGTCTGTGATGAGATCTTCTTGATAACGAGACAATATAGTTGATGTAAAGGTGTAGGGGTGTGAGAGTGCCTCATACGTGGAGAGGCTGATCTTAGTGTTTTTATTTTACTAATATGAAACGAGATCCATGTATATTTTAAGAGGATCTCTCTGGGTTTGGCTCAGCGTCTTCCTTCAAGGGGTTCGCACCCTCGTAATCCCGTACCTTGCTCATTACGCCCAAAGATCCTTTTAATATCCTTAGGATCTTCACTAATCTTATGCGGATTCCGTTGTTCGAGACCCTTAATACTGTTCGATCTAGCGTTTCTAGCTATCCGTTTCAAGCAGAGGTCTTGGTGTGCGAGAGTCGAGAAAGCAAAGCCTTCCGGATATCCGGGTATATTAGTGCCATGTACACGTCCTGATCAGGTTTTTAATGGTATTTTCATCCAGTTCTCTTATTATTAGCTTGAGCATGATTAATGCTGAGGCGCATGATTCGCGGATCCTCTGATCCCCTATAACTACAGATCTGCCGATCATCCTGCCCACTTCCATCTCTAGAAGGTCTTTAAGCACGGCTTTGTTGGCTCTATATATAGATCCTGTGAGGGAGATCGGTATTTCGGGGCATTCAAGCTTCTTAAGGATCGTGGTTATCGAGAGAGCAACTTCTCTAACCTCCTCGCCTATGATCTCTACTGCCACAGGATCTCCTTCCGTGTATGCCTTGAACACGTAGGGTGCGAAGGAGGCTATCAAACCCTTAGGATCTTCTGAGGAATAGATTTTAGACACAAGCTGGTGAACATCTGAGACATTATAGTGCTGGAAGGAATATGTTGTTAATATCGTCTTGCCGATCCTTCCATCAAGAGATTTAACAACCATTGAGAGAGCCCTGGCCCCTATACTGTAGGCTCCCCCGCGATCATCGATCAGATGGCCCCAACCCCCAACCCTCCAGCTCCTCCCACCACATACTCCGTAGAAGTTACTCCCGGTTCCCAGGATTCCTATAACACCATCTCCCAGCAGGTGTGCTGAAGCGTGCGCCGCTCTAATATCCTCAAACACCTCAACCCTTGTCTCTAGATCAAGCATTTTGGCGAGCTCTCTCTTTATATGCTCATCCCACAAACCCTCCAGATACCCCGCCATCCCAATGCCTACACACACGATCCTTTCTCTAGGGATTTTCTCAAGAGTCCTGGCTAGTGCTTTTGAGAGGTTTTTCAGAGACCTCTCCAGGCCTATTGAGGCGGGGTTTCCAGGCCTATCATCTCTGAAGATCTCTATCAATATTCCATCTAGATTTACTACTGCTATCTCGATCTTGCTTGCCCCAGAGTCTATTCCCAGCACAATGTCCTTCAAGCCGTTTCCCCGCGATAGATCATGTTTCTCAGATCCTCTAAAGAGATCTCTTTGAGTGTTTCATAACCTGTGCACTTACCCTCAAGCCATCCTTCTAAATACTTAGATGTATAGTGATCATCTCTTAGATGAGGATACATGTTATAGATCCTATCGATCTCCTCAACCCGTCCTGACGAAAGATCTTCTTCAAGATCTAGAACTCTTACCTCCTCAACAAACCCAGACCTCATCAGCACCTCGAGAATCTCTGCAATGCAACCCTTAAAATTATGATCTGCGTCGAAGATAGCTTTATTAACATCGGTGATCTGTGTGTTGAGTATCATGAGCTCGATCGGTTCGGTATGGAGTCCCTCTTACTCTTGATATTCTTCACAAACCTGAAGATCTCCACGGATCTCCTGGCCTAGAAGACCCGGTGTCCTAGCAGCCCCCCAACGATCTCGAGCTCTACATCCCTCCCTGAGCTATCTCTAAAGCGGAATACTGTTAAGAGATCGATTATAATGTTATCATCATTACCAGTGTATAGAGCCACATCCTCCCTCCCAGCATCAGCGATAGCCCTTGCAACCTCGATGGTGTGGTATCTGTTAAATGGTGCTGTCTTTATAGCCACAAGGTTCTCGATCTCCTCAGCAAACCTCTTCCAGAACCTATATCCTAGTATGCCTCCTACAGCGGGTTGGAGATAGAATCCAAATATCGGGATCTCCTTCGCAACGGTTTCGCATGCTCTAGGATCATGTCTTCAGAGTATCCCTTAAGCATGTGAAAGCTTAAAAGTCCTGCGTGATAGTCTAGATCCCATACTGTTCTAGCCTCCCTCACAGCCTGTGCTGTGCTCCCCACAATCCCGCCAAAGATCTCTAATAAGGGGTTAAACTCCTCGGTCTATGTGGTGTGGTGCGTTAGTTGCTTTTCGTTTTTTTCCTTGCATATATTATGAGTGCGATTATTGATGTTATTAAGAGGGATGATATAGATGCATAGTCCAGTGGGTGGGGGTATGCGGTGTTCCTGAGTATGAAGAGAATTATATATGTTATGAATCCTGTTAGTGTGAGCAACGACACCTCCTTTCCCGAGGGTTTTTCGAAGAGCGTTAGCATGATGATCGGTACGAGGTATAGCAGTGCTGCTGAGCTGGCTACAGCAAGGATCACGACTGGTGCTACTGTGTAGTATGAGAAGATGCCTAGCGCAAGTATAATACCTAGGACTGAGTATCTCCCCACTCTAACGCTCGTCCTACCAAGGATATCAACACTTATCACGGATGACAGCGTGAGTAATATCGAGTCTAAAGTGGATAACGCTGCAACCCACACAGTTAGGGCTAGGGCTAGAGCCATCCATTCGGGTAGAACGTTGACCATGAGGTAGGGGGTTATCTGGTTAGGATCCCGTAGATCTACTCTCACAATTCCTGAGGCTCCTAACCCTGCTATTACCATGAGGAGTGTGAGGGTAAACCCGGCTATGAGGAACATGAGAATCCCTCTAGACAGCTCAGATCTATCCTTAGCCATATAGATTCTCTGGAGAACCTGGGGATTTGTTATTGAGAAGAAGATCCATGGGAGTGTTAGTGATACAAACCTCTCCAAGCTCCAATAACCAAAGCCTCCTGGGAGTGTATGGAGCTGTGGTTGTGACGATGCCAGCCCTGGGGCTAGGTATGCTGCAAAGAGGAATGCTATGGTGAGGAAGAATGATCCCTGAAGTATATCTGTATACATAACCCCTCTCAAACCACCATAAAATACATATATAAAGACCGTCACAAGGGTTGCGAGGATCGCTATCTCTCTCGGAAGCCCTAGGAAGCTCAGTACCACAGCAGGCCCTATGATCTGAACACTCATATATGGTATCATGAAGCCTAGATATGTTAATGAGACAATATATCTAGCAGCCCTCGAACCATTTTCAGCATAGATAAGCTGTGTAGGGGTTATTAAGTTCAGAGATCTCGCCTTCTCAAGGATCCTGGGTGCGAGGAGGCTTAGAAGCGCTGCAGTCCCCATTAGATATATAAGCTCGAAACCAAGGGTTCCTACACCATAGAGGTATGTGAACCCCACTAGCCCGACGAACATGAACGCGCTATATGTTGTTGCAAAGTATGTGAAGAAAAAGTGGATCTTACTAAGAGTCCTACCGGCTAAATAATACTCTTCAACAGACCTCAGAGCACCTCTCCTCCTCGCAACCTCGCCTAACAATATACTTGCAAGCATGAATGCTGAGAAGAAGGCTATTAGCGGGAGGTAAAGCTCCCCACCGCTCATGGGGATCACCTCCTAAGTGCTAGATAAGCCAGCAGTATGGAGATAACTGCTGCAAGAGACCAAAAAGTGAAGAGCACATAGGGCGGTGGCGAGCTTAGAAGCGTGTAGGGTATTATGAAGGATGCTAGTATCAATGCTACAAATAAGATAGCATAGACCCCTTTATCAGAAACCCTGGAGCGTCTAAACACGATAATCTCCGAACATATGTTCGTTTACAGTCTTATAAATAAAGGCTTCATCGCTAAAGAATAAAAACCAGGTTATACAAGATTAGGAAAACCCTTGAATCTCTCCCAATCCTATAGTAGATCTTCACTATACGTATTTATCTCTGATTATGGTATAGCCTAGTACTTTAGATGGTTGGATGGATTTTAGAATACGGGGTTCGGGTTTCATTGCGGTTGATATTGCTTGATACCAGCCGCTCTTCCCTTGGCTTCATAGGCCTCAGAACCCCTTTCATCGGGGCCCATATCATTGGCCTCCACCCATTTGGGGTGACCCCAACCCACAGCTCCCCTTCATAGCATTGCTCTGGTTCATTGCTGTGGGGAAACCCCCACATCCTGGGCTTTTTTCTTTAACCCGCCCCTCGGGTCTCTATCTCTACCCTCATTGTTGAGCGGCATCCTCATAGAATAACAGGGCTTATACTATGTTCCATTATTGCAGAACTACGGGTTTAATATCGATCCTTATAAACCACCATGAAATCCGAACAGCTGGCCATGGCTATGCATGGATATTAGGAGCTTGTTCCTATTCATCCCGGTGAGATTCTGGTTTCCTTCAACCTGCGGGATGTTTATAGGGCTAGGGGTGTGATCAGCAAGTATGTGGTTAGAACACCACTGAGGTATTCGAGAAGGCTTTCAAGGCTCTTCGGGTTTGATGTTTATCTAAAGCTTGAGAGTACCCAGATCACGAGATCCTTCAAAGTGAGAGGAGGGATTCATTATATGAGTGTAATGGGTGATGAGGCTATTAAGAGAGGTGTTATCACAGCGTCTATGGGTAATCATGCCCAGTCTGTTGCCTATGCATCGCTTGTCTTTGGAGCTAGATCCACTATAGTTATGCCCCACGGTGTTTCGAGGGTGAAGGTAGAGGCTCTCAGGGATCTCGGGGCTGAGGTGATCTTCCACGGCAGGATCTTTGAAGAGGCTAGGGAGTATGCTGAGAAGCTAGCCATGGATAAAGGAATGCTGTATATCCATCCAGTGAACGAGATCCTACTCTACCCAGGAGTTGCTACAATGCATCTCGAGAACATAGAGGATCTCCCCGACGTTGACGTTATAATAAACCCCATAGGAGGAGGCTCGGGTGCTAGCGGTGCTGTAGTTGTCGCTAAGAGTGTCGACCCTAACATAAAGGTGATAGGCGTCCAGGCCGAGGGTGCTCAGAGCTTTTACCAATCATGGTTACAGAAGAGACTAGTAAGTACTGGAAAAGCAGATACTATAGCTGAGGGCATAGCTACCTCAAGAGCCTATGAGCTGCCATTCACAATACTGAGGGATAGGATAGACGATATAGTGCTTGTAAGCGATAACGAGATCATCAGGGCCGTAAAGATCCTGGCAGAAGTTGAGGGCGTGATCGCTGAGCCAGCGGGAGCTGCAGCACTTGCAGCTGCAGCAAAGCTCGGATCTAATTTAGCTAACAAGAAAGTCATAGTCATGGTCACTGGAGGGAATATAGATCCCGAAGCCCTGGCTAAATATATACAGGCTTAGAGATCTAGGCCCTAATAACTAGATCGATCTAGAAGTAACTTATCAACAAGCAAAATATCGCGGATATATTCAAAAACAAAAAATTATTATAATATAGCAGGAGGATCACAGTTAATATTACGTAAGGCTTTCAGCTCTGACCTCGGCTTTTAGCAAACATCTCTATAATCTCGTCGACAGTCATTATTTTTGCATTATAGATCTTCTCCAGATATTTCAATCCCTCTTCGTGATCCTCTTGTGTAAAGGATTCAACACCATCCTTTGCCACGATTATCTTGTAGCCTCTGAAAAATGCGTCTGCAGCCGTATGTCTGACACAGATGTTTGTGTGTAAACCGCCTAGAATAACTGTTTTCACACCCTCACCGTTATAGAGGCTTCTTAAAAGCGGATCCAAGCCTGTCTCGTAGAAGCAGCTGTAAACCCTCTTCTCCACAACGAGATCCTTATCCGTTGGTTTAAGCTCTGGAATAACCTCGGCACCTTTGGTGCCCTTTATCGCATGTTCTCCCCAGCGGTTAACAACCTCGAAATCGAATGGATAGTGGGCATCATTGCAATAGATCACAGGAACACCATATGCGCGGGCTGCCTCGATAAGCTTTTTAAGGTTGGGGATTATCCGTTGTGCTCTTTCACATTTTAAGGCTCCTGTAACGAAGTCGTTGAGCATATCGATCACTATTACGCTCATCCTTTCTGACATACTTTTGGGAGTCAAGGGATCCCCCATAACGAACATGTGTTCGCCACTTATAAATTTACATGCAACGCATTCTCAGCCAATAGAAACAGGTTTGTTTGCTATGCTTAACAAATAATAGGTCATGTAAACTTATAATAGGAATAAGGATCCTCTGTAAATCCTATTACTCAATGCCCAGAGCGTGTTTGTGTGTAAAAACCCGGCTGGGATCCCATATAACCACTATAGATCCATTATGAAGCTCTCTGGCCCACATCTATACCAGCAGAGTTTCTCGGCTAGCAAGGCTGTTTTGCCTATAACTATTAGTGAGGGGTTTTTAAAATCATGCCTAGCCATGTTTTCTGGTAGTTTTTCCAGCAATGTTACTAGGGTTCTCTGTTCATCTGTTGTTCCTTTCTCTATTACCGCTGCTGGTGTGTTGGGATCTATTCCGCTGGCTAGTAGTTCCCTCACTATCTCTCCTACTCTCGTCACACCCATGAGGATCACTAGTGTGTCGACAACCCTGGCTATTGCTGCTAGGTCTATGTTTCTCTCCTTACCCTCAGCCTCTCTTCCCGGGACTATGGCTACCGATGATGAGATCCTTCTATGGGTTATTGGTATGCCCGCATAGGCCGGCACAGCATAGATCGATGATACTCCTGGCACTACTTCGTAGCACACACCGCTTTCTCTGAGGATCTCCATCTCCTCACCGCCTCTTCCAAAGACTATTGGGTCTCCTCCCTTGAGCCTCACAACGATCTCTCCCTTCATGGCTCTCTCCACCATGATCCTGTTGATCTCTTCCTGCGTATACTCATGTCTCCCAGGCTCTTTACCAACATGGATTATCTCGCACCCCGGTTTGGCATAGCTGAGGAGTTCTTTGGGTACGAGTCTGTCAACAAGGATCACGTCGGCTATCGATATAACCCTTAACCCCTTGAGGGTTATTAGCCCTGGATCTCCTGGTCCAGCCCCAACCAGGTATACCATACCACTAGATCTGCATCCTCGATTCTCGGTCAAACCCTATTCTTCCTCCGACCCCCCGCTAGCCTTTCTGGACCACTCCTCAACCAGCTCTAAGCCTCCTTCTCTCTCAAACCTCTTAAAGATCTTGTTAACGATCTCGTCAACGCCGAGTCCTTGGTACCTCTCCTCAAAATAGATCCTAGAGATATAGTCCGGCGATACAAGCGAGACTATAACCGTGATCCCGTTATCGCCAGCCTCTGCGGTAACTCCTACTGGCGCTCTACACCCAGCTTTAAGAGCGCTTATGAAGCCCCTCTCTATAGAGGTCTCGATCCTCGAGATAGGATCATCGATCATGGAGGCAATCTTGGCAGCCTCTGATCCCTTTCTAGCAACAACTGCTAGAGCCCCCTGCCCAGCCTGGGGTGTGATTATATATGGGCTTAGAGGCTCGTAGTCATTATAACCTATCCTCTGAAGCCCAGCCTCTGCTAGCACTACCGCGTCCACCTCAACCCCGATCTTCCTTATCCTCGTATCTATATTCCCCCTAATCGCCTTAACGTTAAGATCTTTTCTATGGTATAGTATATGCGATGCTCTCCTAAGACTCCCAGTACCTATGATAGCCCCGCTATGTATAGCTTCTAGAGAGCCATGGCTCTTGGGGATTATCGCATCTCTTCTAGATCTTCTTCTAGGTATTGCAGCTATAACAAGATCTTCAGGTGTTTTTGTTGGATAGTCCTTGAGGGAGTGAATGGCAAGATCTATTGAGCCTTTCATGAGCTCGATATCGATCTCCTTGGTGAAGATACCTGGCGATCCGATCTCTCTTATGCTGCTCTTCATAATATCACCTTTGGTTTTTATTCTCACCACCTCGAACTCGATCTCCGGGAAGATCTTTTTAATCTCCTCGATAACCTCTAGGGTTTGTCTAACTGCCAGTAAGCTACCCCTGGTTCCGACTCTTAGTTTCAAGAGATCCTCCCCAGAGCCTCTCTAACAGCCTCAAGGGTGATCGAGAGATCCTCGTCTGTATGTGCGTATGAGGGGAACCAGGCTTCGAGCTGGGATGGTGGTATGAAAACCCCTCTTTTCATCAACTCTAGGTGGAACTCGCTGTAGAGCTTCGTATTGCTTTTCACAGCATCGCTATAGTTCCTCACAGGCCCTCTCGTCATGAAGATCTGGAGCATTCCTTCAAACCTATTAACATGGGCATTAATACCTCTCCCACTGATCACTCTCCCAGCCTCTTCCTCAATCTCGGAAGCGATCTTCCTAAGCCTACTATAGATCTTACTACCCTCCCTCTCCACAGCATCGAGGGTCGCTATAGCAGCAGCAACAGAGACAGGGTTTCCGCTATATGTTCCAGCCTGGTATACAGGGCCTGATGGTGCTATAAGCTCCATGATCCTTTTTCCGCCTGCATATGCTGCTATGGGGAAGCCTGAGCCTAGGGCTTTTCCTATTGTTATTAGATCGGCTTTTATCCCGAAATACTCCTGGGCTCCTCCGGGCGCTATTCTAAAGCCTGTTACGATCTCGTCGAATATTAATAGGCATCCGTAGGTGTTGCACAGCTCCCTAGCTGTTTTGAGGAACTCTGTGTCCGGCGGTACGAGCCCCATGTTAGCCGCAACAGGCTCGAGTATTATTGCTGCTACTGTGTCACCATGGATCCTCATTACTTTTTCAAGCCCCTCGGGATCGTTGTACTCTGTGACAAGGGTTTTTGCAGCTGCGTCTCTCAAAACACCTTTGTGGGAGGGTATCCCAGCAGCACCTGATCCTGGTGATACTAATACATAGTCGTGGGATCCGTGGAAACAGCCTCTGAATTTAACTATATATTCCCTCTCGGTATAGCCTCTTGCAAGCCTTATAGCACTCATAGTAGCCTCTGTACCTGTGTTGACAAGCCTGACCATCTCTATGTTCGGGATCATCTTGACCAGTTTTTCAGCAAGGATCACCTCGGCTTCCGTGGGCATTCCGTAGAGGACACCGTTCCAGAGGATCTCGGAGATCCTTTTGACAAGCCATTCGGGCGAGTGTCCGAAGAGATTTGCCCCATAACCCATCACATAGTCTATATAGCTGTTCCCGTCAACATCATATACCCTCGATCCCCTTGCCCTTGCTATGAATACTGGGTATGGTTTGAAAGCCCTTACCGGGCTGTTAACACCTCCCGGTATGAGCCTCAATGCCTTGTCATAAAGCTCTCTGCTCCTTCCTGTCCCAAGCATTTCTACCATTGAATCATCTCCCCAGAAGCTCTGGGATCTTGTATGCGTAGTATGTTATTATTATATCAGCCCCAGCCCTCTTAATAGCTGTGAGGGCTTCGAGGATCGCTTGATTCTCCGATATATAGCCGCTCATAGCTGCAGCCTTGATCATTAGATACTCACCACTAACGCTATATACGGCTAAGGGGATCTCTGGGAAGTTATCCTTAATAAGCCTTACTATGTCTAGATACCAGAGCCCTGGTTTAACCATAACTATATCAGCGCCCTCCGCTATATCCATCTCAACCTCTTTCAAGGCTTCCCAGGAGTTCCTGGGATCCATTTGATAGCCCCTCCTATCACCGAACTGGGGTTTTGATGAGGCTGCTAGCCTGAATGGTCCGTATAACGATGATGCATATTTTGCTGAGTATGACATTATAGCTATGTCGCTGAACCCCTCAGAGTCTAGGGCTTCTCTTATAGCGCCTACCTGTCCATCCATCATTGCTGATGGTGCTACTATATCTGCACCTGCTTCTGCATGGCTTACAGCGATCCTCGAGAGGATCTTTATGCTCTCATCGTTATCGACAACATATCCAGAGCCTTTCTTAACAATTATTCCGCAGTGGCCGTGATCTGTGTAGGAGCATACACATACATCTGTAGCTATGAGCACCTCATCGCCATACTCCCTCCTAATATTCCTAAGCGCTCTCTGCACAGGACCCTCGTTATTATAGGCCCTCTTAGCCATGGGATCTTTCTCTGAGGGGACGCCGAAGACAAGGATACTCTTGATCCCGGCTTCTAGGAGTTCTCCAACAAACTTCACAACACCTTCTACAGAGTATCTATACTGATCCGGCATGGATTCGATAGCCACTCTATCCCCACTAATCCCCTCGTCAACAAATACTGGCTGTACTAGAGCTTCTATAGAAAGCCTCGACTGGGATACAAGATCCCTGATCCCCTGTGTCCTCCTAAGCCTCCTAGGCCTTATGACGGGATATCTATAGATCCCCATGATAAGCCCGATAGTGGGAGCCCTCAGCAGATTAAAAGGTTCTCTTAACCATAGATAGCTACTCATGGGTACTGGGTTGCCGGTATCCTTATCATTAAAGTTAAGTCTTGTTTCTAGTATTCAGGTTTAATAGATCGCTGTCTAAGTGTTTCCCCAAGATCTCAATATAGCTTGCAAGCATGTTTCATATCCTATTCGTTTAATGCATCATCCGTCTTTTTCCTCGTACCTGACACCTGTGTTTATGCGCTTTAGCCCTGTTTAGGGAGATAGGATCTAGATGTTTAGGGTTTGGACTAGCGTCCTGGAGATCTGAAAGAACGTTTAAAGGCCTATTGACATGTGGTTCCTGCTTTCTATCTTTACCAAGCATCCAGTCATTCTTACTAAGCCTTTGTCTAAGAGATCCGGCGTTTCTTCCAAATGCTTAGGTATTACAGATCTTGAGCTTATGCATTATAAGACCTATAGGATCTAGTAGGAGGGTTGATATGATCATTATAAACCTTCATGATATCTGAAATGGTTTGTGAAGGCGTAAGCTATAAAAAGGCTAGAAGAAATAGATATGGGATGATTTTCATGAGCAAGGCGATTGTTTTGATAAACACGGATGTAGGTGCTGAGGAGGAGGTATTTAACCAGCTATCAAAAATACCCAACGTTACCGAGGTCTATATAGTGTATGGTGTATACGATGTTGTTGCCATGGTTTCTGCAAAGTCTCAGGACGAGTTGAGAGAGATCATTGTTAGACATATAAGGAGAATGCCTAAGGTTAGATCTACGACAACCATGATGGTTGTTGAGGAGTCTAAGAAAGGGTAGCGCCCCGCCTTATCCACTAGCTATAATTTAAATCTTTTCTCTCTAAACATAGTGTTCTTGGTGCTCTATGGTTAGCATAGTGAGTGTTCCTCAAAGATCCTTGCGATCTTCATGCCAGCCCTGCTTTTACATATACCCCTTATAACCTCCTCGATAGGCGAGTCACCATCGAATATTGCTTTGAAAAACACTCCTGTCCTCCCCAGCTTATCCCTTCTGGTGAGAACTCTTACCCTCTCTGCAACTGTTTCTACAGAGATCCCCAGGATCCTGGCTACCTCTGCCTCATGACCGATCACGTCTCTCTCTATATGGCCTCTCTCTGTTGGTATTATGAGTCTTAGTCTCTTATTAACCCCTGGGACTCTCTGTCCGAGCAGTAGCTGATCCAGGCTGGCCATTCCGCCGAATTTGTAGAACTCATACTCTGTTGTTGAGGGTTTCCAGAGGTGTTTTGAGACAGAGATCTTGCCCTCTATATCGAGATATAGATAGAGCACGGGGGTTCTTGTGGGTGTTGCCATAATGATCTCTCCTCTATAGATCCTCCACTTTCTCTCTATGCATAGTCTGAGGATATTTGTGGGGATATCGTGTATAATCGCTATGTCAACGTCGCTCTCCTTATCAACATCGCCCCTAGCTATAGAGCCGTATGCATAGCCCTCTATACCGCATTCCTTAAGACCCTCGAGGATCTCTATCGCGATTTTCCTAAGCCTATCAAGGATCCTGAGTCTCTCTTCGTCATAAATCACCTCAGCAGTCTTTCCCCTGAGATCCACCTTGTCCCTCAATTCCCCATAAATATGGTTACTCTGGGGATAAAAACTAGGTGTTACCCAAGATCCTTTTCACGAGTTCCTCGGCTTCTGAGAGGTTATACTCTCTCGCCAGACCGATCCTGCTGGCCTCGGCAGATCCTTCAGCATGGATCATGAGGCCAAGTGCATAGCCGGCAAGACTGCTCCCTGCAAGCTCCTTAGCGATCTTGAGTATAGCTATTCTTTCTTTCCCATCCACGGCGCCTGCTAGGTATTTGGCTATGAGGTCGCCGAGCTCTCCCTTGAGATCTTCTTCCGATGGGAGTGTCGAGACTATCCCTCCAACGATATCTACGAGGGCTTCGAGGACTTTTGAGAAGTTTGTGTTAGAGTATAGCTTGGCTATGTTGGTATATAGGGGGTTGGGGATCGCTATATCCTCGTCTATGACAGGGTTTACTGCTGATGCTATAGCCCCCATCCTCATTATCTCCTTCCATAGAATGATCTCGATGATCCTGCTCCTTATATGTGGAGCCTCAAACACACCGTTAGCCTTAGCCGCAAGGCTTGCAGCGCCTAGGTAGAGGTTAGCCATAGCGGATCTATACGAGACTGCTGTGAATCTATGGTATGTTGCGAAGAGGTTTGCTAGAAGCCCAGCGTATTCATGCTCTCTGAACATAAACACCCTATCCCACGGGACAAAGACGTTATCGAATATGGTTAGGGTTTCCAGCTCGTAGTCCTTTCTACTCAGGACAGCACTGCTATTACCCTCAACCTCGTCTATGGGTCTTACAATCATCCTCAGACCCTTGGTGTTTGCTGGGATGGCGAATGCCACGGCATAGTCTGAGTCCTTCGGCGTCATAGCCCTCGTGGGGATCACTATAATCTCGTCTGAAACAGCTGCTTGGGTTGTGTGGGCCTTGGCGCCCCTCACAACGATGCCATCGCTCCTAACATCAACAACCCTTACATATAGATCCGGATCTCTCTGCTCATGGGGTCTCTTAGACCTATCGCCCTTAACATCTGTCTGGGCTACTGCTATCGATAGATCGTTTTTAACTATATATTTATAGTAATTAATGACCCTCTCGTAATAGTTAGTCCTATACTTAGCATCGATCTTCTTTGAGACTATCATTAACGCGAAGAGCGCGTCAGACCCTATAGCCTGCCCTATATTGAAGATCCCATTGCACTCATAGGTATGCCTATAGATCATTCTATGCCTCTCAAGAAGATCCTCAGAACCCCTGGGGATCTTATAGTACTTACTTATACTCCCAAGCTCGCTATCATGGTAAAGCCTATCACCCATAGCATAGATCTTCGACAAATGCCTAGCAGCTATGCTTAGCACAGGATGGTCTGCTATCGAGGAAACCCTAACCCCTCTATACCAGACCTCCCTCCCATCCCCCAACGATGATATATACTCATCCGGGGTTCTAGCCATAGAGATCCCCCGGGGGAGTTATTAATAGGGGATATTATAAATAAACATAGCTTCTTGTGGTATTTTGTCAAAAATCTCTGGCCAGCAGGATTTTCCCAGCATCGTGTTTAAGCTCATGGTAGTTAGTATCGTTTGATTATAATAAAAACGACCGGTCTGTTGAAAACCATTATAGTCGCTATGCTGTAGTAATGCGTCTAGGCTTATACGAATAGGTGTTTTTTGATTATGTCAAGCTCTCCTTCAGCCTTCTCTCTCTCACCGAAATAGACGATCCTCCCGCTGCTCATAACAGAGATCTTTGTCGCTATCCCCATAATGTGCTGGAGTTTTGTTCCAGACTCTATGAGGATTATCGTCATGCCCCTCCTCTTTAGTGTGTCAAGCATGCTGTGGATCCTTTTAACCATAAGCGGCATAACACCTTCTGTTGGCTCGTCTAGGAGGAGTACCTCTGATCCTGTGAGCAGTGACCTGAGAATCGATACTATCTTGCGTTCGCCCCCGCTTAGGAGATCTGCTCTTCTGTTCAGTAGCCCCTTGATCTCTGGGTAGATATCCTCTAGGGGTTCTATGGAGAAGTTCTTCTTACCGGCCGCTAGTCTTAGATTATCCATGACACTCATTCCTGGGAATAGGCCTGCGTCGTCGGGTACATAGAATATGCCTCTCTTAGCTATCTCGTGGGGCTTGAGCCTTGATATATCCTCGTCTCTGAACAGGATCTCGCCTCTTCTGATCACCTCTATACCCATGATCGATTTCAGCAGTGTTGTCTTGCCAACACCGTTTCTACCTAGCACGGCTACTATGTCACCGCGATCCACTGGGAGGCTTACTTTGTGGAGTACATGGGCTCTGCCGTAGAACGCGTCTAGACTTCTTATAGTTAGGAGGCTACTCGCCAAGGTAAATCTCCCTCACACGTTTATCCTCTGCAATATCGTTGGGGCTTCCTTCTGCAAGAACCTCGCCCCTGTTCATTACAATTATCCTCTTGGATATATTAAACACGACATCCATGTCATGCTCGACAAGAACGATCGGTATCTCGGAGCCTAGGCTCTTTATAACCGAGATCACCTCCTCCTTCTCATTAACATTAAGACCTGCTGTTGGCTCGTCTAGGAATAAGAGCTTGGGCTTTGTTGCCAGGGCCACGGCTATCTCAACAATCCTCTGGATTCCGTGGGGTAGCTTGTAGACCTCTAGATCTCTGTATTTTTCTAGATGTAGCTTGCTCAAAATACTATCAACATCGGGGTTTGCGTTCTTACCCCTTGAGAGCGAGGCTATCAATACATTCTGATATACTGTTAGTGATGTGAATAGGTTTATTATCTGGAAGGTTCTCGCTATCCCTAGCTTCACGATCTTGTGGGGGCTCATGCCAGTTATATCCATGCCCATGAAGAACACCTTACCCTTATCGGGTTTAAGCCTCCCGGTAATGACATTTATAAGTGTTGTCTTACCAGCACCGTTGGGGCCTATTATAGATGTTATTCCGTCGCTGAAGATCGATAGGTTCACTCCGTTTAATGCTACGAAGTCGCCGAACTTCTTAACTATACCCTCAACCCTGAGGATCTCCCTGCCCTCCATATCCTTTCAACCACCTCCGCAATACCTCCTCTAGATCCGAGGATAAGGCTTGCGAGGATCAATCCTAGCATGAGCTGCCATATATCGGCTATTCTTGCTACAAGCGTGGTTATAACTATGAAGATCAGGGATCCCAGGATGGGTCCTGCGAAGAACTTAGAACCCCCTATTAGTGTTGCTACAAGGGGCTCAGCACTTGTTGTCCAGTAAGCAAGGTCGGGGGTTATAACTCCCATCAATAGTGCGTAGAGCGCTCCAGCAACTCCTGCCACGCTCCCCGAGATTATGAACGCTATCATCCTGAGCCTATATACCGAGTGGCCTGTATATGGCATGAAGTCCTCATTAACCCCTAGCCCTCTTATAAGGAGACCATATCTGGATCTATGGAACAGGTATAGCAGGATCAGTATTAATGCGAAGGCTCCGTATATGAAGTAATACCTAGCAACAGGATCCATGATGTTTACTATGAAGCCACTTCTAGGTATGCCTGCTATCCCGTCACTCCCACCGGTAACGCTTCTCCATTTTATGAGGAGGGCGTAGAGGAGCATTCCAAAGGCTAGTGTGAGCATTGCGAAGTAGATCTTGCTATGCCTCAGTGTTAAGGCACCAACGGCGATGGCTAGTATTGTGGATGTTGCTAAAGCTACTAGCACACCTATAAAGGGATCTCTGAGCACGTTCATGGTAAAGAGGGCCAGGCTATAGGCGCCGGCAGCATAGAATAAAGCGTGTCCGAAGCTTAGGAGGCCTGCGTATCCGAAGAGTATGTTGTATGAGAGCGAGAATATCGATAATATCATGAAGAGTGATGATAGGTAGAGGTAAAATGGATCCCTGGTTATGGGGATTACGAGTAATGATATGAGTAATAGAATGATTATATATACCAACGGATCTCTAAGCTTCATCCTCACAGGATCATCACCTCTCACCAAAGATACCCTGCGGCCTTAATAGCAATGAGATCGCCATTATGAGGTATATTAGCAGCAGATCTATCTCTGGTAAATAGAGCGTAAAGAGGCTCTCTGAAACACCTATTATAATAGACGCTATATACGCTCCCAACAGGTTACCCATACCAGCTATTACCGTGACTATAAAGGCCGATACTATTAGGAAGTCTCCAAGGCCTGGGGCTACAGGTGAGAACGCGACCATAAGCGCTCCACCCATACCGGATATAGCGCATCCGAGGAAGAATACTGAGGAGTAAATAGTGCTTGTATTTATTCTCAATGACTCAGCTATCTCGGGTCTCCTCCACGTAGCCCTCACCCTCAAACCCCACATGGTGTTATTGATCAGTAACGCCATCGCTATATATACAGCTAGACCAGTAACTATTATTAAGATCACATAGAGTATGAGTGATCTTCCAAATATTTCCACGCTTATTTTAAGGATATCTGGTAACGGTACTAATACTGGGAGCTTGCCCCATGTGAGTTTTGCTAGATCGTTTATTATCAATGCTATTGCGAATGTCATTAGAAGCTGGTATGTTGCTTCTACCTTATAGATAGGCTTTAAGAGGAGCCTCTCGCTTAGGAGCCCTATAAGCCCTACTGAGATGGCTGAGAGGGGTATGGAGATCCAGAAATTCCCGGTTATTGCATAGAATGTAAAGGCCATATATCCTCCAAGTACTAGGAGTGTGGCTTGTGCGAAGTTGACTACCCTTAATACGCCGAAGATCAGGGTTAGGCCTGAGGCTATTAACCAGTATATAGATGCTCTATAGAGGCCTGTGATTATTTGGTTCAAGATCGGTGATAGATCCAACCTGTATCATCCCGGGTCTTTGGTCTATCTATCTATCATAGGAACCTTCCAATCGGGCGGAGATCTATAGTAGAAGAGCGGTGGGACGGCCTTTATATCTGTTAGCATACGTATCTCGCCACCTATATTGATAACCTCATCAGATGTTCTCCCAATTATCGATTCATGTACAGCTTGGTGATCCTCAGGTCTTATCCATCTAACACCTACAGGTGACATGATCACCATGCCCTCCAAAGCCTCGATAAGGGCATCAAGATCTAGGGAGCCTGCCTTCTCAATAGCAGCCTTTATTACATATATACTTGTATACGCGTATTCCGAGTTATATGCTGGGACTCTTCCCCACCTCTTCACGTAAGCGTCGACAAACCTCTTATTAATACTCGTGGGTGGGTAGAACCAGATATATCTAGCACCAACCCACATACCGTTAACCAGCTGCGGGTATCCTCTCCCGAGGGCGTAAAACACAGGCGCTGTATACCCCATAGGATTGATAGCTGCCTTAAACTTCTTATAGTAACCGAGCTCTGCTGCCTGCCTATGTAGGCCAGCAGCCTCGTCAGCCCACGCGGTAGTGAAGAGTCCTTCAGCGCCTGCTGCGTCAACAGCGCTAAGATATTTGCTGAAATCAGTAGTACCTGGCGATGGGAACCACTGCTCAGCTACAAACTCAACGTCTGGTCTAAGCTTTTTAAGATATGTTTTGAAGAGATCCCACGATACTCTTCCATACTCGTAGTCTGGGTTTATCCCAGCCCACCTCTTGACAGGGAGATCCTTTGCTATCCATGCTGTGAGTATTCCCTCATAGTAGACTGGGACATTAAGCCTGAATATATGCTTTATCCCCTGCTTATACACTAGCTCCTCTGTTGCCCTGTGGGTTGCTGCACCGGCTAAGATAAATAGCCTGTTCAGCTCGGGCATTATGGGGCCAAGCCTCATAGCATTGCCGCTAGAAATAACGCCTGTTATGAAATCTACCTTCTCAGCCTCAACAAGCTCTCTAGCCTGTTTAACTACATCGGCCAGCTCATCTCTTACAATAAGCTGTACCTTAGCACCAAGGATCCCTCCCGTATCGTTTATCTCCTCAACAGCCATTATGGCTGCTTCTTCCCCGTATTTTGCATATGGAGCCCAGACACCGGTTTTTGGTAGCAAGAGGCCTATCTTAATAGTATCTTTCGGTAGCCTAGCTGCGGGAGCCTCTCTTATGGTTTTAGTTTCTGTTACTGTTACTGTTGCTCCTCCGGGTCCTGTCTGTGTTACTGTTATTTCTCTAACTTTCTCGGGTGCTAGTGTGAGTCCTCCTGCGGCTCCTATAGCTAGGCCTACGATCCCTGCTCCTATGAGTTTGAGAGCCGATCTTCTACCCTCATTAGTCAATATATATCACCACTAATCCTCTAGATTCGGAATATATATATCATCATAATAGAGGATCTTAATAGATCTTTGCTATTATTATGTTTATTTTAAGGGCTTTTAGTTAGATAGATATTGGGGAGAATGCTATGTTTATGCTTAATATACGGCATATACTTGAAAGGGCGAGGCTATATTTTGGGAGAAAGGAGATCGTGTCGAGAACCGATGAAGGATATGTGAGATACACGTATAGGGATATGTTTGATAGGGTGTGCAGGCTGATCAACGCCTTAGAGGGTCTCGGAATAGGGTATGGGGATAGAGTTGCTAGTATGGCTTGGAATACCCATAGGCATCTAGAACTCCACTTCGCAGTCCCAGTAATGGGTGCTGTGCTCCATACCGTGAACCTGAGGTATAGTCCTGAGGAGATGATCTATACGATCAATAAGGCTGGAGATAGGATTCTCTTCGTAGATCCCGACATGATACCCACGGTTAGGAAGATCTTGGAGAAGCTTGAGACTGTTGAGAGCGTTGTTATCATGTCCTCCAAGGGTCACGAAGATCTAGGCTTTAACAAGCCTGTCTATATATATGAAGAGCTTCTAGAGAAATCCAGCAGTGAGTGCAGATTAAGAGATATTGATGAGAACTCCCCGGCTGCTATGTGCTTCACGTCAGGGACAACGGGCTTTCCCAAAGGTGTTACCTATACCCACAGAGGGATCTTTCTTAGGAGTCTTGCGACATGTCTAGCAGACACTTATGCCCTCTCAGAGAGGGATGTTATACTCCACATAGTACCTATGTTCCATATTAGTAGCTGGTTTATGCCATATGCAGCAACGCTTGTTGGGGCTAAGCAGGTTCTCCCAGGGCCGAGGCCTAAGCCCGAGATCATATACGATCTGATCAAGAAGGAGGGCGTGACCGTAAGTGATGGCGCCCCAACAGTGTGGATTGATTTCCTCAACTATTTGAGAACACGTGGTGAGAAGAACATAGAGCCTTTGAGAAGACTGATAATAGGCGGGTCAGCCCCTCCCAAAGCCCTTATAAAGAGCTACTGGGAGCTTGGTGTTGAAGTATACCACGCGTGGGGTATGACTGAGACCTATGACTCAGCTGCCGCGTTTACCAGGCCTAAGAGCTATCTAGAGGATCTCTCTGAAGAGGCTAGGTTAGGCTTGGTTGCTAAGCAGGGTCTCCCATTCCCAGGAATAGAGGTTATGGTTGTGGATGAGAGTGGAAAGCCCCTACCATGGGATGGTAGGTCTATTGGGGAGCTCTTGATAAGGGGTGCATGGGTTGTTGAGGAGTATTACGGAGATCCTGAGGCTACTAAGAAGTCCTTCTTGAATGGATGGCTCAGAACGGGGGATCTTGTTACGATAGATGGGGAGGGCTATATAGAGATTGTTGATAGGGTTAAGGATGTGATCAAGAGTGGTGGTGAGTGGATATCCTCAGTTAGGGTGGAGAATGAGGCTATGGCCCACCCAGCTGTCTTAGAAGCGGTTGCCATAGCTGTTCCCCATCCGAGATGGATCGAGAGACCGTTGTTAATAGTAAAGCTTAGAGAGGGCTATGCTGGCAAGGTTTCTAAGGAGGATATACTTGGCTTTCTCAGGGAGAGGCTTCCCAAGTGGTGGGTTCCGGATGATGTTGTCTTTGTTGACGAGATACCAAAGACAGGGACTGGGAAGTTTGATAAAAAGGTTCTGAGGGAGAGGTTTAAAGACTACTACAGGGGTTCTGGTTTATGAAGGGATGGGTGGCTATTGTAACAGGGTCTGGTAGGGGTATTGGTAGGGCTATAGCCCTCAGGCTTGGTAGAGAAGGTCTCAGGGTTGTTGTGAATGCTAAGAAGGGTTATGAGGAGGTTGTGGAGACCGCGGAGCTTATAAGATCGAGGGGTGGCGAGGCTATACCGATCCTCGCTGATGTCTCTACCAGGGAGGGGTGTAGACAGCTTGTTGAGGAGGCTGTTAAGAATTATGGAAGACTCGATGTTCTTGTCAATAACGCTGGGTTGGGTTTATATGCGCCTTTCACGGAGCAGAGTGACTCGATGATAGAAAAGGTTCTCTCTGTATCCCTTAAATCAGTTATATATTGCTCTCAGGAGGCTGCGAGGGTTATGGAGAGCGGGTCTATAATAAACATAGCATCTATAGCTGGTATAGAGCCTCTCTACGGGCTCTCGATATATAGTGCTGCTAAGGCTGGCGTTATAGCCCTCACAAGGGCTCTCGCGGTAGAGCTTGCACCAAGGATCAGGGTTAATGCCATAGCCCCCGGGGTTGTGAGGACAAAGATGGGCGATAGCCTCTTAAAAGTCCTCGGACTAAGCGAGGATGAATATATTGAGAGATACACGCTTCTCAAAAGATTCGTAGAGCCCGAGGATATAGCCGAGGCTACTGTATTCATACTTAAAACACCCTCTCTCACCGGGCAGGTTATAGTGCTCGACTCAGGCATGGGTCTTGTGTCATCTATGATGAGGGGATCTGGGTCTAAAAGTTCTTGATCCACGATCCCTACGAGATCATATACAGTAATACCGGGGTTCAGATTTCACTGTAGTTAGCTCTCTTAGTGTTTCCACTTATTGCTGCATCCCGATCCTGCTTTTGGGCTCCCGCTATGGTGGTAGATGTATCTCTTTGTTAATATAGAGGAATAGCTCTGTGAGATCATTAGGTAGATTGTTCTTAGCCGGTAAGTGATCCTTGAGGCTAGATCATTATTCTCTATTCTCGGCTCGCATCCCAAGGGTTTAGGGTCTAGGAAAGCGTTGTTTCCGGGTCTTGCTACTGAGATCAGGGTTTCGAGTATTATTGGTGGTAGTATGCTTATTCCTCCTCTTATTTTCTTGCTATCTATGAGCCAGGGCATTGAGCTGTAGATCTCCTCGTTGCCGCCTAAAATATCGAGGATCTTTGATCTGTGTTCTCTAGCCTCTTCGGAATACATGCCTAGGATCTTGATCCTGCCTCTAGTGATCCTCCAGGCTATCCTGGCCATTCTATAGCATATCGAGCATCTATCGTTATAGAGGAGGATTTTTTCCAAATACACACCTAGCTATAGATCGCTGCGGGGTTATTATAATCCCATGGCTATTACTTATAAGCCTTGATATATCGCTTAAAACCATGGAGGGCTATGTGGGATAGCAGGATACCGACGGGTGTTTATGCGAGGCTCTATGCTAGTTGGAAGAGGGTTTGGAGGGAGGTTGGGATAATTGAGGGTATTTTTAGAAAATATGGTGTTAGGAGGATTGTTGAGTTTGGCTGCGGCCTGGGTAGGCATGGTTATTTGCTCTCGAAGAGGGGTTTTGATGTTCTTCTAACAGATATAGAGGATCGGAGGTTCGGTGTAGCTAAGAAGCTGCCTTTCAAGAGATATAACCTCCTCGAAGGCGGCTCGATAGGTGTTTTCGAGGGGGGATATGCTGTTGGTGTTATCACCCTCTTTGGCTACGAGGATATAGTAAGGATTCTGAGGAACATAAAGAGCGTGATAGGCAGTGGCATCTTTATCTTCGACTATAACTTCACACCATACATAGATCCTGAGAAGGTCGAGGTCAGGGTCAATGGGAAGAAATACATAGCTATCCTCGAAAAGAATAAATACACACAGATAAACGGAGGACTTATCTACGAATACAGAGTAAGGGTTGTTGATGAGAAAGGCAGCACAGTGGGAGTAGAGGAGGCATCATACCCAATATATAACAAAGAAGAGATACTAAGAGCGATCAAAGAGGCTGGATATATAGTTAAAGAAATAGCCTGGGCCTCATGGGATCCCCTCGAATATATCTATAAACCAAGCGATAAAGAGTCTGACAGCGCATTCATAGCAATAACACCTAGATAATAGCTACCATATACCCACATCCACCGATTTTCCCCAGGTCACGCCGGATCATGAGCTTGTCTCAGCCTGCTATGGGGAGCGGCATAGCGGTATATATAATGCCCACCTTATTTCCAACGGCTATGTCGTATTGTGCCACGTATACTGTACTGTGTAGATCTATAAATCTATAACAACCAGGATCATTCAAAACCGTTTGTCCCTGGATGTTCATTCCACTCATTTTATATTTGTTCATGGTCACATCCGGGGACTTCCACCTCAACCCACAGGATCAGAGATCTTGCGGGGTCATGGGCGGCCGTCGAGCCGAACGGCACGCGGCTCCCATCTAGCTTGTGCCCCAGACAGCTTGGAGCGATGCTCCCATCACCACCCGGGGCCTGTGTGGAGAGACCCACACCGGGGACAATATCTTTCAAGGCTTTAAATACCCAGGTGTTGGCGGGAGAGTGGCTTTCGGGCATGTCGCTCCCAATACTTATAAAAATTTCCAAAGCCTATTAATCCTCACTATGCATATCAAAAAGAGAACAGCCCCGCTCCGTATTAGTGTAGCTTTCTCTATTCCATTCTAGATCCTGTAAGGTCAGTTGGTTTCTTAGACAGAGGCTAATCCTGTTTAGAGGATTATTTTCCGGTCCAGGAAGGGCGTTTTTTCTGTAAGAAGGATCTCATTCCCTCTGCAAAATCCTCTGTAGATGCTAGTCCGGCTAGCTCGTGTAACCCTTTCTCGAGGATCTGTTTGTACATGTTCTTATAGGTTTTAGAGATCTCTTTTATTGCTCTTATTGAGAGGGGGGCTAGTCTTGTGATCTTGTTGACATACTCGATCCCTGTGATCTCGAGCTGGTCTTTTGGCACGACTATATCTACGATCCCTAGTTGTTTTGCTTCCTCCGCATCCATATGCTCTCCTGTGAGGCAGTATCTTGTTATTTTTCTCCCTATGAGGGCTTGGCCTAGTGATGATGCTATCGGGGGTAGTGCTCCTATGAGTCCTTCTGGGACTGAGAAGGTTGCATCCTCGCTTGCTATCACTATGTCGAAGAGTAGGTTTATCTCTAAGCCTCCTCCGAATGCTATTCCGTTGACTAGGGAGATTATGGGTTTCTCATAGTTTATGATGGTGTTGAGCAGTGGTGAGACTGTTTTCATGAAGAACTCTTTACCCTCTGAAGGGTTTTTCCACGACCCCATCATCGCGATATCGTCTCCTGCACTGAATGCTCTCCCCCTCCCTGTTATGACTACGACTCTAACCTCCGGGTCTCTCTCGGCTTGTGTGAAGGCTTGGTTTAATCCTCTCCACATCTCTTCGTTGAGTGCATTTAGCTTCTCAGGCCTGTTCATAGTGATTAAGGCATAGTTATGTCTCTTCTCGTAAATGACTGGTCCGAACTCTCTCCTCTCATAAGACCATCTATAGAAGCCCTCTCCGGTCTTCTTCCCTAGCCTTCCTTCTAGAGCCATGTTGGAGAGCAATGGATCTATGTTTCTACCCTCAAGAGCTTTTAGAATATTATCTATCCCGAAATCATCGGCCATCTCTAGCACGCCCTTGGGATAGGACATCCCGAGAACCATAGCTCTATCTATGCTATCTCTATCTGCAACATTGTTTCTCAAGAGCCATGCTGCTTCATTCACACCTGGTGCTATTAGCCTTAGAGGGTTAAGCCTGTAAGCATGCCCCGGGGATATCTTCGCCCTATCCTGGGGCTCGGTGTACTCGTAAAAACCTCTGCCTGTTTTTACGCCAAGCCTGTTCTCTTCGATCATTTTCTCCATAATCCTGGGGATCTCTATATCCATGCCTCTTTCAACAGCTTCCTTCATCATGTTATAGATCATATCGACCCCGCTGGAGTCTATTGTTTCGAAGGGGCCTAGCAGCATCCCGATCCTGTATCTCGCAACAGCATCGATCTCCTCCGGTTTATAGCCCTCTTCTAAGAGTCTCAGGGCCTCGCTAAGGATCCTCAGGTTTATCCTGTTAGCAACAAAGCCCGGGACGTCTTTCTCCACAACTATATATTCTACACCGATTGATCTGATGAACTCCATGGTTTTTCTAAGCGTGTGCTCGCTTGTCCCTTCTCCCTTCACTATCTCTACAAATCTAGCCCGGATCGGTGTTACGAGGAAGTTAAGACCTATAACCCTATCCAGCCTCCTCACAGCAGAAACTATATAGGATACCGGGGTTATGGGGGTGATTGTTGAGAGTATAGCATCTGATCTACAGCTCTTATCAAGCATCCCGAGCGTTTCTCTCTTAACCTCGGCTCTCTCATCAAGAGCCTCGATAATAAAATCAGCCTCTCTACAAGCCTCAGCCAGATTCTCCACAATCCTTATCCTATTAACTGCGTTTACAGCGATCTCCGATGCCTCCTTCTCTCCAAGCCTTCTCATGCCTTGGCTAATCTCTGTTATAACAGATCCTAGGGTTTCCCTCGGAATAGCAGCAAGATCTACATAGAAGCCAGCAATCGCGCAGAGAGCCGCAATCCTCCTACCTATAGTTCCAGCCCCAACAATCAGGATCCTCATCTATGTCCCTACACTACCTTGGGCAATAGTCTTTATACGTTATAGGCTCATCACTCCAGCTCCTCCAGATCTGTTCATAGAGGATCCTGGTATTTTAAGGTTAAAAATATAGCTTATAGTTCGACGGGGAGAGTATTTAGAGCTAAGCAGGGTTATTGGCAGGGCTTGTCATTATATATTGCTAAGAAGAGGGTGCGGAAGCAGCTGTGAAGATATTACGAAGATATAATGAGAAGATCTCCTTGCTGTTTTCCGTTAGGTGTGGTGTCAATGCATGATTCTTTTGACAAACCCCCTCGAAATAAAAGTTATATATTAATGCATTAAATATCTCAAATATTCTTATATATCTTAACTTTCTTTTTTAATTTTTCTCTCTTTATCCTGAAGAACCCTCCATAGTATTTTGCCTGAAGCGGTTTTTGGTAATTCATCTATAAACTCTATTATACGCGGATACTCGTACCTTGCCATTCTCTGCCTGCACCATTCTATAATTTGGTTTTTAAGCTCCTCCTCCTTTATTTCCCCGCTTTTGATTTTCTTCTTAAATTCGTCTTTTAAAACTATGTATGCTTTGACCTCTTCAATAACCCTTGGATCTGGTGTACCAACTATACATACCTCAGCTACGGCTGGGTGTTCGTACATCTTATTCTCAAGAGCTGTGGGCCAGACTTTAAATCCAGCTCTGTTTATCATCCTCTTAATCCTATCAACGACAAAGAAAAATCCGTCCTCATCCATATAACCTAGATCCCCGCTTCTAAAATACCTCTTACCCTCAATTTCGATGAACGCTTCTTTTGTCTGTTCTGGCTTATTCCAGTATTCAACAAACATGTTTGGTGAAGAAACAACTATTTCGCCTTTTTCATATGGAGGTAAGGGTCGAAGCGTTTCTGGATCTATTATTAAAGCGTCTACTCCAAAATGCGGTATGCCTGCACATGCGAACTTAACATGGTTTGGTGGAACGCCATGTGTTTGAGAAAAGGATTCCGTGTATCCATATAGTTCTAAATAATCGACCCCGGTTAACTCCTTTAGTCTTTTCGCGATCGCTTCGGGGCAGGATACCCCGCCTCCTCCAACTACCTTTAGGCTTGATAAATCATAGTTTCCTATATCAGGCATATTTAATAGATCTATAACAACTGTTGGTATGTTTATCCACGTTGTCACCCTATATTTCTGTATCATTTCGGCAGCGGTTCTAGGATCCCATCTGGCCATCAGAACTACGGTTGCACCAACCTCCAAAGCAGCATATAGATTATGAGCTAGGCCTGTAACGTGAAATATCGCGACGGAAGATAAATTAACCTCCCCTGAAGTACGGTTGAACCATGCTATTGAACCCATAATGCTTGGCCACATTGTTCTATGCGTATGTACAACACCTTTGGGTACTCCAGTAGTACCAGATGTATAGATTATCATTGCTTTGTCATCAACCGATACCTCAACAGGTGGCGGTTCAAAGTCTTTAGTGACGATATCGATCCATTTAGCGTCAACGTCTTCAGGTATGGGAGGAGCATTAATAATATCTTTTGGAGGTTCGATTTCAGGCTTCTCAGGTAAATAATCTCTCCAATGCCCGCATATAATATGTTTAACATTGGTTCTATGTTTGAGCTTAATAAAGGTTTTCGCGTTATCGGATAAGGTTATGACTACTTTGGCTCCGCTATCGTCTAAAATATATTTAATTTCGTCTTCGGAAAGCAATGGATTTATCGAAACAAGAATAGCGTTCGCTCTTAGTACACCAAAAGCGTTTACATACCAATGGGGTGAGTTCCCTATACAGACAGCAACTCTATCTCCTTTACGAACTCCAATTGAGGCAAGATATCCAGCCAAGTTTAAAGACTGCCTATAAATTTCTGAGTAGGTTATTCTCTTTCCATAGAAGATTACTGCAACTTTGTTTGGAAATCTCTTGGCAGATTTTTCAATAATATCAAATATAGGGACCTCGGGATACTCTAATTCTCTAGGCAGATGAGGTGGCCAATATTTAAACCATGGCCTAGCAAGACCCCTGCTCATCCTCGTACTCCTCCTCCTACGATATTCTAGGATTCCTTCATTTTGTTTGCAAATAGAGGAGTTGCTGCTCGACCAACTAATAGACAAACCGCAAAGTTAGTTATCAAGCCCCAGCTCGCGCTGTGAACAAAGCAAGGATATACCATAAATGCGTATCTCACGTTAAGTTTAAATCCCATAACTTATCCCAACATTTTTCTCTTAGGAGCTTTTTAATCTCTAAAACGAGCTTTACTAGACCTGAAATCATTCGTTCATTTTAAGTTTATTCGCGAATCCTCTTGACTCTTTCTCAAACCATGAAGCAGGAAAGACAATCCGACCAACTATTTCTTTTCACCTTAGCCAGCTGTTTAATTTTATGAAGGTTTATGGGGGCTGATATTAAATCGTGGTTTTACGAGAACGCATACTTATAAGCCGAGATACAATTTACAACGATACCCGCCCGCTCGAGTCTCTATGTTTACCCTCATTGCTGGGCGAGCATCTCCATAAAATACAGAGCCTATATAAAATATATTCCCACAGAACTACAGAGTTAATATTAATCCATGTAAACCATCATGAAACCAGAAACAGCTGGCTACTGCTGGCCTTTTCTAGAGATCATAAGGATGGCTTCGAAAACTGCGACGAGCTCGTTCTTCTGGTTATATACCTCGTTCTTTATAGTAACCAGACCATGGTTATCCTTAAGTCTTTTATCAATAACAGTTAATCTAGCCCTAATAGTATCACCGATCTTTACTGGTTTGACAAAGCGGAGCCGATCTATTCCGTAAAAGGCTATGAGGCTGCCTTCAAAGATCCCGAGCCTCATCCACAACCCAGTCACAATGGATATTGTTAGGAGTCCGTGGGCGACTCTTCCACCAAAGATCGTTTTAGAGGCAAAGATCTCGTCTGTGTGGAGGCTATAGAAATCACCACTCACACCAGCAAAGTTAACTATATCAGCTTCTGTTATGGTTCTCGCAGGGGTTTCGAACACCTGTCCTATTGAGAAATCCTCGTAGTAGAGGGTAGGCATAATGGGCACCAAGCTGATATATGATATGGGGGATTTATCACGACCTCAAAACGGTTGTGGAGTGTGATATAGCTGTAATGATCCTTGTGAGGGTTATCCATAAGGGTTAGTCTGTTCTTTATTTTTATAGGGCGTGCTTCTATATGCCTTCTTCAGCACTTTTAACGTGTTCTTTATGGTGCTGGGATTCCATATATAGTATGCTATTCCATGTGGCATTGTCAGGACTATGGTTATGAATAGTACGCCTACAAATACCAGGCTCCATCCTCCGGCATAGTCGGCTATGAACCTCTCTATTATGGTTACAACTATGGCTCCAATGATTGAGCCTTCTATGGGGTATAGGCCTCCTATTAGTGAGTAGATAAGACCATATACGGATAAGAGAGGGCTGAATGTTCTCTCTGGGTTTATGTTAAATGCATATACCGCGTATAGGCTTCCACTTACAGCTGCTATAGCTCCTGAGATCGACATGGCTATCGCTTTGTATATGAAGACATTGTATCCAAGGCTAGCTGCTCTGGACTCGTTCTCCCTTATCGAGATCCATATCAATCCCAGGGGTGATTCCAGGATCTTTTTAATAGCCATGTGCACAGCAATGAGGGTTGTTAGTGAGAGAATATAGAGGTTAATCGAGATTCTGAGAGGCTCTGCCCTATTTGCTATGCTGTCTATGAGTAGTATTAGTGCGGACATGAGGATCAGTGATAAGGGTATTATGGCTATACTAGATCTTGAAGCTCCTGCTTTGGAGCCTGATTTACCGCTCCTCAGGATCGTATATATGGAGGCAGTGATAAGGATGGCTGTGAGGGCTAGGGGTATATATGATATTATTGTTGATGTTAGGAGCTGTGGTGTAGGGATCAACAATCCCTGCTCGGATCCGCTTATCGCCCTGAGCTCTCTTCTCGTATAGAGGAAGTAGACCATGAGGAGGACTGTTAGTGTTATGAAGGCGAAAGGTATGCCTCCAAAGGCTCTTCTAACTATTAGGGATAATAGGAACCCGGCTGCGGCTCCAAAGATCATTGATATTGGTATCACTAATACGTATGGGATACCCCACCATATAGTCTGGTAAGCTGTGAGATACGCTCCAAGCCCGAAGAAAAGGGCATGTCCAAAGTTGAGGAGTCCTAGGTAGCCTAGAAGGAGTGCGAATGATAATGCATATATGGACATTATATAGCTAAAGGCTAGTATCGATACCAATCTGGAGACTCCTATGCTTTCCAGTGCTAGCGGTAATAGAGAGAGGATGGTATATATGATTGCTAGCCATGCGATCCTCAACTGCTACACCCTGAGGAGCCCTGAGGGTCTTAGCATGAGGACTGCTAGCATTAGGAGGAAGATTGATGGCTCTGCTAAGTATGGTGCGTAATAAGCTGATAGCTGTTGCGCTAATCCTGCTAGTAGTGATGCCACCATCGTTCCCCCTATGCTTCCCACCCCACCGATCACTACTATGGCGAACGCGTAGAGCAGGTAGTTTATCCCAAGAGTTGGATAGACGCCCTGCCATGGAACCAATATAGATCCAGCTACTCCCGCTAGAACCGATCCTACTACGAATATCCCTGTAAACACACGCTCTATATTGACCCCAAACGCCTGGATCATCTCTCTATCGTCTATCCCAGCTCTTATTATCATGCCGTATCTAGTTCTGTTGAAAAAGATATACACCGCTATTAGGAGAACTATGCCCACTACTATCACAAAAAGCCTGTATTTATAGATAATTGTTGGGCCGAGGAGTATGGTTCCTTCAAGCTCTGGTGGTAACCATATATAGGTTATATCTCCCCATCGGAGCCATGCTACGCGGTCTAGCAGGAGCATGAGGCCTATTGTGATTATCGCCTGTGTTAGTGGTTCTCTTAGCCTTTTTAGCAATAGATATTCGATGAGGAAGCCCATCAAGCCTGTTATAGAGGCTGATGCTAGGATCCCTGCTAATAGATTACCTGTTCTTGAGGAAACCTCATACCCAATATAGGCTCCCCACAGGAACATGCTTCCATGTGCGAAGTTAACGATCCTCATTAACCCAAAGATCACGGAGAGTCCTAGGGATAGTAGGAGGAATATAAAGCCCAGCGCAACCCCATCTATTATTGCCGATACAAGGATCTCTAGCGCCATTCTAGATACCCTAGCTCATGGTGACTCCTAGGTATCTCTCTATAAGATCCCTGCTGCTCATGAGGTCTTTTACACTCCCCTGAGAGACGATCTTACCGTTATTCATTATGGCATACATACCCCCGATCTTCTTCATAAGCCATGGCTTTGTCTCAACAATAACCACTCCTCGATCCTCTCTCACAAGATCCTGGATAACTGAGGCTATTTTTGATGCATAGATCGGGCTAAGCCCTTCTGTCGGCTCGTCTATGAGGAACAGCTTTGCATCTGGATGTGCTATCGCTCTAGCTATGTTTAGCATCTGCTGTTGCCCTCCAGAGAGCTGTTTTGCCCTGAGCTTCCTAAGTTTCTTGAGATCCGGGAAAACAGTGTAGATATATTCAAGCCTATCTAGGATCTTCTTCCGTTCATGGATGTCGGAGAGCCCTACGAGCAGGTTTTCCTCCACAGTGAGGGTTGGGAAGAGCCTCCTATTATCAGGAATATATCGTATCCCCATCCTGGCTCTCTCATAGAGAGGCTTGCTGGTTATGTCGATCCCCTCATAAAAGATCCTGCCGCGCGATGGGTTTATAAAGCCCATTATTGTTTTCAAAAACGTTGTTTTCCCCGCACCGTTTCTTCCTAAGATAAAGAGGACATCTCCTCTCTCAACCCTTAGGCTGACTCCTTGGACCACGTATAGGTGTCCTAGGTAGGCGTGGAGATCCTGGATCTCAAGCATAGCCCTCACCTAAGTATGCCTCTATAACCTCTCTATTGTTCATTACACTACTAGGTGGTCCCTCGGCTATCACGCTCCCCTCTTTCATGACGATCACGCGGTCTGCTAGCTCTCTCACAACCTCGATCTTATGCTCTACTAAAATTATAGTGAGAGGATCGCTGTTACCCCTGAGCCTTCTTATCAAGCTTAGTATGGATGGTATCTCTTCTACTGACAAGCCTGATGTGGGTTCGTCAAGTAGAAGGAGCCTGGGTTTTCGAGATATTGCGAGGGCTATATCGAGTTTTCTCTGGTCGGCCTGTGTAAGGGATCCTGCGATAAAGCGCTCCTTTCCACCGAGCCCTACGGCCTCGGCTATAGCTATTGCCTCTTCTAACAAATCATACCTGCTCAGCTTCTTCAGCGGGTTTATAGATGCTCCGAATTCTCCGAGCCCTATGAGGAGGGCTATCTTTATGTTATCTAGCACCGAGAGGTTTGGAAAAATGCTTATGTTTTGAAAGGATCTACCTATACCCATCCTGGCTCTTTTATGGGCTGGGTAGCTTGTTATATCTTTCCCCTCAAAGATCACTCTACCCTTGTCTGGTAACAGCATACCGCTTATCATGTTAAGCAGCGTTGTTTTCCCAGCACCGTTGGGGCCTATTATAGCCGTTATAGATCCCCTCTCTACAGATATAGAGACGTTGTTAACAGCTACAAGACCTCCGAATCGCTTGGTGAGTCCGTGTGTCTCTAGGATTGCTGTCATCTAGACCTCCTTCTCATAAGCGCTATTGCTATACCTGCCATAACTAGGATTGCTATTATCACTGCCACCATGCTTATGTCTATAGCTTGCTCCGGCCGTGGTGTTGCTGGTGTCGTGACCTGTGGTGTTGTTTGTGGTGTTGTTATCTGTGGTGTTGGTGTTACCTCTGGTTTGAGGATCACTATTCCTGCTGAAGCGTTAGCCCTGAGTCCTATAGAGTCTGTGCAGCTCAGCGTGATATTGATGATCCCTGGGTTTGTAAATGTATATGTTATGCTTGTTCCGCTCATAGATTTTTCTTCTATCCTCCATTCACAGGCATAGGGGGGAGTACCGCCCTCTATGACGGCTGTCAGTGTGGCTGTGAACGGTGCTGTTCCTGCTAGTGGTGATTTTATCGATACAGAGAATGTCTTGGGATAGGGTTTATAGCTTGTCAGGATTCTTGGGGCAACCTTTTCGGGTGGTATTGTTGCTATATATTCGCCTATTGTAAGGCCATATGTGTCAGAGTTGGGATCGTTGTCCACTATATATCTAACTATATAGAATGGTCTTAGGGCCTGGTGATCCTCAGGCCTTATGGTCGTGATCCCCATAGGGGTTTCAAGTGTTAGCCCCTCTAGGAAGGCTATCATCCTGTCCACGTTAAGGTCGGGCACTGCCTTAATCGCTTCGACTATGAACTGGGCGGTTGCGAAGGCGGGCGGGTGCCATAGATCTGGGACTCTTGCTCCTGAAAGCTTATCTAGGGCCTTGCATGGGTTACCCTTTAGAAAGTCGTATGGGTAGATGTTCTCCTCCTTCATCATCTTCTCAAGCACTCCATATAGAGGGGTCTGGCTAGCTCTGTTTCTCACATAGGCATCGTAGGTGACTGCTGTGAGGTTAATCAGGGATCCTTGGACCCCTGGTACACAGTTGTTTATATAGTTTGTTGTGAAGAGGTCTATCATGACGCTAGCCAACGGTATTCTCCCAAGCATGTTGAGGGCCGAGAGATCCCTTATTATTAGGCTGAAATCGCCTGCCCATATTATCCCTAGCACCTCTGGGTTGGAGGCGTTTATCCTTAGCAGGTAGGGCTTAAAGTCTGTCGCTGTTAGGGGTACCCATTCAAGGGCGACAATCCTTGTTCCAGGGTATTTAGAGAGTGCTGCCTGGATCGACTCCATATATGACCAGCCGAACTCGTAATCAGCTGCTAGGAAGGCGAATTTCTTGTACCCTAGATTCTCAACCATGAAGTAGGTCATGGCTGCTGCATCCTGGTCGGTGTTCCTTGCAATTCTGAATACGTATTTGTTAAACACAGGATCTTGTGTTATTGATGCAGCGGCTGCTGGGAATACGAAGTATAGCTTTTTATACTGCTTGGCTATTGAGGCTAGGGTTACTGCTAGGCTGCTGAAGGTCTCTCCTGCGAGTATGTCTGCTCCCCACTCCTCTATGGCCTCCCTAGCCTTGGATATGGCTACATCGGGCTTCCCCTGCGTGTCGAATACTTTGACAACGATCCTCCTACCGTCTGGGAGGCTATATGAGGCCTCCTTAAGCCCCATCAAGAGTGCGAGATTCTCGGGTTTTTTATCACCTGTAGCGTATTCTAGGCCTAGGTGGAAGCCCTGTATAGCCCATGTTCCATAGAAGTTCAGGGCAGGAGCTGTTCTAGGTTGGAAGAGTGCTATCTTGATCGTGCTTTTAGGGGCTTGGGCCGTTGCCACATTGGCTAGGGCTACTAGTGTTGCTGCTAGGAGTATAGTTGCTATTACCAGGGATCCTATTTGTTTCAACCTATATCGAGACCTATACCATATACCCACGAGACCTACCATATTCTCACCTCCTTACAAAAGGTAGATCCAGGGTTTCTCCGTTAATCATTAGGGGCTCCTTTACAGGTTCATATTCTCCTCTCTCAACTGCTGCTATGAATCTCCTCACAATGTTATTGAACTCCCTAGCCCTCTCTATGTTAACCACATGCCCGGCTCCCTTGAATATTATTAGTGTTGAGTTCTTGATCTTTGAGTGGAGCTTGAACGCATTAGACAGAGGAACTACTCTATCAGCCTCTCCGTGTATTATTAGCACTGGGCATTCTATCCTCGATACCGAGGCAGAGGCGTCGAAACCCAGTATAGCCATGGTCTGGTTCATGTAGGCATCATAGGGTTGTGGCTCTCTAACCCTAAGATCTATTAGTTTCTCGAAGAGATCCTTGTTACTCTCGATCCATGTTTTTGATAGTGCGTAGCTCATCTTATACCTATATAGATCCTTCTCATCCTTAACATGGGGAGGCGGGGGTCCATACATGGCTTTTAGCGTCTCCTCGGGGGGTCTCTCTATATCCTTACCCCCATGATGTGTGGCTACGAGTATTAGTGATCTAACCCTCTCTGGGTATTTCAGTGCAAACTGCTGTGCTATCATCCCTCCCATCGATACCCCAAGTATGTGTGCCGATGCTACACCTAGGTTGTCGAGCACCGCTTTTAGATCTTCGGCGAAGAGATCCATGGTGTAGGGGTATTGCGGTTTATCAGACTTCCCAACACCTCGGTTGTCAAACGCTATTACCATATGGTCTCTGGATAGATCCTCGATCTGTAGGATCCACATCCACATAGCATATCCAAGCCCTTCAACGAGGGTTAGCGGGGGGCCTGAGCCCCTCACCTCATAGTAGATCTTGGCGTCACGGGATACTACGTATGGCATTCATCCCCACCTCAGTACGGTGGCTCCCCATAAGAAACCGGTACCCCCTGATGCTAGGACTACTACGGAGCCGTCCTTGATGAGGCCTTTTTTGATCCCTATATCAAGTCCTATAATCATATCGCTACTCTGTGTGTGTCCATAGTCCTCGAGATATGGTGCTTTTGCCTCCTCTAGGCCGAGTTCTTTCACAATCTCTCTGTGGAAGCTTCTCTTCATATGGTTGATCACCAAGAGATCTACATCCTTAACCGTATACCCACTCCTATCTAGGGCTTCTCTTATTACTCTAACGAAGTTCTCCTTGCTTGTTTTTGTGAGGTCGCTTCTCACTTGGTCTTTATCGATCAAGCTATCGAAGTAAGGCCTCTCTATGTATTCTGGGTTCTTGTTATCTCTGAATATAATAGCGCCGAGGGACTTTACAACAACCATGTTCCAGAACCTCCCATCACTTATAAAAGAGCTTTCAAGTACTCTGTTCTTCATATATGATCTAGATACTACTACTGCTGAGGCGCCATCAGCAAAGTCGGAGATCCAGGTGGTGTTAGGGTTCTTATAATTAACTAGGTAGGATTCCTTAGATGCTGCTACTAATAATATGTTCTCGGCAAGATCGCTGATCCTCTTGGCTATGGCGAGCCCCACAACATAGCCAACACACATTGCGACTATGTCAAAGGCGAAAGCGTTTTTGGCTCCAAGGGCATCCTGGATTCTTGTTGACATCATCCACACACCATAGTCTTTAAACTCGCTACCAACATAGAGAATAGCCCTTATATCGTCAGGCCCGATCCCTAGCTTCTTTGACGCCTCTATGGCGTTCGCGACAGCCTTTATAGCCATTTCAGAGGGCATCTCATGATGATCGCTGATCCTCTTGATCCTCCACCCCTGTTTCTCCTCGATAACTTCCTTTGGGATTCCGGATGCTCTTGATATTTCATAACTAGTAATTACACGTTCTGGTAAGTATATTCCATAACTAACTATCCCAACCATGAAAAATAACTCCCTACATAGTGACTCACTAGTAAGAATATAAAGCTTTTTCTCTCTAGACTATACTAATATTTATAAATAGTGGTTCATAGTAAATAGATATTGGTGGGTATGCAACCAAACCTCCTTGGGCAGTATATCCAGGCTAAGGATATACTCGAAGAGGCTGAGAGGATATACTCTTCGAGAACAGCAATTATCGACTACGTGTCAGGCTATAAATATAGCTATAGCGATCTCGGGAGAAGATCTTCAAAAATAGCCAGATTTCTCCAAGACCTTTCGCTAAAACCTGGTGATAGGATCGCTTATATGCTCACTAACAGGATTGAGTGCATAGATCTGTTTAAGGTATCAGGAATGCTAGGACTCATACTTGTACCACTTAACTGGAGGTTATTGGGAGGCGAGCTTAGAAGCATTATCAGGAATACCGCTCCTAAAGTGATATTCTATGAATCAGTATTCAGAGATCTCGCAGCAGAGGCTCTTAAAGGCATCAACGGGATCTTTAGGGTGGTTGTTGATGGCGAACCAAGAGAGGATGAGTATAGCTATGAGGAAGCCCTTAAGGCAGAGGGTATCAAGATCTCGAGAAAGGCCTCTCTTGAGGAGCCGCGGATGATCCTATATACTGGCGGGACTACAGGGATTCCTAAAGGTGCTGTGATATCTAATAGACAGATCCTCTTTAACATATTCTCAGAGATTCTGACGTGGAGGTTAAGAGAGGATCATAGGACGATCACACTGCTACCTTTATTCCACACCGGAGGATGGAACTTATTGATCCTGCCTCTTTTGGCCAGAGGAGGCATGATTTATATGATTAGGAGATTCGATCCGAAGCTATTCCTGGAGATCATAGAGACCGAGAAAGGGCCTTTCACGATATTCGGTGTTCCTACTATGTACTATATGATCTCTAAGCATAGAGACTTTAGAGAAGCTTCTTTCAGGAACGTTGAGTGGATGATGAGCGGGGGTTCCCATATAGACAAGAGGATCTTGGAGGAGTTCTGGGCGAAAAATGTGAAGATGGCTCAGGGTTATGGGAGCACCGAAGCAGGGCCTAATAATCTAACACCTCCTATACAGGATCTATCTCTCGACGATATGAAGAAGAAGTGGAGGAGCGTTGGTAAGCCATTCGCCTTTAACGAAGTATTTGTAGTTGATGATAACGGGAACATACTGGGTCCTAATCAGTATGGGGAGCTGGTGTTCTGCGGTCCTCTAGTCTTCTCAGGATACTGGGGAATGCCTGAGGAAACAAAGCTTGTGCTTAGGGATGGATGTGTATATACTGGAGATATAGGTTTCTACGATGATGAGGGTTATTTCTATATAGTTGATAGGAAGAAGGATATTATAAAGAGCGGCGGGGAGCAGGTATACCCGAGGGAGATAGAGGAGCTCGTGCTCCAACACCCAGCTGTTGAGGACTGTGCAGTTATACCTGTTCCGGATGAGAAGTGGGGAGAGGTTCCCAAGCTGGTTGTTAAATTGAGAAGCGGTTTGGGGATCACCAAACACGAGATCCTGAGCTTCCTCGAAGGGAAGATAGCTAGGTATAAGATGCCTAAATATGTAGCGGTAGTCGATGAGATACCTAGAAACCCTGCGGGGAAGATCCTAAAGAGGGTTCTGATCGAGAAGCACGGGTCCCCGATCGATGAGATCTAGTGATCTGTCAAGATCCCTGTTGCTTTAGAAGCTCTGAGAACTTTTTCTTCAAATATACATAATCCACCTTACCTACTGCGGTTTTTGGGATTTCGTGGACTATCCATACATACTTAGGGATCTTATACCCAGCTATCCTTCCCCTCAGAAAATCCCTTATAGCCTGGGGATCTATTTGATAGCCTGCTCTGGGCTTTATAGCTGCTGCTACAGCTTCTCCCCATTTCTCGTCAGGGACTCCAAAGACAGCTACCTCCTCTACTCCTGGATGCTCCCTAATACGCTCTTCCACCTCGAAGGGGTATATATTCTCCCCACCGCTCTTTATCATGAACTTCTTCCTCTCGACGAAATAGTAGTGTCCATCCTCATCCTTGATGAACAGATCTCCCGTTCTCACCCACCCATCTTCTGTAATCGTTTCTTTTGTTTCCTCTGGTCTCTTCCAATATCCTGAGAAGGTTATAGGGCCTCTCACGAGTAGCTCGCCCACTTCGCCTGGCCTGGCTTCGGTTCCATCATCTTTAACGATCTTTAGCTCGGCGAAGAGGCTCTGCTTTCCAACACTCATTGGCTTCTTCTCCATATCCTCTGGTGGTGTGTAGAGTAGGTTGGGGCCTGCTTCTGTTAGCCCATATCCTTGGAAGTATCTGACCCCTTTATCCCAGTAGATCTTTACAAGGCTATAGGGACTCATGCCCCCACCGCTTTTGAAGAACTTAATATTCTTGAAGCTTGCATCTTTGAACTTGGGGGATTTTGTTAACATGTAGAAGGCTGTTGGTACGGCTATCACTAATGTGCATTTCTCTTTCTCTATAATGTCTAGCGCCTCTTCAGGATCGAATCTCTTTGTAATAATAATCCTCCCCCCGATCATGTAGAGGGGTATTGTTATCACATGCCAGCCTCCTGTATGAAATAGCGGGAAGAAGAGAGGAGCTATATCGTCTCTTGTAAGGCCCCAACTAATTATTGTGTTTATCGCATTCCATATAACCTGCCTGTAGGGTATCATAGCAGCCTTAAGAGTACCCGTGGTTCCCCCGGTGTATAGAAGCATGCTTATATCGCTACCCCTGACATTCTCCTTTCTATAGTCCCTCTGGATTTGTCTCTTATAGATCCCTCTGAGGGTCTCTATCTTCTCTATCAGCGGTCTGGGGGAGCTGATTTTTAAGGCCTGTTCTAATAGATCCTTGAGCTCTTCTTGATAGAATATTAGCGAGGGCTCCACATCGTCTATCATAAACGCTAGATCCTTAGGCGTGGCTCTCCAGCTCAGTGGAGCCAGTATTGCTCCTTTTTTAATGGTTGCCAGGTAGACGAAAACATACTCAGCGTTGTTATACGATAGAACTGCAACCCTATCTCCCTTCCCAACCCCGATCTCTTCCAGCATGGAGGCAATATTATCAGCAGCCTTAGCAGCGTCACGGTAGCTATACTCTTCCCTAGATCCCCATGAGTAGTCAACAATAGCTATTCTATCAGGATATAGTCTTGCCCCGACTTCGGCTAGGTCGGGGACTGGGTGTTCATAAGCATTATTGTGATTCATTAGTGAATCACCGTTTAATAATACATAAAGAAGAGGGATAAATTTTTACACATACTATCTCTAATATTAGTTAGGAAGCCCGGATATGCCTCGTAGGAGTAGCGCTAATATAGCTAGGCAGAAAATAATAGAGTCTTTCTCGAAATTGGCACTTAAGAAAAGCTATAAAGATATATCGCTTAAAGAGATCTCAGAGCTAGCAGGGATCTCCGTTCCTTCTTTCTATACTTATTTCGATTCAAAGGAGGATATGCTTAGATACTATATAGACTATTCCCTTGAGCATCTAGAAAAGGCGATAAGCTCGCACCTTAGTCAGGCGGCCAGCGTTAGCATAACGATCAGGTATCTTCTACATATACTCTCTACACTTCTCGAGGACAGGATCCTAACGGCTTTTCACAGAGTCTTTCGGGAATACGAGTTTGTGGAAAAGAGCCTTGCTAAGCTATACTATAGGAGGCTCTTTGACCTGCTTAGGAGCTTTATTGGAGAGAGGCTCTATGAGCTCAGCTACCAGGATCCTAGGATAATATCGCTGGCCATAGTTGGGAGCTCTAGCTTTATATACCTCTTCAGAAAGATCTTCAACCTAGAAGGGAACATATTGATCGATATAGAGGTTTCAGGGGATCTTGTGCTCAAGGGGCTAGGATCTCAGAAGATCCCTAAGATAACCCCAATAAAGGAACCACCAAGCCTCATGGAGCTCATAGAGAAATATAATGTGCTTGAGGCTCCAGGGATTCCTAGGGGTAAGAAGCCCATTCTGATATCAACCCTCGATATACTTAACTCTAAAGGTTTCAAGGATACTAAGATCTATGAGATCATGGATAGAGCTGGCTATTCTGTAGGTTCTTTCTACAAGATCTATAGGAGTAAGGAGGAGCTTTTAGAAGATCTGGTGATCATTATAGGGAGGGTTTTGCGAAGATATCTATCCGAATGCATAGAGGGTATAGAGGATCCTGTTGAGACCGAGGCTAAAGGATCAGCATGCTTCCTTGGCTTTATTAGGAGGAATGAGAATATCTACAGAATAGTTAGAGAGTCAGAATACATAGATCCTAGTATAGCCGCGAAATACTACGTACCATTTCTAAGGAGATATGCAGAAAGACTAAATACAAAGGCAGAAAGGGGGCTTATAAGGACGTTCAACGCAGAATCACTAGCAATAGCTCTCATGGGGATAAATCACATAGCAGGCATAGCGGCTCGAATGTTAGAGGAGATAGATGAAAAAACGGTTCTAGAAGGGCTGACACAGATATATGCTAAAGGTGTTCTCTTTTAATCCTATATATAGTAGATCGACTTTATCGCTAGATCCATGCTTATCTAGCTTATAAGCTTTGCCAATCTGATATGGGGAAGATAACCGGGATCGGAGACTGTTTAATGATTCCTAAATAGTCTGTATTATGCTTCTATTCGATCTATTCAGCTTACAATGTTAAGCACTCTTCAGAGATATTCCTGGGATCCATGGGTGTGGGCTTAAATCTACCCCATGATCTATACACGGGATCTTTCCAACTGGCAGGAATAATCCACAACAATTAATATTATAAGGCTCTTTTGTTTATATGCATTTGAGTTTCTCTATATCTTACAGCTCTGCCTCTTAGACATATAAACATAGTGATTGGTTTTGTTGAAAACCAAGCGATTCTAAGAACATTTCTGGAGAAGCAGTCTTAACTATGGCGAAGAAATGATATATTGATGTGAGTTATTGGCAGGAAGTGAGACGTCTTATCTTTTAGTGATTGTTGGTGTTATATTTATTATAGGTTAAAGAAAATGAAACTTCGTTTTTATGTATTAATATATGAGTGCTTGTGGTGACTTCATCAGCGCTTTAGGAAAAATATATAAGCGACTTTATGTAATAAGGTGGTAGTGATTAGGTTGAGTAAAGTGAGGATCTATAATGTGGAGCCGGGTCTTTATAGACTGGATCTTAGGGGGTATGTGTGCCCCTATCCACAGATCTTTACGTTGAAGGCGCTCTCGGAGTTAAAGAGGGGCGAGGTTCTCGAGGTGATTATAGATAATCCAGCGTCTTGTGAGAATGTGCCTTCGGCTGTTTCTAGTAAGGGTCACAGAGTTCTTAGGGTTGATAAGATAGGTGCTGGCGTGTGGAGGATCTTGATTGAGAGGGGGTGAGGCTGGTGGAGAGGGTTCAGCAGGTTCTCAAGGCTAGGGGTGTTTTCTGGGGTCGCTATGGTCTTTATATCTATGCCTTGATCTTTGGTGCTGTTTCGATAGCTCTTACATACTCTGATCTAGTCTTTTTTGGTAGAGGATCTATATGGGGGATAACTACTGGTGAGTCTAAGCTTGGGGGTATTGTGTGGGCATCGGTAATCGATCCCGGGATAGCTGCTACCCAGTATTACAAAGAATTCCCCCTTGTCAACCCACTTAGCGATCCGGCGCAGATGATTGTTATAGGGATCCTGCTGGGCGGTGTGATCGCATCGCTAGCCTTGGGGGAGTTCTCTTTAAAGCATCTGCCAAATACATGGATGCTGATCCAAGCCCTCTTGGGAGGATTCCTCCTAGGCTATGGATCTAGACTTGCTCTCGGCTGCAACATAGGTAACTTTCTCAGTGCATGGGCATCAGCCGGGCTGAATGCTGTCTCCTTCACGCTAGGCATGATCCCTGGGGTGTTCATAGGTAGCAAGATCTTTGAGAAGATCTTCCTATTCAGGGCTGGCCCCATAACAACGAGATCCCTAGCCCCTCCCCCAAATCTAAAAATACCCCTAACAATCCTAGCAGCACTCCTAGCAGTATTGCTAGCACTATACTCACAACCCCGGGCATCCCTATTCCTAGCCTTTGGGATAGTCTTCGGCGTTATAGGATATCTATCAAAGCTATGCTGGGCCACAGGGCTTAGAGAGATCGCATCACCCATATGGGGCTCGGGGAAAATGCTCAAAGCCGTATTGATAGCCATAGCCATATACGCGATCGGAGTCTGGATCCTATATATAGAAGGAGCACCCCTAAGCCTAGCCCTCGCCAAGGGCGCGGGGCAGCTACAGATCTTTATAGGAGGAGTTATATTCGGGATCGGTATGGGGATTGCGGGAACCTGTATATTTAGCAGCGAGTGGAGAGCAGGCTCTGGAAGCATCTACTCCATGGTGGTTCTCGCATCGACAATCTTGATAGGGATGCCAGTGCTAGCCTACCACTACCAGTGGTGGAAATCAATACTACCCCAGCCCCTCCCAAACATGAGCTTCTACAGCATCATGGGCCCCCTGGGCATACTACCCACACTCGCGTTCCTGCTGATCCTAATACTCATAGCCCATATAGCTCATAGAGCCTATAGCAGGACTGGTTAAAGGGGATCTCTGGGCTTCCTAAAACCTGAATATTTTCTTTCAATTCTATGGTAGATCGACATCACCTATTACACGTGTTCTTATTTGGCTTACAAGCTTTTGCATTGAGAATGATCTTTGTTTTTGATTATTGTCGGGTTTGTTAGCCTTGACATCTTCGCTCCTCTTTCCCACAGGATCTTCTGTTTTTCTCAACCATGGATCTGTTTTTGTTTTTGATCTTTTTGTTTTCTTTCTCTATGGTTTTCGATGCTTCGCGATCCTGGTTAGTTGTCTATCTTTTCAGGATTCAGGATTGTTTGATTGAGGGGGCTCTGATCCCTTTCTCCCTTATTATTCTTTTGGATGTCTCGTAACCCGCGTCTGCGTGTCTCACAACGCCTAGCCCTGGGTCTACTGTTAAGACTCTCTCAGCCCTTAGATCGCTCTCCCTGGTTCCGTCGAGGACTAAGCCTAGCCCTGCGTGGATGCTATAGCCTATACCCACTCCTCCGCCGTGGTGTACACAGACCCATGTTGCTCCTGCTGCTGTGTTTAGGAGTGCGTTGAGGATTGGCCAGTCTGCTATTGCGTCGGAGCCGTCTAGCATTCCCTCTGTTTCTCTATAGGGGGATGCTACTGATCCTGTGTCTAGATGATCCCTCCCGATCCATATGGGGCCTATGACGCCTCTCTTCACGAGCTCGTTTATCCTCAGCCCGAAAAGGGATCTCTCTCCATAGCCTAGCCATACAACCCTTGAGGGGAGGCCTTGGAACTTAACATATCTCCTAGCATTCTCAACCCATCTAACCAGTCTCCTGTTATGCTTGAACATCTCTATAACCTCGTCGTCAAGGATCTCTATATCTCTGGGGTCTCCTGTGAGGGATGCCCATCTAAATGGTCCTCTACCCTCCTCGAACATTGGTCTTATATATGCTTGCACGAACCCTGGGAATGAGAATGCGTCTTTATAGCCTGCCTCGTAGGCCATCTTTCTAATATTATTACCATATTCGAAGACGACAGCCCCTCTCCTCATGAAACCAACCATAGCTTCTACTTGCCTCTTCATGCTCTCGAGGCTCAGTCTCTTATACCTCTCCGGGTCCCTTGATCTGAGTTCCATGGCCTCCTCCAGGCTCATTCCAGCAGGAACATAGCTGAGCGGATCATGGGCTGGTGTCTGGTCAGTAACCACAGATATATTAACACCTCTTCTAAGCAGCTCTGGGTAAACCTCAGCAGCATTGCCAAGCAAGCCTATAGATATACCCTCACCCCTCTGCGAATACCTCTCGGCAAGGTCTATAGCGCTATCAATACTATCAGTCCATGTATCGAGGTAGCCGAACCTAATCCTCCTCTCGATCATCCTCTTATCAACCTCAACAACTATAGCAGCTCCCCCGTTCATCTTGATAGCGAGGGGCTGGGCTCCCCCCATCTCTCCAAGCCCTGCTGTGAGGACTATTCTTCCGCTCAGAGATCCCTGGAAATGCTTCTCAGCAACATAGGCGAATGTCTCATAAGTACCCTGGAGGATCCCCTGGGTTCCTATATATGCCCAGCACCCCGCTGTCATCTGCCCATACATCGTCAATCCTTTCCTCTCGAGCTCGAGGAAGTAATCCCAGTCAGCCCATTTTGGGACTAGGAGTGCGTTTGCCATAACAATCCTTGGTGCGAGCCTATGGGTTGTGAACACCGCTACAGGCTTTCCACTCTGGATCACGAGGGTGTCGTCGCTCTTCATAGTCATGAGTGTATCGACTATTGTTTCAAAGGCCTCCCAATTCCTACAAGCCTTACCAGTGCCTCCATAGACTATCAGGTTCTTGGGATCCTTAGCAACATCAGGATCGAGGACGTGGAAGAGCATTCTCAAAGCACCCTCGATCTGCCAGTCCCCGCTCTCAACATGGAGCTCTTTACCCCTTATAGCCCTTACACTTCTTGTTGAGGGATCATAATAACCCTTCTGGATCAGTTTATCAATAGGCCTCCCGAACATGATCACCACTACAATACACCTGGAGAGAGTATAAAGCGCTCTCCATGCCTTAATCCAGATCTTCTTAACGATCTATAGCGATGTTGATCGTTAGGCAAAATAACGAGGTATAGCGGATAGTAGAATAAACACCATGATCCTAGATCGACGTGGCTAGATGACTCGGCAACCCTTGCTCGAGCATTATTTCATAATCATGTTATAAGTAGCTTATCTAATACCTTGGGTAGCGAATAAGTAATAGGGCTTTATATGATGTCTTTTAACGCTGATCTCATAGTTAGAGCTAAACTTGTGCTCTCCCTTCCGGATGTTGTGAGGGGTCGTGCTGATTGCAGACCTCTTGGCTGTGTTGAGGATGGGGCTATAGCCATTAGCAATGGTAGGATCGTTTCTGTAGGGCTTAGCGATGATATTCTCAGGAGGTATAGGGCTAGGAGGTATATAGATGCTTCTAGATATATAGTTACCCCGGGTCTTGTTGATCCCCATACCCATTTGTTATACCACGGATCTAGGGAGGATGAGAGGGAGGAGATCCTTGGGGGAGTGTCTTATGGGGATATACTGGCTAGGGGAGGCGGGATTCTGAGAACCATGAGGGAGACTTCGAAAGCAGATCGAGAGATCCTTTTAACATCGCTGGCAACCAGGATAGATGCTTTGTTAGAAAGTGGCGTGACAACCGTTGAGGTAAAGACAGGCTATGGGTTATCGCCCCAGGATGAGGCAAGGCTTCTCGAGATCCTCGGCGAGGCTGTTAAGACAAGCCTCGTTGATATCGTACCAACACTGCTTGCCCACGTACCGATGCCTGGTGTGGATTTCAAAACCCTTGTTGAAGCCTATAGAGGTAGCTTGGTTCCAAGGGCTCTGGAGCTTGGGGTGAGATTTATAGATGTTTTCTGCGATAGAGGCGCCTTTAACCCTGAGGAGTCGAGGACTATTCTGAGGCTTGGGAGAAGCCTAGGCTTGGTCCCAAGGATCCATGCTGATGAGTTCAGCTATATAGGATGCAGCGATGTTGGTTTAGAGGTTCAGGCAGTATCCCTCGATCATCTCAACCAAACCCCCTCAGAGATTGTTAAAAGAATAGCGGTGAGCGATTCAACAGCCATACTCGCCCCAAGCACGGCTCTAGCTATAGTTGGTAAGAAGCCTCCCTCAAGAGAGCTCCTAGATCTCGGGGCTATAGTAGCGATAGCAACCGATCACTCCCCAGCCCTTATGAACCTCAATATGGTTGAGACAATAAACCTTGCTGTCAACTATCTCTCAATACCCCCGGGAAACGCTATAGCCGCTGCTACAGTCAACGCTGCCCATAGCCTTGGATTGAAGGGTGAGGTTGGATCTATTGTTGAGGGTTCAAAAGCGGATCTCGTTATATGGTCCTTCCCCCATTATAGGTGGTTTGGCTATCTAATGCATAGATCACCCATAGTATGTGTGATAAAAAACGGCATGGTTGTTAAGAACCCAGGTGGTTGTGTCGTGCATGAGGGACTGTGATATCTGGATAACAGGTTCCAGATTATTGAGGGGCTTTATATCTCGCAGAGCTCTCCCACATGTTATTGATAATTCTGTAGGCTATCAGGGCTAGGTTTCTCCCACACAGATCTCCTTGGTCTAGCGGTGGTGCGTATTCAACAATATCTCCTCCCACGATCCTGTATCTCTTCATAACCATATCAAGGATCTTTACAGCGTCTTTGAGGGAGATCCCTAGGGGCGATGGCGAGTTCACTCCGGGGCATTGTGAGGGATCCAGGGAGTCGGAGTCAAAGCTAATATATATCCAGTCAACGTTTGAGAAGATCTCGTTAAGCGTGTTAACCACGCTTCCAGCATCTAGATCCTCTGAGTAGAAATACTTAACCCCAAGCTTCTCGGCTAGGTTGAGCATGTATCTAGGAATACTATGGCTTCTCACACCTATAACCGCTACCCTAAGCCTATCTCCTCTTTCGGAGAGAAGATCTCTGAGATATGTTCCTGATGAGAAGCCTTCGGATAGCTGTCTCAGGTCTAGATGGGCGTCGAACACCAGAAGCCCGGCTCTCCCGCCAAGTGTTTCTAGGGCTGAGGATACTGAGTATCTCGTGATGCTATGATCCCCTCCCAGTAGTAGGAAGCCTCTGCAGGTTCTCGATAGATTCTCGACAGCCTCATAGATCCTCTGCGAGGTTTTTCCAAGATCTCCTGGCGCGATCGCTATATCTCCCCAATCACACAAACACAGATCTTTATGAAGGTTATAGCTATAGAGATACTCCCTCAGCCTAGATGGTGCGAACCTAGCCCCAGGCCTTCCAGCAGTGCTCCAATCCCAGGGAACCCCGGCTATGCATAAGCATTCTGATGAGCAGTCGGTGCTACTCCTAATAATATCGCCTAGCCTTAGATCCCCGGGATCCCTGATCATTCTCTCCCCGGGTTTTCTGAAAACACTCATCACGTGTCCCTAGATTCTAGCGGATCCCTGCAGATATATTGCTCTGAAGGCTTGATCCTTGTTTCTAAGCCTTATTGTTCTTGTTCTGTATTGATTCTAGCGATCATGTTCTTTGCCCTAGTATCCGATCATCTCCAGGATCTTTGATAACGCTGTCTCGACAGAACTGCCTAGGGGTTGGGTTTCGACAGGGATCTCCAGGATCTTTTCTACAGTGTCTCTAACACGCTTGCTCGAGCTATCTATCCAGCTCCTCATTGATAGGGCTCTCGCCATAACCATGATCTCTATCGCTGCTATCCTCATCCCTAGCTCCACTATCTCTAAGGCCTTGAGCCCTGCGTTGAGGGAGTTGCTCACATGATCCTCGTGGTTCGCTGATGTTGGTGTGTTATCAACGGTTGCTGGGTATGCTAGACCTCTAGCCCTGTTTAGGAGGGATGCTGCTAGGTATTGGAGCATCATTAAGCCAGGGCTTTTCCCAGGGTCTTTTGAGAGGAATGGTGGGAGGCCTCTGTTCATGCTCGCATCAAGTATTGCTGCTACTCTTCTCTCGCTCTGTGTGAGGGCTGGTATTAGGGCTATTGAGAGAAGATCCATGGCTATCCCGATCGAGATCCCGTGGAAGTTGCACCCACTAACACACCTCCCCTTAATGAACAGGGGGTTATCGGTTACAGCGTTTATCTCCCTATCTATTGTTTCCCTCACAAAGCCAATGGCATCGCTCAGGGCCCCAAGGATCTGTGGAATGCATCTATAGCTATATATATCCTGGACAACACCAGACCTACCTAGGTTTCCCGAGCCCTCTAGGATCTCCCTCAACCTCTCACCCTCTCTAGAGACGCCTGGGTGTCTCTTCAACAAGCATAGATCTAGGTCTAAATGCTCTCCAGGCGTCCCCATAGCCTCCATAGCTATAGCGCCTCCGAGCTCGAGCATTTTAAGAAGCCTCTCAGCCCCTACGAGTGCGTGGACAGCTATCGATGTTGACATAGCGGTGTTGTTGATTATTGAGAGGGCTTCTTTAGGACCTAGGGAGACAGGCTCTAACCCCTCCTCTTTAAGGGCTTCGACAGCACTCATTCTCCTCCCCTTCTTCTCAACAAGCCCTTCCCCAACGAGGGCTAGGCCTATATAGGCCATTGGTGCTAGATCCCCGCTAGCACCTAGAGATCCATATCTAGGGACTATGGGTACTATGTCTCTGTTAAGCATCTCGACCAAAAGCCCCGGGATCTCTGGCGACACGGCTGAGTATTCGTTCAGTAATTGTTTAGCAAGGATCGCCATGGCTCCCCTCACAATACCCCGATCCAGAGGCGATCCTGAACCAGCCGCATGCTCCCTTAAAAAATCCCTAGATCTCTTAGCAAACTCCACAGGATCTACGGAATACTCCTTTAAACCCCCAACACCTGTTGAAACACCATAGCATCTCTCACCCCTCATAATAATACTTTCTAGAAACTCCTCACGCCTCTTCCTAAGGATCTCAATAACATTACCCTCTATTTTAGCCGATGCAAGACCCATAGAGATCATCCACACATCCCTATAACCAACAAACCCAGAAAGATCTATAACAAGCCCCAATAACCCTCCCACACACTATACAACTGACTACATATAAAAACCACAAAAACACAAGCAAGGCATTACAAACAATTCAACGATCCATGGATTAGCTGCGGGGTTGGAAGGCTTGAATCCACAGGATTTTTTACTCGAATTCCTCCTCAAGATCTACATCAGCTAGGTCTCCCAATGGCCTCCTTACCACCGATCCTTTCTTTCCTTCTCCTGATCCATTCAATGATCTCTTTGACGGATTCTATGCTTCTAATGGTCATCCCACCTTATCTAAGCCTTAAAAGATATATCCATTTTCTCTCACTCATATCTCTTTTAGGAAATATAATCTGACTCTTAGGATCCACCTTAACCCTGAGTTTAACCAATGGTTCTAGATCCATGTGCAAGAGACATATACAAAAACATGTGTATAAGAATCGTTCTGCGATATGTAGTGCTAGTGATTACCATATTATCCTTATTATAATGGATCTTCCTTTCCAAGATCTAATTGTTATAGGCTAACTGAGATTTCATTAGCATCTTTATGAAAGCAGCTATAGGGTCTTTAATGGGCATTATAAGGGCTGATACTTAGCCTGTGATCTGCTCTCTCCGCTGTTACTTTGTTTCCAGAACTATTAGCTCGTACTCTCCTAGTCCTGTCCTTATTATAGTGCTGTTGTTTCTCTTCTCTATTGAGAGTTTTCTGCCTGTTAGAGGTGACCATGCTTTGAGGGGTTCGAGTTCCTTGATCTCGATCTCTACTTCGATTGGTATTACGCGGCGGGGAGGCATTACTGTTTCTACTGTGGAGTGCCATGCTGTTTGATCATCGATGTTGCCTCGTGCTATGACGCGCCTATCACATGTTAGGTTTAACAGGTGCACGATGATCTGACCGTTCCTTTTATATGGTTCGAGTAGGAATAGTCCTTCTGAGTATCCTCTAATTGGGGGATCGCCTCCTGACCAGAGTATGGAGTTTAGTATGAGTTGCTCGTGGTGTGGTAGGCCTAGTCTCCAGTATAGTCTCCCAACCTGTCCTGTGAAGTACACTGCTCTGGGTTCCTTGACTATTAGTGCTGGGTCTCTGGTTAGCGATCCTAGGAGTGGTGGTGATCTCCCATTCTCGTACTCAAACCCATAGTCGCTTGCAGGCTCGCCTATAAAGCCCAGCACCCTTGCCTCTCCATGGGGTTCTACTCGGGCATGCCACGCTATAGATGGTGGGGTTCTTCTCTCCCTGAATATCCTGTCGAAATCTCCCCACAGGATTATCTCGTCTGGAACATCACGTGTGATGGGGTGATCGCGGTTTATAGCTATATAGCTCCATGGATATTTAACGAGACCTCTATATGAGACTCCTATCTCCTCTGATAGCTGGAAGTCTTCGAGGATATCGCCATCCTCGTTCATGATCGATGTGAGGTATGTTGCCACGATACCATGGTTGGCTGAGTATCTCTTGATATTCTCAACACCCCTGCTTGATAGCGAGGCTGTGTAGGGTAGTATCAATACTCTGTAATCGCTGAGCAAGCCATCATCGAGCTGGTGATCGGTGACAAAATCCACAGGTATGCCGTTATATGCTAAGGCATAGTAGAACCCCCTCACCTCGTCTGTCACATGCCTAGGATCGCTTCTCCCAGCCCAGTCACGGCTTCTATTAGAATATACTACAGCAGCGTATCTCAAGCGGCTCACGCCATCCATGTATTCCTCTAGCTTCTCGATCTCGCGGAAAGCCTCGCGAACGGGGTTTATGAAGTATCGTGACTGCATATAGGTGGAGCTGAATACAAGCACTACTGGCGAGCCTCCTGCTGCGAATATCTCCCTTATACCCTGTCTAATCGCTACCGGGGTGGTAGAAGTAGTGGTTAGTGCTGTGTGGAAAGCATTACGTGTTGACCAGACAGGCTTACCCCCTGATAGGGCGGTTGATAGCTTAACCATCTCGGCTAGGAATCCTGGTGGCTGGTAATCGACCTCGGATGCCTCTGCATATATTATATCTAGACTATTCCTTGCTAGCTCGACCACGGTGTTTGCCCTGCCCTTCCAGCCTGCTGGGTGACTGTTATATGCTAGCACTGCTTTGGGATTCTTACTCTTGAGGGCTCTGTATAGCTTCTCTATAGCCTTGACATTAACGTTATATCTCCATCTAAAAGTCTCTCTATAGGCCTTGGTATCCCATTGCTCGGATTCCGGCAAATCCCTGCCCAGATCTTCTCTATGGGCTTTTCTACAGAACCCGCAGTAACAGGCTCTCTCAAGATCTGGCATGTATCTAAATGAGTCGAGCAACACACCATCAACGCCATGGTTAAGAACCTCTTCGAGTTCGCGAACCACCACATCTAGGAAGGGTGAGTTGAGGCACATAAGAGGCCATCTTAGCTCTGCATTAGCCTCGGATCTGGGGTTTGTATCCATATGTATAACCAGTCCTTCAATATTTCTTTGAGCCCATTCTGGGTGCTTGCTATAGAGCTCTGGGTGTGTTGTGTGTCCTATCATCGCAATAACCCTGATCCCGTGTTTCCTTGCCTCGTCAATCACCTCTCTCAAGAGATCCCTGTTCCTCAGTCTAGATGTTTTTCTCGCTACCTCGCTGTCATAGTAAGCTCTGCCCCACGCGTCTCTGGCGAATATGACTATAGTGTCGCTATGTATGTCTATGGCTAGCTTCACTATGTCTGCTCCTTTGATCTTGTCTAGGTATATGAGATCCCTATCCTCGAAGTTAAATTGAAGCACGCGCGGCACTAGACACACCTCACATGCACTTCGTGGGCTGCTATATCTTCTATAATGGCATCCTGGGCTCCAACCGTGAGCCTACCCTCGGGCGTGTCTATTACTAGCTGTGCTATGCCTGGTGTGCTGTCGAACACAACATCAACAGCTATGCCTTTAACCTCGCACTCCAAACCGCTTTTAACCCATGTTCCGTAGATATGAACCTCGGGTTTACAACCGCTTTTGATAAGCCTTCGTATTTCGTAGAGGGCTAGCCTGAAGATCGTGAATTTCGCTGGTGTTCTCACAGGATCCTCTCGAATTGTTACGCCTTTAAACCATCTGGAGAAGAAATCCTGCTGTATGTAGTCGATTATAACGGGCTCCTCAACTATAAGGCCATAGGCTGGTGATCTGTAGGGTCCGTATCTCCTCTGGGCAATAGCTGCTATCGAGCTATCGGCTATCACTAGCAAATCTCCTGAGACGTATCTCTTAACCCTGCTAAGCCCGGCGAGTCTCGATACATCTACAGGGATTCCGGGTACTTCATATACTAAGACATAGGTATTAACACCGCTGCGTTCCTTCTCCTCTATGGCGCTGAGCATTTTCTCCACGAAGAGCATGTCCCCACATACAACTAGATCTGTGCTTGCTGCATCAACCACCTCTGCTACCCTGCTGGTGAAGCTAGCCCAGTTCCTCAGTATATATATGAGGCGCTCCTTCTCAGCCTGCCTCCCTCTCCTCAGCGTCTCTTGGTATAGCTGGTCAAGCCTCTTTATCACCGAGGTTCTTAGGCTTGCTATCTTTTCCTCAACAAGGCTTTCCAGCACGTTGGGCGATACTGCTTTATAGAGGTTAGGCTTTCCATAGCTAACCTCTACGAGGCCGTGGGCTATCAGCTCTCTTAAATAGAGATGGGCCTGCGAGATCTTTACCCCGAGGCTCTCGCTCAGACCGCTCAGCGACATAGGGCCGTTTTCTAGTAGCTTTAGATATACCTCTGCGGCGAAGCGGCTTAGGCCGAGTAGTGCGAAAGCGCTTGCCAGCTTATCCATAAGATCCTCTCTCCAACTGCTTGAGCCAGGCGTTTCGCCAGGTTTCCCCACAGGCCGGCTACCTCGCTAGATTCTTCATAAAAAATATTTATAAAAAAGATTTATAAACCTGTATGTGTAGAAGATATTGAGTGGGAAGTATGTTATCGAAAGCTATTGTTACCCGCACTATTGCTATCATAATAGCTGTTATCGTGATTGCAGCAGTTGCTGGTGCAGCTATATATATGTTCACAAGACCACCTATGGAGAAACCAGTTATCAGGATACTGTTTGCGTCTACACAGCTAGCCCCGCCTGCGGAGCAGGCTTTCATGGTAGAACTACTCACAGAATTCTACAAGGAAACAGGGATCGACGTCTCGTTCCTACCATTCGGCTATGTGGATATAGCGAACAAGCTTGAGGCCGAGATAAAGGCTGGGAGGATCACTGTGAGCTTGGTTGGCGGACTTTCAACAGAGATTGATTTCTTTGCTAGTAAGGGTTTGCTCGAGGATCTGGGGAGGTTTGGCGCGCTGGGTGGTAGGACTTTTCTTGAGGCTGCTATAAGAGCCGTAGAGGATCATAAGAAGATCTATGGTATAACCACGTTCGTCCCATGGATGACCGCTACTTTTGTCGTTGTGATCAATAACAAGGCTTTTGACTATCTGCCTAGCGGCCTTACCAAAGACGATGTCGTGAAAGGGACAGAGCGATGGACTTGGGATGCGATGCTAGCGTGGGCTAAGAATATATATGAGAAGACTGGGAAGAGGCTGGTAGGGCTCCCAGCCGGGGCTGGCGGTCTTCTCCACAGGCTGCTTCACGGCTATCTATATGTCTCTTACACTGGCTACCAGGCTCAGAAGTTCAACAGCCCTGAGGCTGTTCAGATGTGGGGTCTGCTTAAAGAGCTGTGGAGGTATAGCCATCCTGAGAGTACTACTTGGAGCGCAATGGCAGATCCTCTCCTTAAGGAGGATGTCTGGCTAGCCTGGGATCACACTGCTAGAGTGATTTCAGCTCTAAAAACAAGCCCAGAGAAATTCACAGTAGCCCCCGTCCCGAAAGGGCCTGTGGGTAGAGGGTATATAGTTGTTCTAGCCGGCTTAGCCATACCCAAGGGTGCTCCTAACCAAGAGGAGGCCTGGAAGCTTGTGGAGTTCCTCACAAGACCCTCGACCCAGGCAAGGATAGCTGAGAGAGTGGGCTTCTTCCCCGTAGTCTCTGAAGCCACCCCGGCTATAACGGATCCTGGCGTGAAGAAGATAGCTGAGGGTGTTACAGCACAGCTTGGCGCGCGTGACAGCATAGCGGTAGCTATACCACCGCTTGGAGGGAAGGCGGGTGACTTCATAGCCATATATAGAGAGGCGTTTGAGAGGATAGTCCTGAAGGGCGAGGATATAGGAGCCGTGCTATCGGGCTTGGAGCCTAAGCTTAAGGCTATATTTGCAGAACTAAAGATGCCCGAGCCTTAAAGAATAACCCGGGTTTTTCTCCCATGCCCTCCCCCCTCCGTAAACATATACCCTATATCCTTGTGGCACCAAGCCTTGCTTATCTTGCTTTCTTTATCAGCTACCCTATCTTCTATACATTCTCACTAGCCCTCTTCGGGAACCCTTCCCCCATGGTTGAGGTTATGACAAGTCCTAGGCTGGGGGAGGTTGCTCTATATACTACATTGATAATAGCGACTGTTATACCGGCTCAGATTGTGATAGCTATTTTCGCCTCTCTGTTCTTCCTAAACAGGTTTAGGGGTAGGGAGCTCGTGTTATACCTCTTCATCGCACCGCTAGCTATTAATGAGGTGGCAGCCGCGCTTATATGGTATACCATGCTCTCCTCCAGCGGTTTTCTGAACAAGCTGTTGATAAACACCGGGGTTATCTCAGCACCTATATATTTCTTCGGCTATGAGTTTATAGATAGAACTCTTCTAGCGATCTTCCTAACCGAGGTGTGGAGAGCTACCCCGATTGTCTTCATCATAATCTATGCTGGTATGCAGATGATAAGCAGGGACTATCTCGAGGCTGCAGATGTGTTTGGGCTTAACTTGTGGCAGAAGCTGAGATATATAATACTCCCCCTGATCAAGCCTTATATCCAGACAGCGCTTATAATACGAACGCTATTCGCACTACAAGTTGTGGGTCCTATATTCATCCTAGCGGGGGAGTATGTCCGTGTCCTGGCGACGGAGGTTGTTTACTGGTACTCCATGAGGCTTAACCCGGGTGTTGCATCTGCTTGGGCTCTTCTCATAGGTCTTGTAACTCTGCTGCTGGGTGGGCTGTATATAAAGCTCCTAAGACCCTCTGCTGGGGCGACGTAGCATGCGCCGCGTGTGGGTTTTCATAATCTCGATGCTGATCATTGCCTGGATAACAGTACCGATCACATATACCATTTTATCTTCTTTCGCGGATTTGGTGGATTACTATGAGAACGTGTTGCCGAGAAGGTATACGCTTAGATATTATGAGGAGTATCTGAGGCTAGGTGTTGGTGAGGCTTTGGTGAGGAGCGTTCTTGTGGGTATCTTGACAATTATCCTCAGCATGATCATAGGCCTTCCAGCGGGCTATGCTATTGGGAGATATGTGTTTAGGGGGCGTGATTCCCTCAAGCTAGCCATACTCTTCTTCAAAGTGATCCCGATAGCAATCATGGCTGTCCCACTCGCGGTGCTCTTCATCAGGGTAGGGCTTTACGACACGCTTATAGGCATAGCCCTCATCCACACAGCGATATCGCTACCGTTTGTGGTTCTCACAGCATCAAGTGTTTTTGGAAGCGTACCAAGGGATCTTGAGGAGGCTGGGTATGTCTTTGGAATGAGCGGTCTACAGGTAATGCTCAGAATAACCCTCCCGCTCGCCGCGCCTGGTATAGCGGCTACAGCGCTCTTCGCCTTCCTCATATCCTGGAACGAGATCGTTGCGGCCATAATCCTGAGCTCCTTCAACAGAACCCTGCCAGCAGCTGTTATGACGCCCTATGTGATGGGTACGGGTGGCGAGCTCCCAGATCCCTATAAGTTTGCGGCGACAACGATCATGGTTACCCCTGCCCTTATTTTCATGCTATATATCAGGAGGTATTTGATCGCTATGTGGGGTGCTGCGGGGGTGAGGTGAGATGGTTAAGATCGATCTTGAGGGTGTGAGTAAGAGGTTTGGAAGCGTTATAGCTGTGGATAATGTATCGCTGAGTGTGAGTAGTGGGGAGCTCTTTGTATTGCTAGGTCCCTCGGGGTGTGGTAAGACCACGATTCTCAGGATAATCGCTGGGCTTGAGACCCCAACATCCGGTAGGGTTTATTTCGATGGTGTTGATGTGACAGACATGCCGTCGGGGAAGAGGGGTGTGGGGATGGTTTTTCAGAGCTACGCGGTATGGCCTCACATGAAGGTATATGATAACATAGCCCTCCCACTCAGGATTAAGAAGCTTCCTCAGAGCGAGATAGATGCTAGGGTTAGGTCTGCTGCCCGTATGCTTAATATCGAGAACCTCCTCGAGAGATACCCATTCCAGCTGTCTGGCGGTGAGAAGCAACGTGTAGCCGTGGCAAGGGCTATTGCTGTTGAGCCAAGGGTTTTATTGATGGATGAGCCGTTGAGCAATCTAGACGCTCTCCTGAGGGTCCAGGCCCGTGCTGAGATCAAGAGGCTACAGAGGGAGCTAAAGATAACAACAATATATGTGACACACGACCAGGTTGAGGCTATGGCCCTCGCTGACAGGATCGCTGTTATGAATAAGGGTAGGGTGATGCAGGTGGGAACTGTTGATGAGGTGTATAACAAGCCTCTAAATAGGTTTGTAGCCCACTTCATAGGATCTTCGATGAACTTTGTAGAGGGTACTATAACAGATCGGGGAGTCGATATAGGGTTCGCACTGATCCCCTACAGCTCTGTTCCGGACGAGCTTGTTGGGAAGAAAGTCAGCGTTGGTATCAGGCCTGAAGACATATACCTTGAACCGATCCAAGGAGGAGTGGTTTTAAAGGGGAGGGTGGTTCTCATAGAGAATCTCGCCTCGGAATACATAATCCACATAGATGTTAGCGGAACACTCCTCAGGGCTAAAACTAAGCTCTACCCACAGGGTGAGGAGGTAAGGCTATATATCCATCCAAGCAAGGTTCATGTATTCGATACGATCACCGAGAATAGGATTCATATCGCTTAACTGGATGCTTTCTCCCCAGAATATCTATGAGCATTTATACCTGGTATTATCGGAGAGGGTTTGTGTATATCTATGTTAGCCTTGATTAGCTGTTATAGATTAGCTTAATTTGAAGCCCACGCTCTGTTATAAGTTTGCTGTCTGTATGTTGTTTGGTGTTGTGGACTGCGTGTTCTTGTTACTGGTGGTGCTGGTTTTATAGGTCATAATATTGCTATCCATCTCTTCTCGAGGGGTTTCGATGTGGTTGTATATGATAGTATGGAGAGGGCTTCTAGGCTTGGTGTTAAGAGGCTTGGGGAGCTCGGGGTTCCTGTTGTGAGGGTCGATGTTACAGGAGTGAGGGATCTCAGGGGTTTCGATGTGGTTGTTCACTGTGCTGCTTATGTCGATGTTGCTGAGTCTATGGAGAATCCCGGGATCTATTTTAGCAATAATGTTGCTGGGACTGCTAGTGTTGCTAAGGCTTCTGCCGATTCAGGCTCTCTGATGATCTATATGAGTTCTGCCTCTGTCTATGGAGATCCTGTTGCGATCCCTATACCTGAGGATCATCCTATAAAGCCTATCTCACCATATGGTTTGAGCAAGGCTATGGGGGAGCAGGTTGTCGAGCTCTTCTCAAAGATCTATGGCTTGAAATATATAATCCTAAGGTTATTCAACGTCTACGGCCCCGGGCAGAGCCAATCATATGCGGGGGTTATAACCAGGTTTATAGAGAGCGTCTTGAGAAAAGAACCCCCAAGGATCTATGGTGATGGAACCCAGACAAGGGATTTCATCCACGTATCCGACGTAGCCAGGGCCGTAGAGCTTGCTATAGAGAGAAAAGCCTATAATGAGATATTCAACATAGGATCTGGGAAACGGATCTCGATCCTAGAGCTAGCAAGGCTAATAATGAAGCTAGCAAACCTCGAAGGAGAACCGGTGTTCGACAAACCAAGACCCGGCGATATAAAACACAGCCTCGCAGACATATCGAAGGCTAGAAAAATCCTCGGCTTCGAACCCTCAATATCCCTAGAAAAAGGTCTCGAGGATCTATTGAGAATATGGCATGAATATCAGTCTACAAACCAGCCTTCACCACCATAGATCATTAAAACCACACTTAGAAACACTCCTAATATTCACATAACATCATGTTGACGACGATCCGATCTCTATAGATTCTAGATGATGAAAACAACGTTCTAAGCCATTCGGATGATGATCTACTAAATCTAAATAAGAGCCTATGCTGTTGAGCTCAACAACCCATAAATCCACAGGGTCGATCTGCTATAGAAAATTGAAAGATATGATTGGAAGAGGGATTTAGGAGGTCTAGCTATAATACTGAATAGAGGCGGTTTGATGTGGGTTCTGTAATAGTTAGTGCTAAGATCCGTGGTTCTAGGGGCGAAACTGTTCTTAGGGCACTCGTCGACACCGGGTTCTATGGCGATCTGATCACGCTACCTAAGAATATCGAGGATCTAGGTATAGAGCTTAGGCATAAAAGGATCCAGAGGCTCCCTAGTGGCGAAGCTATAGAGGTGAGATACGGTGGTGGAGAGATAGAGGTTGAGGGTCTGGTTACATATGGAGATATAGAGGTCTGGCCTGATCTTAAATTACCTCAGGGTGTAGATGCGTTACTAGGTGTGACAGCGTTGGAAAAGATGGGATTTAGAGTGGATCCAAAAGCTGGTAAACTCGAGAAGGTAGAGCTTTACCTCCTATAATACCATTGATTATATTCGTAGTCTTAAATCCGCAAAGCCTCATAGACTGGGTATGTATCTAGTATCTAGTAGAGTGAGAGCTCTGGATCACGTGGATAGTGGGAGGTGAGGATTAGTCTTGGTTCTTTAGGTTTGTGGTTTGCTTAGTTTTGAGGCGAACATTATTAGTTCTAGGTCGTGGTATCTTTTCCCAATGATCTGTATTCCTACTGGCATGCCTCCGGTTTTTAGGAGGGGTATTGATATTGCTGGGGCTCCTACGAGGGATGGGTAGATCACGTTGCTTGTAAGTATTGTTCTTATCTCTCCATCCTCTCTTCCCAGGACTTCCTCGATTTTTGGTGCTGGGATTGGGGTTGTTGGTGTTACTAGGAAGTCAACGTCTTTCATGGCTTTATCGAACTCCCTGGTTATTGCTTCCTTCATGTGGAGGGCCTCTATATATTCTGTAGCCTTGTACTCAAGTCCTCTCTCTAGTAGTCTTCTCACATCTTGGTGGAGCTCTCCCCACCTATCCCTTATGCCTAGGAATGTTCTTGTAGCCTCGCTATACCTTATCGCTGGGAATACTGAGTATAGGTTTCTCACTGCTAGCTCTAGCCTGACCTCCTTGTATTTGAAGCCTGATAGGAATCTATAGAATTCCTTCTCAACCTCTTCAGAGGCTTTGAAGAGTCCTATGGGGATCCCTAGCACGGCTTTATCTGGGTCTATCTCTCTCACCTTCTTTCTAAGTATATCGGGTCTGGCTATGATCTTGAATACCTTCTCGATCCATTCGGTGTTTGAGGCAATGATCCCTATGTGGTCTAGGCTTGGGGCTAGGGGATAAAGCCCTGAGGAGGGGATCGAGCCATAGCTGGGTTTCAGGCCATAGACGCCGCAGAGGGATGAAGGGATCCTCACAGAACCTGCTGTATCACTCCCAAGAGCTACTGGGACAATCCCTGCTGCAACTGCTGCTGCAGAGCCACCGCTACTCCCGCCAGCTATTCTTGAGAGATCATGGGGGTTTCTCGTAGGACCGAAAACCGAGGATGTTGTTGTAATGCCTGAGGCTAGCTCATGCGTGTTGGTCTTTCCAACCACGATCCCGCCTGATCTCTTGATCCTGCGGATAACCTCAGCATCTATAGATGGTATGAAGTCGTAGAAGACCTTGGAGCCAAGGGTTGTTCTAATACCCCTCGTCATAATATTATCCTTAACAGCTATTGGGAAGATCTCTAAACCTGTTGATAAAGCTTCCCTAGCCTCTCTCTCAGCGTTAGGGTTCCACGTAACTATAGCGTTGATCTTCTTGTTCTCCTCTATAGAGTTAAGGGATCTCATAACAAGATCCAAGGTCGTGGAGCAACACCAAAAAGAATCACTATAAGAGCTATATAATAGACGCTATTAACACCACACGACCCGCCTTAATCCATAGTAAGAAATCGAGCGTTGAAGAGGTAGGGATTTATATAGCCATCACCAAAAACACTTGGTGCCCAGCTTGGTTGTTAAGGTTAGCGTCTCTCCCAATAAGAGATGCGCAGATCAAGAGGATGTTTGTCATAACAGATGGCACCCCGATATAAAGCCGGCTGTCGAGATAAGCCCTGATGACGAGATCGTGCTAGAGACTCTCGACGCCCTGGATGGCCAGATAAGGAATACGCCTGACACTAGCGATATCGCTAATATAGATGCAGGCCCTGTCCACCCGCTCACAGGGCCTATCTATGTTAAAGGCGCCGAGCCCGGTGATCTCCTAGTAGTGAGGATCCTTGATGCGGGACCTCTCGGAAGCTTTGGCTATACCTTTGTAACAAAGGGTTTCGGCTTTCTGAGAGACGTGTTTGACAAACCCTACAAGGTTAGGTGGGAACTTGGGAGGCATTATGCATCAAGCCCAGATATACCTGGCGTAAGGATCCCCGCAGCCCCCTTCCCAGGCGTGATCGGTGTCGCCCCGTCGAGGGAGCAGGTTAGGGAGTGGAGGTCTAGGGAGGCTGGGATAGCATCTAAAGGAGGTCTCGTACTCCTCCCAGACCCGAGGGGTGCTGTACCCTCTAGAGAGCCGATAGCTTCTGAGGGTCTTAGGACTCTGCCTCCGAGAGAAAATGGGGGTAATCTAGATGTGAGGAACCTCGCGCCAGGATCAGAGATCCTGTTCCCGGTTTTCGTGAGAGGAGCTCTACTATCTGTTGGTGATATGCACTATGCCCAGGGTGATGGTGAGGTTAGTGTTACTGCTATAGAGATGGGGGGTGTTATAAGGCTTTCTGTCTCTCTGATCAAGGATGGTGCTAGGAAGTATGGTTTGAAGAGACCTCTCTATAGACCCTCGCCCCTTGCGGAAGCCTATAAAGACTATATATGCATAGCAGGGCTTAATCTGGATAGTGCTGAGGATGCTACGAGTGCTGCTAGGGATGGGCTTCTCAACATGATCGAGTTCTTGGAGAGGATGGGTTATGATAGATACCAGGCATATATTCTGTTCAGCGTGGCTGGTTTCCTCAGGCTTAGTCAGGTTGTTGATGTACCCACATATACGGTCTCAGCGTGTATTCCTAGGGAGGTGTTTACAAGGATCTCTATTTAACAGATTGACAAGCGTAGACCATATGTGTGGCTAAGCTTTTTAACGTCTCCTCGCTATACTTATTGGTGATGTCTTGCCGGCTCAGCAGAAGCCAGAGAGCCCTATAAAGATTCTGAGGGCTGCTATGTCTAAGACTGTTATGGTTAAATTGAAGGATGGTTCGGAGTTTGTGGGGAGGCTTGACCTTACAGATGGGACTATGAATGTTGTTCTAAGCGATGCTGTGCAGGTTAGGGAGGGGAGCGATGAGCCTGCTACTAAGTTTGGGAAGATATTGATTAGGGGTAGCCAGATACTCTATATCTCTACCGACTATATCCCTGCTGAGTATGGTGAGAAGAGCCTTACCAGCTAGGAGGTGGGTTTCTGCCCCTCCTGTTGAAGATCTATTCAAACCTATCTAGGGAGGAGATCCTTGTTCTCAGAAGCCTTGCATCTCTTGTAAAGCTATATGAACACGTACCAATAGAGGTTATCAAGAGGAGGACAGGTCTTCCAGAGACACATGTACCAAAGATCCTTAGGAGTCTTGTGGGCAACCGTCTAATAGCTCCCCACAAGGTTTATGGGAATATGTATAGACCAACATTCACGGGGCTCAACATAGCCTCTCTACACGGTCTCCTCAGGAGGGGTGTTATAGATGCTCTCGGCGATAGAATAGGTGTTGGTAAGGAGAGCCTGGTATACCTGGCATATAAGAATGGAGAGCCCCTGATCGTTAAGTTCCACAGGATAGGTATTAAGAGCTTCAGGCATGTGGTTAGGGTTAGGAGCTATGGCGAGGGGTTTGAGAGGCTCTGGTGGGGTGCTAGGAGTGTTATCTCTGCTGAGAGGGAGCATAGGGCTCTAGAGATCCTTAGCAGGGTTGGGGCTAGGGTTCCAAGGCCTTTTGGTAGGGAGTATAATGCTGTGGTTATGGAGTATATAGAGGGTATCGATCTATATAGGGCTGGGGATCTTGAGAACCCCTCAGCGGTGTTGGAGGATATTATCGATACGGCTAGGAAAGCCTATATAGATGCTGGGATTGTTCACGGGGATCTAAGCCCATTCAACGTTATAGTCTCGAGGAGTGGTGGTGCTGAGAATGGCTATGTTATCGACTGGCCCCAGTGGATCAAGGCTGGTGATCGTGTTTCCCACGAGATCCTTAGGAGGGATCTTAGATATATAGCCGAGTTCTTCTCTAAGAAATATGGGTTGAAAATAGATCCCGAGGATCTCTTCGCAAGGGTTGTTGGGAGCGATGGGCGGCGATAGTATAGTCTCTATGGGGATAGATCTCTATAGGGGGAGCCCGGCCTCAAGGCTTAGGGCGACATATGCTGTTTGCATTGTTAGGGGTGGGGAGGTTATATATGAGGCTACAGATCTCCCACTACCCAAGGTGATCAGGCTTGCCCTTGAGTATAAGCCTAACTATATAGTGATCGATAATCTCTACGAGCTTGCCAGGTCTAAGAGGGAGCTTTTGAAGGTACTCTCACTATTCCCCTACGGGAGCCAGATACTCCTGGCAACTTTCAGTGATGCTGAGGGTTTCAAGGATCTCAGGGATATTGCTGCTGAGCACGGGTTGCTTGAGAGTAGGAGGAAGCAGGATCCCCAGAGCACTGCTAGGATACTGGCTATGCTTGGTCAGAGGGGTGTGGGGCATCCTATAAGGGTTTGGGAGGAGAGGACGAAGGTTATAGTCTCTAAGGGGAGGTCTGGGAGGGCTGGGGGTAGTTCTGAGGATAGGTATCTCAGGGGTTTGAGAACCGCTGTTCTTAGGTATGTGAGGAGGATTAAGGATGCTCTGGATAGTGCTAAGATCCCTTATCAGCTATCCTATAGAAAGGCTGAGGGTGGTCTTGACAGGGCTGTGTTTATAATCGATGCTCCTAAGGATAAGCTTGCTGGGATTGTGAGGAGTAAGAGGGGTAGGTATGTTACTGTGAGAGTCAGACCTATTGCTAGGACTAGGATAGTGATTTCCGAGAATATTGAGAGGAGGATGAGGCCTGTAATAGCTGGTGTGGATCCTGGGAGTGAGTATGGTGTTGCTGTGATAGATCTTGATGGGAGGGTTATAGCTACAGAGACTATAAAGGGTGGCGATGTTTTACAGGCAATATCCTCTATACTTAGATACGGAACCCCGGTTCTTGTTGCTAGTGATAAGAAACCCGTGCCGGAGGCTGTTAGGAGGGTTGCTGCTGCCTTTAATGCCAAGCTTTACGAGCCTGACTATGTTGTTAGTGATCAGGAGAAGAGCTCTCTGGTAGCCTCCTCGGGATACCAGGTTGGGTCTGTGCATGAGAGGGATGCTCTTGCGGCTTGTCTCCTGGCTTATAAGAGCTATGCTAAGAAGTTTGAGCAGGTTGAGAGGATCCTAGAGTCCCTCGAGATCAAGATCCCTGTGTCGAGGGTTAAGGCCGAGGTGATCAAGGGTTCGAGCATAGCTTCAGCTATAGAGGCTGCTATCGAGGATGTGATCGGGAGCTTGGAGGAGGATCTGTATAGGGATACGAGTATTATTCAGAAGCTTGTTAGAGAAGCTATCGAGGATGAGGGTAAGATAAGGAATCTTGAGAGAAGGATCTCTGAGCTTCTCTCGGAGAGGCAGGCTCTTCTAGACAGGATTAGGAGGCTTGAGGAGGAGCTTAGAAGGATCTCGAGTGAGTATGAGGCTTTCAAGAGGAGTGTTAGGGTTGAGGTTGAGAGGGAGAGGGCTGTGGCTTCCTTGATAGATAGGCTTAGGTCTTGCCAGGATTCCTATAGATCTCTTGAGGAGGCTCTTGGAGAGCTTAGGAGGAGTCTCGAGGATCTGAGGAGGATAATTCTTGAGTATGATGAGAGGGGGTATAGGAAGATCCAGAGGATCTATGCCCCGATAGATGAGGAGGATCTCGAGGATATAGTTAAAAAAGGACCTATAGATGGGATCTATATCCTCTACACAGAAGACCCCGAGTCCCTGAAGAGACAGGATATAGAGTATATAAGGAGTAGGCTGAAGAGAATAGCCCTCATAGCACCGAGATGTCCATTCAAATACACAGGGGATAGGGATGAGCATGTGGTATGTATAGAAACACCTCCTGAGTTGGTTGCCACTATCTCGAACAAATATGTGCTTATAGATAGACCAGCGTTGGAGAAGATCAAGGGGTATTATAGAGAGCTCTACAACGCAATACCAAAGAAGCCTGGAATGAGTGAGGAGGATCTAGAGAGGCTTATAATGGAGTACAGAGGATCTAAGTTCTCTTCTAAAGGATAGCTGGGGCTGCTCCGATCAGCTTGTTGCCACGAGATCTTTAGGCTATATGCCTCTGAGGGGAGATATAGTGGTGTTGGCTTGAAGGCCTTTGAGTTCATAAGAATAGATGATCTACCGCCCAAGCCTAGGGATAAGGCTATGACGGAGATTAGGGGTAGCTACTATGTTGTTGTGACACCCACGTATCTTGAGGAGCTGTTTAAGATCGCTGGTGACTATATCGATATATTCAAATATGCTGGGGGCTCTATGAGGCTCCATCCGAGGGAGATCGTGTTGAGGATAAACAGGCTTTGCCACGATCACGGGATTCTTGTATCGACAGGCGGTTTCACTGAGAAGGTTCTGACCCAGGGTGCCGATGCTTTTGATAAATACCTAGACGAGGCTTTATCGCTTGAGTTCGATGTTGTTGAGATCTCTTCCGGCTATATTGATATAGATGATGAGGATAAGGTTGAGCTTGTTAAGGCTGTGAGAAGGGCTGGGCTTAAGCCCAAGCCCGAGGTCTCTCTTGTCAAGGGTGCTGGGGGCGCTCATGAGGAGTGGGAGACAGAGAGCATGCCATATGATCATATGCTGAGGGATGTGGAGATCTATCTATCGGCTGGTGCGTGGAAGATTATGGTTGAGTCTGAAGGCATCACAGAGAATGTGAGGAAGTGGAGGGTGGATATCGTTGAGGCTCTTGTTAAGAGGTTTGGGATTGAGAAGCTCATGTTCGAGGCTGCTGAGAGGCCTGTGTTTAGGTGGTATGTATATACCTTTGGTAGAGATGTGAACCTGTTTGTGGATCACACGCAGATTATAGAGCTAACGGCGCTTAGGACGGGTTTGTGGGCTCCTAAGGAGCCCTGGGGAAGGGTTAAGTATAAGAGGTCTTAGTTTTTATAATCACGCTGGTCTTGATTCTATAGCTTTTTCTCCTCCCTCTTGCTGTTTGCTTGGTTGTGATTTAGTTTTTATACGTGCTAGTGTTTCTCTTATCCTCTTCTCGGCTGTTTTTACGTATTGCTCGTCTATTTCGAAGCCTATGTATTTTATGCCGAGTTTTATTGCTGCTATTGCTGTGTTTCCTATGCCTATGAATGGGTCTAGGACTAGTTTTGTTCTCTCTAATCCGTGGAGTTTTATGCACATTTCGGGTAGTTTTGGTGGGAATGGTGAGGGGTGGGGTCTTTCTTCTCTAGATCTTATTGTTTCGTATGGTATGAACCACACGTTACCCCTGTCTCTGATATCTCTTGTTGCTGATTTCCACCTGCCTATGTTGCTTTTATCCTGGTAGGGGACTCCTATTGCTGTTTTATCAAGCTCTACATCGCCGTTTTTTGTGAAGTGGAATATGTATTCGTGGTTTATGGCTAGGTATTTCTTGCTATTCACCGGCTTATAATGCCCGACGGCTATGTCGCCCCTTATGTTTGGGTAATCCCCCACATCCTTCTTCTCAATAGCTATCGATTTGACCCAGTGGATCACGTTCTGGAGAACGAAGTATTTTCTAAAGACAAAGGCAACCTCCCAAGCAACCCAGGGATCCCTATAACTATACCCCATGTTGAGGAAAAGAGAACCCTGATCCGAGAGAACCCTTCTAAGCTCGGCAGCAACCCTATCCATCCAGGCTAGATACTCATGCCTCGGTATACTATCATTATAAACACCATACCTCACACCAAGATTATAAGGCGGCGATGTAACAATAACATCAACCTCACCATCATCCAAACACCTCCTCATACCAACAAGACTATCCATAACATAGATCCTATTAACCTCACACCTCAAGCATTCTCACCCCTATACCCAACACAGCCCCCGATCCCACTAGTAGATAAGCCCCACCATTCTAATAACCACTAAGGAGAACACCTTGACACACCGAGATCTAGCTATTAGCGATACTGTGCGCAGAATCGCTGAGATCCTGTCCTCGTTCTTTCAATTCTATAGTAGATCTATGATCCAGTTATAGATCTTTATTAATGTTTATAGCTATCTAGGAGGCTTTATCCCCAAGGACTGTTTCTCCAGACAATGTGTTACGGATCAGGCTCTCTTTACTCTCTCCTATCTCTGTTTTAGGCTAGCTCTGAAGAAGTTTGGCTATGGGTGAGAATATGGTAGTATATTTATATGCTTACTGTGGTAGTTGTTATAGAGTAGTATGGGTAGGTATGTGACAGTCTCTATAAAGATCCCTAGGGAGGTTAAGGAGAAGCTTGAGTCACGCGGGATCAGGGTTTCCGATATATTGAGGAGGGCTATTGAGGAGGAGGTTAGAAGGATAGAGCTTGAGGAGGTGGAGGCAAGGCTGGCTGGGCTTAAGGATCTGCTTCAAGGGTTTACTACGGAGTTTGTTGTGAGATCCATTAGAGAGGATAGGGGCGCTATAAAAAATTATGTATCGTGTGAGTGTGTTTTTATGCTGGTATTATTAGGTCTTCTAGCTCCTCTGGATAGTGTGTTATGAATTCGAAGCCGTCTTTTGTTACTACTATTGTGTCTGAGTGTCTGAATCCTCCTAGGTTTTCAACATAGATCCCTGGTTCTACTGTCATTACCATGCCTTCCTCGAGTGTTCTGTTATCTCCTATGTCGAAGAATGGTGCCTCGTGGTATTCTAGGCCGATTCCGTGGCCTGTGTGGTGTCTCCAGTATTTCATTAGGTCTTTTTCTTTGAAGAATCTCCTTACGTTTCTATCGACATCGCTGCATTTTACTCCTGGTTTTATGCTTTCTAGCGCTATTCTTCTGGCTTCGAGCATTAATTTGAAGAACCTTCTCTGCTCCTCCGACGGTTCTCCAACGATCATTGTTCTCTCGAGCTCTGCTCCATAACCGCTTACAAGGGCTGTTGCTCCTGTTACTAGCACGTCTCCCTTCTTTATGATCGCATGTATTGTGAGGGAGTGTGGGTAGTAGGAGTGCTTCCCAACCTGTCCTCTGAAGCCTGCCCTTGCTCCCGAGGCCCAGCCGGCTGGTCTGTAGATCCCTTTGAGTGCTCTAGCCATAGCCATTGTAGCATCCATGCTCGCTCTGAGCGAGACCTCGTCTTCATATAGCCCTGGTCTTGTATATTCCTGGAGCAGTCTATGGGCTAGCGAAGCCCACTTAGCACTCTCCCTCAGAAGCCTTATCTCCTCCTCGGATTTTACGAGCCTCATATTCTCGATCAAATCCCTCTCATAGCTATAGCTAGCCTTAAGAACCTCGCTAAGCCTAGGACCTCTATAACCATATATATGGGCATAGCCATCAACATCGAAACCTATCCTCTTACCCTCAAGCCCGAGCCCTCTCAGATAATCTGCTATAACCAGCATTGGGTGCTTCTCATCGGGATACTCATCATAGCTCAAAACCCTATCCGCGTATGAGTATTTCTCGGCATGCTCCAATTCAAGCCTAGGGACTATAAGGATTTTCTCACCGCTTGAGAGAACCACAGCAGCAATAGGCCTCTCAGTAGGTATGTGGAAGAAGTTAGTAACATAAGCTATATTCGCGGCCGAAACCAGGTAGAGGGCATCAAGATTCCTCCTAGCCATCTCAGAAGTTATATTCAAAACCCTCCTCTCAACCTCCCTCTTAGATATAACAAGCATACAGACACCAATGATTATAATCAAAGCTATATATAAATCGCGGTTCCCATAGCAGGTAAAACGTCTAACCAGATCCTAGGTTTTAACCTACAGCAGGGTTGCTAGCCATATATAAAAATAATAAATATAAGAGCTCTTTATCCCAGGTATATGTGAGGTGGTATAGATTAGAGAACAGATTATCCTTATAACCAGAGATCTAGCCTGTTTCGTGATGCTGGTTATAGCTGTTATGAGTATAATAGGACCAGCAGCACCCGGGCTCATACTAGTAGCCGAGGCCCAGGCGAGACCCAGGCTTAGCTTTGAAATGCTCTCCCTCCCATGGTTCCCTCTCTCCGATAAGGCTGCAGAGGTGGTTGCTGAGCAGCTGAAAAAAGTGGGTATAGAGATCAGGGTTGTTAAGCTAGAGTCCTCTGTAATGTATCCGAGGATCATGAATACCTTTGACTACGACTCCTTCGCACTAGCCGTATCCCAGAGCCCAGACCCTACTGGGATGCTTAACGCTATGCATAGTAGGAACGCCATACCAGGCGGCTCTAACTACTGGGGCTATGCAAACCCTGAGGTTGATAGGCTTATAGATATGGTTCTAACTGCTAAGAGTGAGGATGAGGCTAGGGAGCTGGCGTGGAAGGTTCAGGCAATGGTGGCTAATGGTCCATTCATACCGCTATATCTAAGCATAAATACACAGGTGATAAGGGCTGAGTGGAAGAACTATACATTGATGCCTGGAGGTATAATAGAGGCTTATAATAGGTGGAGCCTGCTCTACATGTATAAATCCGATAAGCTGGAGGAGAATGTGTTCAGGATAGCCTTCCCCTCAGATATACTGAGCCTCAACCCGTTCATGGCAACAGATCTGAGATCCCTGTGGATCATAGCCCAGATCTACGATCCCTTAGTAGCGCTCAGCCCAGATCTCAAACCAGTCCCCTGGCTCGCCGAGAGATGGGAGGTCTCGCAAGACGGGCTTAACTATACATTCTACCTGAGAAAAGGGGTTAAGTTCCACGACGGTTCAGAGCTGACCGCTGATGATGTGGTCTTCACATATAAATTCGGCATAGCTAATAAAGCACCAAGATATCTGGGAGCAATAGCGGTTTTGATCAAGGATATAGAGAAGATCGATGACTATACGGTTAGATTTATCCTGAAGGATCCATCACCATTCTTCCTAGTAAGCCTGGCCACCAGCTTCCAGTTCATAGTTCCGAAAAAGATCTGGGAGAATCAGAACGTAACATGGGCTAACCCCAACCCAATAGGGACAGGGCCTTTCAAGTTCGTGAGCAGAACTCCTGGAGAGAGCATTGTTCTAGAGAGGAACCCCGATTACTTCAAAGGAGCCCCGAAGATCTTTAGGATTATAATGAGGGTTATTCCAGAGGCAGAGACCAGGTATTACTCAATAAAGAGGGGAGATGTCGATACTGAGAGATACGCTACAAGCTTTAGCCTCATCCCCGACGCAGAGAAGGATCCCAACCTAAGGGTTGTGAAAACCCCCGATATATGGCTCATCTATATAGCCTTCAACTATAGGAGATATAACGACACAAGGATATTTGAGGCTATCAACTATGCCCTCGATAGGGATGAGATTATAAAGAGGGCTGCTGGAGGGTATGGAGTGCCTGTATATACTATACTTAATAAGGAGTGGCACGGTGGTTATGCAAACACAAACATAACGTTCAAATACGATCCCGAGAAAGCAATCAAGATCCTAGAGGATGCAGGCTGGCTCCCAGGACCCGATGGGATAAGGATCTATGTAGGGAAGCAGCAGACAGCAACCCCAACACCGCAGACAACACCGCCCACCACGCCTACCACGACTCCAACTACGACTCCAACCACACCTACACCGACTATAACAACACCCCCGCCACAGACAACCCCAGCCCCTCCTGCTGCGCCTGG
>BEWT01000015.1:101444-294881 GCA_003116855.1 Desulfurococcaceae archaeon AG1
CATAATCATAGCGGCTATAGCTGCTATAATAAGGATCCTTAGAAGGAGGTCGTAATGGGGTTCACCTCCTATATATCCCGTAAGGCGGCCCAGCTGGCAGTGGTTATGTTTATAGGTATAATTGTGTCTTTTTTCATGTTCCGCCTACTCCCAGGAGATCCTACCGCGTCTCTTCTAGATCCGAGGCTAGATCCCGAGGCCAAGATCGAGATAATAAGGAGATTCGGTCTAGATAAACCGCTCTACGAGCAGTTTATTCTCTATATCACGAACATCCTTAGAGGGGATTTCGGGATCTCCTTCAGCTATACTGGTATGTCTGTCTCTGAGGTGATCTTTGGGCAGAGGCTCATAAACACATTGGCCCTGATGTCAACGGGGATCGCATTGTCAGCTGTTATAGGGACGCTGCTAGGCTTAGCTATAGGCTGGAGATCTGGGGGTATTCTTGATAGAACCTTCACGGGGCTCCTATACCTGGTATTCTCGGCCCCGGTGTTCTGGGTAGCCCTCCTCATACAGTTCTATCTAGGCTATCAGGCTGGCTTAATACCTATTAGTGGTACTTCATCGTATATAGGTGTTGATGTTGATTTCACCACATATCTAGCTGACTATATGTTGCATATGGTGGGTCCTGTAATAACTCTTGCTTTCTTCTTCATACCTAGCTATTATATATACATAAGGAATGTTGTCTCCAGCATGAAGGGCGAGGATTTCGTTGTTACTCTAAGGGCTGTGGGGCTTAGCGAGAGGATCATTTTGGTGAGACATATAGCGAGGCATGTGGCGATACACACGCTCACCATAACATCTAACCAGTCGCCTCTACTCGTGACAGGGGCTGTCTTCACAGAAACAGTCTTTGGGTGGAATGGTATTGGGAGGCTTCTCTACGACTCTATCTTAAGGGCTGACTATCCGGTGCTTCAGGGGATATTTATTTTAACGATCCTTGTGGTTGTTATCACTAACATTGTTACTGATGTTATTTACTACCTAATAGATCCGAGGATCAAGGTTAGGTGACCTGGCATGAGGTCTTCAGGCTCTGTGATAGCATCGCTAAGAGATCCAGCGATACTGGCTGGCTTGGTATCCCTGCTGGCTATGATCATGTTCTCCTTAACGGGCTTACTGCTATCCCCATGGGATCCTAACCTGATCAGGGGAGATCCATTGAGCCCTCCCTCCCTAGCACATCCCCTAGGTACTGATGATATTGGTAGGGATGTTGCTGCCATGATCTATAGGGGGGTTCTTACATCGATATTCATAGGGGTTTCCGCGGCGATTGTTACAACGATCCTAGGGCTTGTGGTGGGGATAATAGCATCGATATTCAGGGGCTTTGTAGATGCGGCTATGATGAGGATTGTTGACTTCCTCCTAGCAACACCCTCCCTCGTCCTCGCATTAATACTAATAGCATTTCTAAAGCCAAGCATATATAACGTGATACTCGTGCTCGCAATAACAGGCTGGCCCGGTGTTGCAAGGATAGTGAGGGCTCATTCGCTGCAAATCCTCTCAACAGGCTATGTGGAGGCAGCCAGAGCCCTGGGAGCAAGTTCCTGGCATATAGCGTTGAGACACCTAGTCCCGGCATCGATCCCTGTAACCCTGGCTGCTATAGTGACCACAACAAGGGCGGCTGTCCTGCTAGAAGCTGGGCTAGGCTTTCTAGGGCTGGGTGATCCTTCAGCGATAAGCCTTGGAACAATCTTATTCTATGCAAGAAGATCGGCAGCCCTCGCCTCGGGGGCATGGTGGGTCATAGTCCCTGCGGGGCTTCTCATAACAATCATAGTGTTTGCACTAACAATGATCTCGATAGGGATAGAGAGCAGAACTTTAAAGAGGGAGTAGGCTCTTGTTTTTATACGCCGCGAACGATCATGTAATGTCTAGATCTATATCCTCGTCATCCTATGTTTAGCCCACACTAAACCACAGATAGATCGGGAAAACTACCTAATCTTATAGAAAGCTGTGATAGCTGCTAGGCTACTAGATCTCTTAAGATATATTAAGATATATTATGAGCATGCTAAGGAAATGATACAGGGTGCGTTGATTGTACCATGTCTGCTTAACATTTGATTTCGATGCATACTCTCCCTGGATAGCTAGGAGGCTGACTAACTATACTAACCTATCTAGAGGTGAGTTCGCATCAATAGGGGTTAAGAGGATCCTGAGGCTATTGAGGGATCACAATATAGAGGCTACTTTCTTCGTTCCAGGCCATACCGCTGAGCATTTCCCAGAAGAGGTGGGTTTAATAAAGGATCATGGGCACGAGGTCGCCCACCATGGCTATATACACGAGCCTCCGGAGACTCTGGGAGGTCCTGAGGAGGAGAGGAGAGTGATTGTAAAGGGGATCGAGGCTCTCAAGAAGACCGCTAATATAGTTCCCAAAGGCTATAGATCGCCCTCGTGGGCTTTGACGAAATATACACTCTCTATTCTGGAGGAGCATGGGATGATCTATGACTCGAGCCTCATGGGTAATGACTATACACCGTATAGGCCTCCGCTCTATCTCGAGGTGGATAGTGAGGGGAGGGTTGTTAGGGGGCCTCTCTCGAGGCTCGTAGAGATCCCGGTTCACTGGAGTCTTGATGATTACCCGCACTTTGAGTATGTTAGGTTCCAGAGCTATGTGCTTCACGGGCTATACTCTGTGAGTGATGTGCTTGAGAACTGGATCCTTAGTTTCGAGTATATGGTTAATAACATGGATGAGGGTGTTATAGTATATACCTTCCACCCCGAGGTTGTTGGCAGGGGGCATACGATGATCTTTCTTGAGAGGCTGATAAGCCATATCAAATCACATGCGAAAAAATATAGAATAAGCTTCTCAAAAATGATCGATGTTGCCAACAAATATAGAGAGAAGCTGGGTATAGTATAGAGATCTTCACAGTATATTCTATGCTTTTCATTGGGAAGCCTGGGTTTGTATTTGAGCAGGCTCTATACCTTTCAACAATAACCAGGGCTGGGCTAGTAGGCTTCATGCCTGTGGAGGCTGTTTCAAGGACTCTGTGGCTTTTGTAGATAGCTATTTATACTTCAGAGCAATATAGTGTGGTGCAGCCAATTGATTCCAAGGATCCTTGATCTCCCGAGGTTCAGGCTGATCAACACTATGTCGCCTCTCGAGAAGGCTGTTAATCTTAGCAGGGAGCTGGGCATCGATCTCTATATTAAGAGAGACGATCTTTTGGAGCTAGCGCTCGGAGGCAATAAGGTTAGGAAGCTCGAGTTCATCTTGGGAGATGCTCTTAGGAGGGGGTGCGATACATTGATAACCACTGGGGCTGTTCACTCCAACCATGCTAGGCTTACCGCTGCTGCTGCTAGAAAGGTTGGGCTTGAGGCTTACCTTGTTCTCACACCTCCTGGTCCGAGGGATCCTAAGGGTAACCTGCTCCTCGACAGGCTTTTTGGTGCGAAGGTGATCTATGTTGATTCCCGTGAGGAAGCCGACGAGGCTATGGAGAGGCTTGCAAGGGATCTTGAGGGGAGGGGTAGGAAGCCATATATAGTTAGGCGTGGTGGTGCATCTCCCCAGGGTGTTATGGGCTATGCTTTAGCCGCATACGAGATCTTGATGCAGGCTTATGGGCAGGGTATCAAACCCAACTATATTGTTCACGCAACAGGGACTGGGGCTACCCAGGCCGGGCTTATCCTTGGATCTAGGTTGGTTGGGCTGGATGCAAAGATCATCGGGATCAGTGTTGGTAGCCCCGCGGATAAGATTAAGAAGGAGGTTCACAGCCTAGTCCTTGAGGGCGCTAAATACGCTGGGATTAAGGGCTTCGATATAGATCCCGAGGATATAGTTGTGATCGATAGATATACATACGGAGGCTACGGATCAATAACAAAAGAAGTGGTCGAAGCAATAACCCACGTTGCTAGAAAAGAAGCATTGCTACTAGACCCAGTCTATACGGCTAAAGCAATGCTGGGCCTCATGGATCTCGTTGATAAAGGCTATATAGAGAAAGAATCTAAGGTGATCTTCATACACACAGGAGGAATACCAATAATATTCCAGTACGACAACATACTAGCACAATACACTCCAGAAAGCTAAAAATCCTAACACCTCAGCTTCACAGCGATCTTCTCACCCTCCATACCTAACAGATCACTCATTCTAACAGCACGCTGCATAGGCATGAACGCTATATGTTTGTGCTATAGTCATAACCACTACGGTTATAGTGGGTTATTTATTTAAGATAGATAGCATTCCTAGTATAGGAATATGCCGGAAGAGATCACAGTAATAATAACCATTCTGGGCACTTAATACCGATCCTAGCCACTCTTGGGGGTATGACATACTTGCTTGAGAGGAAGTTCGCGTTAATAGAAGCAAGGTTCAGAGAAATAGACAAGAGATTCGAAGCTATAGACAAAAGGTTCGGGGAGATAGACAAGAGGTTTGATGAGATCAAGAGCTATATAGATTCGAGGATCGTGAGGATAGCTGAGGCCTTCAGATCTTATCAGGAGTTCTTTATAATAGAATATCTATCTTATCAAGGCATAATCAGGGCTCCTCTAGAGGCTGATATGCTTAAGAGGGAGGCTTCTAGGATGATGAGACTAGCAACAATGAACCCTCTAACCAAGGAGGAGTGGGAGAAGATCAAGTATTATTTAGAGAAGGATCAGTTAACACTCGAAGAGGCATTAGAGTTCAGGGAGCTTGCTAGAAAGGTTACAGACGAGTATGGTGATAGACCCGAGGCTTGGAAGCTACACATACTAGCATCAATAAGAGTAGGAGAAGCGATGAGGAGGAAAAAAGAAGAAATGATGAAGAAGAAAGAGAAAGAAAAACAGGAGAAAGAAGGATCTAAGCAGGAAGGTTAGGTTTAATACTAGCTATTCTACACTTAGCTTCGTTATCACCAGGATCTCTTCGGTGGGATCTCCTTAGTTCTGTAGGAAGCCCTTGTATATTGGTATATCCCTGCCTATCCTATTGGGGCTTTGCTCCGCGCTATATATGAGGTTATATGAGGTTTGAGTGGATGCTGGCTTCTACTACCTCATTGTGAGGATCTTTTTCATAGCTCTAGCGTTCTCAAGCATCCAGTGGTTGTTATTGAAGAATACATATACTTTTCTAGGGTTTAGCTCTATCACAGCCCTTGCTATTTCCTCGAGCTCCTCCTCTGTGTATTCGTATGAATACCATGTCTGCCTACCATGGAGTCTTAGGTAGACGATATCGTTACTCGAGACTATCCACGTACCTATCGGCGAGTCTATAGATACAAGCGTGATCCCAATCTCGCGGCATATCCCTACCGTGTCCTCGTTAAACCAGCCAGGGTCTCTGAGCTCTAGCGCCATCCTCTCACCCAGCCCCGTTGCCTCCACAAACCTCCTAAGCCTTGTGAGAGACTTCTCATTCATCTTAAATGCTGGGGGCATTTGGAATAAGTAGAAATCGATATAATCATCAAGCGGTGCAAACAACCCCCTAAACCTACGCCATATATTCAGAGAACCCTCACCAAGCCTCCTAAGATGCGTTATACTCCTATGAACCTTCACAGCCCAGCGAATCCCAGTAGCCTCAGTTCTCCTCCTCCAGCCAGCCACCTGGGCTGGAAACGGGAATCTATAGAAGGAAGCGTTCAGCTCAACTGCATTAAGCCCCGAATACCTCAAATACCAATCAAAAGACAAATCCTCATTCCAATCATAAAGCCACCCGGAAGTACCTACATATACCTCCACCAATACCACCTACTAACCCTAAATCGTTTGTCCCCTTTCAATTCCATAGCAGATCGACTCGCATAAGATCTCTATCTGGTTTGCTCAGTTCTATACTAGAACGGCTTATAAACCTACGGCTAGAGTCTAATATTTAGTTCTGATGGTGCTAGCCGATCTGTATAGAGTTAGGGGCAAGGAGGGTCTTAGACTTCTTCAGAATGTTCTAAGGGATGCTTACCTCTTGGGGTGTGATCAGCATGCATGGGGTGACAGATACGAGAGACGGGGATCTCCTGTTAGACTCTTGCGAATGATGATCCTTGTGCTATGTTTTTATTATGTTTATGATTAATAGGTTTAGGAGAACTTTGGAGAGTTTATAAGTGTGGTAAGTTAATAGCGTGCGGGAGATCTATATGAGGAGTGGTCTTTCGAAGATATCCCTGGTTGTGGCTGTGATAGTGATAATAATAGTTGGTGCTGTAGCCTCTGCGTTGATATTTATGCAGCAGGCCCCGGCTAAACAGCCCGCGGCTCCTGCAACAACGCCAACTACACCTACGCCAACGATAACGCCGGGGCAGGCTGTGGTTAGTAAGAAGGATACTCTTAAGGTGGCGCTTGGAACTGATCTAGATACTGTTGATCCTCATGGGCAGACATCGATAACGGTTCACAACGTTCTGAGGCATGTATATGAAACCCTGGTGTGGCTTGATGAGAAGGGTAATGTTATCCCGTGGCTTGCTGAGAGGTGGGAGGTCTCTCCAGATGGGTTGACATATACATTCTATCTTAGAAAGAACGTTAGATTCCACGACGGCTCTGAGTTCAACGCAACGGTGGTTAAGGCTAACATAGATAGGTGGATAGATCCTACTACAAGGGTTCCTCTAAGATCACAGCTAGGGCCTGTGAAAGGAGCAGAGGTGGTTGATAGATATACAGTCAAGATCTACCTGAACGAGCCTTTCGCACCATTCATAAGGGCTCTCACAAGCTACCTCCTAATAACCAGCCTCGATGTTATCAAGAAGTTTGGTAACGCCACAATCACCGATGTTGTTGGCACGGGACCCTATAAGTTCACCTCCTGGGAGAAGGGTAAGAGGGTGGTGCTCGAAAGGAACGATGACTACTGGGGTCCTAAGCCTCCTATAAAGAGGATAGAATGGCTAATAATACTAGAGGCATCGACAAGACTATCAGCACTACTAGCAGGAGATGTGGACTTCATATACGCAGCCCCAGCCCCCGACCTCCCAAGACTATCAGGAGACCCCAGGGTTAAGGTCATAACGCCTGCTAGCAATCTAATAATGTTCGTCGCCCTAGCACCTAAAGGACCTCTCAAGGATCCGAGGGTTAGACAGGCTCTCAACTATGCAATAGATAAAGAAGCTATCATTAACAGCGTGCTATACGGGTTAGGGATCCCGGCCGACGCCCCGATCCCACCACACTTCTTCGGCTATGCTAAGATGAAACCCTACAACTATGATCCCGAAAAAGCCAAGAGACTGCTAGCTGAGGCTGGATATCCAAACGGGTTCAAAATTGTGCTCCTACACTCAGTAGGAGGATCAGGCTACGTGCAGGATAAACAGCAGGCCGAAGCTATACAAGCCTACCTATCCAGAATCGGGATCCAGGTCGAGCTAAGAACAGGCGACTGGCCATACTACATAGCATCACTACTCAAACCCACAGACCAGCTCGAATGGGATGCAGCCCTAGTGGGTGTTGGACCGCCAATCGCTGAGGCATTCTTCACACTAAACAGCCAGTTCACCTGCGGACAAATACCTCCTAAGGGGATAAACATAGCTAGATATTGCAACCCACAAGTAGATCAATTGATAGACGCTGCAGCCAAAGAACTCGACGAAGCTAAGAGAGCAGAGCTCTACAGAAAAGCCATAGAGATAATATGGGAAGAAGCCCCATGGATATTCCTCCACACACAGAAGCAGTTCTTCGCAGCATCATCCTCCCTAGAAGGAATATTCGTATACCCAAGCGGGCTCCAAATATACTTCCAGTACGCGTATTTCAAATAACAAGTAATATTAGCCAAAACCGATCTTTTTTATCTCCTAAATACCGCATCCATCGAGAAGAACAAATGCTGATTACCATGGTTTATGAGATGTATAAGGGCTGGTGCGGCGGCCGGGATTTGAACCCGGGATTTCCGGCGTGGCAGGCCGGCGTCCTAGACCAGGCTAGACGACCGCCGCCTATTATATCTTAGTATGGGTGGGGCTTATATTTATCTCCTAGCTTTGCCGCATGATTGTTTCTCGATACTTGTGCTGTTTTGGCTTGGGTAGGGTGTTACGTTTTAAATATATTTTTCTTGTATTGTTAGTATTGGTTTCTGTAGTGGGGCGTGGTGTGCTTTTTAGTGGGAAGGGGGCTGTTCTTGTGGTTGTTGTTCTTGGTGTTTTTATGAGTGCTGTTGATGTTACAATAGTTGTTCTCGCCCTCCCCAGCATTGCACAGGATCTCGGCTCTGGTCTTGGTCCTGTGGTCTGGGTTATACTCTCCTACTCCCTCGTGATCTCCTCCCTCACAACCCAGCTGGGGAGGCTTGGCGATGCTTTTGGTAGGGGTTTCATGTATAACCTCGGTCTCATCATATTCTCCCTCGGTTCTCTATTATGTGGTTTATCGACGAGCGGTTCTATGCTCATAGCATCTAGGGTTATTCAGGGTATAGGGGCCTCGATGATCCAGGCTAATAGCGGGGCTGTCATAGCTGATCATTTCGAGAGCTGGGAGAGGGGGAGGGCTTTCGGCTACACAGCACTCGGGTGGAGCATGGGTGCTATCGTGGGGATCCTTCTCGGAGGCTTGGTTGTAACCTATGCCGGGTGGAGATATATATTCTTGATAAACGTCCCCATAGGATTAATACTCTCCATCATAGGCCTCAGGGTTATAAAGAGTAGGCGGGGAATCCCGGGGTGTTTCGACATCCCCGGAGCATCGATCCTCTTCTTTCTTCTCCTCCTGGTATCGATAGCATCCTATAGATCTATATTTGAGGGTCTCTCACAAAGCGTATCTATACTCACGGCTGCATGCCTCTTGCTCCTCGCACTCTTCATACTGGTCGAGAAGAGATCTTTGGAAATCTCTTCAGAGAGATCCCAGTGCCCAGTAATAGACCTCGGGATCTTTGGTAATAGATACCTATCATACTCACTCCTAGCAGCATTTCTCCAAAGCGTTGGCATGTTTGCATCATCATTCATACTAACCCTCTACCTCCAGGGCGTAAGGGGTCTCACACCCCTTGAGACATCATTGCTCTTGCTACCAAGCTACCTCATATCCAGCATGATAGCACCAATAGCTGGGAGGCTATCCGATAGATATGGCTCTAGAATCCCTGCAAGCCTCGGAATATCCCTCATGCTCACATCCTCAGCGATCTATGCATTAATACTAAACCCCGGAATGCCCCTGGAATACATAGTGATCATATCGATCGTGGGGGGCATAGGATCCTCGATCTTCTTCCCAGCAAACAATAGAGCTGTGATGGTGAGCGCCTCAAGCGACATATACGGAGGAGTCTCGGGACTCCTAAGAACACTTAACAACATAGGCACACTGCTAAGCTACTCAATAGCTATAGCGATCTCATCAACAACTGTTCCAAGGGAGATCGCCCTCACAGCATTCCTAGGCGAAAGAGTTATCGGGGGCATCGAAGCCGGCTTTGTAGAGGGCCTCAGATCCTCGTTCGCGGTATCAGCAGCAATACTCCTACTCACACTCATCCTATCGATCCAGAGGGGGGAGGAGGATTTAAAGCATGGGAACACCACTAGATAGGGGATAGCTATACATCGCTGCGTGTTCTGCGAGATAGTGCGTGGGAGAGAAGCATCGTGGAGGATCTATGAGGATAACGAGATCATAGCATTCCTAGACAAATACCCAATAAGCTACGGCCACGCACTAATAGCACCTAAAGAGCATTACGAAAACGTTATAGAGACACCCCCAAACCTAGTCTCAAGAGCATTCATAGTAGCAAGAGCCCTAGGAAAAGCAGCTATAAAAGGGCTTGGCGCTAGTGGTTTCAGAATAGTCACCAACACAGGATCCTCAGCAGGACAGATCATATTCCACTTCCACGTCCACATAATCCCAAGATACTCATACGGAGACCCAGGACCCATAGAACCAAGATCAGAGATCACAGAAGAAAAAGCTAGAGAAATAGTTGAGAGCTATAAAAAAGCCCTAGAAGATAGAGAGATAAAACGCATGATAGCAGGCGAAGCATAACCATTTACCCTAGTATTCTTTAACCCAGTCAACAGGGATCTCTACCCATATGCTTCACTAAAGCACCGATATGCACTAAACTCATCTAGTGCTCAAAAATAGCGGTGCGGGATTGATTTATAAGATCTTTTCCCAGGGATCTGGTTATAGATCCCTTATTTTTCGGTCTCTGGGGCTGTTTTCTTAATCCTTGTCGAGGCTATTATGCTTCCAAGCCCTATTGGTAGTGCTATTATGTTTAGGATCTCGCTTGGTATGATCATCATGATCCCGGTTATTGCTAGCACTATTCTCAAGGGCTTAGCGATCTCCCCCTTATGGTAGCCCACGTTTGCGAGGGTTAGGAACCATATCCCCGCAAGGATTGCTGCGACCCTGGTTATGGTTAGGAGTGCTGCTTCTTGTGGTGGTGAGTGTAGGAGCACTGGTATTATTAGGATCGATGCTCCCCAGTATGAGTATACGAAGGATATGGAGTATATGTGTTTTGGTAATGCTACGAGGGCTGCTTTAACCCCTGCCTTTATAGGATCGAGCTTAAATACCGCAGCAGCTGCGAAGGCTGAGAGGGCTACCGGGGGCGTTACATCGGCTAACATTGCCATGTAGAATAGAAACATATGGGTTGAGAGTGTAGCGGTATCCTGCGGTATCCCTATGGATGTTGCAAGCCCTATTATTGCTGGGGCTGTTAGTAGTGATGAGAGCACATAGGTTGCTGTTGGAGGAACCCCCATGCCCAGGACTAGTGAGAAGCCCCATGCGAAGAGTATTGCTAGCACAAGGTTGTTCTGTATTATTGATAGCAAGGCTAGTGTGAATTTCTGGGATAACCCGGAGATCACCACCATGCTCATGATCACGTTGGCCATGGCTATCGATGCACCTATAGATGCCATCGGTATAAAGCCTTCTTGAAACCCTACCCATATGTTCTTGATCCTCGGCCTGAGATCCTTATCAAAAGCTGCGAGGATTATTGAGAAGACAATAGCTATTGTTACTGCAAGGGATACGCTATACCCAAGGAAGATCAGGGCTAGTATTAGGAAGGCAGGAGCAAACACATGGATCTTGAAAGAACCCTTCTCAGAAACCACGACAGGTTTTAACCCAGCCTTCCTCGAATAGTACTCGTTATAGAGGTATATGGATGATATATATAGAAGGGCTGGGATGATAGCCATGATCACAACACTGCTATAGGGTATAGCGAGGATCTCAGCCATTATAAAGGCAACAGACCCGAGAATAGGCGGGGTTATTATAGCAAGAGTCCCAGCATTAGCAGCAAGCCCAGCAGCCGAGAGATCATCATAACCGGCTGCTTTGAAGATAGGCTTCATGGTAGAGGATATAAATGTAGTGTCAGCAGCCCCAGATCCAGAAACCATACCCATCCCAGTCCCCATGAGGGTGGCAACCCTGCCCACGCTAGCAGGGCTCCTACCCATCCTTGAGAGAAAAGTTCTAGCCATAGCCTCACCATACCCCAGGGCTCCTAGGATCCCGGCTAGTATTGTGAAATAAACCACATACTTTAGAGAAACACCTGTTACGAGTCCGAAGAGCGCTGCCTCGCTCTCAATATAGATCTTCCCAACGAGATAGTCTATCGAGAAGCCTGGATGGGACCATGGGGGTGGGAGGCCTGGTGCGTAGATGTTATAGAGTATAAAGATCGTTACGAGGAGAGGCATCTCAGGCCCGACAAGCCTGAGGACAAGCCCCATTAGGAGGAGAACCTCTGACCAGCCCATATAGAGATCGGTTGGGAGAGGCAACACAGCCCTGTAGATCAGGTTCTCATAGTCATACACCATATATAGATACGGAGGTACCGCTGCTGCGAGGCATACTAGGTCTAGATACCTAGCCTTTCCACTGCTCCTCAGAACGAGGGGTGAGAGAATGGCTACGAACCATACTAACATGATCAGAGTACTGTAGAGGGGGCTTTTGAGAAAAAGAGCCAGCTGGATTGTTGGTATCAGTGTCAGTATAGAGGTTATATAGGCGATCGCAAGCCTAACCCTACCTATCCTCGGTCTAGCTGTGTAGGAGAGTAGAAACCCTACTAGCAGTATGAAGAACACATGTGTTGCTCTCTGCAACTGCGTTAGATCCAGGATACCTATTCTATATAGATATGATAACGGCGTGTAGGGGTGGAAGATGAGGTATAAATGGTATAGGGAGGCTATTATAGCTATAACGCCCAGGGCTTTTTTAACAAGATCCTTTGCATGGCTCTCCCCCAAATGATTTTTCAAAACAAACACCTAGTAGTAAAACAGTGGGAAGATATAAATAGCTGGGTACCATATATGCTGCGGCAAAACAAGCATTCCATATCCTTCTAAAGAGATCTCGATCACTGATGGCTAAATAATCCATAACCATAACAAGCGGGTAAATATTAGCTATCAATATGAATACATTATAGATGACAAGCCTGGGGGCTATAGCGATATCTATCACACTACCGATCATATTGGTATCGATCGCATTATTCGTGATATCTATTTATCTCGATAAAGAGCTCTTGATCGTTGTTGAAAACAACACAGTCACGGTGCTCCCAGCATCATGTGGATCAAAGATATATGTTGTGTTTAACAACTCGGTAACAGGCTCGCGGGTTGAGATTACATATAGATATTGCAGGTCTTTTGAGGGGAGATATATGATCACGGATAGTGCTGCTTACGAGTACTACTCAATGGGGTTTATGGATGTTAACAAGTCTATCTCAAGCTATAGAGGGGAGTATATAGCATTCTGCAGCGAGAGCAGTATCTATATAGGGATAGATGGTTTTGGAAGGCATGTTCCGCCAGGGTCTTGTATAGTGGTTACAAGCCTGGGCATGGTTTTAAAAAACATGTTGAGAGAGATCCCGGGTTTCCCGTGGATCTCTATCCCTACTTAACCACACCTATCTCTCTATAGTATTTCAAAGCACCCTCGTTATACGGTATAGTTCCTCCTATGTATTTCACGGCATTCTGGGGAGTCGTATCCTTCGCCGGGGCTACTGCTTTCTGGAGTAGGTCTAGGTGTTCGAACACCGCTTTGGTTATCTTGTAAGCAACATCGGGCGGTGTATCCTTATGACAGACAAACATGTTCCAGAAGCTGAGGGTCTGGATATCGCTATCCGTACCATAGATGTTCTTTGGTATAGTGCCTGGTGCAGCGATGCCTGGGTATCTCTTTGAGAACTCACTGATCACATCGTCTGTCACTGGTACCAAGTAGATCTTCTGACCCCTCTGGGCAAGCGTTTTCGAGAGCTCCAGCACAGAGCCCGTAGGTACTCCCCCGCTCCAGAAATAGGCATCTATAGTCCCGTCTCTTAACGCGTTAGCACTCTCCTCGGCCCCCAGTCTCTCCCATTTTGAGAAATCCTTAGAAGGATCTATCCCTATTATTCGGAGGAGTAGGAGGGCTTCAACCTCCGTACCGCTGCCAGGGGCTCCTGTGGATACCCTCTTACCCTTGAGATCCTGGAGGGTCTTGATACCCTTGTCGGCCGTTGTTACTATGTGGAGGTAGTTTGGATACATAGCCCAGAGGATAGAGATAGGTGCTGTGGCGTTCTTAAACCTATCATGCTGCCCTGTATAGGCTAGATAGGCCGAGTCTGGGAGAACAGCTGCGCAGTATATTACACCGTTAGCGAGATCAGTCTTATCCCTTATGAGGAGCAGGTTATCTATAGACGCTGCTGTCTGGATGCTTGTAGCACTGATATCGGTGTAGTTGGATATGATTCCAGCCACGGTTGCTCCGTAGTAGTAGTAAACACCACCCACACCCCCTGTAGCGATCACTACTTTGTATTTAATCGACTGCCCAGCCTGCCCGGCTAGCTGGTTATATGCTACGAAGCCCGCGATTATGGCTATAACTATTACAGCTATTACTACATATAGAGCTGTTTTTGACAGAGCCTTCAACATAGAAATCCCGTGCAGGATTATCTCCGGGGAATATAAATATCTAATTAAAAATATATTAAAACTTTATAGTATATAGTCCTGGTATGTTGATCCGCATAAATGGGATATAGATCGATAGCTTGGATTCTATATCATCCTAGCAAGCGATCCTTAACAACCTAGGAAGGCTTAGATAAGGCTGACACACCGGCCTGATGCTTTTAATATGCTTGTGGTTATAGAATATCTGTGGGCCGTGAGTATGGAGGATAGGGATGACTATGACGATGTAAGCATGGATAGAGATCTTGAGAGGTATCTGAGGTATCTAGAAAAATCTGTTAGAGAGCTTCAGGTTGAGAAGAAAAGCCTTATGGACGAGCTTGGCCAGTGCAGAATAGAGCTTGAGAAGATGCTCCAACCACCCCTCATAGAGGCCGTCGTGATAGACGTGCTGCCAGACGGTAGGGTTATTGTTAAAAGCTCAACAGGCCCTAACCTCATCGTTGGTGTGAGCAGCAGGGTTGACCCCTCAGGTTTGAGACCAGGTGTTTCTGTTGCCCTTAATAACAGGGGGTCAGAGATCGTTGAGATCCTCGGGACTAGAGAGGATCCTTTGGTAACTGCTATGAAGCTCGTTGAGAAGCCCAAGACAAAGTACTCCGATATAGGGGGGCTGGAGGAGCAGATCAGAGAGATAAGGGAGGTTGTCGAGCTACCTCTAAAGAACCCAGAGCTTTTCAGAAAACTCGGGATCGAGCCCCCCAAGGGTGTTCTCCTCTACGGACCCCCAGGTGTAGGTAAAACCCTCCTAGCAAGAGCCGTTGCTGGGGAGACGAATGCTACATTTATAAGGCTTGTAGCCTCAGAGCTAGCCCAGAAATTCATAGGAGAAGGGGCTAGGATAGTTAGGGAGGTTTTCGCACTCGCTAGGAAGAATGCACCATCTATAGTGCTTATAGACGAGATAGACGCTATAGCTGCTAAGAGGATAGATATCGGGACAAGCGGTGAGAGAGAGATCCACAGAACACTCACACAGCTCCTAGCAGAGCTCGACGGATTTGACCCGCTTGATAACGTTAAGATCATAGCTACTACGAACAGGATAGATATCCTAGACCCAGCTATCCTTAGACCGGGGAGATTCGATAGAATCATATACATACCCCTACCGGATAAGAGGGCTAGGAAGGAGATCTTCAGGGTTCATACGAGGAGGCTGAACATCAAGGGAGAAATAGATCTAGATATGCTTGCCTCAATAACAGAGGGAGCCTCTGGAGCAGATATAAAGGCTATATGCACCGAGGCAGGCTATATAGCTATAAGGGCTGGGAGGGACTATATAACCCTCGAAGATCTTGTTGAAGCTGCTAAGAAGATCATGAGTAAGAAGGGATCAGGGATATCAGGAGTAGTGGATGTCGAAACACCACCCACAGCACAGAATAAACAGGCCGCTTACCAGCATATCTAGCCGGGGTTTGTTTTTGCAATATAGAGAGCACTTCATGGTTCAGAGACCATCTCCGAAAACCCTTGCAAGGCTTAGGGCTATAGCTGATTACCAGTTCTTCCCAGGTGCTGGCGAGGTCTTGGTGCCTGATAACGCTAGGGTCTTGGTTTCGAGAAACACTGGGAGGGTTAGGGCTGTGGTTGGGGATATGGGGATTCTTGCTAGTATAAGGGCTTCTGATTATAGATATATCCTTAGATACCCGGGTGCAAGGCTTCTCCACGCCTCAACCGAGCCCCCGCTCCTAAGGGTTTTTGTTGCTAACGAGGTTGCTGACGAGATAAGGAGGGGTGGGAATCTATTTGCAAGGCATGTTCTATATATAGACGAGGATCTCAGACCCTGGGATGAGGTTCTAATAGTTGATGAGGATGACAGGCTATGCGGTGTTGGGAGGCTCCTCCTATCACCGAGCGAGATTCTATATTTTACCAGGGGAGTTGCAGTATTAACTAGGGATAGTGAGTGGAGCGGTGGAGGAGTAGAAGGATAAGGATTATTGTTACAGAGCCTCTGGAAGCTATGAGGAGGAATGGAGAGCTAGTCCTGATCACTGGCTTCCCGGGATTCGGTGCTGTTGGGTATATAACGACGAGATATATTGTTGAGGCTATGAAGCTCAAGAGGATAGGCTATGTGATCACAAAATACATGCCCGACGTTGTCTCGATAGAGGGTGATAGGAGATTCAGCTTCCCCCACGAGATCTACTCGAAGGAGGGGAGCGGCTTAATAGTGCTTGTCAACAGTATTGTGCCAAACATACATGAGAGGGTCGAGTTCGCCGAGTCTATTGTTAGATGGAGTATTGAGAACAAGATCAACGAGATCATATTAATAGGAGGCCTAGACCCTAGTGTTAGGAGATCCCAGGATGATATCCTCAGATGGACTGGGAATAGCTGGGGTAAGAGGGTTCTGAAGGAACCAACAATGGATAGGGGTCTCATAATAGTGGGGCCTCTAGCAATAATACTGATGTTCACAGAGATCCTTGGACAGCCAGCAACAGTTATACTACCCTATGCCGAGAGGGAGAGACCAGATCCCAGGGCGGCTTCGGTTGCTGTTAAGAAGATCTCAGAGATCTTTGGCGTAGAGATAGATATCCAGGATCTCATAAAACATGCAGAGACAATGGAGGAGATAGAGAGGAAGATAAGGGAGCACATGGAGATCCCTGAGAAGAGGGTCACAGGCTATCACATGTAGCTAGAAACACCGAACAATTTGAAGAATATCCATGAAGACGGGATTTGGCTTATATCTAAAACAAGCCCTAGACAGGATTATACGTTGATCATGACCTGCATAAACATGCCGTGGATCTGTGGAAGATCTATGGTTGCTGTAGATCCAGAATCGTTTGTAGGCTCCTTCCTAACATAGAGAATAGATCCCGCTTCTCTATTGCTTGACAGCTTCTCGGATCTTGTTGCTTTGAGCACGAGATCAACTATAGCCTCGCAGGTAGCATTACCATCAACCCTAGCCATAAAGTCCCCAATCCTTATAGCCTTCTCACCACCCAGGAGATCTATTGAGGGCTTCACATAGGCCTCTATACCATGCACAGACCTAAGGATCCTCGCAGCCTGGAGCGCGAGCCTTAGGAGCTTAAAGCTATCCTCATCAGACCCTCCTAGAACCTCTATATCCAAGGATAAGCCCCGGGAATCCAGCTTATCAGCCCCCCAGCCTTATAAGCACGGGGAGCCATGGCCGTCTGGTTTGCTCACATGAGATCCCCTCTAGGGACTAGTGTGAGGATAGGCTATGTAGCGATAATAGATGTGGGGGATAAGAAAGAACTCGAGGATCTTGCTAGAAAGCTTGGATCCTATAGACTCGAAATCCTATGCCCAGAAAACCTTGATGACCTTTATAAAGCATCAACACTAGATCCAGACGCGGTTGATACTATGAAGAGTTGCGGAGATAGATGCTGCGTTTTAGTAGCATATGCCCAGTAGATCTGTGTTCCGAGACAGCTAGACAGTCTTAGAACCATATATAGCATAGACTGTTTATTTAGGCTTAGGAACAACATCTAGGGAACAGGCTTGAGCAGTAATAGCACTATGAGTGGTGCGAGAGCCCTCCTAGAGATGCTTAGAGGCTATGAGGTTAGACATGTATTCGGATTACCTGGAGAGACCACGCTAGAACTATATATGGAGTGGCATAACTACCCAGAGATCAAGCATATAATGGCTAGGGATGAGAGGAACGCCTGCTACATGGCAGACGCCTATGCCAGGGCTTCTTATAAGCCTGGTATCTGTGAATCTCCAAGCCCTGGTGCGGCTCACATAGTCCCTGCTGTTGTTGAGGCCTATAGATCCTCTGTCCCAATGATAGCTATCACGACAGATGTCCCCCTCCATCTTGAGAGGAGGAACATGCTCACATCATATGATCAGTCATCGATCTTCAGAGCGATTACCAAGGAGACTATAACGATCACAAGGGCGAGCGAGATACCCCATATAGTGAGGAGGGCTTTTAGAATAGCAACAACGGGAAAGCCTGGACCTGTTCATCTAAGAATACCCATGGATGTTTTGGAAGAAGAGACCGTGTTCAGCGATATCTATGCTCAGAAGGAGTTCTCGAGATACCCTGGGCATAGGTTTGCCGCTAGCACCGATTCGATCAAGAAAGCCCTAGATCTCATCTTAAGCAGTGAGAACCCCCTCATAGTGTGTGGGCAGGGAGCGCTATACTCACAAGCATGGGATGAGGTTAGGGAGCTTGCAGAACTCCTCGGAATACCTGTTGCAACCACAACGATGGGTAAGGGGTGCTTCCCAGAGGATCACCCACTATCGATCGGTGTTATAGGTGCTAGGGGTGGGACGAGCTTTTCCAACAAGATCCTTAGTGAATCTGATCTCGTATTCTATATAGGAGCAGATCTCGACTCCATAGCAACCAACACATGGAGCCTCCCAAAACCTCTAGAGGGTAGAAAGATAATCCATCTAGATATAAGCGAGGCTAATGTTTCGAATAACTATCCAGAAGCCCTGAGCCTCATAGGGGATGCAAAGGCTACGTTGAGGGTTATGATAGATATGCTGGGTAGGAGGATTGTGAGAGATTATGAAGAGAGCCCTAGGATTAGGGATCTTATTGCTAGGAGGAGGAAGTACGAGGAATCTCTGAAGAAATATATGGATTACGGGGAGCTTGTAAACCCTCTAAGGCTTGTGAAGGAGCTTGAGAGAAAAATCCCAGGAGATCACTTGATAGTAGCAGACCCAGGTGTGGGAGCGATCTACATGCTAGCCTTCTACAAAGTCAAAAAAGCTGGGAGAAGTATTATAACCAACTACTCTATAGGATCTCTCGGATACGCTATACCAGCCTCCGTGGGGGCTTATTTCGCAAGGCCTGATAGCTATATTGTGGTTCTAACGGGCGATGGAAGCTTTGGACTCAACACTGGGGAGCTTGAGACGATAGCCAGGGTTAGGGGTAATATAAAGATCTTCCTGTTCAATAACAATAGCTATGGCTGGATAAGGGCTGAGATATTCTATAAACACGGAGCAGGGTTCTTTGCAACGGATTTCAAGCCTGTGGATTACGTTAAAATAGCTGAGGGCTTTGGGATAGAGGCTATGAGGGTAGAGAGTAACAACGAGATCGAGAGAACACTGGATAGAGTATTTAGGAACAGAGATCCGGTCTTAGTCGAGGTCTTGGTAGAGCCTCAGGATAAGCTATGCCCACCAGTCCCAGCATGGGTTAGAAGAGCCGAGGAGCTTGGTGTGAAGTATATCTATTAGAACACAGGATCTATAGGGATCGGGGATTGGAGACGGAGCAGAGGGTTAAGGAAGCTATATATAGGTATCTAGCAGGTGATAAGAGCTATGAGGATCTGTTAAAGACGTTGCCAGAGATCCAAGGGGATCTATCTAGAGTAAGGCTAGCTATGGAATATATATCAAGAGGAGGGGATCCAGAGAGGATCTCAGATCTCTTGAGCTGGAGGGATTTCGAGGAGTTCGTCTCAAAAGCCATGGAGCTAAACGGCATGGATGTTGCTAGAGGGATAAGAGCCCCACCACCAAGAGGCTTCGAAATAGATGTCCTCGGAGTAGACACAATATCCAGGATAGCCCTCATGGTTGACTGCAAGCATTGGGGCAGGGTTAGGGGGATTTCGAGCGTCTCAGTCTCAATGATAGAGAGGGCTAAGAGAGCTCTCTCAAGATGCGACCTAATAGCCAGGATCCTTGAGAGCTTTAGAGAGGCTAGAGAACTCTACCTAGCTATAGTTACACTTAGAGAGACTAGCATTAGGAGCTATGGTAACGTATTCATAGTCCCTATATATAGGTTTAGGGATTTCCTGCAAAACATAAAGCTATACTCAGAAGAGCTGGGCATAGAACCCCTACCCAACCCATGCTTTCTCAGATATTCTCTAGATAGTTATCTATCAAAGTGAGTTCCAAGGTTTCTAGTATGTGGAGCTAACTATTGCTGTAGGGCTGCGTTTCTAAGATCTCGTAAAATATTACGAGATATTTAATGTATACTGGCAACTCCCGACCCTCACGGCATATTAGCAAGGACTTTAGGGACGAGCGCCCAGTAGTTGAAGGTTCCTTAAGAAGGATCCTATTTTGAGCTTCAGAGTAGTTTTTCCACATAGTTAGCAAATATTTTTGAGAGTTCTTTTTTGTCGAACTTACGTGCTACGGATCTTATCTTCTCTCTATCAAACATGCCCAGGTTTTGAGCCATGCTTGCTATCCCTTCTCCTATTTCTTTTGGGTCGTTGGTGTCGAGATACACTCCCAGATTATTGCTTTTTATGAAGTACTCTATATGTGAGGGGCTTGGTCCGAAGGCTAGTATTGGTAGCCCTGCAGCTGCATACTCATATATAACTGTTCTTGTGCTGGTTATGTTCCATGGATCCTTCTGTCTAGGTCTGCCTAGCAGGGCTAAGTCGGATAGTATTAGTTCTTTCACCATCGATTCCCTCTCCAAGTATCCTGTGAATATAACATCATTCCCGAACCCTTTGCTCTTTGCAAGCTTCATGAGGCTTTCTTTTAGGGGTCCTTCCCCTATGATTTTCAATCTTATCCTCCCGCTACCAAGTATTTTTCTCGCCTCGCCAAAGCCCATGATGATCTTATCTACCATATGGTATCTCCAGCTCAGATCGCCTAGAAACACTGCCTCGACATAGCTCTTATCCTTTCTATGTGTGATTGCTCCATATATTTTATCATAGAGCTCTACATCAACACCGTTGTGGATAACCTCGATATTCTTAGCACCAGCTATCTTCTCGAGAGCTATTTTCTGAGCCTCTGTGACAGCGATCAAGAGATCTGCTTCAGCATAGATATCGCCTAACCCCCTATAATAGATAGACCTGGAGAATCTCCTAAACAACCCACCAGAAACATGGAGCTCTATAAGGTCGTGAACATCTATAACAAACGGGACGCCAAGAGATCTTGAGAGCCAGTGACCGAGATAAACAGCATCAACCGGGGGGTGGGCGGAGATAACCAGAGAGGGTTTAACCTTCTCAGCATAGCTGGAGACAGCGGGCCTAAGCATATAGATATTCCTGAGGAAAGTAAGGATCCTGCCAAGAGATCCGGATCCTATGGTTGGGTAGTTTATAACAAGCTCCCCATGATCACCAATCCTGATACCACCACCAACCCTCGGAGTAACCTGGATCACGGTAACATTATGACCCCTCCTCCTAAGCTCTCCCACGAAATAATAGTTCCTAATACCATTAGCAGTCTCAGGCGGAGGATAGAAACCAACTATATAGATTATATTCAACACAAACACCCAGCATACTATGACTTATTCTCACACCATCTATACTTGCCGCTCTCCCAATACCTCTTTACAAGGCTTGGTAGCTCTCCATATTTTGACTCGTCATACCTTGGCAGCTTCTCGATCATATCCCTAATGATCCTGCATCCAATCTCCTCAAGATCCCCTGTCCCATAGATCTCCTTAGCCTTCATAGAAGCGTATTCCTCATAGGAGATCCCCTTCTTAGCCGCTTCATAGAATCCAGATTTATCACGCCACCAGAGATCTCTGATGGCGAGCCTCACAGGTTTTTTAACAAGGGCTAGATGTACCCCTAGGATCTTGTCTATATAGACTACCTTATATAGCCATAATGGGGCGATAAGGAGTTCAAATTGAAGTCCACTGACATATACTTCCTTGTATTTCAGTCTCTTGGAATATGTATAGAGCCAGTGCTCTACTTGATAAGGTTTATCGCTGCATACGTGGTAAATATCGCCACAGAGAGCTAGCCATGGCCAGTAAATAAGGTAATGTCTCCTAGGATCCAGGCTCTCTATGAGAGCCCTAATAAAACTGACCGAATCCTCCTTCAAGACATAATCTCCATCCCAGAAAAGGATCCATCTATAGCTAGTCTCAGCCAGAATCATATTCCTCTTGTCTGCAAGACTGCCTGGAGGGATCCAGCGGTACTTTATATTTAACCCAGCCTCGTCTCTGAGTCTCATGACAATGTTAGGGGTATTATCGCTAGACGAGTCAAAAACTACATATTCATCAACCAGATCCTTTATAGATAACAAAGCAGGCTCAATCCATTCCTCTTCATTATATACAGCAACCATAGCCGAGATCCCCTGAGGCCTCTTCCTAGGATCTTCCCTTAATCCCGCATAGAATGCTATCGATGAGACTATATTTCTTAGAGCAAAAGTACCTCTTCTACCCAGTATTCTTCGAATAATAACTCTATAATAACTTCTCCTCATTCTCCCCTAATAAGCAGTATAGTTCATGGCTTATAATCGTTAGGAGGACTGGGTTCTCCAACACTACTCACGGATTTGGCGCCGGTTATATTAATAATCATAGTGATAAGCCGCTCTAAGCCGGATAGCATGTCTCCAATATATTTCTTCTACCTCTCTAAGCTGTTGATACGTTATAGGCCTAGATAGAATATTGCTGCATATGCTCCTAGGAATATTGGTACGCCTATTGGGAGTGCTTTTCTAGCCCATTCTCTGAAGCTTATGTTGTTTGTATATGCTATTACTATGTTTGGGACGTTGCCGGGGATTAGGAAGCCTCCTGATATTATGAGGGATACTAGGAATGATTTTATCTGCATGATCTCCATCTCTGGTGTTACTATCGCTGCTACCAATGTAGCATTGTCAAGAGCTGCTGAGGTGCTTCCGAATAGATAGAGTGCCTGGGGGTTTAGATGGGCTATGTATCTCTCCACCACTGGATCGAATGAGTGGCCCAGGAGGACTAGTGCGAATACGAAGATATATACCTTCACAGCCCTTATGATCGCTTCTCTATACCCGCTGCCCCCATGCCCATGGGATCTTGTTTCTATAACCTCAACCTCTCTTGCGATTGTCTCTATTGATGTGAGAGCCCTCTTATAGATGATCCAGCTGGCTATCGAGCATATAACAACTATGGCTAAGACATAGTCCCATAGTAATCTCATGAGGAAGAAGAAATCAGCATGGTAAGGCTCGCCCGAGAGCTTAGCAACAGCTATGGTTGATAGAGGCTCACCAACAGGTGTTAGAGCAGCCCCAGCACCTATAGCATATGCAGGCAATACTAGGAGAGAGACCCTAGCCCTCGGGGGAAGACCTATTGTCTTGGCTATCTCAGCTATTATAACAGAAGCCACTATCGCGGAGATAAAGCTACTCCCAAGCCCTAGGAGGAAAACCAGGATCGCGTAGAGAGCTGGCAGAGAGATCCCCCGAGACCTCTTGAGAAAACCGCCTAGAGAAGCCCTGTATTTTTCAAACAAAAGCCCAGCGATCAAAACAGCCTGAAAGATCCCGAAGGGTATCTCACGAACAGTAACAGGGGTAATGAAAGCCTCTAGCAGTAGCTTAAAACCAAGAGTCCCAGCAATAGCCGAAGCAGTAAAACCCATTACTAGGAAATAGATCTCGAGGTTCTCCTCAACCCTCCTAGATACAAGAGGCCCAATAAGCACAGCAACCAGAACAGCTATCAAAGCATAGAGAACCAGATCCTCGGACAATCCAGGCCATCCGCTAGAGAGTATTGGTTGGGGCTAATAAGGCGATGAATATAGGCGAACTATACTTGCATTGCTAAACACTTTAACCAGGGTTCAACTGCTTAATAATACGCAGTATTATGGAGAATCACGTGGGGTGTATAGGTCTCGACACACTATGGGGGTTCCCTGAAGCATTTGGGCCTAGCCCTTGCATCTCTATCCTTCTTCTCAACACTCCTTCTAAGGATATATTGGGGCTCTCTGGCTCCTTATCTAATTTCTCGAGGAGTTAGTGAGGAGCTGATCGGTCTTGTGGGGAGCGCTTTCTTCGCCGGATACGTGGTCTCCCAAATTCCCGGAGGTATTCTGGGTGATAGGAAGGGTCCCGGGTTTGCTATGGGTCTTGGTCTTATATTTTCAGGTTTTTTCAACACCCTCTTCTATCTAGTGGATAGCGAGTCATGGGTGTGGGTCTCTTTAGCGGTAGGTCTTCTCTCCGGTACTGTTTATGGGCCCTCTGTAAAGCTTGTCAAGATCCTCTTTCCCCAAAATACTGAGAGAGCTATGGGGGTCTACAGTGTTGCGTGGTCCCTCCCCTTTCTCACCGCTCCATGGCTTATCTCTGGTGTTGTGGAGAGTGGTGATCCTGGCTATGTCCATATGGTCGTTGGGATTCTATGCATCTCTGTGGGGGCGGCTGATCTTGTTCTCTTAAGGAGGGTTGGTGCGAGGGATCCTGGTCAGGTTCTAGGCGATCTTATACCGACACTATGGCGTTATAGAGGGTCTCTCGTTCTTGTAAGCCTTGGCGGTTTCCTAACCCTATATTACAACTGGGTTATAGCCTATTGGACGCCCTACTATATTGTTCTCTCAGGTTTTAGCACTGTAGAGGCATCCCTAGCTATGAGTGTCTTCTCCATAGCAGGTTTGGTCTCAATGCCCCTGGCAGGGATCCTTGCATCGAGGCTGGGTGTTATGAGGCTCATGATCGTGGATCTAATTCTATACTCAGCATCAGGGATCCTTTTATCCCAATACCCCTCAGGATCGCTGCTCCTCCCCTTAATGACTATTCTGGGTTTTACCAGGTTTGTCACAACGCCCCTCAACTCAACAATACTCTCGATGATCTTCCCGCGATCCGTGCTCTCAACAGCATCCTCTATAGTAAATACCTTCTGGCAGCTGAGCGGTGCAGCAGCACCGATCATAACAGCGATATTGTTAAAAGCAACGAGCCCCGGAAATGCTATGTTAGTCTCATCCCTAGCACCCCTCTTAGCAGCGATCCCATACTCACTCTTAGCTAGAACATTACGCCCAAGATCCTAGCCCCGCCTCCCAAAGACTCTTCACACCGCCCATGGTTGGTTTGGAGAGCCTCTTATGAGGCTTTACCCAGCCTTAAGCAATCCTGCGTCTACGGCTTCTCACAAGGAGCACAGCACCTATAGCTGTTAGGATAAGCCCGAGCACTACGGCTAGCCATGATAGACGGTGCACGCTATCAGCCGCCACGTAGAACACTAGGTCGAACGCTGACATGGCTAGAAAAGCAGTCTCGCTCAAGCTATAGATGTTCTCCATATAATGAGAAGCGTTTGGGATCAGCTTAACATGCTCCCCGAGATGCTGGATGCCGAGAGACTCGCCGTGCTCCCCTATAAGTTCTACAAGCCTATCGGTGTAGAGTGACAGGGTCTTTAGAGCCCTCATGATCTTCTCATACTCCTGTGAGTGTATAACGTTATAGAGCTTGACAACGTAGTGTTCCAGTTCCTCCTCAGGCTCCGCGACATATCTCCACGCAATCCCTAAGATCGCGATGACTCCAAGCCCTATTAGGAGTAGGCAGAGCCCGAATCCTAAGAGAAAGCCTCCAAAGGTTGAGGCCATAGAGGCCCCCTATAGGGTGTTTTTCAAAAAAAAACTAAAGGGCTGATTGGAGGGCTTGGAGCAAGGGTTTAGCCAGCATGGTTGCTGGATAGCATGCTGATCAGTCCTATAGGCTTGACAGGAGCCATGAACCCATAGGGGTAGAGATATATGTGATGTGAGAGTCTTAGGTATTTTCGCTGGATCGGGGTGATGGTTTCACCCAGATCCTAGTGCTGCTTATGCTTGCCTTGATTCTGCGTTTTTAAATTAGAATTATCAAAGATCCTGGGGATCCTCGGCTATTGATTTATAAGCTTTTACCTAGATTTATCAGTGGTGATCATGGGTGGTTTATGATATCGTTTTAACAGCAATCGGTGTTATCGTTCTCCTCGCTGGGCTGGCTATGTTTGCTATGAAGAAGAGCGGGTGGATGCTAGCCGTAGCTGTAGGTGCTCTGTGGCTCCTCGCCATGGGGATCTATGCTGCTTACAGAGCCAGCGGTTTCTATGGTCCCGTGGGTCTTGCTGCTGGGAGTGCTGGTCCTCTTGTGACAACGATTATCGGCTTCCTGATCTTCTTTCTCGGTGTTGGGGCGTTTCTATATATTATGAGAAAACGTAGGGGGTGATCATGGTGGCAGGCGTTGCTAAGGGTATCTGGGGGGTTAGTATAGTAATAGCGATCCTGTTTGTAGCCCTCTTCATATATATATAGCATATGATATTGTTAGCAAGGGTATAGGGCCTGATAAGGCTTCGACATGGCTTGTGACACAGCCCTTCGTGGTGCTTGGGAGGGATTTCTGGTTCGCTGTTGCAGGGATTCTATGGATCGTGGGGACTGTGATCTTCGCTCTAGAGATTAGTGGTAGGACTATAACTAGGAGGGGTATTGTTAAGGTTGATCTCAGGTGGGATGCTGTAGACGTATCGGTAACGGCTTTAACAGCAGCACTATATGGGGGAGCATTAGCAGCCACTGGAGGGATCCCGATAATCCCTGGCTTTACGTGGGTGAGGCCTGGTAACGCACTGGCACCTCTCTTTGGCATGCTCTTCGGAGTCCCAGGAGCCCTTGGAGTTGCTATAGGCAACTTTATAGCAGATGCCCTGACGGGGTATCTAAGCATTGGGAGTATTGGGGGCTTTATAGGTAACTTCATAATAGCGTGGGTTCCGTATAAGTTTATGAGGGATCATAGCCTTAGGAGTCCGAGAAGCCTTATAGAGTACTACATATGGGGAGACATATGGGGAGGCGTTATAAGTTCTATCTGGTGCTCACTCTACATCTCATGGTGGCTAGATCTATTGGAGCCGGTGATAGGGCTTCCAAGAGCCCTTGTATGGGGCTGGTTCGCGCCATGGGTTATATTTAACAACGCTGTGGTTACAACGACACTCACACCGATACTTGGATACCTTCTATACCAGCCGATAAAGATGAGGGGGCTCTACTGGAAGGATAGGATCAGATTCGCATCCTAGCCAGGAGCGTGTAGAGGCCCAATGGGGCTTATAGGGGTTAGAGGGCGTATACTAACACTGGATCCCGAGAAACCTTTTTTCAAGGACGGGCTTGTGATTTTTGATCAGGATGGCTATATATTGGATGTAACGGATCTCGAGAGTGGTAAGAAGTACTCGCCAGAGATCATTGTTGGTAGTGAGAAGAGCATAGTGATCCCAGGGCTTGTTAACACACATAACCATATCCCAATGTATCTATTCAGAGGGATCGGGCTTAATCTCACAGGCCTAGAATGGCTCAAAAAGATCTGGTCCATGGAGGCATGCCTAAAACCATGGCATATATACTGGGGAGCACTTGCAGGGATAGCAGAGCTCCTAATGACAGGCACAACACTCTTCGGAGATATGTATTTCTACGAAGAGGAGGTGGCTAGAGCAAGCAGGGATGCTGGTATAAGGGCATCCCTCTCCCTAGGGGTTATAGAGCTGTTCGAAGGGCCTCCGAAACACACTATAGAGGAGTCGATATCCTTCGCAGAGAATATGAGTAGAGGAGAGCTTGTAAGAGGCATGATCGGGGTCCATGCACTCTACTCCGTTACAGGCGATTCTGTTAGAAAGGCTGCCGAGGCCTCTGTAGAGAAGAGCCTGAGGATCCATATGCATTTCGCAGAATCCATGGACGAGGTTAGGAGGGTTAGGGATATGTATGGATCAACACCGACAGAAGCCGCTGAAAGCCTGGGGCTCTTGAGAGCATCACCCCTCCTAGCCCATGCTGTCTATATTGGTGACAACGATCTCGAGCTGCTTGCTAAGAGAAAGCCCTATATCTCCTACTGCCCCTCATCAATCATGGCCTGGGGCTCCGGGGTTGCGAGGGTTCTCGAGATGGTTGAGAGAGGCATAGAGGTTACTATGGGGACTGATGGGCCCTTAACCTCGGGATGGATGGATATCTTGCTCGAGATGAGGATAGCTATTGCTGTCCAGAGCTCTAAATATTCTAGACCATATGCTCTAGATCCCCTGGATCTCCTGAGATCCTCGATATTAGGTGGGGCGAAAGCCCTGGGTTGGAGTGATGTTGGGATGCTTAGGAAGGGGTATAGAGCGGATCTAGTTGTGCTCGAGCCCACAATACCCACGGATCTCGATGATCCATCCTCAGTAGCTAGGGCTATTGTCTGGCTGGGAGGCTTTTCCGTGAGGGAGGTTTTTGTTAATGGGAGGCACGTGGTTTCCGGAGGCATGGTTAGGAGCATAGATCTTGGTAGGGTTTATAACGAGCTTTTGAGGGCTAGGAGTGATATTCTCTCAAGGTGTGGCTAGTTGGGCGAGGTAGGGCTCTATGTAGAGGGTAGGAGTGTTATCCATAACCTCGACCCTAGGGTTAAGCTGCTCTGGTTCGTCTTTGTCTTGGCAGCGTCTATTGTGTGTCAGTTCGATGGATCTGTTGCTGTCTTTATTTTCCTATCCCTGGTAGTTGGTATGGCTCTAGCTGGTCTTCCTCTTAAGAGGCTCTTGCTCATAGTAGGCTATAGCATTGTGTTCTTCATAGTAACGATCCTTGTGTGGGCTAGCTATTACCAGGATGTTGGGAGATATCTATTCACATTCGCTGGTGTTAGGGTTACGGATGTGGGCCTGCTTGTGGGGACTGGGAAGTTCTTCCTAATAATAAACCCGATAGTATCGATGCTTATATTCTTCTCCACAGTAAAGCCATACGATCTAGTCCAGGTTTTCTCAAGGATAGGACTGCCCTATAAGGCTGGCTTCATGCTCCTACTCTCGCTAAGAATGCTCTCCCTAGCTGTGTCTGAGCTTAGGAATATAATGGATGTTCAGAAGGCTAGGGGTATAGAGGTTGATTCGAGGAATCCCTTCAAGAGGGTTGCTAACCTCATTCCGGTTTTTGTACCGCTTGTTATAAGGATCATGGGGCTTGCGTGGGAGTTGAGCATAACCCTCATGGTGAGGGGTTTCGGTTATTCTAGGGAGAGGAGCTATGCATTTCCACTAAGGTGGGGCTCTAGGGATACGATCGCCATTATATTGATAGCCATATTCTATACAGGAATAATAGCTGTGAAGCTGGCGGGCTTCTCAACATACTATATGATCGCTGGGGTGTGAGGCTTGGGATACGCTGTCGAGGTTAGGAACCTCTGGTTTAGATACATGCTCTCTGAGGAATGGGTTCTGAGGGATCTAAGCCTAGCTGTTGAGGAGGGGGAGTTTATAGTTATAATGGGGCCCTCTGGGTGTGGGAAATCAACACTCCTCTACATACTCTCGGGAATAATACCCAACATGATCAGGGGCGAGGTTAAAGGCGAGATCAAGATCCTTGGGAGGGATATTAGGGGGCTAAAGCCCGAGGAGATCACGAGGAGCGTGGGCTTTGTATTCCAGAACCCCGATTCCCAGCTAATAATGCCCACGGTTCTCGAGGAGGTTGTTATGGGTCTTGAGAACCTGGGGCTAGATAGGGGTGAGATCCTTGGCAGGGCTAGGGAGATCCTAAGCTATGTGGGACTTGATAAGAAGAGCAACATGCCACCAAGATCCCTCTCAGCTGGTGAGAAGCAACTCTTAGCAATAGCGTCTGTGCTTGCAATGAGACCGAGGATCTTGATCCTTGACGAGCCAACCTCAATGCTAGATCATGTTGGCACTATGAAGGTTCTAAGCCTGATAGAGAGTCTCAAGAAAAACCTAGGGATCACTGTAATCGTTGTTGAGCACAGGATCGAGTGGGCTGTTGAGATAGCTGATAAAATCGCTATAATGGATCGAGGAACCGTGGTTGCTTACGGAGAACCGTCAAAGATCTTCAGCAATCCAGAGCTTATTAAGAAGACCGGTGTGAGACCACCGATGATCAGTGAGGTTTTCTATGAATTAATAGATAGGGGAGTAAAGGTTAACAGGATCCCTATAACCACCAAAGAGGGGATAGAGGAGCTTAGGAGGCTTCTAGGGAGATCCGCTAAACCCGGTACTCTGACCTAGCTTTTGGTGTAATAGATACTTGAATCTCTTAGCGTCATCCCACATATAGATATTATTAAATAGGGCTAGGGCTTCTCTACGATTGCTCGAAACAAGCCTGTTATATAGTTCCTCGAGATCCTTGTCGGTATATTTATATCTATAGTTCACCTCACCGCCTCCTAGTCCGTGTAGTCTTGTGTATAGGGGGATCTCGCTATCCTGTGTGCATGGATCTCTCCTAAGGATATCGACTATATGTATGATTCTGTGTTTGTTTAGGAGGCTGCAGAGCTTCTCTCTATTCTCCTCATCGTTCCAAGAACCTCTCGGCTCCCATCCGAGCTCGAAGCCCTTCTTTGTGATTGTTGAGAAGAAATCATCGATCCATCTCAATGCCTGATCACTATATCCCAGCGATGGTGGTGTTTGGAATACAATGAACCTAGCCCTCAGTTCTCTGGCGTATTCTTCAACAATCTCCCAGGCCTTTAAATTCCTCTCCGTCGGTCTTAGAAGCCCGTATTCTGAGGGGTCTCCCTCAAGCTTCCTCTTCATCCTCTTCATTGTAGGGCTCTTACTACTATGAGTTACAACCTGCCAGGCTTTAACACTGAATATAAAGCCCTCCGGGGCTTCCCTCCTAAGGATCCTTGCCTTCTCAACGGGTGGGGGATCATAGAATGTCTCCTGGATCTCAACTATATCGAGGGTTCTGAAAACCTCTCTCCTCGATCTGGGGAAGCCGCAGGTACCCACGAGAATCATAAACTCCCCCAAGGATTCCTCTATGCTGACAAGCTCAGGATCTCTACTCCTCCGGCGGGTAGTATGGTGAGTCGTAGAAGCAGTAGAGCTTTTTCTTCCTATAGCTATCCTTGGGCTTTACAAGATGCTTTCTAACAAGCCCTGCTTTTGAAAGCTTGTTAAGCATGTAATAAACAGCATCTCTTGAGACCCCAAGTGCTTTGATTATCTCATCAGCAAAAGCACAGCCATTAGGCGTTGATCTTAGGAATCTCAGAATATCGCCCCCAATAAGGTCTAGCCTAGGCCCCTCAGAAGATCTCATCCTCTCCAGATTATTCCTAATAACTATTAACGGAGAGTCATCCACAACAATCACCAAACAATCATCACCATAGAGATTTATAAAAGACCAACAAAACCTTTAAGAACATACACACTAGAATCGGAACCGCAACCCAACCCCTATGCTAAGTTCACTTATTATTTTTAATAAAACCATGTACCTGGTAAGAAGCTTGAGCGTTACGATCTGCTTTAGGATTAGTAAGGAGCTTAAAGAGAAAATAGATAGAATGAGACATATCAACTGGAACGAGGTTGTCGAGAAAGCCATAATGGAAGAGATCAGGGGACAGGAGATACTCTTATCAAGAGACAATGAGAGAGCCTTAAGAGCGCCTATGCTCATAGACTTGCTAAGGAGAAAGACGCCCAGCTGGAATAGTGCTGAGGAAATTAGGAGATGGAGAGAGGGGAGATAGTTATAGATGCATCAGTAGCTGTTAAATAGTTTGCTGAGGAGGAGTATAGCGATCTAGCTATAAAGTTAAAGGATCTACGTGTAAAAGGAGAAATAGATCTCGCAGCCCTTCCATGATCTACTATGAAGTGCTTAACGCACTAAGATACTCGGGATCATTCAAACCAGAGGAGCCGGGATTAATAGCACGATTGCTGGAAGATCTTCAGATCCGACTTTACCCCTAAATTCCGCTGTAATGGCTGGAGCTGTCAAGCTCTCGCCGAGATACGGCATCACAGTATACGATGCATCATATCTCTCCCTAGCCAAGCACCTTAACATCGTAGTATATACTACTGATGATTATATTACTGATAAGGAATTACTAAGAAAGGCTTCAGGGTTTAAAAGAGCGATCCACATAAGGATCTCGTTTGATCAGCAAGGAGTTTCATCAAAAAAGGCGGCTTTATGTGGTACTCAACATATCTAAAGTAGCTGTTAAGGGGATCTATAATCGGTATGATACGTAGAACGATAAATAGCCCCACAACCCTAATGATCATTTTAACCTAAATCATTGAGGCAAGATCTATCTTCTATAGATAGTCAACGACACCAACGGGTATGGGGATATATAGTAAGTAAAATAAATAATAAATAATGAATATTGTAAAGAGGATCAAGACCACATGGAGACATGTATGAACCTACCTCATGATACTACCTCACATAGTAGTTGCAGAGATAAAGTTCAACAGATATGCAGCAATACCATATAGATAGCATCAGATATAGATAAAGTTCGGGTTTCATAGCAGTTTGTATTTTTTGATACCAGCAGCTCAACTCCTGGCCTTATTAGCCCCCACACTTTGGGAGTATCTTCTATCCATAACTCTTCATCGCTTAGGATAATACAATGTCCTGGCTTTCTTTACCCTGCTTGCTTAGGTCTTTATAATATACCGCATTATAGATGTGTTTAATATTGGTGTTTTTATGGATGTGACTGATAAGTAATAGATATTAGATATTAATAGAAGAAGTATTAAGGGTTCACCTTAATGGATCATGTATCGTTTTTGCAGACTAACTATCTTTCCCTTGAGAGTTATTTCACCTGGGGTTCATATGACTGGAAGGGTAACTATAAGAGTTTTACTAAATCCTCTTATTTCTAAGGCTGGCGATTTCATATTGGTTTCATATGTATCTAGGTATGTATAGTATGTATAACAGGCCCTCCAGCAAGGCTTTTTTCAAGGATGCGTATTAATGCTGTCGGTATTAACCAACGTACTTTTTTGGAGTTTAGGAGCTTAAATGCGATTCTCCTGGTGAGCGGGGCCTCTTCGATGCTGATTATCTCTCTGGTTCTTTTACCTAGTAGTATTGAGTAGAGAGCTATGTTGTCTAGGTTTGCTGGTTGCCAGTTATTTGGTTTCACTGCTTTGAGGAATACGCCTGGGGCTTCGTGGTCTCTTTTTAGGCATTTTATCTCGAAGTCTGAGAATATGGCTTTCATATCATTTGGTTCGTAGCGCCAGTAGTCGTGTGGGTATGCGTGGTAGTGGAAGCCTCTGGAACGTGTTGTGATATATATGTGCCCGCCTGGTTTTAGAACGCCCTTCATGTTGTTGATCACGAGTCTCCAGTTTTTCACATGTTCGAGAACCTCTGTTGATATGACCACGTCGAATGAGTTTGGGCCGAAGTGGTCTAGCAGTTTCTCTGCTGGTAGGACTATATCGACAAACTTCCCAGGCTCTATATCCACACCTATATATTCTCTGGGTTTGAGGAATCTTTCTATGAATGGTCTAACACTACCATTAACGTACTTACTACCTACTTCTAATACCCTCTTACCAGCAAACTCTTCTGCCTCAGCATGCTCAATAAAGAACTCTATCACAGATACATGGCACATGAGGAGACACCCATTTAGCCCAACCTTGATTTCACAAGCTAGTATTTATAACTTTGTTTATATTCCAGTTGCAACACGAAGCGCTATTAATAATATAATATAATTATTAAATTATTATATTCTTTCCAACGATGGGGTTTGTCTCGAAATCCTTCTCGGTATCTTCATAAAGTTCGAGAAAGGGTTTTAAGATCTTTTTAGCCCTCCCCATGTTCCTCAAGGTAGTCAGATTATAGAGATCAGCTCTCAATAATTCAATTCCTCCTCCACTTTTAGCGAGATCTTTAAGGGGTTCTTTTAATTCAGAGCGCCTTTCGGAAGGTCTATATATAGAATGATAGCCTCGGGATCAGCTGTATGGGAGAAGAGAAGCAATGTTCCCCCTTTGCTGTCCCGATTTCAAGGAGCAGTCTGGGTTTTTACTCCTTAACAATTTCCAATAATCTGGTGATCTCGTATTTAATCTGAATCGGCCTGATAGAAAGAGCAAGGTATTCAAAGGAGAAAGCGAATTCAACAGCATCATAGATGTTATTAAGCTTCTCAATTTCTCTTCTTATCTTTCGAAGAATTATTGGGTTCCATAGTTTCATCATATTGGAGTAGTATATAGAGCGTAAAGGCTCTTTTAGAAACGAAGGCATTGTTCTATATAGGTGTAGAAGACCGGTTGGTTTCAAGATCACGTCCTCCTCCACTTAGAGAACCTTGCCAGATCTGCAAGCTTGACGTCTGATAAGGAGATCTTCTTAGCACCACCTAGTGAGGACATAATAACCCATCGCAAGTTATTAATTATAGAGGTTCTGGGTAATAAATCTTCATGTTACACAGTTTCGGGCTATATCTCGGTGTCTAACTGCTCTCTCGCGTTGAGCCTCACAACCTTTTTGTTTTCTTTATGCTTTATAGTTATGGTATCAAAGTCTATTGATATGATTTCATATGCATATATATTGCAAGCACTCTCTGGGGTGGGCTGGTTTTCGTTTACAGTTTCTTAGCGATGCTTAAGCGATTAAAGGTATCAGCAAGGAACAATCTTTGATCCGTAAAAATCAACGAAGACGGGCTGCGATGTTCGGTTAATATTCCTTAACACTAAGTCGCTGTCCTTTTCTGTAATATGCTCAAGCATGTCTATTAGCAGGTATTATTCATTTTTTCTTGTTAAGTGGGAGATTCTTGCGTTTTTATCTTAAGATCCAAATATAAAGTAATATATTTTTCAGCATCTATTTATGAAATTTAAAACCTAAAGGCTCTGGACTCACGCTAAATTACCGTAACAGAACTAGCTACCCTTCATCTTATTTTATTAATGATTCTCGTATATGTTCCAGAGCGTCTGACGAGGCAGTAATAGTTAAATGCTTTATCCTTAAAAGTAGCATTGTCTCATCCTCTGCTACCCTTTTCCTTGTACTTCCTAAGAGATCCTTAATATCGGAGCTTGAAAACTACCTTACTACCTTTTCCTTCTAAAATATCACTACAACACTACATCTGCTTCTTTCGATTAAGTTCTTTAAGACGAGCTAGGATAATATTAAATCTTAATTCCTTGATCAAAACCTTCTTAAGGCTTAGATGTCTGTTCAAAAGCTCATTCAAGAGTTTCGCGTTTTTCATACTTTGTGTCAGGTTCAACATATAGACCCCTAACCTATAAAGAAAGCTCATCCCATGACCCCTCTTGGCCAGTCTGATCGTCATCTTGGATAGAATCCGGGCGTTTCTAGTTTTGCCTGTATTCCCCCCACAGCGGAAGTCAGCTTCTGATCTCTATTCTGTGTAATTTTACAACTGGTTTATGTACATTAGAATTAGAAGGTGTAGTAACGAAGATATCAGGAAAAGGCCTATTACTGCAAACTATTGTCTTGATCCAAGGGTGATTGCTGCTGAGAGGATCATTGAAGTTGGTTTCCTGTAAAGGCGGTATTAAGCCAGCGGAGCTATTGCTGGCAGCATAGACTCCTTGAGAAGCCTTGCTGAGAGGATTGGGAGATACTTGGTAAGGGAGAAGTAGATCGAGAACGATAGGAGGGATGAAAAGACAAAGAGATCATCTATAAAAATGGAGGCTATAGAGAATAGTAAGGATAATGCGAGGAATGCGAAGTCTAAGAGTAGCAATAGATCTATTGTCAAAAACATATCTAGAAACCCTATAGGAGCGCCCATAGATCCTTAGAATCAGTGCTAGAGAGAAAATCTCCAAGATTAATGATGGAAGATCTAGGAGCTTTGGGAACATGGGAAGCAAGCAGTGCCAAAATATTTATCAATGTGGAGTTAATCTGCCTAGATACTGTTAAGATCTCCTAGAGATCTAAATGCTTATGCCAAACAGCTGAGACTCTGCAAATATATAGCGGTATAGAGATGCTTTTAGAAATCCGCTTAATTGGGGGCTCTAGTGTAACGAATTATAGCAATGGCATCCTCCATACTCTCTGCTAAAGGCTAATGGTTGAAAGCGAATAAAGCGGGGCATCGATGATGCGAACCGCCTATACGTTTCCTCACGTATGGATGAGCAGTATATCGTGGGGAAAAACAGAAGCATAAGAGATCTCTTTCAAGGATATAGCTAAGCGAGGTCTTATAGGGGAAACCAGGTTTCTTTCAAGTCACATAACACTGGTTTAAAGGACTCTCTAAGAGAGGGATGATGTAAAGGGCTAGTGAATTCTAATGGCAACTATAGCTTAGACTTTGTGAAAGGATAAGGTATAAATATCTGTGATTATTAATCCCTATGGTGTGTTTGTCTGCTTGCAGGATTAAAATCTGTCCTAAAGTCTAGGGAGATCTTCAGTAATTGGGTCACGCTGGGGTTAAAGTATGCTTTATATAAAGGGGGCGTGCGGCATGTAGATAAGCTCACAGCCAGGTGCAGGGATGGGAGTTCCATGGAGCTGAACCCTGAGATATATGCATCTGTGATCTATCTCTATGCCGTAGGTTTCTCGATAAACTCGACTGTAGATCAGGAGCTATATCTATATGCCGGCTCGATCTAACTATAGACCAGCTGGTTGAAGAGTTCTCCTGGTTATCTGATCGTAAACTCTGCCAAGTCCTAAAGAATAGCATTGCTAGCGGCAGGATCAGGAGAGAAGGTGATACGTGGATTGTAGATGGCATTAAATTTAAGGAGTTGAGATTCACCGTAGTGGAGGTCTTTCTAACAGATCACTGGCCATTGAAAGGATTAGATCTTAGGGGTAGGGAGGTCTTGGATATAGGAGCTTATATAGGAGACACAGCATTATACTTCCTAGCCCATGGAGCTAAGAGAGTTGTGGCTGTCGAGCCCCACCCAGCAGCATATAAAGAGATGATGAAGAACCTTGAGCTGAACAACGTTAAAGACAGAGTGGTGCCTATAAACGCTGCTGTAGGCGGCTCCAAAGGCTATACAAAGATCCCAATAGATATCTCGGTCTCGGATGCTGGTGGAATGAATGCGCTTAGGTATAGGGATGAAACGACTTCTGGTAGTTATGTTGAGGTTCCTATAGTGGTATTAGAAGATCTCATGGGATACTTGGAAGAACCATATATGATTAAACTAGATTGTAAGGGCTGTGAGGCAGAGATCCTGCATAAAAGCTCTGATCGTCTAAGAATGTTCCAGGCGATCTTAATGGAATATACAGATATGCTGAGGCTCCCGTAGTTACTTGAGAGATCTTATGGATTATCTTGAGGATCTCTATATGATCAAGTTGGATTGCGAGGGTTGTGAGTGGGAGATTCTGAGGAGAGATGCTGATCTTTTAAGGAAGTTTCAGGTGATCTTAGTGGAGTATCATAGAGGAAACTATAAAGATATAATCGGTAAGCTCAAGGAAACCCATAAGTGCAGAGATCATTATTATGAACCGCTCTCGAAACAGTCAGGATACGGTGTGCTAGTATGTATGAAGGATCCGTGATTATATGCCAGCAATATCAAGGGCTTCCATTATATCTACCTGTAATATAGAGAAAGCCCATGTCAATATTTGCCGACATTCCAGTTTATGGAAAAGCTAAATACGCTAAGCACCTGGTAAGACTATGAAAGAATATGGGATCTGTTATAGAGAAGCAATAGGTCTGCTGAGATCATATGTAAATCCCGGTTAAACAGAACCTTGAGATCTTAACGAGCTTGTGTGGCTTGTGCTCTAAGTTTTATTGGCTAGACATCTAGATACGAAAGTGATAAGATCCTCTCCTCTTTCTCTGGACTCAATTAGATCGATAAAGCCGCATCTCTGCACTATCGCAGCAAATAGTTTTCTCCTCCTACCTCTAAGTTTTTTGAGCGTGTGAACCAGCGTCTCGTAGAGAGCTAAATGAAGAGTTTCGTATAATGCTGGATAATTTATTGGGCTCTTCTTGATAGAGGCTCTTACAATGTTATAAAGGTATATTAAGGGCATTGAGAAGGGTGCAAGTGTCCATAGGGGTTTTCTCACGAAAAAACCTTCATGCCTATAATATTGTAGAGCCTCGATCCGAGCGTATTTGGCCCATTTTCTCCATCTTTCTTTAGCGTTTTGTTGCCGGAGATAGAAGTGGAGGATATAATAATTCTCAGGCAGCTCAAGCACTCTGCCTTTAACTTCGGGGAGCTCGTGGATGAGTCCTCTAAACACTGTCTTTGTTTTTCTAAATATTCTAATATGTCTGTTTGGGTATAATGGTCCTAGAACCGGCTTTCCGTTCTTAATATTCACGAAAGTTACTGAGAAGCCATCATAAACATCTCCATATTTGTTTATAAGCTTCCTAAGCTCGTTCTTTAAATTACTTCCAAGCCTCTCATCCGTATCAAGGTGAAGGATCCACTCATGTGAAGCTTTACTCAATGCATACATCCTATTAGGTTCGACATACTCCCACGACTTTCTCTGGTAAACCTTAGCACCATATCTTTTAGCTACTTCTAGCGTGTCATCAGTGCTATAGTTGTCTACAATTATTATTTCATCAACCACATCGCTAACATTATCTAGCAGATATACAAGATCTCTCGCGGAATTCCTTGTGAAAGTAATGAAGGAGATCGTTGTTTTCCCCGCTACTTTATTATTAATTGGCCAGTAATAAAAATTAACCTTAAGATTACTTCTATACCCTGGAAGTTTCTCGATCTTGATTGTGTCTAGCATGGGCACTTCGAATGAGACTTATAAGAGTGACTATATATGGTGCATTTTCTCTATTATGAGGTTTTCGAGTATTGATGCTAGCTCGCGCGCTGCTTTTTCAGCTTCTCCCTCTCTATTATAAACTATGTTTACGGTTGCTCCTGTGAATGATGCTACTACTAGTGCTTCTATTCTGTTCATTCTCATCATCTCCTCTATGATTGCCGGGTCTGCGTAGTCTTTTCTAACTCTCGTCTTATCCCTGGCTTGTCTTGATAGGATCTCTTCTGGCGATGCCTCTATAAGGATAATGGCGTCTGGCTTTAGCTCCTGCGCAACGTGTAAAGGCAATCCTGGCCAGTAGCCTGAGGGTGTTCTTATCAAGAGGTGTGTATCTACTATCAGCAATCCTTTCGAGCCTTGGAGTTCTTCTGAGGCGCTTCTAATCATCATCCTGGCAGCCTCAGCCTGGTTCTCAACCTGGATCCTTATCGGAAGCCCCCTAATCTCATCCCTACTCCTCACAACACCCACTAGAGAGAGCCTCTTAAACATATAATCACCATAGTTGAGCACAACGGTTCTCAAGCCCCTGCCCGAAAGGATCTTGACCGAGAGATCGACCACAGTCGACTTACCAACACCCGGAACACCAACAACAATAGCTACTGGGAACGGGTGCCTGAGCAAAGAACCCCCATAGCAGCATAGCTATGAAGAATATATATACTCACAAGGATCTACAAAGTGATCTGGTGTTGCGGGACACATCGATCCTTACCCTGGTGGTCACACTATCTCTGAGGCATAAACCAGAGGATCTAGAGTACTTGGAAAGAGCTATGAGATACAGCGGCTTATAAGAGATCCGAAGCCCCGGGTTTCAGCCCCCAATCCTACGGCAGATCTATGTGTATGGATAACCCTTTTAGAGGACTCTCGATCCAAAGAAGATCTGTTCCATCACCCTATGCTTAATACTTTCAATAGATGTCGTAGATGCGTGACACGCTACATAGTTCTAGCCCAATATTTTCTGCTAGACTATGCATGGATTAGTGTTATCCAGTAACCATCGGAACTTCTTTATCGTAATCTTTGTAAGCGGGAGAGCTTTCCCAATAGTACTAGCGTGTCTCTGATCTTTGAATTTAAAAGTAATCTATATTTTCTAGTTAGCGGCATCTCCTCAATGCTTACTATATCTCTTGTCCGTCTACCAAGTACTATGGAGTAAAGAGCTATATCCGATAGGTCTGTCGCTACATAGTTATCCGGCTTCCTAGCCTTAAGGAATACTCCTGGAGCTTCATGATCCTTGATCAGTTTGATGATCTCAAAGTCAATGAATATCCTCTTCATATCCTCTACCTCGTATCTCCAAAAATCATACGGATAGCCATGGAATGGGAAGCCCTTAGAACGGGTCGTGATATATATATATATCCTCCGCGCTTCAATACCGTTTTCATATTATTTACTGCCAGCCTCCAATCCATAACATGTTCAAGCAACTCTGTGGCAATTACAACATCGAAAGATTCGCGTCCAAAATGATCTATGAGTTTCTCAACAGGCAGGATCAGGTCAACGAATTTCCCAGGCTCTATATCCACCCCAACATATTCTTTTGGGCGAAAGAATCTCTCAATTAACGGACGCACACTTCCATTCACATATCTGCTGCCAACCTCCAAGACCCTCGCACCACTGAACTCCTCAGGCTCGGCATTCTCAATGAAGAACTCTAACACTGACATATGACACATAGACCACACCTATCCCAGCCCAACCCTGGCCCTTATCGTTAATTATTTCAACGTACTTATAAGTTTGTTTAATCTCTTGCCAGAATCTATGCACACCAACCAAGCCATCTGGATCGTGTCTTTTATCATGTGGCAGGATATCGTGGAACGCAACAATCCCGCCTTTTCTCACTAACTGTGAATACATCTCGAAGTCCATTTTAACGCCCTCGTACGTGTGGTCAGCGTCTATGAAAAGGAAATCCACCTTTCTGCCAGCCAGTATCGATTTAACTTTTTCGAGCGTAGCTGGGTCGTGGGAGTCTCCTCTTACAAAGTATATCTTCTGTCTCTCTCTGGCAAACGCTCTATAGATCGGGATTCTCCACTTCGGATATCCGGCTCCAAACATCCCTCCTGGGAGGTCCACGCTTATAATTGTTGCATCGGGATCGGCCACCTGGCAAAATAAGAAGAGCGTACCCCCCATAGCAGTTCCTATTTCAAGAACAGTTTTTGGTTTTATTTCGCTGACAAGCATCAGTAATTCACGTATCTCGTTTTCAACTTGTGCTGGCCTTATAGAAACGCCAAAATACGTGAACGAAAACGCTAGCTTCACAGCGCTTTCTATATCATTAACACCGGCGGTAAGCTTTCTAAGTTTACGGGCTGTTAAAAAGGCTAAAAAATATACCAAGCCACTTTTATAGAGAAGATAGCGGGAGGCTTTCTTAACAAACGCTCCCAGCCCCTCTTCTTTAAGGACTCTTCTCCCCTCTTTGATAATGAACCTGATCTCCTTCAGCAGAACCACCTCTTGTTCTTATTATCACTCTTCTATCCTCTCTATCAAATTTATAAGCAAAGCTGACCGTTCTCCCCACCCGCTCCCAGATAACCCTAGCACTTCCACATACTAGGTTACCCTCGAACCTATCGAAGCTCTCAACACGATCTAGTGCAGCACAGCTCTCTATCGCTTTTAACAGCTTTAGCAATACTGCCTATGCCCGCGAAGAGTCACGAGAATGAATCTTCCCTCAAGCGGGCTCCCTCTATTACAGCCAGTCTTCTGAACACATTAATATCCCTCTCACTCTTTGTCTATGGCTAGAACGCTTGCATACTTTGTCATCCTTTAACCATATCCTGGTCTCGTGGTTTAGAATATTATGGGGCTCTGTTGAGCGTTGCATCATGCTATACGTTACGTATAGCATGTACAGCTATACATCCCCTTGATCCGCCCCTGGCTTTTATATCTCTTTATATTAAACTATCGTTGGGTAGAGCGCCTCTATGGCTTATCCAATGGTCTCGATTATCTGGCTTAACTATAATAGTAAACACATAATCGATCTTGTTCTGAGGTCTCTTGAAGCCGTCTTTGACATTGATTATCCTAGGGATCGTTATGAGCTTATAGTGGTTGATAACGGCTCTAGCGATGGTAGCTTTGAGACTATAAGGGGTTTTGTTGAGAAGAGATCCGGGGCCAGGAAGAAGATCATAGGGCTTGATCGTAACCTTGGCTTCTCTGGGGGCAATAACGCTGGTTTCAGGGCTAGGGATAGAGATGCGAAATACGTTGTTCTCCTAAACAACGATGCCGTTCCCAGCAAAGATAGTCTGAGCATCTTTGTCGAAGAGATGGAGAAGCGCCCCTACCTAGGCGGCGCCCAAGGAATAATAGTGGATCCTAGGACAGGGCTTGTCGATACTGCTGGGGACTATGTCAGCGAACACCTATTCCCATTGGCGTATCTGCGTGGGAGATCTCCAAACGATATGGTGAGGCCGCTCTACATCTCATATCCAAATGGTGCCTACTCTATCTGGAGGGTTGATGCTGTGTTAAAGGCTAACAAAACCGAGAGGATGTTCTATGACGAGCTCTTCGCATACTGTGATGACATTGTTCTGGGACTCAAAATCTGGGACTCGGGCTATAAGGCCGCATCCTTCCCCTACATAGTTGCTAAGCATAGTAGGGGCTCAACACTTGGTAGGCATTACTTAGCACAGGTGCTTCATAGCTTTAAATGTATATCATTTCTCTCCCACATATCATCCCTTAGCCTGTCTAAGAGGCTTATGACGAGAAGCCAGATCATTAAAATGAGCATATTAGTGCAGATGAAATTTTTGCCCAAACCCATCCTTGGAAAGATATGGAGGGCTTGGAGTGATGGGAAGAAACTGGGGTTAGAGGTTCGGGATAGCGAGGGATTTATCGATGTGAGTAAAGCCCCCTTAGTTAGGTTTGGCAGCATAGCTGATAAAATCCTGGGCCTAATCCTCCCAAGATACATGATCATGGAGAGAATGAGGAAAGCCATAGAAGAGGCCTACAGACTTGATGAGGCGTGACCGGGCGTGGTTCGGTCTAGAGGGGCTGGTTGTTTATTAATCCCTTCCTATATAATTGATTGGCTGCATGGTGCTCATTATGGATGGTGTTGTGCTTGTAGCTGGTGAGGGCACAAGGCTCAGGCCCCTGACATTCACTGTCCCCAAACCGTTAATACCTATTATGGGGAGGCCTTTGGTATCGTATGGCCTTAGGGGTCTTATGTCAGGGGGTGTGGATAACATTGTCTTTGTTATAGGGCATCTTGGGGGTTATTTTATTGATTATTTTGGCGATGGCTCTAGCATTGGTGTTAGGATCTCGTATGTTACGCAGGAGAGGAGGCTTGGGATAGCCCACGCTATATATAGGGCGATCGAGTCAGGGGCTGTGAAGGGAAGCTTTGTTGTATATCTTGGTGATAATTATTTTGGCGATGATATAGGGTTTATAATGAGATCCTTTGCTGAGGGTGATCACGATGTCTATATAGTGCTTACAAGGACAAAGGATCCCTCTAAGTTTGGCTACGTACTCCTAAGGGATGGGAAGGTCTATAAGCTGATCGAGAAGCCCAGAGATCCCCCGCCAGGTGGCTACACACTCTCCGGGCTATATATGTTCAGAGACCCGGATCTTGTTGCAAGAGCCTTCAAAGATCTTAAGCCTAGCTGGAGGGGTGAGTATGAGATCACAGACATGATCCAGTGGTTCATAGATAGAGACTATAGCGTGGGCTATAGTGTTGTGACAGGCTGGTGGAAAGATGCTGGAAGCCCTAGCGATCTCCTAGAACTCATCTACCTAATGCTAGATAAGGTTGACGAGAGGATCGAGGGGGAGGTTAGGGGTGAGGTGATTGGGAGAGCCGTCATCGAGAAGGGAGCCATTATTGAGGGAAGGATCGTGGGGCCCGCATATATAGGTAGAGGAGCCTATATCTCGAGGGATGCGATCATAGAGCACTATGTTGATGTGGAGAGTGGAAGCAGGATCCTTGGTGGAAGCCTTACTAGATCCCTAGTACTCGAGGAGGTTGAGATAAATGCCAGCAGAGCTAGGATCGTTGACTCGATAATCGGTAGAAGCTCGAAGGTTGTGCTGGGAAACGGCTCATACTCTATTATTACTGGTGATTATAGTAGGATAGTCCAGGGTGCATAGGTTGCGTATCTTCATAACAGGAGGAGCGGGATATATAGGATCAGTGCTCACCAGGCTTCTCCTCAGTAAGGGTTATAGAGTGACGGTAGCGGATCTCCTTCTCTTCGGGGATATGGGGATCAAGGAACTTGTAGGTGAGAAGGGTTTCAAACTGCTTAAGATCGATGTTAGGAGTATAGATATGGATGCTATTAGGGGGCATGATGTTGTTATAGATCTAGCCGCTATATCGCAGCCAGACCCTTCTGGAAAAATAGATCAGGGTCTATTCTACGAGATGAACGCAGTATCTCCCGTAAGGGTTGCTAGTCTATCCATGAAGGGCTGTGTAGAGAGATATGTATTCGCCTCAACATGCAGTGTCTACGGATTCCAGGATAGGGTTGTTAATGAGGATTCGGAGCCAAACCCCATAGAGAGCTATGCTAAGATGAAATACGCTGCTGAGAAGAGGATCAGGGAGATAGCTGGAAAGAGATCCGTGATCCTCAGGATAGCCACTGTATATGGCTATTCACCTAAGATGAGATTCGATCTAGTTGTAAACGCAATGACATTATCGCTGTATAAGCATAAGAAGATAATGGTTGGGAGACCAGGAACCCAGATGAGGCCAGTGGTTCACGTAGGCGATGTGGCTGAGGCTATGCATCGGGTTATTGAGGCTCCGGGCGATATTGTGGGCGGTGAGATCCTTAATGTAGGCTCTAATGATCAGAACTACAGGATAGCAGATCTAGCTGGGGAAGTGTGCAAAGCTGTTACGAGCGAATGCAGGATCGAGTATTATGGTGATCCAGATACTAGATCCTATGTTGTTGATTTTACAAAGATCTCGAGGCTTGTGGGATTCAGAGCTAGATATAGTGTTGCCGATGGTACTAGAGAGGTTTATAGAGCTCTTAAGAACGGTCTCATCTCGGACGAGCCTTGGACGAGGGTTATAGATTGGTGGAGCTATCTCCACTCCCAAGGTGTTGTTAAAGTCACGGGGGTTAGTGATCTTTGAGGATCCTGGTGACAGGCGGTTCAAGCACTCCTGGCTATAAGCTTGTTCTAAAGCTTGCTGAGAGGGGTTATGATGTCTATGCCCAATACTACTCCCACGAGATCCCCGAGATCCCTGGTGTTAGGAGGGTGAGGCTTGACCTCAGGGATAGCGATAAAATCATCGATGTTCTCGGGGATATCAAACCCAGCATTATTATACATACAGCAGCTGTTGGGGATGTGGATCTCTGCGAAACTAATAGGGATTTTGCTTGGAGGGTTAATGTTGAGGCTACTAAAGCTATCTCTAGGTTTGCGTCTAGAAATAGATCTTTCTTGGTTTACCTATCAACAGACTATGTTTTTGACGGTGAGAGGGGTATGTATAGAGAGGAAGATACCCCCAACCCGGTGAATTACTATGGGTTGACAAAGCTTGTTGCCGAGGGTATTGTTGCCTCCTCAACTGAGGATCATGTTATTGTTAGGGCTAGCCATATATATGGTTTTGGCATGGGTAGGGTTAATTTTGCGAGACACGTGGTAGAATCGCTGAGCAAGGGTCAGCCTGTAAGGGCTCTTGTGGATCAGTGGCTTTCACCAACCCTAAACACGCTTCTAGCCGAGGCGATAGTGGAGATTGTTGAGAAGGGTTTGAGAGGACTCTTCCATATTGCTGGTGAGAGAGTGAGTAGATATGATTTTGCCAGAGCTATTGCTAGGAGGTTTGGTTTTAAAGAAGATCTTATCGAGCCAATAACATCGAGGGATATTGTCTTTAAGGCTAGAAGGCCTAGGGACTCGAGCCTTAATACAGAGAAGGCTAAGCAGCTGCTCAAAACACCTTTCCATAGTCTCGATCACTCGCTAGAGATCCTCTATAGAGAGTGGCTCTCAGCGAGGGGTGTTTAGATGCCGTTCAAGAGCTTTAGAAGGCTTAAGATCCCCGATGTAATATTGATCGAAGCTGAGAGGTTCAACGACGCTAGAGGCTTCTTCTCAGAGCTCTATAAGAGGACAGACTACCAAGCCCACGGGGTTTTCCACGACTTCGTCCAGGCTAACCTCAGCTATTCAAGGAGAGGCGTTGTGAGAGGACTTCACTACCAATTAAAACCAATGGAACAGGGTAAGCTGGTCACAGTAGTCTCGGGAAAGGTGCTTGACGTAGCCTTAGATGTTAGGAGAGGCTCCCCATGGTACGGCTCACACGTGGCTGTAGAACTATCACCAGGACTCCTCCTATGGATCCCCCCAGGATTCGCACACGGCTTCCAAGCCCTCGAAGATACCTACTTCTTATATTTGGTAACCAAGGAGTATAGCCAGCAGCATGAGAGATGCGTTAGGTGGGATGACGAGGAGCTTGGGATAGAATGGCCTATTAAGGAGAACGTTATAGTGAGTGATAAGGATAAGAAATGCCCACCATTAAGAGAAGCTGAAACAAACTTCGAATACCCCATATAGAACATCCAGTAACCAAAATATTTAGGAGAGAGTAAGGGTTTAGGTTTCATAGCGGTTGTTTTTATATCAACCGCTCTTCCCTTAGTTTCACTGGCCTCCACCCGTTTGGGATGACCCCAACCCGCAGCTCCCCCTCATAGCTTTGCCCTGGTTCACTGCTGTGGGAACTTCTACATCCTGGATCTACCGTAAAAATAATAGAGCTTACACTGTGTTCTCATAGAACTATGAGTTTAATATCATTTTTATAAACCCTCATGAAATCCGGAACAGTTGGTTACGGCTAACATAGACGGCTAATCTGTTGATGGGATGTTCTATATGATAGCATTCCAGCCTCGTCAGGCGCCTAAGAGCCTGTAAGGAAAACAGTATGATATGTATTATGTGCTAGGCTAAGGCTTTAAGGGTTTTATTAATCTCTTTAAGAGATCAATTTATAAGAACGCGTGTATATTGTGATATATTGTCATCACGGTTCTCAAGATCCTCTGTATCTATTGAGGTTTTGCACAGGCTAGCAGTGTTCACGATGCTCAAAGATTTGCTCCTGCGTGTCCAGACGATCTTAAGGCAGATCCCTAGGTTGTCTTGGCTCTCGGACAGTCTTAGAATAATCTCTTAAAACACGACTATGCCTTTGAGACTCAATCTCCAAGCTTCCAAGATGCCTTAGATTAAAGATTAATTTATTGTTCACCTTCAGTGCGAGGTATTTCGAGTCACGAAAGTAAACGGCTTGAGTCTAGCAGCGGTATCGGTGTGAAGGATTTTTTATCATTCCGCTGGCCTAACGTGAACTTTCACCATGCTAGGTTTCTCTCCCTTGCTATGGGAGGATTTTTGTGATTAATTGACAAAGGCTCCTTATATCTATCAGGGATACTTATATTTGGCTTAGCCTAGTTCCACGTATTATGTGTGGAGAAAATATCTTCTTTTATTAAATAGCACGCCTTTGGGTTAATGAATCATACTTTGGAGAGTAGATAAGGTAAAGTTATGGAAAATACATAGGCTTAATTAATAGCTTTAAACTCTAATAGATTCTAATAAAGGCTTTTCTTAGGCAGATAGTTCTTATATGTTGATATCCCAATATGGATAGGCTTTTCTCGATTTGAGCAAATCGATCCGATGTTTTTATGTGTAAAGATCTTCACCACATATTAGATATATTCTGACTACTGAGGATCTTCATTTAATCCCTGTCTGAATATTTTCTCTACATTTTCTGCCGTTTTATCCCATGTCAACTCTTTTGCTGTTCTTAGACCGTTTTTCCTCAGCTCTTCTGCTAAGTTCTCATCAGTTAATATTCTGAAAATAGCCTTAGCCATACTCTCAGGATCCTCTGGTGGGACTACAAGGGAGTTTACCTCGTGGAAACAGTAATCCTCTGTTCCATATCTGGTAGTGACTACAGGGGTTCCACAGGCCATGGCTTCAAGGGGCGGTAGTGGAGAGCTCTCATAAGGCGATGGGTTTACCGCAACGTCGGCCATGGAGTAAAGCTCTGCCAGCTTTTCGTCTGACGGATTCACGAAGTATTCTGTTGGAACTGGAGATAGCTTAGCTAGCCTAGGATCATCGCCATAGAGAATCAACTTCAATTTAAGGTTAGAACTCTTACGGATAATGTTTAAGGCTTTATATATATAATTCAAATTACCTGCTTTACCCCTCTTACCGAGCGCGATGATAGCTTTAACATCCCTCCTCTTTTCCACATTCCTTGGAAAGAAGACGCTTGTATCAACACCTGGGAGAACCACCGGCCCTTCACGACCTATTTCTTTTCTTAGCATCCCATTAACCCAAGAGGAATTAACAATCCACTTCATTGGAAGATAGTAGGTCTCTTTAGCTATATGATAGAGATAAGGATCTGAGGCGAAGAAGAGGGGCTCATAATGTTGTATATAGTAGAAAGGGCGTCCTTTACCACTCCCATATACAGCATGGGCTGAGAGGCAGTATGTAGCTACATTTATATCCACATCATCTGGGATTGCGAGGGCTAGGATTTTATTACGATCTATGTAATATGGGATCTTGATTTTCCCTAGAAGCCAGTTACTTAGCAAACTGATCGAGAATCTTCCCTTAAAGGGAATATAGATCGAATACTTTGACTCAGGATATATTATTCTCACCTTATCACTAAATCGAAACCATTGATGTCTTGGAGTGCCAAGACTAGTTATAGTTACTTCATGGCCTCTCTTGGCCAGCCTATTTGCCACCTCAAATATAACCCTTGTGCCCCCAGTCCTACGGGTGCTCCACAATGCAAAGTTAATCTTCATCCTTCTGCCCCGATACAAAAGTTAATCGCAAGATATTTATAAAAACATCAAGCTGTTCTACTACTGTTTCGGATTTCATGAAGACTTGTATGGGTTGATATCAATATTGATTATAGGGAGGGCTTAAGGAGGTCTATAATGCTAGGGTAGTGGGGAAAGTTTGGAAGAACATGTTAAGGAGCCATATAGATATTGCTAAATCAAGAGCAGACAGTGTTTCGAATTTAATAGGAATTATGATAGTTGATCTAGCTATCGCCTAGACCTATGGAAATGCAGGAAACGGTTTAAACCTTCACTAAAACAGGTTTTAAGAGTAATTAGAAGATCCTAGCATGTATATGCAATGAAAGGATCTTCGCATTAACCATATACCCATAGCATTACTACGCTCATCACTTACACACAAGCTCCTTCCCAAAATCCATTTGTAGTTTGCGGGTTTGTAGAGTTTTATTGAACACCGCCGGGTAGTCTTAAAGATTAAAGATATTGCAGTAAAATAGCATAGATAGTAGTTATCAGATAATATATAGCACTACTACCACCCCTCGACGCCTATATAGCTATTAAGGTAGGTTTTGCTGCTATTGAAACGATCCTGCATTTGTAATAGCTTAAAGTTATTGAGTACTCCGGCTCAACAAACAGTCCAGAAGCTCTGTTGCAGAGCTAAGGAATGTCCTATAGAACCTTGTATTGGCAGAATTGTTTTTGGTTTAGTTTGCTGTGTGTTTAACTTTCTTATTGTTAAACTTATTAGTTGTTTAGCTCGATACTATGTGGTGTGTTCTATGAAGGGTGTTTCTTTTGAGGCTAAGGTTAGTAGGAAGAGGTTGATCTCGATTCCTAAGGCTGCTGCTGAGGCTGTTGGTATTAGTGAGGGTATGAGGGTTAGGATAACTGTTGATGATGGTAGGCTGATCATAGAGCCTGTGAGGGATGCTATATGGTATGCTCTCCATGGTCCTAAGATAGGCTATATAGGCTTTGAGGAGCTTGAGGGGGAGAGTATGCGTGAGCAGGAGAGGATTAAGAATTCTGGTTGATACATTCTTTATATTGCCGGTGCTTGGTTTTAAAACTGATAATGCTATACTAAACTCATTACCCTTGCTAAGGTTGTGTGATGTCTATTACAGTGATGTGAGCATCCTTGAAGCCCTATGGAAGATAGTAAGGGTTATCAAGGATAGGGAGCAGGCTAGAATAGTTCTGGAGGGCGCCGGGCTATTGGGATCATCGTTCAAACGCGTGGAGATCGATGGGAAAGCTCTCGGGATAGCTATAGAGCTGTATTTGAAGGGGCATAAGGATCTTATAGACAATATCCTCTACGGAGTCTCGATCTCCAAGAACCTCAAGCTCTTAACGATAGATAAAGAGCTGAGGATCTTCATTAAAAACCAAGGATTAGAAGACACATTACTATACCCCGAAGAGCTCGCTAGAGCCTTAGGCATTTAGCTGCGGCAGAATCTTAATATAATAGCTAGAGGATCGACCTATATCTCCTGCCATTTGTTTACGCTGTGACGAATGTTTTGAGGGCTTTCTAGAACAGATCTATTTAATAATGTTATAAAGGGATCGATGATCCTGCGAAGAAAGCTGAAGAGAGTAAACGCGATTTCCAAGCTAGCAAGCTCTTTGCCTTCGAAAAGCCTATAAAGGGAGTTTGCTTCAATGTGGCCATAAGTTTAACTGTTATATTATTGATCTTGATATGGTGGGTATTATTGAGTCGGTATTCTGGTTGTTCTTCGCAGCGTGGGGTTTTCACAGTGTTCTCTTAGTCTTATCTATGCTTATCACTTCCACGTATGGGCGATATTATGGATGTTATGGAGGTTTTCTGGATCTTGTTACCAGCTTGGGGGCCTTGTTCTTGCTATATTTAAGTCCAGGATTTTTCTGACTAACCTCTATTTGGTGTGTCTCTCTAGTGTTATGAAAAGTTGATTGTGGGTGACGTTATGTTTATAGGTCTTGATGGGGGATTTATCATAGAGCTGTAGAGATTTGCCTGCTGTAGAGCTTGTTAGTGTTACTAAGAGGTTTGGTAGGACTGTCGCTGTTGATAGTGTTAGTTTTAGTGTTGAGAAGGGAGAGCTCTTCACGATTCTTGGTCCTTCTGGGTGTGGTAAGACTACTACTCTTAGGCTTATTGCTGGGCTTGAGATCCCTGATGGTGGTAGGATCTATATTGGTGGTAGGGATGTTACTTGGAGTAAGCCTTATGAGAGGAACACTGCTATGGTTTTTCAGAACTGGGCTTTATGGCCCCATATGAGTGTTTTTGATAATATAGCCTATGGATTGAGGGTTAGGAAGGTCCCTGGGGATGAGGTTAGGAGGAGGGTTAAACGGATCCTCGAGATCGTTGGTCTTGAGGGGCTTGAGAACCGCTATCCCCACCAGCTCTCGGGGGGTCAGCAGCAGAGGGTTGCTTTGGCTAGGGCTCTTGTGGTTGAGCCGGAGGTCCTCTTGCTAGACGAGCCTCTGAGCAATCTAGATGCGAGGCTCAGGATCTCGATGAGGAGCGAGATCAGGTCTATGCAGAAGAAGCTAGGGATCACAGCTATATATGTTACACACGATCAGGAAGAGGCTATGTCGATCTCGGATAGAATAGGTGTTATGGATAAGGGGAGGATGATCCAGATAGGAAGCCCGGAAGAGATCTATAGAAACCCGAGAAACCTCTTCGTAGCAACATTCATAGGAAAAAGCGCCACAATAGAGGGGAAGATCATAGAGATAAACAGCGACATAGTCGAGATAGAAACACCAGGAGGCAGAATAAAAGCCCGCTGGATGGATAGAGAAAAACCAATAACAGGCGGTAGAGCAGTGATAGTGATAAGACCAGAAGAGACAAGCATATCGAGACAGCCAAAAGGACCATGCATAGAAGGGGTATTGAAAAACACATCATTCCTAGGAGACAGAACCCAAGTAACAATCGAAATAGGAGGCAGAGACATAATCACATACACAGACCCACGAGAAACAGAAACACTAAGATCGAGAGAAGCATCAAAAATATACCTATGCCTAGAAGAACCACCAAAAGCATTCCAAACATAAAAACACCCAAACACAGATCATAACGAGCATAATGAGCAGTCAAAACATCACCATACCCGAGAGGATCGTTAAAAAAGCCAAAGAGCTAGGAATAGATATAACAGACATAGTGATCGAAACACTAGCAGAGAAGCTAGGAATAGATCCCGTAGAAGAGCTAGAAGCACGCACAGAGCTGGCGAAAAAATACCTAGAAGAAGGAATAAGACTCACAGACAGCAACCCCGTACAAGCATCAGAAAAACTCTACAAAGCCGCGGAAGAAGCTGTAAAAGCAGCAGCAAAGATCCTCAACCTACCAGTAATATCAAACGTTAAAGAGAGAGGCAGATGGACAGCAACGGATCTAGAGAAAGCTGTAGAGACACTGAGCAAGAAATACGGAGAGCAGATAATACTCTGGTGGGACGCTGCATGGACTCTTCATGTCTGGGGGTTCCACGAGGCTAAACTAGATTCAGAAGCTGTGAGAACGAGGATCCCGTATATAGAGAAAATGATCCAGCTCCTCGATATGCTGAAAACACGATCCACACCCACGTGATCTCGATCCTGATAGCATTGCTCCACCCATATAGAAGAAGATCTATATGATCGAGAGACACATATACGGTATCTCAGCATCAGAGTATCCTGGTTACACGTTTGCTTCTTGGGTTAATCCTTGGATAATAGTCATGTAGATCCTTCGTGGGATGAAAAAGATCTTTATTTAAGGTCTATTTTGCCCGTTTCTTGCAGGGTATCTATGTTGTATGTTTTTATTGATTCGTGGGATATTGTGTAGATCGTGTCTCCTATGTATATCGATCTTGATGCCCCCTCATGGCTTAGTATTGCTTTGAGTTCTAGCTTATTATTCTCAATGCTTATCACCGCTATTCCCGATAGTATTCCGTCTTTCGAGATCATCCTGGTTGTTATGGGTATTAGTAGCAATCCTCTCTCGAGGTTTATTGTTACTGCGTGGTGGTCTCCTAGTGCTTGGCTCCAGGCGTTCTCGATTTTTAGCACTGCTGTTTCGACTATGTTTCTAGGATCTTTTGTGTTGAAGAGCGAGATTTTCAGGCTATTGTTCTCGATCCCTATTCCTAGCAGTGTTTCTCTTGCTAGTGGGTGTAGGTATTCGCTAAAGCCTGGGATCTTTATGTATCCGAGGATCTCTGGCTTCTCTGGGTTGCTTATATCTATAGCGTATAGTGGGTCGATCTGTCTGAATGTTACTAGATAGAATATATCTCCCACAAGCCTTGCAGCATAGATCCTCTCCCCCTCGGCAAGCCCTTCGAGAATACCCACGATCTTTCTATCTGCTAGGGATGCTATGTAGACGTTATTCACAGACTCTCCCTGCGGGTTAGTGCCTATATATATGAAGGGGATTGGGGATGGGGGTAACCTGATCATCTCCCTGGTTGTTGGAATAACCATGGTTCTTGTGGTGCGGTTAGAGCCTGCTATACACTCTATAATAGTTACCGTGGCATTCACAGCAGTGCTTTTGGTCTCTATACGTGCATAGCTTGCCATGATACTAGCGCTTATATTCCTACTGGTTGTTGCAACCACGAGGTGTTCTTTATACTCCTCTATGGAGAACTGATCCAGGATACTCCCAGGAACCTCTATATAGCCCCTATACATCGTCTCAAGATCCCTAACATCTATAACATGGATCCTCGATGTGTCTCTAAAAACCTCTGTTGATAGCTTTTGCGAGGCGTTAGACACTATAGCCTGTGCTTCGCTTAGATCTAGTGTTGATAGGTATTTACTAACAAGCCCGAGGGCCTTGTAATAAGCGCCCCTCCCAACAAGCTCGAGCACTTGGGAGGATATATTGCTAGGCATATAGCCCGCAAGGATCTCTAGGGCTCTCGCCATAGCCTTGTAATAAGCCGGGTTTATAGACACCACATATAGCCTCGAGGCACTCATATAGATCCAACTGCTATAAGACATTAGTAGAGAGAACTCCCTATGACCTCCTCTTGAGAGATCTATAGAGGCTATTGTTACAAAAGAGCTGGGCATAGGGTCTACTTGGAACACAAGCCCTGGATCTATTGGGACACCGTTAACAGAGGGGGTGGTGTTAACAATAGCTGGCATCGATATTACTAGATAGACCGTGCCATTGATCATCCTAGCACCAGATATATAGCCTGTATAGACTATCCTAGCAATTTCAGAGGGTCTCGAGGGGGTGGATATATCGTATATATAGATAGAGGTGTTCCCAGCCATCCTAATAGGAGGAGCTATTACAGAGACCCTGGGGATTGGAAGAGGCTCGATAGCAACGCGATCCTCTCGGGCTATTACGGCAAGCCTATCACCCCATAGAAAGACCCCATGTATATACCCATCAATAGATATTGAGGCTAGGATCCTGAGACCCTGGGGATCCACGATAAAAGCCCTACCACCAGAGGCAACGACTATTAATCTACCATCGGTCTTAACAATATCGAGCTCATCAACCCCCACAACCTGGACATTAGTTGTGGAGAAACTAGCAGGAGGAACCGGGGCGGGAGAACCGCCTTGAGATGCTGTAGGTGTAATTACAGCCCTGATAGCATCAGCGGCATATGGATATCCATAGGCTTCTTCCAAGCTGCTGAGGAGACCCCAGATCTCCTCGTAGCTTGAGAAGCTCCTTAGATTGCTGAAACCTATGAGCCCACCGCTACCCACGCCTCCTGGTGTCTGGGTTTTCTGCGTAGATGGTGGGATATATAGTGATGTGAGGATCGCTATGGATGCTATGATCATGAGGGCTATTGATATGCTTACTAGAACAAACCTGGATCTATGCCTACCCATACTCGGATTGGGAGAAGTGCTAGCCATACAGATCTCCAAGAGCTATTTGGTAGAGTTAAAATAACTCTAGGCTTTGCACACCATGTATAAGATCTTTAACACTATAGCTTCCAAGGAAATATGCCTTGGTGATTGTTTGAAAGAATTCTCAGGCAGGGTTTGCCTCGTGATCGGTGGTAGTGGGGGTGTTGGGGAAGCCCTCGTAGAGATCCTTGTGGAGAGGGGGTGCACCACGATCTTCACATATGCTGCTAACGCTGCAAAAGCCCTCGGGATTGTTGAGAGACTGAGAGGCTCGGGATCTATAGAAGCTCTTAGGCTCGATGCTACGGATTATAGAGATGCTCAGAGGGTTGCTGAGTATATCTCGAAAAAACATGGTTCTCTAAACCACCTCGCAGTGCTCCACGGCCTCTCAAGAGCAGATCTCTGGAGAGCATCCTGGGACTCGCTATCCCTCGAGGACTATCTAGAGGTCTTTAGAGTGGATTTCGGAGGCTTTTTCAACGTTGTCAAGGCTTTTAAAAACCTTCTCGAGAGATCCTCACCAGCATCCCTAGTGGCTATATCATCAACACCCGCCCTCGTAGGAGATATAGAGGGCTATCCATACCTAGCTGCAAAGGCAGCTGTAGCAGCCTTCGCAAAATCCCTAGCATATACCCTCGCACCGAGGGTGAGGGTAAACATAGTGGCGCTAGGATCTATAGAGACTAGATGGATAGAATGGCTTGATGAGAAAACAATAGAGAGGATCAAGGCCTCAATACCCTTGAAGAGAATCGGAAAACCCCGCGAGGCTGCCGAGGCGATAGCCTTCCTACTAAGCGATAGATCCTCATACATAACAGGGCAGGTGTTGATCGTGGACGGCGGGGAGGTGGTACCAACATGAGTAGGTGGAGAACCCTGGAGCCGCACCAGCTATACGATCCATGGGTTTTAGAGTTTCCTAAAAGATTTAGATGAGATAGAGAAGAATATAGTTAAATAATCGATCTTGACGATACATAGGTTTAAATATATAGCTCTTTTTGCAAACTATTATGGTAAATACGGGGGTTGAAAATTGAAATACCCCTGGAGACCTGGTTATGATCTAACAATCGATAGAATGATCAAGACAGCATTGCAGTATAACCCTGGGGCTGTTTTCTTTTTGATGTTCTCAGGAAATGTTTGTAAGCTTTGGAGATATCTTTAACCATTGGAATTTACACTATTAGAGAAGGAAGGCTATTCACCATCAATACTATAGGGAAAGTTTATAAGGCCCTCACCAAACATATCCTGGTGGGCTGCTTCTTACAAGCATCCCTAGCGCTTGCTGACGATGGAGAAGATGCTTTGATTATTACGAGAACGGTTATTGTTAGATCTGAGAGGATACCTAAAAAGTTATTCAGGTTTTTCATTGAGCTTGAGGGTATGTATAGGAATATTGTTGAGCAGCTAGTAATACATGCTGCTAGGGAGGAGATAACGTCATTCATAAAGCTAAAGGCTTTAAAGTATAGGGAGATGCGTAACCTCTACCCACATTTGCCTTCCCACTATGTTCATACAGCTTGTCAGGATGCATCTACGAGGGTTAAGAGCTTCTTAAAATTGAAGAAAGAGGGATCAACGAATAAGGAATACCCTAGTGTTAGGAGGATCTCGATATGGCTTGACGATCATCTATGGAAATTAGATGGTTTAATGAGAATCGGTATATCAACGCATAAAGGATGGGTTCATATAGATCTAATACCTCACAAGCAGTTCTATAGATACTATAACACTGGCTGGAGATTAGCTTCTGAGGCGAGGATAAAGCTTGATAGAAAGGAAAGAAGGTTGATCGTCTATCTCATTTTTAGAAAGGATGTTAGGTTATATAAGCCTAGTGGTTATATAGCTGTGGATGTTAATGAGAACAATGTAGCAGTGCTTATAAACAGAAAGGCATATCTACTAGAAACAAATATTGAGAGAGTAACACTCGGCTATTATTATAGGAGGAAGAGGATTCAGGAGAAATACGATAAGATCTGTGGTGTTAAATGCCGCGCTAAGAGGAAGATCTTGAGGAAGCTTAGGGAGGAAGAGAGAAAGGAGGATACTAGGTGGAAAATAGCGAACATAATAGTTAGGGAGGCATTAAAACATGGATATGGTGTTGTTCTCGAGGATCTCGGTGATAAGCCTGCTACGAACATGATCTCTAGGATCAAGGATGATCAGCTTAGACACAGGATCTTCCAAGCAGCGTTTAAAGGCATTCAGAGAGCTATTGAGGAGAAGGCTAAGGAGCACGGTGTACCAGTAATCTATATTAATCCTAAGAACACATCAAAACAATGCCCAATACACAGGGTAGAAATAAGGTATAACGGCTCTAGAATAGGTGTATGCTCGCTGGGTAAGGAGAAGTGGCATAGGGATGTAGTTGCATGCTATAATTTGTTATTCAAAGCCCTGGGTGGTGATGGGAGCATCGCTCCAAGCCACCCAGGGCTCAACCTAGATGGGAGCCCCATGCCGTTGGGCTCGACGGCAGCCCATGACCTCACAGGGATCCCAAGATCCCTGTGGGCGAGGTTGAAGTCCCTGGATATGAGAGAACATCAAGCAATATTAAAAATATCCAGGGACAAACGACGAGATAGTATATAGAACTAGATCAGGTGTTGAGAGGTATAGCTATTCAAAAGCCTATGAGAGGATGAACTCCCTCGCAGCAGCGCTCTCAAGCATGGGTGTTAAGAGAGGGGATAGGGTTGCTACTCTCGATTGGAATACGCATTGGCATTACGAAGCATATTTCGCTATACCAATGATGGGTGCTGTTCTACATCCAGTTAATGTTAGGCTAGCTCCCAGCGAGATTGAGTATGTTATGAACCATGCGGAGGATAGGGTTGCTATAGTGCACTCAGACTTCCTCAAGCTCCTAGAGATCGTAGCACCAAGGGTTAAGAGTCTAGAGCATGTTATTGTAGTCGATGCTGACAGTGCTCCTGAGAGGCTGGGAAATGCTAGGGTCTATCTGTACGAGGATCTCGTGAGATCCCATAGGGAGAGCTATGAGTGGCCAGAGATCTCTGAGAACGAGGTTGCGGGTATAGGGTATACTAGTGGAACCACAGGCCTGCCCAAGGGAGCGTTCTTCACACACAGGCAGATAGTTATACACGCAATGTCTGTAGCCCTCTTCACTTCCGCATCCCCCCTCATAGGGCTGAACGCATCCTCAACGCTCCTCCACATAGTCCCGATGTTCCATGTATTCTCGTGGGGCTTGCCCTATGTTGCAACCCTCTTAGGGGCTAGGCAGGTTTATCCAAACAGGCTTATCCCCTCCGTCTTGTTAGAGCTCATAGCCGGTGAGAGGGTTACCCACACAGCAGGGGTTCCCACGATACTCTATATGCTTCTAACAGACCCTTCGAGCCCCAAATACGATCTAAAGGGTCTGAGGTTCATAAACGGAGGCTCAGCAATCCCCGAGGGTTTAGCAGAGCTTGCTAGAAAGAGGGGTATAGAGGTTATAGTGGGCTATGGCCTGACAGAAACAGCCCCGGTTCTAACAATAGCAAGCCCCCCGCCCGGTCTGCTCAAAAGCCCCGAGCTGGGTAAACTACTCCTGAGAACTGGGTGGCCTATGCCCTTAGTAGAGATAAGGGTTGTTGATCCTGAGGGGAAGCCTGTGCCGAGGGATGGGAGGACTATGGGTGAGATTGTTGTGAGAGCCCCCTGGCTGACCCCTGAATACTATAGAGATCCTGTTAAGACTGAGGAGCTCTGGAGGGGAGGATGGTTGCATACAGGCGATATAGCTGTGTGGTTCGAGGACGGCTCTGTATTGATAATGGATAGGGATAAGGATGTGGTTAAAAGCGGAGGTGAGTGGATAAGCAGTGTGAGGCTTGAAGATGCTATAAGCACACACCCAGGCGTCTCCCAGGTCGCGGTTATAGCTGTGAGGAGTGAGAAGTGGGGTGAGAGACCCGCAGCCCTCATAGTCCCGAAACCAGAGTGGAGGGGTAAGATAACGCTTGAGGAGGTGAGGAGACATCTCGAGGATAACTATGTTGCCAAGGGACTGATACCGAGGTGGTGGCTTCCAGACATAGTTATAGAGGTTGAGAGTCTTCCCTTAACAAGTGTGGGTAAGATTGCTAAGAGGGTGCTTAGAGAGCAGTACAAGGATCTAGTGGTTGGTTAGAGAACATAGGGTTGAGGCATAGCACTCCTCCCAGCAGAGATATGCGAGATCACGATAGCCAGGTTCCGAGGTGATGTTAGAAGCTAAGAATCCCGGTCTAATGCTGCATTCCCACGATCTCCTTGCATCTCAGGATCTTTTTCACTTTTTCTTTCTAGCTGTAGGAGGGTGTTTAAAGATCTCTATATATGTTGAATAGCATGGATATTGTTCTCTTTGTTGTCGGCTCTTTTCTCTCTACATATCTTCCCGCTATGTTTATATGCGTCCTCAAGCCTTTCAGAGAGGCTATGGCTTGTTCTACTGCTCTAGCCTCTTCCCTTGTGATTTGTTCCTTATTATCATAGCTGTGTTTCGCTATATATCTCTCTAGGTTCTCAGCTATTCTTCCCAGCTTCTCCCTATGGATCTCTAGGATCTGTTTTCTCTCGACCCCACCTCTACTCCTTAGGATCGATTTTAGGTGTTTTAGGCAGAAAACAGCCCCGGATCTTCTATAATCCTCAAGCTTGAGGCACTCTCTATAGAGCCTTATATATCTATCCTCAGCATCCTCGGAGTATCTACACATGAAACACACCTCCGAGGGATCCTTATCACACTCTACAAGCCTATCGAGAGATTCTAGAGAGCTTCTCAGAGCATCTAGATATAGTATTGAGACACCAAGCCTGTCATATAGCTTCTCAGCCGTGCCAAGCAATAGCCGTAGCCAGTTGCTTCTGATCTCATGATGGTTTATAAGGACTGATATTGAATCGCAGTTCTGCAATGATGGAACATTATATAAGCTCTACTATTTTTATGGGGATGCCCGCCCAACGATGAGGGTGGGGATAGAGACCCGAGGGGCGGGTTAAAGAAAAAAGCCCAGGATGTGGGGGTTTCCCCACAGCAATGAACCAGAGCAATGCTATGAGGGGGAGCTGTGGGTTGGGGTCACCCCGAATGGGTGGAGGCCAATGATATGGGCTCCGATGAAAGGAGCCCTGAGGCCGAGGAAGCCAAGGGAAGAGCGGTTGGTATAAAAATACCACCGCTATGAAGCCCGAACCCCATCTCCCGCCGCGTCGAGCAGCAATAGCTATTACTCTTGAGGGCTTATATAGATACTCGGCCGGATTGTTGTAGAAGCCTCGATATCTTGAAGAGTTCTCCCTGATTGGTGTTTATTCTTGGTTCTTTGTTGTTTCTTTTCTATATCTGGGGTTTCTATATGATTTTGTAGGATTGCTTGGTGAGAGACGTGTTGCTATGGTGAAGAGTGGAAATGCTGTAGAGAATCGGCTCTGTCTAGAGGGTTGGTCTTTTGACGAGTTCTCTTGTTGATTCTATTAGCCATACTCCTTTTTCTTCGGCTTTCTTGGGGTCGCCGATGTATTTTAGGCAGTAGAGCACTATGATGACTTTTCCTGCGAATTTATCTGGCCATTTCTTTCTAGCCCTCTCAACCCTCTTTACAAGTCTGTCAATGAGTTTCTCGCTAGCTCTTGTCTTGGCCTCGCCAACGATCACGATACCATTATGCGAGCCATATATATCGAACTCATACCTCTTATCAAGCACAATAGATCCGAGGCTTATCTCTAAACCTTTCTCTCTTAAAAACCCATCGACAACGATCCTAGCCTCCTCCTCGATAGAGATTGTTAAGTTCTCAAGGATCCTCTCAATCCTGGGGACACTTGCTTTCAAAGCGGAAACATCGCTCTTAAGAGTTGAGACATCGGATTTTAAAACAGAGACATCGCTCTTCAAGGTAGAAACGTCGGATTTTAGGGTTGAGACATCAGCCTTTAAAGTTGATACATCGGATCTCAGCAACCCTATATCGTCTCTAATCTTTGGTATATCGGTTTTTATCGCAACCAAATAGCCCTCCAGGGTTGAGAGCCTCTTATCAACTTGTTTGAACCCCTCTCTAACATAGTCGGTCAGTGCTTTGATCGCTTCAGCAATTATTCTAAGATCCTCAGACCTTGCCTCCTCAAGAGCCCTCTTAACGGCTTTCTCAACGATCTCCTTGAGGATTTTCAGATCTACGGACATCAGCGTACCAATAATTAGTGCTTCTCTAAAACTTATATAAGCCGGGCAAGAATGATTGCATTGAATCTATAGATCTTGGGGGTCTGTCTCTACCATGTATATATAGATAGTTGTGCTGGCTTAATAGATCTTGGGGCTTGGGATGCGTTACTGGTTTTTGGTAACGCGTCCCGTTGAGGGCTTGCTGTGTTGCTGAAAAATATATTGGTTCACGTGATCGGTATTGTGGCTGGTTGGGATGGTTGGGGTTAGGGATTTTAGTATTGAGATTGCTGGGATTGTTGAGAGGGTTAGGGATTCGGTTATAACTGTTGTTGTTGAGGCCATAGATCCTTTATCAATGCTTGAAGCCCCTGTTAGGGGTGTTGGTTCTGGCTTCATAGTTGGTGAGGATCTCGCTCTAACGAATAGCCATGTTGTTGGCTCTGCTATCGAGGCTAGGGTTATCTATAGCGATGGCGAGGTTGGTGTTGGCAGGGTTCTTGCCAGGGATCCTTATAGAGATCTAGCCCTCCTCGAGGTTGAGAGCAGGGGTAGGCGTGTTAGGATGGGTGATTCTGATAAGGTTAGGATAGGAGAGCTTGTAATAGCCCTCGGATCCCCCCTCGGGATGCCTGGACCCTCGGTAACGCTCGGCGTTGTTAGTGCTAGGGGTAGGACTATCGTTGCCGATGAGGGGAGAATAGTCCTCGAAGATCTCATACAGACAGACGCCGCGATAAACCCAGGCAACAGCGGTGGTCCTCTAATCAACATGGACGCCGAGGCTATAGGCGTCACAACAGCCATGATCCCGTTTGCACAGGGAATAGGCTTCGGAATACCCATAAACCATGCCAAGAGATTCATAACACTGATCTCTAAATACGGAAGACCAGTGAGAGCATGGATCGGTGTCTTCGTAGCACCACTAACACCAGAGATCGCGAGAATGATGGGGCTCGAAAAAGCAAAAGGAGTAGTCGTTATCAGAACAATCCCCGGAAGCCCTGCAGAAGCCGTTGGAATAAGGAGGGGTGATGTGATCCTCAAGGTAGGGGGTAAGGAGATCTCGACGCCTGGGGATCTTAGAAACACTATAGAGGATAACATAGATAGAGGAGAGATCGAGATAGAGCTTATTAGAAGGGGCTATGTGAGGGTAGTGAGTGTCCCAATAGTTGTTGAGGAGCTATAGTTCTATCACCATGGGAGTGTGTAGTTCTCAAGCCTTCCCGTTAGAGCCATTCTAGCCTCTGCTGGTGTGAGGACTGGTTTGTGGAAATCGTCTAGATCGTCTGTCGGTATTCTGGGGCATGCTAGGATTACATAGGCATCTATCTCCTGTCTATCCATGTTTAGGAGAGTCTCTCTGGTTATCACGCTTGCTATGATCTCTATAGCTCTTCCACCCCTCTTCTCTATAAGGCTTCTCAGGTAACCCCTATACCAGGGTCTGCCCTGCCCCTTGATACCGTCTATCAAGACCCATGTTTTTGCATCCATAGCCTTCTGGATCATGTAGAGCCTCTTCCTAAGGATCTTCTCAACCTCCTGCGTTAGATCCACAGCTCTCCCCTCATAAGGATCGATCTTGACCAAGGGCTTCCCAGGAATAGCGAGCCCCAGTCCGAGGGCGTGGAAAACGCCCCCAGAGATCACTACATAAGCATCAACCACGCTCCTCACGGAATATGGTTTTGAATAATCACACCCAACGATCCCGGGACCCCCACTGTGGATCAAGACCTCGAAGTGTTTTGAAAGAATCTCAGCAACCCTGGGGACTTGTTTAGCATGCTGTATGGTTGAGAAGAGAGCAATCCTCTTAACACCCCTCCCGCGAAGGATCTCAATAGCCTGGTTAACGATCTCCTCAGAGACCTCTAACAAGCTATAGGCTGGGATGAAGAGCGTCCTAAACCCGGGCTTGTAGAACAGATACTCAACATGCCCTATATGCACCAAGAGATCAAAGCCTCCCTGGAGGGCCTCAACATCGTCTAGAACACACGCACCCCACGAGGGTGATGCTGAGAAGACAATCTCAACCCCACCTAGCCTTTTCCTAAGCTCACCGTCTATATATGGGATCAGGGGTTTGAGACCGTCGGGCAGCTGGATCAAGATCCTCTTAGCCGAGATCCTCCTAACCTCCTCGACAATCCTATCGATCTCGAGATCATAGCCAATCTCACTAACACCGCTTGGGGCACTAGATCTCACGGGCATCGCCTCACAAGAATCTTTATACTCATCACAGCACCAATTAATTAACCACTAGGTGGCATTTATCTCGCAGCCATGGATCTCTAAATAATAGTCTGTATAGAGGGATCCGGGCTAGGTGTGGGCTCTAGCGTAGAACTGGGAGATCTCTCTCCATGTTTCCTCATCAAGCTCTATACCTTCTCTAACCCTCTCCCTATATTTTCTCTCCTCAGGCTCTCCCGGGATCAGGACCTCGCTATAGCCCTTTGCCGGCTGTGTGTTCTTTATAGTTTTTATCAGCATCTCTATTTTTGAGAGATATTCTTCTCTATCTATGAGCCTTGATGGGTCGAGGGCTGCTACTATGAATCCTCCCTGCCTCATCGATCCCGCGGGTACTTCTACGCTTAGAATACCGCCTCCAAGGATTCCTGCGAGGATCTCTACTGCGAGGGATATTGCGTATCCCTTGTATCCCCCGAAGGGTAGGAGTGCGTAGAGTGAATTCGGGTCTCTCGTGATCTCTCCTTTCTCATCTATAGCTACACCCTCTGGCAGGATCTCTCCTTTCCTCGAAGCAACTATTGCTTTGAAATGGGCTATAGCGCTTGTAGCCATATCGATCACTATGGGCTCGCTCCTGGTGGGGAATGATATGCTGAAAGGATTAGTACCAAACACAGGTTTAGCCCCTCCCCAAGGAACAACCATAGGATTCGCATTAGTTGCTGCAAACCCTATAAACCCTTCTCTAGCAATCATCGAGGTATAGTAGGCAAGCATGCCAACATGCCCTAGGTTGCCGCATCCAAGCACCCCTACCCCGTACTCCCTAGCCCTCTCGATAACGAGCATTGTTGCCTTATAGGCTACAGGTATTCCGAGACAGCTGTTCCCATCGGCCTTAATGAATACACCACTATCCCTCAGGATCGATAGATCCCCGCAGGGCTTGATAAACCCCTTCTCAATAGTATCGAGATAATACCTAACCCTAACCACTCCATGGCTATCAACACCCCTTAGGTTAGCTGCGACAAGGTGATCCGCTATGATCGATGCATCCTCACTCCTGAACCCCGCTTTAACAAATATCTCTCTAACCATGTTCCTCAGGGTCTCATGATCTATCCTCAAAGGGATACCCGTAATAATAATAGGAGTGTTCTTAAATATAATTGTAAGATCTATTAGGATTGTTTCTTTAGAAAGTGCTATAATCTTTAAAAAGAACCATACAACCGTGCTCCGTGCATAGAGTGTTTCCTTGTTAATGTTCTTAGATCGTGGTGAAGAGACTTTTAAACCGCCTGGAAAATGATCTCTCGGATCTAGATAGAGACCCGGTACCATTAAACTCGGCGTGTTCGTATCTCTAACAGGATCTCTATCCCTATGGGTTTGGTGTGATTATTAAGATAAGGGATTAAGATCTATATAGGCTGGTTTGGTATAAGGGTTGATCTGTTATAGGGTTGAGAAGAATTAAAGGGAAATATATCGCCCTTGTCGGAAATGTTTATGGTGCTCTTAGTGGAGTGGAGGATCAAGGATCCTTCTCTCGCGAAGCAGGGTAGGGTTCAGATTGAGTGGGCTGAGAGGCATATGCCTGTTGTGATGAGGATTAGGGAGAGGTTCTCTAGGGAGAAACCCCTCTCCGGGATCAGGATATCTGCTGTTCTCCATGTAACTAAAGAGACCGGGGCTTTGGTGAGAACCCTTGCTGCGGGAGGCGCTGAGGTCTGGCTAGCAGGCTCTAATCCTCTATCGACACAGGATGATGTTGCTGCAGCCCTTGTTGAGGATGGGATCCATGTTTTTGCTTGGAGGGGTCAGGGTTCTGATGAGTATTGGTGGTGCATCGATAGAATTATAGAGGCTTCTCCCCACGTGGTTATGGATGACGGTGCTGATCTTCATGCTAGGCTTCACATGACGAAGAGAGATCTTGCTAGAAAGATCCTTGGTGGGAGTGAGGAGACAACAACAGGTGTTATGAGGCTTAGGGCTATGGAGAGGGAGGGGGTTCTCCAATACCCGGTGATAGCGGTTAACAATGCTCTAACCAAATACCTCTTCGACAATAGATACGGGACTGGTCAGTCAACGATAGACGGGATCCTGAGGGCTACCAACATACTCCTAGCAGGAAAAACAGTTGTTATCGCAGGCTACGGGTGGGTTGGTAGGGGTATTGCTATGAGGGCTAGGGGTATGGGGGCTAGGGTTGTTGTGGTTGAGGTCGACCCTATAAAAGCCCTCGAAGCCCTCATGGATGGGTATGAGGTTATGAGCATGTCTAAAGCCGCAAGGATCGGGGATATCTTTATAACAGCTACAGGGAATAGGGATGTTATTAGGGCTGAGCATTTCGAGCATATGAAGGACGGGGCTTTCCTAGCAAATGCTGGGCACTTCAATGTCGAGGTCTCTGTAGAGGATCTCGAGAGGATCTCTGTCTCGAAGAGGGTTTTGAGAAACTATGTAACAGAATATACTCTAAAGAATGGTAAGAAGCTATACCTACTCGCCGAAGGCAGGCTCGTCAACCTAGTAGCAGCCGAGGGCCATCCAAGCGAGGTTATGGATATGAGCTTCGCAAACCAAGCCCTCTCAGTAGAATACCTGGTTAAGAATAGGGGGAAGCTCGAGCCAAGAGTATATAACGTCCCCCAAGAGATAGACACAGAGGTAGCCAGGCTAAAGCTAGCCTCGCTAGGGATAGAGCTCGAGGAGCTTACAGAGGAGCAGAAGAGATACCTAGCACAGTGGGCTGAGGGAACATAGGATCCCAAATGATGATGCTTATAAGCGTGGAAAGGGCTATATACAATCGACCATAGTGTGCGGTGAATCTCCATGAGCCTCATCTTCTGCCCCCAATGCGGATCACTACTCCAGCCGGTGGGAGCAGGTACCCTCAAATGCCCCAAATGCGGCTATACAAAGAACCTTGAGAAGCCCGGGGGCTTGGTTATAACATCGACGAAGATCAAGCACAAATCAAGCGAGAAGATCCTCGTAATAGAGGATAACAAGCCAAACACAAACCTACCAAGAACAAGGGATACCAGGTGCCCCAAATGCGGATATGACGAAGCTGAATACTGGTTCCTACAAACAAGAAGAGCCGACGAACCCCCAACGAGGTTTTATAAATGTGTTAAATGCGGTCACGTGTGGAGAGAATACGAATAGATCTTCCAAGCCTGCTATAGTTTTAAAAGCCTCCCCAAACCCTCGATCCTCTCTCCAATCCCCAACCTCCTGAGAGAAGCCCATAGCGATGCCTGATTACTCGTAACAACAGGGATCCCTAGATCTCTCTCCAGAGGCTCTATAACCTCGAATGTTCTTAGATTAGTGCAGCTTATGAAGAGTCCCTCAGCTTCCTTCCTATATAGGGATCTTGCGAATCTATATACCTCGTAGGGAGAGATCCTGCCTATATCCGTATTCCTCTTAACCCCCATACCCTTGATTAATAGCACCTCCAGACCATGGGCTTCGAGAAACCTCTTCTCAGCATCGTTGATCTCATCTATATATGGTGTTGCAACCACAACCCTCTTCACACCCAGGGTTTCTAGAGCCTCGATAACAGCTGTTGCTGTAGCTACTACAGGCTTGCCGGTAGCCTCGTAGATCTTGCTCGCAATGGTCTTGTCAAATCCGGGACCTCCTACTAGGCTTCCGCTTGTGCATCCATAGAGTATTAGATCTACATCCGCGTCTACAAGCTCTTGCGAGGCTCTTAGTGAGTGTTTCTCCATCTCTAAGAGCGACTCTACAGTGACCTCTCTGAGGGGGATCCTGGATGTATGTATCGATACACCCTGCGGGATTGCTCTATATAGCTCCGGCTCCATAGTGGTGTTCGAAGAAGGTACTATAAGCCCTATCCTTGCTCTCCACCCATGCATAGGGCTCCCGATATTGCTTGGCTATCTTGATTATTAAAGAATATATTACAGCATACATAGTCATCGCAGACAATGATCTCTCCTCATTATATATCCACACCCCCTCAGATTTAAGGATTCTTTATATGTTATAGTGAGGGTGATAGAGTGCAACACCCTTTCTCTAAGTCCTTATAGAGCTTTTACCGATATTCCGAGAAAGATCTATGGGTTCAAAGCACGTAGATCTTTATAGCTATTATGAGTCCTAGGCTACTCGTATCCCAAGCCTCTTGATAACGATCCCACATAGGGCAAGGGCTGTTTGTAGGAGAGATGGAGATCTCGTATAACGAATATCAAAGGAAGATCAACTAATATCTGGAAATGGTTATGTATGTGTATATATATACACCTCTAGGCGATTATAACTGGTGGTTGTTTGTCTATGAGTAGAATAACAATAATAGTAGGTATTGTAGCGGTTATAATTATAGTTATCCTCGCCGTATATCTAGTCAGCCCTGGTTTGTATGGCACCTACGGGACGCCTCAGCAGCCAGTCTCACCAACACCTACCAGGGAGATAGAGGTTAAGCTCCGTGACAACTACTTCGAGCCCCAGACAATAACAATAAGCCTTAATGAAACCGTCAGGTTCGTGCTAAAGAACGAGGGTAGGGTTGGCCATACCTTCACCATAGATGAGCTAGGGATCAATGTGAGGCTAGCTCCTGGAGAGACGAAGACCGTTGAGATCACGTTTAACAAGACTGGGAGCTATACCTTTTACTGTATACCCCATAAGGCCATCGATATGATTGGGAATCTCACCATAGTAATGCCTGCCCCTAAGTATTAGATATATCATCGGCCTCTACTCGTTTAGAGCGGCTTTTTATCCATAGCTCTTTTTCATAAACGATCCCCGTTCATTGCTAATATTGATTCTTACAGTTTTACAAACTAGGAGGTTAACGAACCTTCAACAAAATTCTATAAGCGCCTCAGATACGAACATATGTGGGGAATACAAGTAACTCTTCCTTTCAATAGCAGATCGACTCAAAACAAAGATCATTCTCAGCACGAAAGCTTATAAGCAAGATAAGAATAATAATAGAGGTAAAGTCGATCTCCTATAGAATTGAAAGAGCTAACACCAACAGAGATCTCTGCCCCTGTGGTTTCATGGGCGGCGGTTGAGCCTAGCGGTATGGGGATTCCATCTATGTTGGGGAATCATTCGCCAGATGGCTTGGAGCAGGCTCCTATCATCATCCAGGGTCAATATAGAGATCGAATCATTAAAAACCACATCAATCAAAGCCTATAGATCTTATGATCTTTTGAACTCTAAGCTATTTAGATAAGAGCCCCTCTGCTAGGTTTGGGCGCTATTCATAGCTAATAGAGATCCTTAAACCTGTGAACAGGCTGAAAGCTGGGTAGGTAAACATTTAGGAACGATAGTTGGTAGTTAGAGGTAGAAGATCTGGTTAGGATGCTTGAGGCATTCGTTTCTAAGGGTCTATCCCAGTATTTAGGATTGGGTTCTTCTCGTTTCTCTGGAGGCTATGCTGTATAGGAGTCTTACGATGATTATCATGGTTGCTAGGGATCCTATTGTGAATGCTGCGTGTCTTCTTATGAGTTCTGGGATTTCTTCGGGGTATTTTGATAATGCCTTGTTTGCTATATATGTTTCTAGGATTATTCCGAAGGCTAGTAGGAGGAGTGTGAGGTTGAGTCCAAAGATGTTTGCTAGTTTTGCGTATTGTGCTGCGTTGTTGATGTGGGATCTATAGGTTCTCCAGGCTATATATGGTATCGATACTAGTAGCACGATCCCCATTAGCACTATTACTATCACTCCATATGGGAGTAGCTCTCTTGGGAGGATCCAGAGGTTCTCGGCAGCTATGTCGAGGGCTACTGTAGTGAAGATCATTGCAACAATGCTGTAGAGGAAGATAGAGAACCTCCCAGCCTGGCCGAAGATCACCTGCCTAGCCCTTGATACATAGCTCCTAGCGATCTCCTCGATCCTTTGTGGGACTAGCCTGTGTATAGCTCCCGCTATTTGTGCGTCGAATCTAGCAGCTATAGAGGATATCACTGCTGAGGAGAGTACTAGGTATATTGATAATAAGAGGTATAGAGAGCCCAGGGGTAGCATGCCATAAACATGGGAGGCTATTATGATCCCTAGCTCGCTTATAGACGTCATATAAACCCCAACCCTGACAGCCTCCCTAGCCTCTATCCCCAAAATCCAGAGGGCTGTCGAGAACGCTGTGAACTTCACTATAATAACGGTGGGTATTATTAAGAGTAGCAGGGGTAACAGGGCCTCGGCAACAAGGCCGGAGCCTGCGAGAACTCCTCCTAGTGAGGAGAAGTATAGGAGGAGCCCGAGCTCTCTCAAACCCATAAGCTGTGTAACAGCACCCCTGAGATCCACGGCCCTGCTGAGCGCAACCCCGGCTATGAAGGCTCCGAGGAGCTGGCTTATCCCTGCAAGGCCGAAGACAACCCAGTAGAGGAGGGCTGCTGAGATCGCTATTATGGGGAGCATCTCGACGTCTCTCAACCTTTTCCCAAGGATTCTGAAGCCATAGATCCCTGCTAAGAGCATTAGGGCTGCTATGAGCGCTATCTTACCGGTTGATATAACCACTCCCAAGGGATCCATGGTCTCGCTAACCATTACCAATAGTATTGCTAAGCCTCCAAGGGCAACGGTATCCTCTATAACGCTTGCCGAGAGTAGGAGGGATCTCACATCATCCTCAACCCTCCCCTGGATAGCCTTGTAGAGAATACCCGTCGATGTGTTGATCGCTATTAGGAATAGTACTAGGTGCTCAAGCCTGCTAAGCCCTAGAAAAGCAGAGATCAACCCTGTTAAGAGATAGATTAGGAACATGGAGATGCTCTCAACAGCAAGGGCTTGTTTAATAGCACCCATAGACCCCTTGCCACCGATCTCAGCACCGATCTCGAAGCCAAGGATAACCAAGCCCAGCGATGCTATCACAATCCCCACATCCTGGGGAACCCCTATTATAGAACCAACCAAGCCCCCGAGGATATAGCCGGTAATGCTGCTCAGCCCAGCCCTCCTGAGAATCATGGCTGCCGCTCCAGAGACAGAGATCACCACCAGCAGCGATGCTAGAGGATCTGTTAAGACAGCCATAACCCCCATAAATGTGGTTCTAAATAGCTATTATACCGTGCCTAGCGATATAGCTACACAGGATCTTTTCCAACTCTATAGCACGATTGGCAGCGATTCCACTAGATCGGCTGGTGTCTAGAGATCCCCTGGGCTTCGAATATCAGCGATATTGATGAATAGACAGACCCCAATTCCCCTGGATCAGCAGTATCGATATGCTACCTGCTCTTAATAATTGCTAGGTTATTCTCCTGCGCTTGAAGATCCCCCAGGCTCCTCTTCTAGCCCTCTCGAGGGTCTCTAGGCTTAGCATTCTTCCCGAGAGGTATATGAGAACCGCGACCACGGCTCCTGAGACTGCTAGATAGAGGTAGATCTCGGGTCCAGGGCTTAGTCCTGAGAAGGCTATTCTTGAGTATAATATGGTACCGGTTAGCGGGTTTGTTAGGAGTAGCCATCCAGGCACCCTTTGTGGGTCTAGATAGAATGCGGCTATCGCGAATATTATTATCGGTGGTGTGAGGCTTCCGGAGATTGTATAGGCCATTCTGACATCGCTGCTCATCCCACCTATTATTATACCCAGTACTCCTGCGAGGATTGTTACCTCTATGATATATACAGCTAGGATCGCGATCGAGGAGAGGCTGGGCATTATGAGATCCACGATCCTCGCAACGCTATAGTTTCCTAGATGGATTCTCAGGAGATCCTGAATCTCTGCGGGGATTGGAGCACCTGTAATAGGAGTGCTGATCGTTATATTCACAGCCTGGGTACCGCCCCTAACGCTCTCCATAATCATGTTCTGGTATATAATGAAACCGGTTACAAAGCCCAGCACGGAGAGACCTCCTATAATAGCTGAGGCCGTTAGTTTAGCCATCGTTATACTCCACCTAGGTATAGGCATTGAGAAGAGGATCTCAAGCGTCTTCTCCTCATTCTCGATAGCCATCGATGTAGCGCTATACTGGAGTATGAGGAATATTATGATTGTGACTATTATTGGTATCATTAGTGCAGCAAGTAGCAGGAACGCTATATCGCCAGGCCCTATACCCCCTATAATTGCTTTCCTCTCCTCGATATATGGTATGTATGATGTTATGGAGGGAGCTGTTATTGAGTTTGCGAGAGCGGCTAGATTCATGGCGCTGAGTAGATAGGTTCTCGAGGCTTCTGTAAGAGCTCTGGAAACCCGTTGTGTGACCTCCTCACCCATGGTTGTGGATGTGGAGAGCGTGTAGACTAGATATGCGGATACCCTGCCCCCGCTGAGAAGATCCCTTATAGATGTAGCATTTATAATAAGAAGAGCATCAGCCTTCTCGGGGAAGCTACCCTTAGGAGCTATCTTTATATTGCTGAGGGCGAAGAAGTTACTGAGTATCGATGAGAATGCATCGAGATCCGGGGATTGCCCTATATATTGAACCTCGACCGATAACTCCCTTGTAAAGGCCTCGACACTCTCTCGTAGTATTAGTGAGCTCTGTGCGTATCCTAGTGCTGGGAATATTAGGAAACTTATAAGGATTGGAACCCAGATCCTCGGGTCTCGTAAGAGATCCTTAACCTCCTTCTCTATTAGGGGTCTAAGCATGCGGCTCACCTTGAGACCAGTTTGAGGAAGGCTTCCTCGAGGTTTCTAGCACCCTGGCTTGCTATGATATCGCTTACACTCCCCTCAGCTATTATGTAACCCTTATCAATTATAGAGACCCTTTCGCAGAGATCCTCAGCCTCTCCCATCTCGTGGGTTGATAGGAGTATCGTTGTCCTATAGCTCTTTGAATAGCTCTTAATGATTCTCCTTATCTCCGCCTTCTGCACGGGGTCGAGGCCTGCTGTTGGCTCGTCCAGGATCGCTACCTTGGGGAGGATCATTAAAGCCCTCGCAACCTGGATCCTTCTCTTCATACCCTTAGAATACTGCTTCATAGGCCTCGCCAGATCCTTCTCCGACAACCCAGAGATCTTTATACCCCTTTCAAGAACCTCTTCAGCCTCTCTACCCTTAAAATAGATCTTGGATACTATTGAGAGGTACTCAAGCCCAGATATGTTTCTATAAGTCCCAACCTCTTCAGGAAGATAGGATATGATCTCCCTAACCCTGCTAGCCTCTCTCACAACATGGTATCCCTCTATATATGCATCCCCAGATGTTGGGAGGATCAGTGTTGAGAGGATCCTAAAAGTAGTTGTCTTCCCAGCACCGTTGGGTCCTACGAGGCAATATATAGAGCCCCTATCAACCTTAAAAGAAATCCCGTTAAGGGCACGCACAGACCCTCCATAGATCTTTACAAGCTTATCAACTATAACACTATGTTCACTCATAAATACCCCGAGGTATATATTGTGGTGTAGTTTATTAATGTTAATAAGGCTTATTATCCAGTAGATCTTGTTTAAAGAGCCCTGCGAGCACCAGATCTTGTGAAGCTACAAAGATCCTCGTGTTCGGCGTGTATAGCGATCCACAGATCTACGGGTTATATGTTGATATTACTGCATGAATTTCCATAGATCGCGGGTTTGGATCTTAGTGGTGTGTTGTCTCTCTCCTAGAGATCCTCTCACTATCCCCCAGGATCCAGTATTCACCGCTTTCTCTCGATTCTAGCTTCCATATCCCTGTTGTGTGTTTAACCATCTCTATCGCTTCTCTCATCGCTTCGAGGGCTTCTTTTCTACCCCTGCTCTGGATCGCTATGATCATTGCGGGATCGCCTGGTTTTAGGTCTCCTTCCGCATGATAGATCCTTACATAGCTCACACCATATTTCCTCTTAACCTCCTCAGAGATCTCGTGGAATCTTCTTATCGAATATTCCCTGTGAACCTCGTAGTGGAGAACATCAACCCTCTCCCCGTCGACAGGGCTTTTCACAATCCCTATGTAGATTAGCAGGGCTCCCAGACCCTCTTCTCCAGCGTGTTTTCTAGCATCCTCTAGAATCGATTCTATGCTTGGCATTTTTCCTCCCAACACTATATCGTGATCGTCGCACCCGCCTGAAGCTGGTGGCAATAGATCCACGGTATCGCCGTTACCCAGCTTATGCTCTAGGGGTGCGTAGAGCCCGTTGACAAGCGTTATTATCGAGGATAGTCTTTTCTCGAGGAAACTTCCTAGCTTGTTGTTCTTCTTACTAAGAATATCTAATAGATCCCGGATCGTGGATCCCTCGGGGATCTCGATCTGATCTTTATCAGCCCCATAGAGATCCCTGAGGATCGCATAGAACCTCACATTCACCTTCAAAGAATACCACCTGTATTTATAACCTCCAGCCCTTTTCAATACCGCATCGAAGAGATCCTTGCTATCTGTTATTTAGAGTCATGCTGAGCCCAATATGTCTAGGCCAAGGGCTCTCTCGATGCTTGTCGTGATCTTGCACACTACCTCCCAGGCGTCGAGGCTCTCGTCATAGATCGAGATCCTCTCGAAACCGGCTGAGAGTATTCTTTCCGAGAACTCTCCCTTCTGGAAGCCTCCTATCAATATATAGGGTTTAAGGGATCCTGCAACCCTGCTACCAAGGATCCATGGATCCTCTCTTCTACCCTTCTCATCTAGCAGAATTACTAGGTCTGGGGATTCGCTCCTGATATACTCGATCAGATCACGCTCAACCAGATAGATCAAAGGCTTATCACTCCCAGGCGGGGCCGAGCCTTTGGTGAGCACCTGCTCCATAAGCCCCACAAACCTATTATAATTCCTAACAATCCTAACCCCCTCTCTAACAAAGACAAGACCATGCCTTGTCTCGATAACAGCCCTAGCCATCCCTCTTCTCCAGAGTATCGATGATCCCAGGGTGAGGAGTGTTGTGTGTATAATATCAGGCCTACCCCTCTTAAACCAATCCCTGAGGTGCTTCCTCATAGATCTATAGTGGTATGATATGTCAAGCAACATCCCCCTAGGATCTACACCCCTCCTCCTAGCACTTGAGACAACATCCCTAGATCTTACAAGCTCTGGGGGAACAAGCTCTAGAGCCGCCTCTACAAGAACGAACGTGACCATGCTTAGAGGCAAGGGATCCCTTAGGAATCTTCGCGAGCCCCGATATATTGGCTGAGCTCTAGGTATAGCCCATAGCTATGTCTGGATCACAGCATTATATCGGTTTATGCTGATTTATTCTATCAGTATGGTTTGCTTTTATAATATAAATCTAAGTTTTGTATTTTTAAATCTATGCTTATATACCCCTATGTTTATGTATCAAGGTGGGCTTTCGTGGGTGAGGAGCCTAGAATACTTGGCGAGGCTCTTCCATTCGAGGAGAAGATAGAGCTTAAGAACTGGGCTGGAAGGCATGTTGGTATTGAGAGCTATTTCGAGTACCATAGAAAGACTCTTGAGAACTTCGAAGAGTTCTGGCTCTCAGTTGCTAAGGAGCTGGATTGGTTCTCACCACCCTCAAAGGCTGTCGAGCCTGGTGACTACCCCTATGTTTATAAGTGGTTCCCGGATGGTAGGATAAACATATCCTACCTAGCCCTCGATAGGCATGTTAGGAGTTGGAGAAAGAATAAGGTAGCCTATATATGGGAGGGGGAGCCTGTAGATCCTGATGGCAGGCCTAAGGAGGTTAAGAAATACACTTACTACGACCTCTGGAGGGAGGTTAACAGAGTTGCCTATGTATTGTCAAGGAATTTTGGGCTTAAGAAGGGGGATAAGATCGCGATCTATCTCCCAATGATCCCTGAGCTCCCTATATTCATGCTAGCAGCAGCAAGGCTGGGGATCATATTCACGGTGGTTTTCGCAGGCTTCACGGCTGAGAACCTCGCAACAAGGATCAACGACCTCGGTGCAACCCTCCTAGTAACTGTTGATGGCTTCTATAGAAGGGGTAAGGTGATCAGGCTTAAGGATGTAGCCGACAGAGCTATTGAGAAGTCGCCAAGCATAAAGAATGTGATCGTTGTTAGAAGGCTCGGGATAGATGTGAACATGGTGGATGGGAGGGATTACTGGCTTGACGAGCTTCTCAAAGGAGTCCCCCAGAACGCATATGTAGAGCCTGAGAGGCTTGAGAGCACCCACCCGCTATATGTTCTATACACCTCGGGGACTACTGGGAAGCCTAAGGGTATTATACACGATCACGGCGGCTATGCTGTTCTCCTCCATGCTACGATGAAGTGGGTTTTCGATGTGAGGGATGACGATATATTCTACTGCACAGCAGATATCGGCTGGGTTACGGGGCATAGCTATATAGTCTTCGGACCCCTGATAGAGGGGCTTACAACGGTGTTCTACGAGGGTGTTCCAGACTACCCGGCTCCTGATAGGTGGTGGTCTATGGTGGAGAGGTACGGGGTAACGGTGTTCTATACAACACCAACGGCTGTTAGAATGCTAATGAGATATGGTGATGAGTGGGTTAGGAAGCACGATAGATCTAGCTTGAGACTGATCCACAGCGTTGGCGAGCCGATCAATCCTTCAGCATGGAGATGGCTATTCGAGGTTGTTGGTGAGAAGAGATGCCCCGTAGGATCTACATGGTGGATGACAGAAACAGGAGGGATACTAATATCCAAAGCCCCTGGACTAGCCCTAGTCCCCCTAAAGCCTGGAGCAAACGGTCCCCCGCTACCCGGTGTAGATGCGGATGTTGTTGACGAGGATGGAAACCCCGTGGAGCCTGGTAAGAAGGGCTTTCTAGTCATAAAGAGACCATTCCCAGGCATGCCAGCACCCCCAACAGGTATGTGGGGCGATCCACAGAGATATGCCCAGGTTTATTTCGAGAGGATAAAGGGTAAGGGTTACTTCTACACCGGAGACTATGCCGTAAAGGATAAGGATGGCTATATATGGGTGCTCGGCAGGGCTGACGAGGTCCTTAAAGTAGCTGGGCACAGGATAGGGACATACGAGCTCGAGTCTGTCCTAGTATCTCACAAAGCCGTAGCTGAAGCCGCTGTCGTGGGGATCCCTGATCCCGTTAAGGGCGAGGTTCCCATAGCGTATGTGGTGCTTAAACAGGGCTTTGAGCCTAGCCAGCAGATAATCGAGGAGCTCAAGGAATGGGTTAGAAAGAACTACGGACCAATAGCAGTGCCCAACAACATATTCTTAGTCACAAAACTCCCCAAGACGAGGAGTGGGAAGATAATGAGGAGGCTTGTAAAAGCTGTTGCCACTGGAGCACCGCTGGGCGATATCACAACCCTTGAGGACGAGGCCGCTGTCGATGAGGTTAAAAAGGCTTACGAGGAATTCGTAAAAGCGGTTAAGGAGAGCAGGACAGCTTAGCCCAAGCTTTTCTTTTTAACTATAACAGGTCAACGATCCGGTTTTGCGGGTTCTTGCTCTAAAAACCGCCATTGATCTCTATGAATTCCATGGTTTCGTCATAGGTTGGCATTGCTTCGGAGCATGAGTGTCTTGTAACAACTATGGCTCCCACGGCGTTGCCGAATCTCAGGGATCTATATAGATCCCAGCCTTTTAGGAGGCCGTAGAGAAAGCCTGCTATGAATCCATCGCCAGCTCCTAATCCCTTGAGGTGGCTCACTATATATGGCTTAGCCCTCACAATCTCTCCCTTGCTTGTCAACGCGATCGAGCCTTCTCTTCCGAGGGTTGCTACAAGGAGGGCTTCGCTGTTAATATCCCTCGCTGTTTTTAAAGCCTCTTCTAGATCTGTTTTTCCTGTTGCAGCCTCGTACTCCGATCTATTACCGATCATTATGTTAGCGATCTCCATGGCTTTTCTATAGTATTTCAGCCTCTCGGCCTCGCCTATGTTTCTCCAAAGGCTTGGTCTCCAGTCTAGGTTGAGCACTGCCTTAGACCCTCCTCTCCTCGCTAGCTCGAGGGCATAGTAGTTAGCGCTTCTAGACGGCTCTGCACTAAGCCCTGTGCCTGTTATAACTACAGCTCCTGCCGATTCTACGGCTTCGCTTGGTATGTCTTCTATTCTTAGGAGTAGGTCGCTTGCCTTCTCTCTATAGAATATGAATCTCCCATCCCTCCCCGGGATTATCTCTGCAAATACTATCCCCACCTTACCCTCAGGGTCTTTCTTGATAAACCTCGTATCAACCCCCATCCTCGACAACTGTCTAACAATATACTCTCCCAGCTCGTCGTCGCTTACCCTGGTTATTAATGCTGATCTAAGCCCGAGCCTTGCAGCACCAACAGCTATGTTAGCAGCACTGCCTCCAACGTATCTGGCAAACCTCACGGCTTCTTCTAGCGGTGCGTAGAGATCTAGGGAGTATAGATCTATCCCAGCCCTCCCAATCGTTATCACATCGTACCTACCAGCCCCTGGTATCCTGCATCACCTGGCTAGATGTATTGATGGTATATCCCAGTATCCATAGGCTTTTGTACCGCTATACGGGAACCTGGTCTCGACAGGTATCTCTAACACCGATGCCACCTCTAGTGAGAGGAGCTTTCTAACCCCCTGCCTAACCTCCTCCGGGCTTGTTGCCTTTACATACTCGGCCCCATAGGCCTTAGCTATCTTCTCGAAATCGATCAAGTATTTCTCGCCGCTCTTCCTCCTAAACTCTGTTGTGAAGACCCTCTCCTTGAAGCTCCTTATCTGGAGATCCCTTATCGATACCCAGCCGTAGTTGTTGAGCACTATAACGAGGATCGGGATCTCGTATTGGATCGCTGTTGATAGCTCCACATTGTTCATGAGGAAAGATCCGTCTCCCTCTATCGCGACAACCTTTGCTTTGGGCCTTGCTAGCTTGGCGCCTATTGCTGCTGGTAGTGCGAAGCCCATTGTTGAGAAGCCTCCAGAGCTTATGAATGTCCCGGGGTGGTAGGCTATCCATTGTTGTGAGAATATCTCTTGGGGTAGTCCTGCTGAGAGGGTTATTATAGCATCCCTCGGGATCTCTTCCCTCAGGATCTTCACCATATTTGGTATCCCCATAGGAGCCTTGGATCTCAGATCCTCTATCTCTGAGAGCCATTTCTCTTTTAGCTCCTTGAACCTTCTATACCACTCGCTCTCCCTCCAGTTCCTCCTAACACCTATCTCGACAAGTGCTTTGTATAGCTGTTCCAGCGCTGCCTTTGCATCGGCTACTATACCTATCTCCACCGGGTAGTTCTTCCCTATCTCGTGGGGATCTATATCTATATGTATAAGCTTTGTTGGGGGTATGTTGAACGTAACACCCCTCACATAGGAGCTTGTCGTCTCATCACTGAAAGTAACCCCCACGGCTAAGAGGACATCGGCTTCTTTAGCGAGCTCGTTTGCGACAAGGCTCCCAATATTTCCTGGGTGGAATGCATATAGCTCGTGATCCTCTGGGAAGCCTCCTTTAGCATCGCCCCTGAAGGAGCATACTACAGGGGCTCCTAGGAATTCAGCGACTCTGACTAGATCCTCTGTGGCTCCTGACATGACTACGCCGCCTCCTATCAGGATCAATGGTCTCTCGGATCTTAGCAGGAGCTCTGCAGCTCTTTTTATTAGAACGGGGTCTGGGTATACTCTGCCCGATGGTATATATCTCCACGGATCCTCGATCTCTATCTCTGTTCTCTCAACCTGGACATCCATTGGGAGGTCTATAAGCACAGGCCCTGGCCTCCCGCTCACGGCTTCCTTGAGAGCGTTTGCTAGAACCCTTGGGAGTTGTTTTATGCTTGTAACAAGCCATGATCTTTTCACAAGATGGTTCATAGCGTTCACATAGTCAACCCAGTTTTTCCTCTCAATCTCCTGGAAGATCCCCATGCCGAATAGATAAACCTGGATCTGCCCCGTAATGGCTATGAAGGATGAGGAATCAACATAGGCCGTGGCAAAAGCCGTTGCTAGGTTGGTAGCCCCAGGCCCTACAGAGGTTGTAACCACAGCAGGGATCCTTCTATTAGCCCTGAAATACCCGTCAGCCATATGCCCGCCCCACTGCTCATGCTTAACAGCTATTACCTCTACATCTGGCGATAGATCCTTGAGAGCGTCGAATATATTCACATTACCATGCCCAGGGATCCCGAAGACATACCTAATCCCCGCCTTTCTGATAAACTGAGCAACTATTTCAGCACCTGAGTAGATAGGCATAAGAATCCCAATTATATCTTGATGGAGAGTTAATAGCCAGCTCTTCTGAGCATTTCACATACTTTTAGCCTGGGAATATAGAATATGGGGGAAGGCCATGCTTCTCAGAAACCCGAATGTATATGATAGGCTGCTACATATATTTGATTACAGGGGTTTCTCCCTCTACAGCTATAGGGCTAGTAAGCATGCTGAGCTAGTATTAGAGCCTCTGGAGGGGAGGGAGAGGATCGTGGCAAGCCTTGGGGCTTGGTTGAGGGTTAATGGTGAAACACTCGGTGAGAGGGATATTGCCTACATACCCATGGATGCTAGGGCTGTGGTTGAGGTTGACGCTGGATCTGTGGTATATATTGCGGAATCCATGGCCGTGAATCGTTATCAATTCTATGTGAAGAGGTTCCAGCAGAGCGATTCCTACGATGTTGGTGTTGAGCCTTATAGGAGGAGGGTCTATGTTACCATAGGTGAGAAGGATCCTGCTGATAGCATTATAGCAGGATATGTCGAGGGCGAGAAGGGTAACTGGACTAGCTATCCTCCCCACAGGCATGACGAGAAGCCCGAAGCATATATATTCTTCGGCATGGGGGAGGGCTTTGGTGTGCAGCTAATAATGGACGAGAGTGGAGAATACGCATATGTTGTTAGGGATTACGATGTTGTCCTCATACCGAGGGGTTATCACCCGAATGTATGCACCTCGCTTGCTGGGTGTAAGTATCTATGGATAATATCGGCCCCGATAGGTAAGAGGGATCTCTCAGTAACTATACATCCAGCTTTTAAGGATATACCGATGGGTAGGTCTCATCTTAAGGTTAAATAGATCTATAGATCCTCCAAGACCTTTCTCACCCTCTCAACACCAAGTCTTACAGCGCTATAGGGATCCATGGATCCCAGGGCTTCTATCTCAAGCATTAGATAGCCCCTATAGCCATAGAGATCCAGCATCCTTAGAAAGCTCTTGAAATCGATGATACCCTCGCCAACGTTTACAAAATCCCTCTTAAACCTAACACTGCTCTTCGAAACCCTAGCTCTGAGATCTTTTAGATGAACCAGAGCTATCCTGTCCCTGTATAGCTTCAAAACCTCCTCAAGATCTATGTTAGCTGCGATAGCATGTGCGGTGTCTAGACATAGTGCTAGATCCCTGGTTTTAGCTAGGATCCTTGAGAGATCCTCGAGATCATCGTAACAGGTTCTAAGATGGTTATGGAGAGCCACAGTAATCCCTGAGGATCTCGCTCTAAGAACATACTCCTCGAGAACCATGTCGGCCTTCGCACAATCCCTCTCCCTACTAACAACCCAGTATATCTTCGCCCCTGAACCAACGCCCCACTCTATCGATGGCTCTTTTAGATTGGAATAGGAGCCTATGTTCTCTAAACCAGCCTCTCCAAGGATCCTGGCCAGGGCTTCCGGTCTCCTCCTAAGCTCTCTTGGTAAAAGTCTATACTCGATCCCAACCCCCTCTACCCCTACCTCTGCTAAGAACCTAGCAACTCTTCTAAAATCCTCCACGCTTCTCAGAAAACCCCAGGCTATGGTTCCAACAGCTAGTCTGAAGCCCTTACCCATCATAAGCCCAGCACTAGTTATTGGAGCGACTAATTATGCTTAACTACTAACGATATAGGCTAATAGGACTTGCTATATGGATATATAGATATGATTTACACGTATCTATGGTGAGCTCTCCCTTGAGGATAGGTCTTATTGTTGTTGGGGCTGGTAGGATGGGCTCGATACATGCTGAGAATATAAGGAGGCTTGGCTCTGCCGAGCTTGTTGCTATAGTGGATCCTGATGAAGGGAGGGCTAGAATGCTCTCTGAGAGGCTCCATGTCCCGTACTACACAGATCTCGGGGATGCTGTTAAGATCCATAGGGATAGGGTTCAGGGTGTGGTGATCGCTTCTTCAACGACAGCTCATCTCGATAATGTTAGGGTTGCTGGGGATCTTGGGCTTAACATATTTATAGAGAAACCCCTCGCCCCAAGCCTTGATGAGTGCAGAGAGATCGTGGGTATTGTGAGGAGGAGAAACATACTAGCCCAGGTGGGTTATCAGAGGAGGTTTGATAAGGGCTACCAGGAGATCAAGAGGATCCTTGATACAAAGAGTCTGGGAAGGCTATTCATAGCCAAGTTTATCGCCAGAGACCCCATGCCAGAGCCCGGGGTAGGGATTGGCAAGCTATACCTCGGCGCTATATTCGATGATATGGTTACCCACGAGTTCGATCTCGTCTCCTGGTTTTTCGGTTACCCGCCGGAGAGGGTTAGCGCTATAGCCTCAAGCCTCTGCCTCGGAGGTGGGGATTATGATAGCGCTCTAGTCAGTATTAGCTATAAAGACGGCTTGCTCGTGGACATCGAGGTCACAAGATGCTCGGCTTATGGCTATGATCTCAGGCTAGAGATCCTTGGTAGCGAGGGTCTTGCTAAGCTTGAGAACGTGCCAGAAAACCAAGTATACATATATAGTAGGGGAAACACTGCCAGGCTACCTAAGCTACCATGGTTTGCTGAGAGGTTCCGCGAAGCATATTATAGAGAGATCGAGAGCTTCGTGGAAGCCATAGCTAGGGGTGAAAAGCCTGTTCCAAACGAGGAGGACGGGCTGAGGGCGTGTGTTTTAGCAGAAGCTTCTAAGAGATCTGCGATAAATAGAATGCCTATCATTATCTCAGAAATTCTCGGCTAGCTCCTAGATCGCTTCTGGGGAAAGGCTGGCTGGTTAGGATCAACTACGTGTCGTGGATTCCGTATCGAACATATTTTTGAAACATATTTTAATGAGTAAGAAAGGTCAGCAGAGTGTTTATGCTGAAGACTCTGTGGGGAGCCCGGCTGTCTTCCACTCTAGGAGGCCGCCTACGAATCTATAGACATCTTTTCTGCCAAGCTCTGTGAGTTTCTTAGCAGCTGCTAGCGAGGCTGTACATGTGTGGCTGGAACAATACACGATCAGGGGTTTGTTTGCTGGGAGTTCTGTGACTCTTTTCTCTATCTCGCTGGCGGGTATGTTTATAGCCCCGCTTATGTGTTCTTTGGCATAGCTTTTAGGTTCTCTGACGTCTATTATTACTGCCCCTTGTTTGAGGAGTTCGAGCACCTTTTTATAGTCTACTTCCTCAAAACTCACGGGCATTTTTCTTTTCACCTGTTATTATGTGTATTAAGCCTTATAAATATATAGATAAGAATTGACGATAGTACCTAATAGGCTTGGAATCAATATGATTATAGATAGGTATATATTAAAAGTAAATCCTCGAACAACGCCCAAGAGATCAAAAATAGAGAGGGCAACGGTATGTTGGGGTTTATTATAGATCTTCTAGAGATTGTTGCTATGATTAGCATTACTAAACACCAGAGATCCTTGTGAGCGGTTGCCTCTTTACCAGATGGTGCTAATGGTAGCTTGCAAACTACAGGTGGAGATCCCTGGTATGGGAATAAACAGTTGGGCTGTGAGGATGTGTATCTGTAGTGGGATATTAGGTTTTCAACGGTATATCTCTGGGGAGGTCTGTGGATAAGAAGGTATTCATGCTTCTTGCGCTGGTGTTACTCGGTGCTATTATGATCTCGGTTGCTGCTATAGCTGGTAAGACCGGTGATACGAGTTCCAGTACTGCTCAGCCCATGGCTTCGCAAGCTTCAAAGGATCTTGTATCTAGTTATCAGCATCAATATATAGAAAGGATCTTGAGCACACGCGAAGGTCAGGATGGTTTTAGTAGCCTCGCCTCTCAGCTCGCCATGTTACAGGCTCTTAGGAATTACTCTAGTATTAATGTGAGCATATCTAGAACAACAATTAACGGTACACTGGTATTTATAGAAAATAGCATTGCGCTGGTTAAGAGCGACCAGAAGTTATTGAAGATCATTATCCCGGCCAGGCTCTTCGATGGCGAGCGTGTTTCAACACTCCAAGACCTGATCTTCCTGGGAGAGATCAGGAAAGGCGATTCACTATCGATCAAGGCTATAAACATATCCATATCCTCCAAAGAGAGCGGACTTATAGGAAGCATATACTTAGCACTAGAGATAAATGACCTGACAACCGGGAAGAGCTTCACAACACTCCTTCCAATTAATTTAGCGAATTAGCTCTCAACAATTTGTCCCTGGAGGTTTTTGATTTCTTTGAGGATCTTTCATATTCAGGACAAAGACTATTTATATGTGGTTTCACTAGTTAAAGAGCGTCTATATTTGTTTTTCTCCAAGGCCTTGGGGATAAATATCCAGTAGCTAGCGCGTTTATAGCTATAATGATTGTTTTTAGAGCCCCCGCAGCTTATAGTCTTATCTAATGATACGCATATAGTCTATAAGAGTGTGTATAGTGTTGCTGGACGTTGCCCTGGGTAGGAAGGTTGTTAGGGTTAGGTTTAACGATCCCAAGCTGGTTGTTAGTTTCAACCTTCCAGACGGTGATCCTAAGCCGTCTGTGGAGGTGCATGGGGATATGGTTAGGGCTTGGCTTGGTGATCAGGTTGTCGAGATCTCTTTCAAGCTAGAGGGTATGAAGAGTCTTGCTTATAAGAAGCTGGGGGTTTATGAGCATGTTCTTGGCTTAGGTGAGAAGGCTCTTCCCCTGGATAGGAGGAGGGTTAGGGTTGTTTTCTGGAATTATGATAACTATAACTACAAGCTTGGTACAGATCCTCTTTATAAATCGATCCCCTTTGCCTTGTTTATCGAGAGGGGTATGGCTGTGGGTGTTTTTGTTAATACTGCTACATATTCTGTCTTCGACATGGGTGTTGGTGAGTATGATAAGGCTGTTTTCGAGGTTTATGAGCCTTCTATGGAGCTCTATATAATCTTTGGTCCGGCTCCTATGGATGTGATCGAGGCCTACACAGATCTCACGGGCAAGCCCCTCTTACCCCCTAAATGGGCTCTTGGATATCATATGAGTAGGTATAGCTATTATCCCCAGGAGAGGGTTCTCGAGATAGTTGGGGAGGTATTGAAATACGTGCCTGTGAGCGTTGTCCACCTCGATATAGACTATATGGATAACTATAAACAGTTCACGTGGGATAGATCCAGGTTCCCCGATCCAAAGGGGTTTGTTGAGAAGCTCCACAGTCTTGGTGTGAGGGTTGTGACAATAATAGACCCCTATATAAAGGTTGAGCCAGGCTATAGGGTTTTCGAGGAGGGTTTGAAACACCTAGCTAGGACTGAAAAGAACGAGATCAGCTTATTCTATGGATGGCCGGGGCTCTCCGGGATCCCTGATTTCTATAACAAAGAGGCTAGGGATTGGTGGGCCAGGATGATCGAGGAATGGGTTAGGGAGTATGGAATCGATGGTGTTTGGCTCGATATGAATGAGCCCTCGGGCATCTCTTTAAGAAGCGATTTGGGTTATACGGAGGGGATCTTCAGGGGCTATTTCGAGAGGATGCCTTTGAGGGATGCTAGATCTATAGCATCTATATATCAATTCTACAGAGACGTTGTCGCTCTTTCCGATAAAACACCAGATCCTAATGCTATCCATAGGCTCGATGACGGCAGGATTGCCAGGCATTACCAGGTTAGGAATGCATATCCATTCTTCCAGGCTATGGCTACGTATGAAGGGCTGGTGAGGGTTTATAAGAGGCCATTCATACTATCTAGATCAGCTTTCCCAGGGATCCAGAGGTATGCTTTTGTCTGGACAGGCGATATTGGATCTACATGGGAGTCGTTGAGACTCTCAATACCAATGATCCTGAGTATATCCGTCTCAGGGATCCCGTGGGTTGGTACAGATATAGGTGGGTTTATAGGATGGGCCGAGCCCGAGCTTGTTGCTAGATGGTACCAGGCTATGGCTCTTGCCCCATTCTTCAGGGCTCATAGGATTAAGCATAGTAATGATACCGAGATCTACACGCTACCATCTATATATAGGGAGATGGCTGTCAAGGCTATAGAGCTTAGGCACAGGTTTCTACCATACCTATGGCACCTAGCCTGGGAAGCCCACCTAACAGGAAGGCCTATCATAAGGGCACTACCTTTAGAATTCCCCGCCGATGAGGATGCCTATAGAGTCGATGACGAGTATATGGTTGGATCCTATGTGCTCTACGCACCAATAGTAGAGAAAGGATCTAATAAGAGGAGCGTCTACCTACCGAGGGGGTCGTGGTATGAATACTGGGCCGGAGAGATCTTTGAAGGAGGATCCTGGATCGAGTCAAGATCGTCGATGCCCCTCTACATAAGAAAAGGATCCGCAATAACCCTCCAAGACAGCCTCCTAATATATGGCGAGGGATCATGGGTTATATACCATGGAGAAGAGGATCTCGAGGAACCGAGAAGAACACTCATAACATTCGATGGGGAGAAAATAACATTTACAAAAGACCCAATAACCCTCGAGAAGCTAGTAATACTCGGAAAAAACATAGAGAAGGCGAGAATAGATGGCGAAGAAATACAGGCTAAGTGCGATAAAAACGCGTGCGAAATAACGATCAGCAAAACTCCCAGAGAGATCACATTACATTAACACCAGATCCTCGTCTCCAATGATCTTTCACGACGGGGATGATCCTGGTGTTAATAGTTGGAGCAGTCTTCAAAGCCTTTGAAGCTAAGGGAAAGAGCGGTTGATACCAAGCAATACCAACCGCAGTGAGGCCCGAACCTCCGCTTTTAGCAGGTTAGGCTATATTAGTAGGAAGCATATGATCTGTGGAGAGGATGATGGTATAGGTATGTGTGGTGGTGTTAATGCCATTGCGAGATAGGAGCGATGTTGCTAGGGCTATCATGAGTCGTGCTAGGTCGAGAAAGATCTTTGTGAGCAGTCTTAACACTTGGGTTGATTTTGTGGATAGAGAGAGCGAGCTAGAGATGATCCTGGTGGGTAATGCTGTTGAGAAGGGGCGTGTCACTGTACTCTACGGTCCTAAGGGGTGCGGGAAGACAACACTGTTTAGAGTGCTTACCGAGTCCTCGATCTCTGTTGGGCTTGAGGATCTTAGGTTTGTTTTTATAGAGCATGATGAGGATAGGGGCGCTGTTAACGTGATCTCGGATGGGAAGACGTTGAGGGTTATTGAGAGGCTTTATAAAGAGCGGTTGGGAGCCTCGATCTCTGTTGGGCTTGAGCTTACGAGTCCTGTCCCGATGCCTGTGATCTCCATAGCTATGGGGAGGCGGGGTGGGAATCCCCATGTCGGGGTTGCTTCTAATATAATATCTGTTCTTGAGGGTGGGGGTGAGGCTCATAGTGAGTATGTTGTTGTTATTGATGAGTATAGGGCTCCTGATCCAAGGGATTTTGAGATCTATTTGGATAGGGTTGCAAGCAGGGTTGCCGGGGCTAATGAGAGGCTGCAGCTAAATGGTCTCGATAGACTCATAACCCTAGTGATCTCTACCAGCGATGCAGCTGCCACAAAGGCCTGGAGTAGCGTTCGCTGGAAGGTTGACTGGGCCCTCATGTGGAATCTGCCTAGAGAAGCCGCTGAGAGACTAGCTGAGCAGCTCGGGATTAGAGAGGATAGGGAGATCTTGTGGAGACTTACCGGGGGCAATCCAAGGGCTCTCGAGACGATCAGGAGGAACGGGCTCTCCAAATGGCTTGGAGAAGCTGTTAACGCTGTAAGGACTGCGGTAGAGGATGCTATAGAGGAGGCTAGAAGGCTGGGAAAGAATAAAGACTGGGTTATGGAGCAGATAATAAGGATTATAAGGGATCCTGACGAGCTCTTCGGCGAACCTATAAGGCAACACCTAATAGCAAAAAACATAGTAATAGACATCAGAGTAGCTAGCAACAAGATCTCAGAAACGCCAAGCAAACCCCTCGCAGGCAGAGAATACGCATACCAGATCCCAGCATACTATTACACATTAAAAGCCATAGCACTTGAGAAAAACTTCGAAATATCCCCCAACCATGTTTTAAGAGAAGCCATGCAGAGCTAGCCCTCAATCCCAGCATATGGTTTAGTGGCTCGGAAATCTATCCAAATATTGGTAAGAGGCTTGGAGTTCGGACTTCATAGCGGTTAGTATTGCTTGGTATCAACCGCTCTTTCCCTTAGCTTCCTCGGCCTCCATTTGTTCGCTGTGATCTCTACCCATAGCTCCTCTTCATAGTATTGCTCTGGTTCATTGCTGTTGGGGAACATCTCTCCTGGATCTATTGTAAAATACATAGAGCTTATATTTAATGTTCCCACAGAACTACGATCTAATATCTTTTTTATAAACCACTATGAAATCCGAGCAGTTGGCTATGGCGATACAGGCACGGCTAGAATTCTGTAGGTTTCAAGATTCTTTTTGGTTCTCTTTAGATAATTAGCAGGGGTTTATCGATGATCGGGGAGATGTTGGTGGAGCTTAAGGAGGATTATATTGTGAGCGTAGATGTAAAGCTTGAGAGGGCATATGTAGCTGGTGCTGGTGATTCTTATGCAGCTGCGCTGGCTATTGAGGGGAAGAGTAGAGGTAGGTTTAAAGCCCTGGATCCTTATGATGGGCTTGAGGCAGATCTAGATCTGCCCCTCGTGATCGTCTCGGTTTCTGGGAGGACTAGGGCTAACATAGAGCTTGCTAGGAGGCATAAGGGTAGGGTTAAGATCTATGTTATAACTGCAGATGAGGAGAGTCCTCTGGCTAGGTTGGGCGATGTTGTTATCAAGATACCCTATAAGCCCCGCAGGATCCCTGGTGTGAGATCTTTTTTGATGTGTTTAAGCGCCCTATACTCCATAGCTGGTGAGGAGATAGATTCTGAGAGAGATCGTCCCATAATCATGCCTAGAGAGCCTATCTTCATAGGGCGTAGGGAAAACTACGGAATAGCATATTACGCTGCACTCAAGATATTCGAGATCTTTGGTGAGAGGGCTCATTATGAGAGGCTGGAGCAGTTTTTCCACGCTCCTGTGTTTGGATCCAGGGGCAGGGATCTTGTGATCCTCTCGAGCAGCGATCCTAGGGAGGAGTTTGAGGCAGGCTTCGCTAGAGTTTATAGAAGTAGATGTAAAGGTGCTTTTTGCAATGCTATATGGGTTATCGAATCTATAGTTAACAGGATGATCAGTGAGGGTTGGGATAAAGCGTATTATTTAGAGGATGAGGAGATCCTTAGGTTCAGCTCTAACATGATCTATCCTTAGAGATTTAGAGACCTGCGTCTCAGCTTATCCTCTACCCATCTATATTATTCTTGGTGGGGGCTATGGAGGTATCTATAGAGAGGGTTATCAGGGTTGGGGGTGATAGGTGGGATGTCTATGTTAGGCTTGAGCGTTTTGGCAAAGCGTATAGGGTTTATATTCCCCTGCTGCCTAGGAAGCCTGATAAGGTGTCTATAGAGGTTCTGGATGAGAAGAGAGCTATTATAAGGCTTCTCAGCGGGGATAGTGGTGTGTGCACGTGCGAGCTCGATCTAGCTAGGCTTGAGAGTGCTAAGTGTCTCAATATCTCCTGCTCTCTTGGAGCTACATGGGTTGCTGATGAAAGCCTGATCAAGTCCCACATCTCTGAGCATTGACCCTGGTGTTAACCAGGATCCCATAGGATCTCTCTATCTATGTATAGATAGGAGCAGCTTTAAATAGAGAGTAAATATCGATAAGCATTCCGGGCTGTTTTCTTTTTGATATGCATAGGGAGGATTGATAGGTTTTGGAATTTTCATGGGTATTGGGGCATTGCCCGAAGATTATTTCCCGCCAACACCTAAGGGATTTATAAGCTTTGAGCTGGGCTGTCCTTTGTGCGGGTCTCTCTATACAGGTCTTGGGTGGCGATGGGAGCATTGCTACAAGCCATCTTGGGGATGATCTCTCAAGCCTAGATGGGGCCAAGTGCTGTTTGGCTCGACAGCTGCCCATGACCCCGTAGGGTTAGAGATCCTGCGGGTTGATGTTGAAGCCCCTGGATAAGACCATGAATGAAGATAACGTGATTGGGATGAACATCCAGGGACAAACAGTAGCAGTATTATAGCTCCCAAGGAGATTCTTTTTAGGTGATGCTTCTGTTCATTGTGAGGGGCTATCCAAGGCTTTCCAAGGACTCGGTGGTGATAGATGTTAGGGGAGAGGATCTCTGGGGAGAGGTTTCCCTCCCAAGGGGTTCCAGGACTACGGGGCTTGCGATCTCAACACCCCACGGCTGTGTGATTGTCATAGGTGTTGATGCTCTAATGAGTGGTGAGAAGGTTTTGATAGCCTCTTTCCTAGATCCTCTCGACCCAGCAACGCTGGGGATTATAGAGGGCGCTTCTAAGTCTAGGAGGATCTCGCTGGCTAGGGATGGAGCTATCCTGGGGACACTGGATCTCTCGGAAAGCGATCTGGAGAAGATGGAGTATGTCGCCTCAAAAACCAGGGAGTGCTCGAAGATGCAGGATAAGCCTGTAAACCTAGAGCTAGCAGCACAGTGGTTTATGGAGAACTTTAACCTCTAGAGCGCTATCTCTCCCATCACAACCCTCCTAAGAGCCCCTGTAGCTCCTGGCACGTTGTTTGGGACGCCGTTGAGCGTTTCGTGGGCAAGTAGAGCCATACCCATGGCCTCCTTGATCTTTGAGTCTATGCCGAGATCCTCGTGGATAAACACTCTCAGTCCGAGGGATTCTAGGTGTTTTTTAAGCCATCTCATTATTGTTTTATTTCTTGTACCCCCGCCACCCACTATAACCTCGTCGATCTTTACTCTAGGGAGTATGTATTCCTTATAATTATATACTATGCTTTCCACCGTATACATTGTGAGGGTAGCCACTATATCCTCCCTCGACAGCCGCTTCGCCCTAGCCTTCTCTATAACCTTGAGCACGAGATTTTTCCCAAAAACCTCTCTCCCCGTGGTCTTTGGGGGTGGTGCTCTTATGAATGGATGACTCATCAGCTCCTCTAATATCTCGGGGTCGGGGGATCCCCTTGAGGCTATCTCTCCGTCTGGATCATACTCCATACCATCATATAGGATCGATACTGCGTAGTCTATCAAGCTATTCCCGGGACCGGTATCGAATGCATATATACTATCTATAGATGGGTCTGGGGGTAGGACTGTCACGTTGGCTATCCCCCCTATATTCTGGATCGCCCTCCCAGTGCTTGGGTTTGATAGGAGTGCGTAGTCGACATAGGCTATTATTGGGGCTCCCATGCCTCCTGCAGCTATATCTCTAACCCTGAAATTACCTATCGTTATGATCCCTGTGTCTTCCGCGATAACTTGAACAGATCCTAGCTGTAGGGTGCATCTAGACACAAGATCATCGATCCTTATAAGCTCGGGGAAGTGGTAGACAGTCTGCCCATGCGATCCCACAAGATCTATCTCCCCCCTCTTAATACCAAGAACCTCTCTAGCGTTTTCAAAGGCTTTTGCAAAGAACCTGGCTATGAGGATGTTAAGGGCACATATGTCGTGAAGCCCTCCCGCGTCAAGGGTTCTTAGAACCATGCTCCTCAAACCGCCCGGGTATTTCTCAACCTCCTTGCCAAGGATCCTGTATTTAATGCCCCTCCCACTCCCCGTGATCTCCATGATAGCTATATCAACACCATCAGCACTAGTTCCTGACATAAGCCCTGCAACGATCCTGGTTTCACGCATAGCTATATCTATAAGCCTCTTAACAGGATTCATAGGAATCTCTCACCCCAGCTATCTCTGGTCTTCCTCATAATGATCTCGTGGTAACCTTTTACTATGGCGTTCTCTATAACCCCTATTGCTTTATAGCCTCTCTTCGTGTAGAACCGGATCGCCTGTTCATTGAACGAGGATACCAGGAGGAAGACGTTCTCCCTGTATTTAAAAATAACCTTCTCAGCATAGTCCATGAGCTTTGTCCCAACACCCATAGATCTATATCCATGATGGACACCCAGAGCTCTTATATATCCACCAAGTGGAAAGCCGTCGAATACTCTGAAGAGCACGAAGCCAACGATCCTTCCGTCTATTTCTGCAACAGCTCCCCACCCTTCCTCTATGTTTGAGATAACAGTCTCTATGCATATATCGTGCGTATATCCTAGGGTTTTGTATGGGTCTATGGATAACATTATGTTGCATACGCTCTCTATATCTCTGTACTCTATATTTCTAACAAGGATCTCTGTCATGGCTGCTACCTAGCCCTGTGTTTCAGCCCACAAGGGATCTTTATAGGTGTTTCAGGATATCATAGTATTTTTCTACATAGATGTTATTCCTCTTCCTATTCTCTGGGATGTTCACGCTAACCCATACCTCGGGATCTATTCCGCGGGAGGCTAGATCCTCGGCTGCCATTGCATTTATGGCATTGATTATAAAGCTATTAACAATCGTCGATACTGGGAATACTCTGGCGACTCCGATATCGTATGAGGCGTCCCCCTCGGGAACCTTGTTATCTATAACTATATCGGCAACCTCGTAGAGCCTCTTACCAAGGGGATTCTCCGGAGCGAGTTTCCTCGAATACTCTAGAGAGGTTATTGCTATAACCTTAACACCTCTAGATCTCATCTCGTGGGCAAGCTCGACCGGGGCGGCGTTCTTCCCAGAATTGCTTATAACTACAAGCACAGAGCCTGGGATGATCTTCATAGAGCCTACTATAGCTTTCGCATAGCCGGAGAGCTTCTCAAGACTGCTTGCCCTCAAGGCTGATGGGATGCCTAGCAGCGATAGATCCACTATAGGATAGATCTTAACAGGATTACCAGCCCTGAAAGAAGCCTCCAAAGCAACCAACATCGAATGCCCAGTACCAAAGACATACTCAACACCACCAGACCTCATAGCCTCTGAGATCGCTGAAGAAGCCATACCGAGGTTACGGATCTCCTCTTTAATAACCTTCCCAAGAATATCCACTACAATGCCCAATAGCTTAGAGGGCGTTGCAGAGCTCATAAAACCCCCATGCCATTTCCACGACATAGTTAAAATGCTGAGAGTTACGTAACTATCTTTTAATTATGCGGTAAACCAACGATCGATCATAGATCTTTTTGGTATTTATAGCTATTAGAGGATCTCTGTCCCTGAGAGTCTATCTCTATAGTAGATCGATTTACAAGAGGTCTCTTTTGCAATGCTCAGTTGTATGGCGGGTCGATGTTCTGTAATATTTATAAGCTATGCTCTCTTGATAATATCCCTGCTTGTTTCGAAAAGTATATATGCTGTTATTGATATTACCAGGGCTGGTGAGAGGATCCATAGCCATAGTCCGTAATATATCGCTCCCTGTATAAATGCGTAGTAGAAGATCATGCCCCAGCTGAAGAACCTCTGATCACCAAGCCCTAGGAAGCTTACTATCGATTCGCTTACCATCGCTATTCCCACCGCATAGGCTAGGTTAGCCAGGATCACGGGGCTTGAGTTAGGGATCACGTGCTTCCAAAAGATCCATCTGATCCCCGCCCCCACGGCTCTTGCAGCCTCGACATACTGTCTCTCAAGGATTGAGAGCGCCTCAGCCCTTACGGTCTTGGCTATCTGTGGCCAGTATGATAGCGAGATCGAGACTATCGTTGATACTATCGATGGACCCATAACGCTTGCTATGAATATCATTATTATTAGCGAGGGCACGACTATGAAGGAGTCGATTAGAGATGATACTACTTGGGGTAAGAGACCTCTGAGAGATGAGACAAGGCCTAGAAAGAGGCCTATAGCTAGGGATATAATGGCTGCGGTGATGGATATGGTTAGCGTGATCCTGGATCCGACTATGAGTTGGGAGAATATGTCTCTCCCAAGCCCGTCCGTGCCTAGTATATGGCTCCACGATGGTTGTTGATAGGGGTTTCCAGAGACCTGGAATGGGTCGTATGGTGCTATGAAAGGACCTAGGATTGATATGAGTGCAAGTGCTATAGATAGAACCAGGATCCTTGTTACTCTCACCATTACCCCCTCCTGATCCTAGGGTCAAGGATCATGTAGAGAATGTCGAGGATAAGGCTTGTCGCTATTATCATGAAGCTTATCATGTAGAAGAGGGCTTGGAGCAGGGGGAAGTCTTTCGAAAGTATAGCTTGGTAGAGTATATATCCAAGACCTGGGTATGAGAATATGATCTCGGTTAGCAGGGCACCGCTCATCATGGTTCCGAATCTGATGCCAAAGAGGGTTATGAGGGGGAGGATCCCGGGTCTCAGGGCATATTCCATGAGGATTTTTATCCTCCTAAGCCCGAGAGCCATGGCGGTTCTATAGAAATCCTCGGACATGTTGGAGACTATTATCTCCCTGGTTAGTATTACGAACTGTCCTGAGGTTCCTATAGCTATAGCCATTACCGGGAGGAAGAGGTGCCATAGGATATTCTGGATAAACGGGAGACCGCTTTGGGGTGCTGATTCTGAGTAAGCCCCACCAGCGGGGAAGAGGCGCAGGTATTGTGAGAATACTGCGAGTACTATGAGGGCGAGGATGAAATATGGTGTCGAGATGGTATATATGCTGAAGCCCACTATCAATCTATCCAGGATAGAGTCCTTGGTATATGCTGCAATGAACCCTAGGAGGGTTCCGAGTATGAATGTTGCTATGGTTGCCACTGATAGTAGGAGCACAGTCCATGGGAGATAGATCTTTATCACGTCCCATGCTTCGTATGGATAGAATGAGTATGAGTATCCAAAGTCGGGTTTGGGGGAGAACATCACGTTGGTTATATATCTTATGAGCTGTACATGGAAGGGCTCGTTTAGGCCGAATCTCTCGTATAGCTCCATAACAGCCTGTTGTGGCAGGAATCTGGATGATGCTATATAATCGACATAGTTACCCGGCATAAGCCTGGGGACTGTGAATATGAATAGATTCACAACCACATAGGTTAGCAGGGCTATGAGTACTCTTCTAAACAGCGTGTTTAAAAAAACCATTGGGACGGCACCAGGAGCTCTAGGTCTTTCTCCCAGCCATGGAGGTTCTAAATATCACTATGGCTGCTATAGCGATCACTACTATTGCTGCTATTAATGTGTATAAGAGCCAGGGTTGCTCTGTCTGCTGAGGAGGCGCAACGCTCGTTACGGTAGTGATCCTCTGGGTCTCGGTTACTGTTACAACAGGTGCTCTCTCGGTTACCACCCTCTCAGTTACTACTGTGACTACCTGTTGTTGATAGGGCTTTACAGATAGTATTGTTTCGTGGGATGGGAAGCCCTGGCCAGCGAACAACGGATCCCAGCCGGTAAAGTCAGCTGCGTTGAAGACCCAGATCGCTTTTGCATAGTAGAGAGGTATGACCCATTGATCCCTTGCGGCTATTCTCTGAGCCTCTGCGTAGTACTTGTATGCCTCTGCATCTGATATTGCCGATCTGGCCATCATTATGTAGTTATTAAACTCGGGGTTCAGGTATCTCGTCCAGCCCCAGTACTGAACACTCTGCCCTATTGGTGTTGGGGCTGGGTTTCTATCCATGAATACTGTGAGCACGAAATCTGGATCTGTTGGTCTGTTTGTTAGCAGTAGGGCTGCTTGGTAATAGCCGTAGGCTAGATTGTTAACATATGTGAGCCTGGTGAGAACCTCCTCGCTAGCATCGATCCCAGCTGCTCTCCAGTCCTGAATAATCAGGGGTACTATGTTGCTCGCAACACCTCCAGTGTGTATGATCTTTATGCTTAGGAGGGAGCCGTTGGGGTATCTGAACATCTTGTCTGGCCCTTCAACAAAGCCCAGGGATCTCAGGATCTCTCTAGCTTTGGAGATGTTATATGTTATCTCGTTCAGATCCTGCGGTCTCCATGGAGATGATAGTGGGAGTTGTCCTGATGACGCTATTTCACCAAACCCTTGTAATGCTAGCTGTATTATTCTCTCCTTGTTTATAGCGTAGGCTAGCGCCTGTCTAAAGAGCGTTATGTTGAATGGATATACAGCCGTGTTGAGAACCACAAGCCCTGCTGGTGTGTAGAAAGAGCCCTGGTATGGCCAGCCCCTTGCTACAGCTACCTTGAGCTTTGGGTCTGTGATCGCTGGTGCTACGAGGGCTGGGTTGGTTATCATTGCCATGGAGCACTGCCCGGTTTTTAGCATTATCGGTATTGGTGCTGATTCATCGATCACCCTCACCACTATGCTCTTGATCTGGGGCTGTCCTCCCCAGTATTTCTCGTATGCAGCGAACCTGAATATCTGTGAGTCGAAGTTAGCCTCAACGACCCTGTAGGGTCCTGTGCCAACTATATATTGTATATCCCTTGCTGTGAAATTGGACATGTCTTTGTTTGTGAACACGTGCTCTGGGAAGATCCTATAACCTGTTAGGAGGTAGTATAGAAATCTGCTGAAGGGCTCTTTAAGCTTTATAACCACTGTAGCCTGGTCAGGTGTTTCTATAGATCCTATGTACCTGCCAATGCTATACACGTCTCCTTGGGGGAATTTCTGGATAGTGTTTAAGACAAAAGCCACGTCCTTGGAGGTGAATGGGGTTCCGTCGTGCCATGAGATGCCCTGTCTCAATTTGATAGTCACTGTCTTTCCATCCTGAGAGACAGACCAGTTTATGGCTAGGAGGGGTTGTAGAGAGCCATCTGCCCTCTCCTCAGCGAGGGTTTCGTAAACCAGCTTCACTACTGTTCCATGGGTTAGCGGGGGTGAGGCTATGTAGAAGTATGGGTTAAACTCAAGAAGTTTCCCTGGTGATGGTATGCAGAAGGTTAGTTCCTGAGCCTGGGGGGTGACCATAGGTATTAAGCTGGCTGTATATATTATTATGAAGATCAGCAAGCCTATTTCAAGGAATCTCCTTGCTGGAATCATCGTCTCGCCCAGATATGTTGCCTAAGCCTCTTTTTATGCCTCCTGTTACGTATGGGTTTATATTATTTATGCTGTGTTTATGTGGGCTGTTATGCAGCTGCTTAGGGTTAGTGTTCACATGCTATTCAGTTCTCCATAGCTATGTTGAGTGTTTATCAATGCTAGCTTGTTGGTTGCTACAGGAATCGTGACCGATTCAGCAATACGCTATAGATCTGAGGGATAGGCTATAGATTAGGTCTTTTTACATACTATGTATAGGGGCTCATATGTATGTTGCTATGAGGCATGTTGTGTCTGTAGGCAAGAGATCTCTGGCTGTTGTTCTCCCGAAGGTGTGGGTTTCTATGCTGGGTGTTAGGGCTGGCGATAGGGTTATGCTTAGGCTTAATAATGATGGTTCTATCACGCTTCTACCCATGGGATCCAGGATCCCTGTTTTGGCTGGTGTTTTTGCCAGGCCTCAGGGTGGTGTTACCGATGAAAGGCTTGCTGCTAAAGAGAGGCTCATGGCCTTGGCTCTAGGCGCTCCGGAAACGATCCCGGGTGGGAGTCTTCATAGCGATCCCGATCTGACCAGGATACTTGCACCTCTATATAGGGGGGATGTTCTGGAGCACGAGGATCTAGTTTTCCTGGTGCTTAGATATCTGGAGGATTCTTGCCTCTATCTAGCTAGATACATTGTTAGCCTTGATAGCAATACTGCTAGAAAGATCCATGAGATTGAGGGGAAAATGGATCTCCTCTACTATCTATCATACAGAGCGGGTGCTGTGGAGCTTCTAAGGAGCATTGAGAGGGAGCTTGGGATTGACAAGACGATCGGGATGCTGTTGAGCATATCGCTGCTAAAGATCTCAGAGGATCTTGTCGACTCCTTTGACAGGATAGCGTGGCGTATAGAGGAGGCTGAGTCTGTGCCGGGCGAGGCTTCCCAGCTCATTAACGAGATATCAAGCGTCCTACTAACCATAATTCATTGTATAAAGAATAGATGTGGTGAGGAAGAGATGAGTGGTAGGTATGAAGATATACAGGAGCTTAGAAAGATCCTTAAGGAGGGGATGAAGAGATCCGAGGAGCGATCACAGGTATATGTAGAGATAGCATCGATACTAAACAACATGGAGGGGCTTATAGAGATATCCCTAATGAGAACCCTAACCAATACTCTTAGCTCTATGGCAGGCCGGCACAAAGAATAAATATTGCTATAAAAACGATTAATCTCTTTATCTCTGATTAACAGATCTTCTTAGGCTTATTTCTTATTAGGGTGGTTTATTATGGTTTACTGTAAGGGGGTGGGGGTTGATGGCCGCCAGGATCTCTCAAAGGGCTTATAATACTATGCCCAGCCCCACCATGTGGATCCAGGATCTTGTCTCTATGCTGAGAAGATCTGGTAGGGATTATTATAGCCTCCATGTTGGGCAGCCCGGGATCCCTCCTCCGAGGGAGATTATTGATCGCCTCTCAAGGGTTCTTGCTGAGAGGGGTGGGGATATTTCTCTCTACACCTATACCTCGCCCAGAGGGGTTCCCGAGCTTAGGGAGGCTGTTGCTGAGGATCTGGCTTCTCTTGGGAGGGTTAAGCCTGATCCTTTGGGTGGTGTTGTTATAACCACAGGGGGTATTGAGGGTCTTTTTGCTAGTGTAGCTTCTGTGACAGATCCTGGGGATCCTGTGGGTATTGTTACTCCTGCTTATTTTCACTTCTACTCTATCCTGGGGCTTCTGGGTAACAGGGTTGTTGAGATCTCCTCCTACCCAGATCTATTTGTTACCCACGATTCCTGGGTTGATCTCTTCTCAAAGGTTAGAGCAGTTATAGTGGCTAACCCTGATAACCCTACCGGGAGGACCCTAGAGAGGGATGAGGCTAGGCTTCTCGCAGATCTGGCTTGTGATAAGAAGGTATATCTGATCCATGATGTTGCGTACTCAACACTCTATTACGAGGCTTCGAGGGAGTGGCCTGAGAATTACTGCGAGGATTACGTGATCACTGTAGGGACTTTCAGCAAGGATCCAGGGATCCCTGGGTGGAGGCTTGGCTTTGTAGCATCGAACGAGGATCTAGCCAATGCTATCGCACACGCTAGAGAGGCTACAAGCTATAACGCCCCAGTACCCTCACAGATCCTCGTCCTAGAATATCTTAGAGGCAGGTATAGAGAGAAATTCCTCCCAAAGGTCATCGAGGAGTATAGGTCTAGAAGAGATATCCTCTCAAAAGCAATCGAAGAACTACTACAAAACGCCAGGTTCATAAAACCAGGCGCAGGTATATTCATATACGCGGATCTCTCAAAATATCTCAAGACAAGCTCAGACGAGTGGGTTAGAAAGATAGCGGTAGACAGCGGCGTCATAGCAGTCCCCGGAACACTGTTTGGAAGCGGTGGCGAGAAATGGGTTAGGTTTAGCTTCGCATGGGAGCCTAGCGAGAGACTGTGGAAAGCTATCGAGATTATTGCCTCGAGGCTGAAAAGCTGATCAGGGGCTTATTACGAAATCTCCGAATCATAGCTCTAGATCTTGTAAGGATAGGTTTTGAGCTTAACTAATATATAATGTGGGGTTCTCCTGGTGAAAGAGTTTTGAGGACTATGGGATCTGAATTTATCGGATCTTCTGTTTTAGAGATATATAGGCTGTGGGGGTAGAGAACTAGGGGTTGTTATTGTATATAGTCAATATAGAGGCTGTGGAGTTTAAGGAGTATTTAGAAAGAGGTGCTCGAGGCGTTAAGAGGAAGACCCTGGTTGATGATTCCTCTGGTTCTAAGAGATTCTATCTTAGGTATTATAGACTAGAGCCCGGGGGCCAGACGCCTTTCGATATACATGATTACGAACATATTGTTGTGATCACGAAGGGTAGGGGGTCTTTGTTAACGATGAGCAATGGTGTGCCTTCGATGAAGAGTATAAAGGAGGGTGATGTGATCTTCATAGCCTCTAGAGAGCCCCACCAGTTCATAAACACAGGGGGCTCGGAGCTCGAGTTCCTCTGCTTCAGGGGTGCCGAGATCCTCTATAGAGAGGATATTAAGAGGATCATTGAGGGCGGTGATAAGGCTTGAGACTCCCATACCCCAGGTGGGTTTATCTCCAAGAGTTTGGGAGACCCTCAGGCCTTGATGAGGCTCTAGGGTCTCTGGCTGCTTTCTCAGCCCAGGTTGAGGTGTGCAAGATCCTCTCGCTCTCAGGGCTTATGCATATAGATAGGCTATCATGGGAGGATATATATAGTATTATAAGGATTATTGCCAGGGATTCTCAGCACATATCCATGCTCTCGATCTTCGGGGATCCTTTGAGGCCTGTTGCGAGGGGCAGCATTGATCTCGACTACGCTTTAGGATCTATAGCTGAGGTCAAGGATCCCGGGGTTGGAGCAGCTGTTGTGGTCTCCACAGTCCTCCCAGCATATATATCGACCCTTGATTTCGTCTCTAAGAGATCCTCGGTCGAGAAGGTGAGGGAGATCCTCTCAAAGGTTTTAAGAGATGAGGAGGAGGATCTCGAGGCGCTCTCCAAGATCCTTGCTGGTAGGTTTGATGGTGAGAGCGTGGCCCAGGTTCTCGAGGAGAGGGCTGTGGTTCTATTCGCATCAGCTGGTTCCGAGGATAGTATGAAGATCTCTATAGCAACAGCTATAAGGGGAGGTCTTGTTAGTGAGACCGAGGCTAACACGATCCTCGGGGATCTCTATAGAGAGATAGATAATAAGAGGATCTATGCTGCTCAGAGGATGCTGAGGGATCCTGGGAGGGCTGTTGATGTTATTAGGAAATACGGGTTGTCTGGGATAGGGCTCTGCTGATCACTGGATCCTATCCCTCAGGCTTGGATCGACATAGTCTCTATGAGATACTACTATGACTTTCAATGCCTTCTCAACATCTAGGGCTGTTTTGAAGGCCTCCTCAACCCTCTCTAGCTCGAATATATGGGATACTATTCTCTCCACAGGGATCTTATTGCTATTGAGGATCTTGATCGATACCTCGATATCCCTCTCAGAGGCTGAGTATGATGGTGTTATCCTCACCTCATCATAGAAGATCCTTGATATTGGTAGCTCTGCCGAGACCCCTGGTGGAGGGGCTCCGAAGAGAAGGATCTCTCCTCCTCTTCTCACAAGCTTGAAGGCGTTCTGGAGGGCTTTTGGATTCCCGGTTGAGAGGATCGCTATATCGTGTTTTCTAAGATCATCTATCGATTCTGGGTGCACGCATGAATCGGCTCCAAGGGCTGTTGCTGCCGAGCACCTGGTTTTCGAGAGATCTATTGCTGTGATCTCAGAAGCCCCCATGGATCTTAGGAGCATTATGAATAGAAGCCCCATGGGTCCAGAGCCTATTACCGCGGCGCTATAGCCAGGTTTATAGGTGCTCTTCGAAAGACTCCTTATAACGGTTGCTAGGGGCTCTATAAATGTCCCCCTGATCCACGAGATCTTCTCTGGAAGGATATGGACAGATCCTCTCTCGACATTGGTTCTGGGGACTAGGAAGTATTCGGAGAAGCCCCCTGGGTATATGTTTGTCTCCTTGAATAGGGGGCACATGGTCTCTGAGCCTGTGTAGCAGTACCAGCACTTCCCACAAGAGATGTGGTGGTGCACAAAGACCCTCAAGCCGGGCTGGAGATCCTTAACACCCCTGCCGATCTCCTCAACGATCCCTACAACCTCGTGCCCAAGGATCGGTGGTGTCTCTGTACCGCTTTTGATCTTCTCGAGGTCTGTTCCACAGATCCCGCATGCGGTCATTTTAACAACGATCTCGCCCTCACCTGGCTTGGGTATCTCGACATCTATTACCCCGAGCCCTCCGCCCTTCTTAACAACCGCGGCCTTCAAGTATCTCCACTACTATTGCTCTACCCTAGTATGCTTATAATAGCTTCCCACAAGATCTATAGATCACTGGGCAGATCTGCCCTTATTAGTCCGTTATGGGAAATAGAAATGGCTGTTTATATGAGGGCAGCTGTTCTCCACGCTCCAGGGGATTTGAGGGTTGATGATGTAAGGGATCCAGAGCCGCGTAGAGGATCTATCGTTGCCAGGGTCCTCCTAGCCCTTACCTGTGGGACTGATGTTAAGCTTTATAAGAGGGGCCATCCTCTTGCAAAGCTACCCAACATAATTGGGCATGAGTTTGTAGGGGTTGTTGAGGAGGTTGGTGAGGGGGTTCCCGAGGATCTTAGGGGTAGGCGTTTTGTTACAATGAACACCTCGCCATGTGGTGGGTGCTTCTACTGCAGCGTGGGTAGGGAGAATCTTTGTGAGAGGCTTGGGGAACTCATAATAGGTTTCACAATATCTGGAGCCTATGCCGAGAGGATCGAGATCCCTGAGAGGATCTGGAGGAGATATTTCTACCAGATCCAAGAGAACCTAGACCCCGTCGAGGCTGCTTTTCTAGAGCCACTATCTACTGTTGTGCATGGGCAGAGGGTCTTGGGAAAGGTTGAGGGGGAATGGGTAGCTGTGATAGGCTCGGGACCTATAGGGCTTCTCCACCTACAATTATTAAAGCTCGAGGGTCTGAGGGTAGCTGTGATCGATAGGCATTGGGAGAAACTCTCCGTAGCAGAGAGACTGGGGGCTGATATAACGATCAACTCTAGAGAGACCAGAGTAGAGGATATGGTTAGAAATATAAACGGGGGCAGGGGTTTTGATGCCGTGGTAGAGGCTGCTGGGAAGCTTGAGGCGTGGGAGCTAGCGTTAAAGCTTGTCAGGAAGGGGGGAAAGATCCTTTTCTTCGGAGGACTACCAAGGGGTACGGGGATCACTATAGATAGCTATAGAATCCACTACGAAGAGGTAGAGATCCTAGGAGCGTTTCACACAACGCCGAGGGATGTTGAGAAAACATATAAAATCATAGAGAGCAGAAAACTAAGGCTGAAAGAACTGGTAAGCGGTTCAAAACCCCTGGAAAAAGTACAAGAGGCTCTTGAGAGCATGGCAAGCGGGCAGGGGCTTAAATATATAATAACAGGCCGTTAAGCTGCTCCCCTAGATTCTGCTAATAGTCTCTAGATCGGGATCATGTTCTGCAGTATTGTTTAATGTTTAGAAATCTATGTTGTGTTTTAAAGCTCTTTTCTATTAACTACCTGGGGTTCTTATGAGCCTCAACGATCCGTATCTATGGCTTGAGGATCTTAGCGATAAAAAAGTTCTTGAATGGGCTTATGAGCAGGATAGGATTGCCAGAGAATATGTTAGGGCTTCTAGCGAGAGACTTTATGGGAGGCTTTTAAAGCTCTATGAAGAGCCTCTCCCCTATGCTTTCAGGGTCACTAGGGCTGGGTATATCTATATGGTTAGGGGGAGGGATTATAGGCTGAGGATCAGGTATCGTGATGGTGAGGAGAGAGATATAGTTTCTTCGGAGAGTCTTGGGCCTGATGCGATCATAACTTGGTATGCTGCTAGAGACGAGGGTGATGTGGTTGCCTATTACCACTCCTCAGGCGGTAGGGATGTGGGTTTTCTCGACGTGATCGATGTTGATAGTGGGGAGCTTATAGACAGGATCGAGGGTTCCGTGCATGGGATAGTGTTTCTCGGGAGGGATAGGTTTTACTACTCAAGGTTCTATAGATCTGGCAAGTGCCCCGACGGTGTGAGTGCCCCGTGTGATAGGGTTTTTCTAAGGAGCTCTGGTAAGGAGGAGATGGTTTTCGGGGCTGGGATTCCTACGTCGAATTTTATACTGGTTAAGAGCTCCTCTGACATGGGTTCTGCTCTTATCACTATATCTTATGGCTGGCATAGGTCGAGGATATATTTCGGGGATCTTCTGAGGCCTGAGAGCTGGGTTGAGATCTATGGGGGTGATTTTGTTTCCCACCCGATCGATCGGGTTGGGGATTGTGTGCTTGTTGCTACATATGATCGGGGTGGGATGGGCAGGATAGTCTGTGTCTCGGGCAACCGTGTTGAGGAGATCGTGGGGGAGGGGGATGAGCATCTCAGCTCGGCAGCGATCCTTGACAACGTAATCCTTGCCGTGTATACGGATAAGGATTACTGCTACAGCAAGATCCACTATTACAGTGTCAAGGGGGATCTGCTGGGTAGATATATCCCCGAAACACCCTCGACTATAAACCTCTACATGGATCGCGGGTTCGAAGGAGAGATCCTTGTCGAGATGACATCCTATGTGCAGAGATACAGAGTGCTGAGGATAGGAAGGGATCTCAGTGTGGGGGTTATAGCCGAGTCTAGGAGGCTTGAGGATATCGATATAGACCATGGATGGGCTAGGTCTCACGACGGGGCTAGGATACATTATTTCATAGTGGGTAAGAGGGGTTCGAAGCCTTCTAGGATCGTTCTCTACGGCTACGGGGGTTTCGGGATATCGCTTACACCTAACTACTATCTATGGTCGATCCCGTTGATCGAGGATGGCGCTATCCTTGTTGTTGCCAACCTTAGGGGAGGATCCGAGCTTGGTGAGAAATGGCATAGGGAGGGGATGAGGGAGAAGAAGATCAATGTCTTTATGGATTTCATAGCAGTTGCAGAGGATCTTAGGAGAAGGTTTGGCGATATAAAGATAGCGATCCATGGGAGGAGTAATGGCGGTCTCCTAGTAGCATCGGCCATAACCATGAGGCCAGATCTCTTTGACGCTGCTGTGATAGGCTACCCGGTGATAGATCTTCTTAGGTTTGATAAGCTATATATTGGCAGGGCGTGGGTTCCTGAGTACGGAGACCCAGAGGATCCAAGGGATAGGAGGTATCTAGAGGAATACTCACCATACCATAAAGTAAAACCCGGGGCCGGCTATCCCCCTGTCTTTATCTATACAGGGCTTAATGATGATCGTGTTCACCCTGCGCATGCTTTCAAATTCCACGCAAGGCTCAGGGAGTATGGTTATGAGAGCTACCTGAGGGTTGAGAGATCCTCGGGACATATAGGCTCCTCGCCAGAGATCCTTGCGAGAGAGGCTGCCGACTATCTCGGCTTCATCTACACAGCATTAGGGCTCCACACGCGATCTGGCTAAACCATATTACCAAGGATCATTTTTAGGAATGGGTTGCCTCTCTTCTCATCCCCTATCGTGCTTGGCGGTCCATGGCCTGGATAGACTATTAGATCTTCGTTGAGGGTCGCGATCTTCTTGAGACTCTCAACCAAGTCAGCCCAGGATCCTCCGGGAAAATCTGTCCTACCCACACTACCCCTAAACAGTGTATCTCCCGTGAACACCAGATCCTCCCCCACGAGACACACGCTCCCGGGTGTGTGGCCAGGTGTTTCTATAACTCTTAGCTCTTCACCCCCGATCCTCACTACGCTTCCCTCAGCCAGGTCGGCGTCTGGATCGCTGATCTCCTCTCCCATAACACCATAGCCACTTGCTATTCTATGGGCTATCCTAACAAGCCATAGATCTTTCTTGTTAATAGCGAATGGGGCTCTATACCTCTTCCTAAGATCCTCTACAGCGAGTATATGGTCGAAATGACCATGGGTGGCTATTATCGCTGTTACGTTAAACCCGTTCGTATCAATGATCCTCGAGATCTTCTCAGCCTCACCCCCAGGATCTATTATTATTGCCTCGTTATCGTTTGAGACGATATAGCAGTTCGTGTAGAGAGGCCCAACAACTACTCTCTCTACCTTCAGTTTCCTCCCCAAGATTTCTTGTGAGATATTATTTATTTTACGCTGACCCATAATCTTGGTGAGTATCGTGTTCGTGACATCCGTTGTTGGGAGCTTCCCACGCCCCAAGTGGCTTATCGAGGCTAGGAAGGCTTTTGAGGAGGGTAGGATTTCGAGGGAAGAACTTAGGGAGTATGAGGATGACGCTGTTAAGGTTGTTGTTAAGGAACAAGAGATGGTTGGTGTTGAGGTTATAAGTGATGGCGAGTATAGGAGGTTCTCTTTCCTCGGCTTTATTGGTGAGAAGGTTGAGGGTTTCTCGCTAATCCCTGTCTCCAGGCTTGCAGTCTCAGCAGAGGCTAGGAGTGCTATTGAGGCTATGAGTTTCCCCGAGCGTGCTGTGAGGAATCCTGTTGTTGTGGGTAGGATTTCGAGGCCAAGGCCTATGGCTTTGGATGAGCTTCTATTCCTCAAGGGTGTAACGTCGAGGGCTGTTAAGATAGCCCTGCCCTCTCCCTACACGGTCTATTGGAATGCCTGGCATCACGAGCTCAGCAAGCCCTACTACCCATCACCAGACGCAATGATCCAGGACTATATAAAGGTACTTAGGCAGGAGATAGCGGAGCTCTTCGAAAAGGGGGCTGATTTCGTGCAGCTAGACGAGCCTGCTATGGGTAACCTTGTGGAGGCTGGCGAGGATAAGCCTGACAGGTATAAGAGGCTTCTCACAGCACTCAACGGGATCAGGTATAGAGGGTTTAGGGACGAGCTAGCCCTCGCAGTAGACCTGATCAACGAGGCTGTGAAGGGCTTTGGAGGAAGGATCGGTGTGCATATATGCAGAGGCAACTGGCCAGCCCCAGAGGAATACCTAATAAGAGGAGGCTACGAGAAACTAATGCCTGCAATGCTTGATATGAAGGCAAAACAACTAGTCCTCGAATACGCAACACCCAGAGCAGGATCTATAGACGCTTTCAAAGAACACACGTGGGGAGGAGAGATAGGGCTAGGTGTTATCGATGTTAAAAACCCCGAGATCGAGACCCCCGAGGTTATAGTAAAAAGGGCTGAGAAAGCACTAAGATACTTCGACCCGGAGAAAATCTGGCTCAACCCGGATTGTGGTTTCGCCTCAGGCCTCCCATGGCCGGTAAGCACTAGAAATATAGCCCTGGAAAAGCTGAGAAACATGGTCAAGGCCTCAGAGATCCTGAGGATGAAGTATAGAGCTTCTGAGAGGTAGTTCCGTGAACTTAGAGGATCTATTACTCATAATACCATTAGCAATAATAGGTGTCTTTACCTATATATTGCTCCCAATGGTGTGGGGAGCTGCTTATGCTCCATCGCCCAAGGCAAAAGCCTCCATGATCTTGCGGAGAGTGATAGAGACCTATTATAAAGATAAAGATGTAGTGAGGGTAATAGATCTTGGCTCGGGCTTCGGGAGGGTTTGTTTCGAGGCCGTCAAGATAGACAGTAGGGTTGTGTGCCACGGGGTAGATATAGATCCTCTCAAGATCCTCTGGAGCAGGGCTATAGCCAGGATCAAGGGTATCAATGCAAGAGCCACTTTCACCAGAGGTAATATCCTTAAGATAGATCTAGAAGGCTATGACATCATATACATGTTCCTATGGCCAGGGATCGTCTTAAAAATCGAGGAAAAGATCCTGAGGGAGGTGAGGAAAGAATGCATAGTCATATCCCTGGAACACCCGCTCAGACTACTTAAAAGCGAGAAGATAGACGACTTCTACATAGCATTCATAAGCAGTGCTAGAAAAAGCAAAAACGAGGAAGCAGTAAACATAGCATAGAAACCATCACACCCACAGCTACTATATAGAGGATTTCTTTAAAACCTTAATAGACCGCAGAAGGCTTTGAATAGAATAATGGGAGACCATTATATCAACAAGAGGTAAGAGAAGTGGGAGGAAAAGAGCATTACTGATCATTACTAAGAGAGAAAGCCTCTAAGAGAAGTTTGAGGGCTCATTAAAGATATGATAACCAGTATAGACTTCTACAGAAGCATCTCGCCTAAAGTTCCGGGATCTCCAATGCTGCTAACCCTGCTAATATTATTAAACGTGTTAACCAGCGATGCTAAGATTTATTGTTTTTCATGGAAAAGAAAAATAATAATCTAGGCTGTTGAAGATTCGATGGTGATACGTTGTGAGTTCTGCGAATATAAACGTGAGGATAGGGAGGGGGTTTCGGGATCTTGTGGAAGAAATACAGAGTGCTAGGAAGCGTGTGTGGGTTATGAGTCCGTGGATATCGCCTGAGTATGCTCAGCTGCTTGTTAGGAAGGCTTCGGAGGGGGTTGATGTGAGGGTCTTTACCACAGATGATCTTGGGAATAGGAGTCATGTGAGCGGGTTAATGGAGCTGATTGAGGCGAGAAGAGTGGTTATAAGACCTGCGAGTCCTCTCGCTAGAAGGTTAGGGTTTGTATTGTTTCTCTTAGGTCTTGTGGCCGTATTTATCGTGTTACCTGCTGGGGTTCTCATGATGATCGCTGGTGCGGCTATATATCTAATGTGGGGAAGGGATAAGTTTGGGATTCGCTATTTCTCGAAGGTTGGTGAGGGAAGGCTTGTGATATACCACTCGGAACCTCTTAATATGGTTCATGCTAAGATATATGTGGTTGACGATCATGCAGCGGTCGGTTCTGTTAACTTTACGAGAAGCGGTGTGGAGAGTAATTTTGAATGTCTGGTAAAGATCAGAGACCCCTTGGTAGTGGAGGAGATCGTTAACAGGCTAGGCTCTCTAGGCAATGACCCAGAATTGCGGGAAGTGCCTGTTGACAAGATAGGGTGGGAAATTCTACCAGTTGAGGAGAAATCCCGCATCATGGGACTGATCGAATCTCTCTTCAAGAGATAAACTTTTTGCTAGGAAGACTAAGAGCCGCTATATATAGGTTTTTTACCTACACCTCGATATAGCTTGCTAGCTAACTAGCTTACTAGCTGTGCGTAGTAGCTATCTATATCGCCTTTCCATCTCTCGTCTTCGTATTCTGGGAATTTCTTTACGCGGCATCTTGGTTTGGCTATTATTTCTCTCACCTCGAAGTCTTTGAAGAAGTTCATGCTATATGCTGTCCTCACGACCAGTGCTGTGTCTAGCCCCTTATATGTGCCTCCGCATGATACTACCTCCTCGCCCTCTTCTATCTCGCCCGCGTCTGTGGCTATTATTGCGGCCTCTATTGCTATTTTTGTGCCTGCTCCGAAGATCTCGAGGGTTTTATCTATGATAGCCTCGGGGGTCGGGTATTTCCAGTTTAGCGAGCGTGATGGTGGTGCGAACGGTCTTGTTCCCTGAACGATTCTGCATCCGTGTTCCTCGAGCTTTTTGAGATTCTTTAGATACTCCTTCCGCTTCAACCCTATGGGGATGCTCCCCCTAGGCCCCCAGGTCTCGGCTGGGTAGTGGGTTACAACTATGATCTTAATATTTGTTCCCTTGAATATCTCTAGAGCTTTCAAAGCACTCCTTCCTGTTTCCGACGCGATCACAACCTTATTGATACCTGTATTCTCGCAGTATAGCCTAACCAGTGAGAGAAGCTTCTCAGTATTCGCCTCACCGCAGTACTGGAAATAAGTAACTTTTCTCTCAATATCAACCATAAACAGTTCATCCCCCATAATCAGAACTCCAAAATACCTATAAATACTATACATAAGATCTTCAAGCATTTATAAGATGCCTAAGTGTGTAAGCACCCTGCAAATATATTTATTTTACATAGTTTCAGGAGTAGGATGCTTAAGAAGATCATTCTATGAAAGACCAACAACAATACTATTATACTGAACCAGTGCCCAGAGATCTTGAAAGTGCATAGAGCAATACACAGCTGAAAAGCGGCGAGGTTAAAAAGTTCTACAACTCTCCAAAGAATGCTACTCTAGGCAGTCATGAACTAAACACACAAGGTATGAAGATCTGGGTCTAGATTTCCGAATCCCTAAAACAAACTTCTGCAGGAACTAAACTTTATGAATTATGAAGCATAGATTCTAATGGAGGGAGTCTAACTTGAGAGAGGAAACTATAAGGCTTGGACTCAACCTTCCCCTTTTTGTGGCCGCATTGGTTTCGTTGGGAACAGGTACTCTTGTAGGTATGCTGGGCATTTGGGGAGCAGCGGCTTGGGGAAGGCCTGTTCCAGAGTGGGAGAAGGTTGGTCATGCCCATGCTTCCTGGTGGGCTGTTCTTATCATGATAGCCTCGATGGTCTTACCCAGTCTGCAGCTAAAGCCATGGGCTAAAAAGCTGATAATAGCGGGAACCTTTGCTGGACCAACCCTCTGGGTTGGTGTATTGGCCAGCTACTATGAGATAGGAGGGCCAAAGATATGGAGGTTTGAAGCAATAACTGCTCCTGGGAGCTATTACGAGATCCCCTTGCTGGGGCTGTTGGCCGGTATTTTCGAGTTTCTAGGATTGCTAGCACTCGGTGCGGTTGCCCTTTCAGCCTCGGGGGTAAAAATCCCCATAATATCCTCTAAAGAGCCTCCGCCGAGATCGAAGTATGAGTTTATCTCCGATATTGAGGTGCCTCGAAAGATATTCCTGCTCCCCACGGTGATGGTGATTATTAGCGTTATAATAGGTTTCGCTATTACTACGACCTTCAAGATAACCCATAGCCCGATATCGCCAGCCGCTCTGGTTCAGCTGCACGACCATATAGCCCTCATAGCTACTAGCGCTGTAATCGCGCTGCTGACCCTCAGAATCCTGGGCGTTGGGGAGAAGATCTTCAATCTCGGCTATCGACTTATGCAGATAGCCCTCCCCTTACTCCTAGTCGGTTTATTAGCCTTCACTTTTGGGGGCTTTCATAGCATAGTCTGGGTCGCGCCTGCCGGGATATACTATCTACTCTTATTGATCGCACTCTCAGCCTGTATTGGGTTCTTCATAGCCAGAGGTCGAACAGACCCGACCCACACTCCTCTTAGGACAGCGCTTGCTGTATGCTTTGTTGGCTTAGCAATCCTCGTGCCTGTTGGTGCGTATATAGCCCTGGTATGGGATACTAATCCGAATATCACGGTTACGTATAAGCAGCCAGCGGGAGAGCCCTACCCAGGGCCCTATCCTAAGCAGTACATGGGCACGGCCCCGGTGGTGGGTACGCCGAGGGGTCTTGAGAACGCCCACCTAAGCCCTGGAAGCTGGTTCCACGTAGCCATAACGTGGCTCTTGATATTAATCCTCGTGGGAAACCAGCTCTTCACAGGATTGATCAACAAGCCCGGGATGATCTACCTCTACGCCGTTACCATTCCAATGGCACCGCTCTTCAACATGCTCGGCAGATTCCTAGCCTGGCTAGGCATACCCAACGGCATAGGAGCCCTCTGGTTCGCAGGCCACCCCCTCAAGGGCTTTAACCTCATCAGCCTCTTCATCGTAGCACTGATAGCAATATACATACTTTCCAAAAAGCACCACAGCGAGTAAAAGACCACTTCCATCAACTAATTTCTTTTTTACCCAACACCTAAGGACTTTAGACATATGAACACTTTATTGCCAAGCATGCCTCCTCATTAATGGACTATGAAGGCGCTGCCAAAAACAATAGCTGAGGAGCTCACTAAAAAGGCTAGCAGCATGGAGATCTCTATTGAGGAGTATCTGTTCGACCTTCTATTCAGAGAACTGGATCCTGTTACAAGTGCTGAGAAATATATAACAGGTGCTCAGCAGCTCCTCGAACAGGCGGAGCAGGAGTTAAAAGCAGGAAACCTTAGGCAGGCCTTTGAGAAGATCTGGGGGCGTGTGCGCTCAGCATAAAAGCCCACGCCCTGGCTAAGAAGGGACTGAGGCTCGAAACCCACAGAGATCTATGATAGCCGATTCAATGCATAGGAACTCTTACGAGGATATAGCAACTAGAGAGGTTAGAAACCTTGTTAATAAGACCTCTGAAACACTGAGCCTCAGCCATAGTAGATCGTCCTAGCCCCATTACAGATCAGCTTACTCCTTTCTAGATTATGTATCCTTATGCTTAGGATGATCCTTGCGTATTGATCTCTAAAGCATGCTTGAAGCCTGTGAGGCTAGGGATCAAGCAACCAGATCAAATAATGCTAGTTACTATGAGGCCCGAACCATGATCCGGATAGGGCTTTGAAGCTCTACATTTAAGGTGGGATAAAAAGGTGTTTGGGATGGAAAGACGTTAGATCTACTCGATAGCGATCAGAGTTACTGTTTTCTCAACACCCTCAACCTTATGTATACTCCCAGCCACCACCTCTTTAAGCTCTCTAAGCTCTCCAACCTCGATCTTGGCTATAACATCATACTCCCCGGTTACTGTGTATGCTTCTTTAACCCCACTAATACCCCTGACCCTCTGCACAACATCGCCCGCCTTACCGATAGAGGTTTTAATCAAGACATACGCTACTACTGGGAAGAGCACCACCCTATAACATTGACTAACAAGCCCTATATCTACCCCATAATATCTTTGCTATGTGAGTTCGCAGATGGTTAACATATATTTATATATCATAGCTCTGCTTCGACATAGTTTCCTATATGTATTTCGAAACCTCTGACTTTTCTCAGCCTTACAGCTCTCGCTATCTCTTCTTCGAGTTCTTTTCAATTCTATAGTAGATCGACTTTGCCTTCCTATCTATTATTATCAGGCTTATAAGCGTAGATCTCGTTTTAGCCTATATTTTTGATGCAACGATCCGCTGTAGAATTGAAGGGCGTGTCCTAGGCTTGGGCTGGTCCGAGCCATGGTGCTATTACCTTGTAGTTCTTCTCTATGCTATTTCTTTTCCACTCTTCCTCAGCCCACCACGGTATTCTCGGGTTTCTGACGATGTCGTAGTAGTCATAGGGCTTTATATCGAGCACGGGGCTTCCTGTCCATGCGTCTAGACCCTTAACCCTGAGCCTGTTCTCCTCGATTGCTAGGAGCTCTACTACTGTTACTCCTATTGGGTTTGGTCTTGGTGGGAATCTTGTTGCGAAGATCCCTACCTCTGGGTATCTCTCCATACCCCATGGCTTGAGCCTGGGTATGTATCTCTTCTCCTCATGCATCCAGTATAGAACTATAATATGTGAGTAGTCCTCTAATCCTTTAAGGGCTTCGACATACTCATCAAAGATCCTGATGATAGATATCTTCTCATAACGAGACCTAGGCCTCTGAGGCTCCCCAGGCCTTGGAATACCATCCTCAACAACACCTATAGGCTTAAAACATATGGGTTCGAGCAGCAAGACCACCATCTATATAGAGAAACCAGGAACTAAATATCCGGTCAGATCGACTCAGCATGGCCCCGCATGGTTTAGCTTCTGCTTAAACTTTACCGATATCTTCGGCCCGAGCTGGATCTTAATTCCTAGCCATTATTCATAAATTAATTATATATAAAAGTGAAAATCTCTATTAACACTCTTGTGGTTTCCCTTTAGCTGGTGAGAGGCTTACCTCCTTTGTGCACCACAATTTTGTGGAGCACCTGGCGACCACTTTTATGGCAAGCTAAATATAAAATGGCGGTAAAGCAAAGCCGGTCTCTTATAGAGCTGAAAGATATTTTCTAATAATTACGTATTTATGCTTATAGTACGTATGCTGAAACATTAACATATAGAACTCCCCTAATGCTTCTGAGATCCCTCAATATAGCCCCTATTATTTCCCAAAAACTTTCAACAACCACTATGTTGAGGCAGAGGGTATCCCTGAGGATCTGATGGTAGAATGCCTTAATGCTCTGCTGGTTCTCATGTATAACCTCTAATATCTTCCTATCCGAGGCCTTGTATATGCTGTGATCGCTTAGGACTGTTATAATGAAAATACCTCTTCCGGCTTTCATGGATACATCGTAGGCTTCAAGCATCCTCCTAACAGCTTCTCTAACAAGCTCTGACCTCCCTGTGAAGCCTAGCTTGCTTACTGCCTCGTCAACCTTCTTGAGCAGATGATCCGGTATTGAGACACTTACTATGGCCAAGCTTTCAACACCTTATTAACCTCTGCTAACGTGGATTAATAAAAATTAATAATAATTTCTTTGGACGTTAACAGTTAAGGTTATTAATTTACTTTTCCGCGTTGATCAGAGGAGTTTAAATTGCAAGAGAAAGGATCTGGACTGCTAATATGGATAGCTTTAACCCTGGCACCCTCCCTCGCAGGCGTAGTATCATCTATAATAGTTTTTGAACCCCTGCTTTCCCCTGTCTACCGAGCGTTTCTCCTCCTCCTACCCACATTATATTTATGGTACCTATTCCTCCTGGATCTTTTAAGGGAGAGGCATTTTAGCGGGGAGTATGTTCTTATGGGCCTTGTAGGGCTAGTCACGCTAATCCATGGCTTCTATTTTGAGGGCCTCATACTCATGCTACTCTACTCCCTAGCCGAGGTTATCGAGGAGGCTGCCAAGCGGTATGCGAGAAGAAAGCTCGATACCCTCTATAGACTTGTACCCTCCAAAGCCCTCGTGGAGAAGGATGGTTTAATAGAGAGCGTTGAGGCTAGCAAGCTAAAGCCCGGCGATGTAGTGGTTGTGAGGGTTGGTGAGGGCGTCCCAGCCGATGGCGTGAGCATCGGTTCGGGTCTTGTGAACACCTCCCTAGTAACTGGAGAGCCTTACCCAGTTGCTGTGAATCCGGGGGACTTCATTGCTAGCGGCTATATAAACGTTGGCAGGGCTCCTCTAAAAGTTAGGGTTTTGAGATCTCCAAGCGAGTCTACGCTTCAAAGGGTTATCAGGCTCGCGATGGAGGCTTTGGAGGAGAAGAGCCGGGTTGAGAGGATTGTTGAGAAGCTTATGAAGCCATGGACTGCGGTTGCGATATCCTCATTCGCCATAGCCTACATAATCCTAGACCCCCTCAAAGCCATACCCATATTGGTAGTAGCATGCCCTTCAGCCTTCATAATAACCTCGGCTTCCGCAACAGCATACTCAATAGCGGTTCTAGCCAGCAGGGGCGTAGTTGTCAGAGGGGGTAGTGTGCTTGAGAAGATATCCGAGATCGATACCATAGTTCTGGATAAAACCGGGACTATAACTATCATAGGATCCCTAGAGGTTTCAAGAATAAAAACCCCAGCTGGGCTGGGTGAGGAGGAGTTTAAAGCCATAACAGCCTCGCTTGCAGCAGCTAGTACGCACCCAATATCCAGGGCTCTAGCACAGATATCGAAAACAAGGGTTGGTGTTAAAAACGTTATAGAAATCCCGGGGAGAGGTGTTAAAGGAGTGGTGGATGGATTAGAAGTAATAATAGGTAATAGGGAGATGATGCTAGATCACGGCCTCAAAGTAGTTGGAGAATGCGGCGAGGAGGAAACAGCTGTCTATGTAGCTGTAAACGGCTCGGCAGGCCATATATGCCTTAAAGAGAGCATAGATCCTGCAGCCGCCCAGATCCTCAGAGCAGGAGGCTACGAGCTCGTTATAGCTAGTGGGGATAGGGAGCAGAGGGTTAAAGCAGTAGCTAAAGCCCTTAGAATCGAAAAATACTACTCAAACCTAAGCCCAGAGGATAAAATAACACTGGTTAGAAACCTCAAAGCTAAGGGCTCAAAAGTCATGGTAGTCGGAGATGGTGTCAACGATATAGCAGCCATGGCAGCCGCAGATGCAGGGGTAGCAGTGGGCAATATAGATGCCGTAGTCTCGACAGCCGACAGCGTCCTACTTAGAGGGGTTAAACAACTACCCCTACTACTAAGAGCAGCAAAAACCTATACCAAGACATTAAAAATATCGCTAGCAACCCCAGTACTGATAAAAACTATAGCCCTAACAGGAGGACTCACGGGAGCATTACCCCTATGGCTCGTAGCCCTACTAGGAGACGATGGAGCAACAATAGCAGGGCTCCTAACATCAACAACCCTTATAGCTTCCAACATCCAAAAGCGTGTATCGTAAAAACAGGATCTTTTATAACACGGAGCCCAGATCCAAAGCCTAAGCCATAGCCAGCTGTTCCTGGTTTCATGATGGTTTATATGGATTGATGTTAAACCCATAGTTCTGTGAGAACATTATAAGCTCTATTTATTTTATTGTAGATCCAAGATGTGGGGGTTTCCCCACAGCAGTGAACCAGAGCAATGCTAGGAGCTGTGGGTAGGGGTCACCCCGAACGGGTGGAGGCCAGTGATAAGGGCTCCAATGAAAGGGGCCCTGAGGCCTATGAAGCCAAGGGAAGAGCCGTTGGTATAAAAATATCAACCGCAATGAAATCCGAACCCCTAGCACGCCAGCCTCGACTAAGCTACAGCCCACTTTTAGCGTTAGTAAGTAAATATTGTCAGAATTAAGTTGAGGATTAAAACCTCCTCTCCAAAATCTCCTCTCCAATTCTATGGTAGGATCGGTTCTATAAGCGCGAATCGCATATCTATCGAGAGTACCAGAATCGCGGCTGTGTCTAGAACGTTTGCTCCCATGCGATCAAGTATAGCTTATGTGGGTGTCACAATATCTATCAGCTCTCTCTAAGCTCGGTATAATGTGGTCGAAAGTATATTCCTAGCCTGGTCGGGTTTTTTGCTCTAACTCTAGAGAGGTGGTTGAGGATCTTTTAAATTTAAATATATCCTTAGCAATAGTACGCGGAGTCGGAGGCAGCTTGGATGATATTTATAGGGAGAGGGTTAGTCTCTTCCTCGACTGCTGGGAGTATAGGTTTGGGTTGAGAACCCTCGGCGGGGCTTATATTAGGCACTTGCTTCTATTCACAGACTCCTATCTAGTTGATGTAGAGACAGGCGAGGCTTCAGAGGTGCCGGGGCGTGCTCACGGTGGTCTTGGTAGGTGGGCTGCTTATCGCTCTTCAGGTGGTTTGTTGAGCTATATAGCTACATATATATTCTGGCGTATTATAGAGGAGGGTATTAAGAGGGCTTTTAAGATTAGGGAGAGGAGCACTGCTGAGGAGATCAGGGAGATAAGATCCATGCTTGGTGAGAACGCATCTGTGGGAGAGTTTATAGAGGCGGCTAAAAATGTTCTTGCTAAGAGTGGTTTGAAGAAGGTGAGGATCGGATCTATATATAGATACATGGATCTAGAGAACATTAGGGTTGACGTTGATAGGCATAAGAGCACCATAACCCTCAGATTCACAGCAGATGGGAAGAAGCGCAAGCTTATAGCTAACTGCGAGCCTGCAGAGCTCTCAGAGCTTGAGCAAAGGATAAAAAGCCTATTACCAGTCTCGCTGGGGTGATTAGCGTGAAGATCATCCATATCCTGGCTATAGCTATTGCTATCGCTATAGCTATCAGCGTAGCAATACCAATCCTCACGGGACCCAGAGGAGGTGAGCAGGCATATACCACAACCACACAACCCCCTGGTAGGGGCGATAGTGGTGGGTTGGATACCATATCGCCAACCACTATTAAGCCGGGTGAGATCCAGATAACCACGACCCCGGTAGCAATACAAACCCCCGTGATACCGGTGGTAACAGCTACGGAGACTGGAGCAGTAACTACAACCCCGTTAGTAACCCAGACTAGGCCGAGGTACCCGGAGTATAGTGATCCTCTCTTCATGGTTGTCACAACACCTAGGGTTTATGCTGAGTATGGAGGGGTCTTTGATCTCAATATAACTGTTGTTACCCTTAATGGTTTCAAGGATCCTGTTGATCTGCGTGTGCTGGGCCTAGCCTCTGGCTATGGCTTCTCCGATATAAAGCCCATCGATCATAGCCTGTCTCCCCAGAGGATCAGGCCTGGCGAGATCTCTAGAGCAAGATTTGTTCTAGATACAAGCATTCCGCCTGGCGAGTATATCCTCCTGATCTACGGATCCTCAGGGGATCTGGTATCAACAGCACCCGTTAGGCTCACCATATACCCCAAGCCTTTCTACGCAATAGTCGCTGAGCCAATAGGCCCTAACGGAGAGCCCCTGAGCTATGTGGTGGCTGGAAAACCATTCAACCTGTCTGTAAAGGTTATCCCAGTCGGTGGTGAGTATAACACCCGTGTGAAGCTGGATCTATGGAAGAGGGGGAGTCTGAGTGGTGTTGTCATCCACAAGATCTGGGGAGAGCTTGAGGGGATCCCGCCATTTAATGTGACAATAACCGTAGAGATCACGGATGCGTGGAGCGGTTTTGACTATTCTAGGCAGAGTAGCAATTATGATGCGAGGTATATTATGATCACGGATTCTCCAGGCTTCTCCAAAGCCGTCTTGATCTTTAATAACGAGCCCTCTCAACGTCGCGGCGGTCTTCTAGAGACAATACTATCGATAATATTCCTACCAATAGGCTTTGCATTGGGGTTAGCGGTAGGCTTTGCCCTGCTACCAATACTCCCACAAGCGTTTCCAGATCTTGTCACGGGATCTATAGTAGCGTTTGTACCATGGATCCTTGGGTCTGTGTATCCGATAGCACCGTTGAAGGCTATCTCGATAGCAGCTAATGGTAAGGGTTTCGAATACTACGCAAAAGTCCCAGTATTGAGTGAGGGTAAAAAGGCCTCTCTAATCATCCCCCAGGCTAATATCGAGGTTAGAGAGGATCAGGATCTCTCGATCCCGTTCTTCGCAGTGGTTAGAACAAACAGCACCAGCGACCCCATATCAATAGATGCCAGTATAAGGGGCGGGGAAGGGCTTGCGGTAAGGATAGTTAACCATACGAGGGAGCGGGGTGATGGTTACTACCTATCATACCTAACAGGATATCTAACAATACCCAGAGACATGCTTGGAAAAGCCGAGAATCTTGATATAGAGATATGGGTCTCCTCCAACAACATATTCCTAGATAGAGTCTCACTCTCCATCAGAATTACAAAAAGCACATTCCACGAAGGACCCTACATAGCTCTTAAAGGAAAGCTAGTCATAGCGCCCCTCATATCAGGAGAACAAGACCTCCGAGAAGCAAGTATAGAGATAAGAGAAACCCAGATATTCAATCTAACCTCAAAAGAACTCATAACAGCCCAGCCAGACACAGTAATAGAGAGAATATGGATAGCAAGATCCGGAGACACATTGCTACTAATCATAAAAACCAAAGAAGAACCAAGATACCCCTTCTCCATAGAATACATGATCACATCACCCACAGGATCCTCACTAGGATGGAGACTCTACATCCTACCCACAGGATCTTGAACACCGATCTATAATCCAACCTATGCTCTACCCTCAACACAGTTCATCAATTCCACAGCAGATAGAGCAGATAGAAGTTTGGGTTTCATAGCAGTTGATATGGAAGACTGTCTATCGTGACCTTTATCATATTTGCTTTCCGTGTAAAAGAGAAATCATTCGGCTCGCCTATATGTAGAGCATATGATCCTCGTTTAAGAAGCCCTATTTTTCGTTTCCCGCTGGGTTTTTCAAATTTGGAAAACTCGATATTTAATCAGATCGCTGCTCATAAACCTCGGAGCCTATAGATACTGGTGGTTGTGATCGAGGCTATAAACCAAGACGATGCTATTGAGGAGCAGGATCACGATGAATATATAGAGCTGGAGGAATATGTTATAAGGTTCTTCAACCATATGTATGTTGAGATAATGTACACCGATATAGAAAACCCCCGACACCTGGGCGTATACGAGCTGGATCCCCAGAACTATAGGAGATTATTATTGAAAGCAAGAAGCATAAAGGATCTCGATGAAGAAAAAAACCTCGTGAAAGAGATAATGAGAACAGGAAAGGAGTTCCGCTTAGGGACTAAATAACAAGAGACCAAGTATTAATACTGCTTTACACACATGAAGGGCAAAACAAAAAGAATATCAATATTGTTACTAAGGTAGGTGAGCGAAGCCGAGATAAAAGAATCTTGAGGATCTTATGGAGAGATCCGGCGGGATTTAAATACCAGGTTTTACTGGTTGCTTGGGATCCAAATATCGATGTGGGTAACGATGATCCCAGCTATCTTATTTAGGTAGTTTTGAAAAAGCTGTTCCCATGGTCTTATATATTCGCTTCTATGATGAGGCTATGTAGAGCATTCCTTTTTCTGTGGTTTTTATTCTGAGTTTTCTGCCTTTTCTTTCTGTAGTCACCATGTTTCTTTCTTCCAGTTTCTTCACTCTTCTCCAGATTGTTGGTTTTGGTTCTCCTAGTTTTTCTGCTAGTTCTGCTAGCTCTACTTCTTTCAAAGCTTCGCTGAGGATCCTTATGTCTAGACTATCTATTTTTTCTCCGCATAGGTGACTTGGTTTGAAGCTTATTACGTGGGATCCGTCTTCGAACTCAACCTCTATCTCTGCATCTACACCGCTTAGCAGTGCTCCTCCTAGGGTTTCTATCACCAGTGCCCTCATAGACCCGCTTATATTTATATAGACGGGTCTTTCCGGTCTTGATAGTATTATGTTTCTAACTATAGAGACTGCTTTTGTGAAATCCTCTACCGGGATCTCGATCCTCTCTACCCTTGGCTCGCCCACTATTTGTTTAAGAATACTTATGAGATTACTGACAGCTTTCTCAGCCCTCGTGTCTCTTCTACCAGCTGGTGTTAGGATCACTATTAGGTCGTTCTTATCTATATTCCTCCTAATAAGGGCTCTGAGGGCGAACTTCTCGTCAAAACCTAGTGTGAATATTGCCATCAATTTGTCTCAGCTCGATATAACTATGCTACGAGGGTTAAATCTGGTTTACCGTTATATTGATGTTGCATGCCAAATATACGATCTCTGTGTTTATTTAACTATATATAGATATTTCCTTGATCAAGAAACAAGCATGCTAAACAGGGCCTTAGAATCACAGCCTCGTAGATCCCCTCACGGTTTCATTTAATTTATACGGAAAAATGCTGTTTCATATTAATTCTATAATCACATATTTCATTAACTACAAAACATTTCATAAATATATAAACCACAATGCATATAATCTGCGGTGATAAAATGTTAGCCGAAACACGTGAGATAACAAGAGAATATAGATCTGTGGCATGTTTAGTAGCAACCGCATCAATCTATACAGAATCACTGAATTTAATAGATAGACTCGCATATGCACTAAACCCCGAATCAGCTATAAAATCCCTCAACGACTCACTAAGGATCGTTGAGGGAGCTGTTAGGAGGGGGGAAGTGGGAGAAGCTGTTGAAAAGAGCGAGGGGGGAGGAGATCGCAGCGTCATAAAGATCCGTGTAGGGGATGGGAGAGAATATAGATTGCTATACTGCTCCCTCCCCAACGTAGAGGTTGTGAGGAGATTCCTCGAAGAGGTTAGGAGAAACATAGAGGTTGCCAGAACTATTGGAACGCTTGCTAACTCAATGGTTCTAGAAGCTAGGCTGAGGTGATCGAGATGTTTGTAAGCATGTCGTTCAGATTGGTAGTGAATGTTGAGAGCCTCAACGGTGTGGAGACCGTAGGCAATCTCTCTAGGCATAGAACAGCACCAATAGTGATCCCTCTGTCCAAGACCTCTGGGGGCTCATACACAGTAAAATACGTCCCAGCAATATCTGGAGAAGCCCTGGGCCATGCTTACCAAGAAGCCCTAGTAGAGGTTGCGAAGAAGATGGGGCTCCCGGTCGGTCTCTACTCATCCAGGGGAGAGTTCATAAAGTTCAGCGAGGATGAGTATTTAAAAGAAGAGGGTATATCGCCTCCAAAGGATCATAGTGATGCTAGGAGATTCGAGGTTGACGTGATACTCAAAGACATTGTAGCGGATGTCGGCGGCTTCCTATACACGGGGAAGTATCCTGTTAAGAGAACCTCGAGGTTCCAGGTAGGATATATGATCCCAGCGCTCGAGACAGCTGCAGAAGCCTCAGCCCTCGAGGCTCAGTTCCATGTAAGGTTCCTGGCATCCAGGCCCCAGAGGGGTGGGGAGGCTATGCTGGGCCAGATACCATATAACGTTGAGGTTGGATCGGCGCTCTATACATTCACCTTTACACTAGATCTGGGAGGCATCGCTGAGCCCTCTACAAAGTATGGAAACCCCCATCCCAGGGAGAATGATCTCAAGAACCAGGCTAAGTCTAGGAGGCAGGCTGCAATTGGAGCCCTTACCCTCATGACAAGCTCGTGGCTCTTTGGAGCAAAGAGATCCAGGTTCCTTCCCAACGCTGAGCTGAGATCTGCTGTGGCTTCTATCTCAACAATACCATTCGTAGTTAGTCAGGGTAACTATGGGACATATATAGCTGATACTGCTAAGAGGGCTGAGAATCTCCTCTCCGTGCTAAAGTCTTTCGGGAGATCGGAGGAGATCTCGATCCTAGCGGTAGATAGAGAGGGTCTCGAGATACCGCAGAATGTTTCGAAGGCTTCAAGTGTGGAGGAGATGATAAGAAGGATCTCCGAGACTCTTAGGCAGAAGAACCTAGTATAAAGGTATAAAGATCCGTTATAACCCAGAGTGGAGATATATATGAGGTCTCCCACAGGGGCCGAGGATCTTGAGGCTCTGGTTGTTAGGGTTAGGTTTCTCTGGGGCTTTAGTATAAGGAGACCCTCGGTTTCTAAGGCTCAGCCCTCGTATAGTACGATCCCCCCGACAACACTTATAGGGGCTCTCTCCGCACCTATAGCCGTGTCTAAGAAATACGGGGAGGTTGTTGCAAGGGGTAAGAGTATCTATAGCGCCTCTACAATAGCTATGGACTTTGTGGCTGCTGCATCGTTGACATTTGAGGAGAGACGTGGAAGGGCTCCTGTAGGAATATATTGGGAGGATCTCAATAGATATGCTATTCACCAGTTCCAGAGGCGTGAGAGAAGGGCTGAGAGAGAATTTTGGAAGTATATGTTTGGTGCTATAGGTGTTGGGAAGATCTATGCTCCTGACGCTATAGCAAAGATCGTGTATATACTCGATACTGCTAAGGCTAGATCCGTGCTTGGCGATACGTGGAGAAGCGATCTGATCAGATATGCTTACCAGATAACAAGGATCGGAAGCAAGGAGAGCCTAGTAGCTGTTGAGGATGCAAGGCTCGCGAGGGTAAAGCCTGTTGGTAGGGAGTTCTGCACATCTCTATACCAACCGCTAGAGTATCTGGAGAGGTTGGAGAGCCCGTATAACCCTGATATACCATACTATGCCAGATGCCCTGGTAGCGAGAAGGTTCCGGAAGCCTATATAGAGACCTTCTGGGAAGAATCCTTCGAATTCGGCGTACAGCCTGGGGAGAAGCTATACCTTGTCCCGGGTACTAGAAGCCCGATAATGCCTGGGGAGATTAGGATTAGAGTAAAGCAGGGCTATCAAGGTTATGAGGTTGAGGGTGAGAGGGGTCTTATTATAGCTCTTCCCGAGAGATCCTCCGCAGGGCTAAGGCGTGGGGGCTAGGAGTAATGGGTCAGAGGCTAAGGCTTGGAGAAATATATAATAAGGTTTGTAGCGCGCTTGGCTGGCAGCCTAGAAGACTTATAATGGAAACCCTAAAGGAGCTTGATAATGCTGTGCGGAGTAGCGATGGTAAGGCTGTTCTTGTTAGGGCTCCTACTGGTTATGGTAAGAGCACCATATCTCTAACGCTATATGTGGCGATAAAGCAGTTTGGGAGGACTGATCTGGGTTTCAGGGTGATCCATGTTCTCCCAATGAGATCTATTGGGGATAAGATGGAGATCGATATGAGGGGTAGGATAGAGGCTTTGATCGATAGGGGGTTTGATAAGCTCTCCCCCAATGATCTTGGGCTGCAGCATATGGGTTCTCCTGGAAGCCCTTATCTTGCTAGGAGGTTTGTGATAACGACTGGTGATACGCTTATATCGAGTCTATATAAGGTTCCCCCGGTCGAGATCCGCAAGATCTTTTTATACAACATATCTCATTACGAGATCCCGAGGGGCTTTATATACTCCTCAGTTGTTGTTTTCGACGAGTTCCACCTATACCCGAGACCCTATCTCTGGTCAGCAAGTGATAGCGAGCAAGGGGATAAGGCGCTCACCTCTATGTTAGCTGCGGTCAAAGCTATACTTGATAGCGGATCCCCTGTTGTGATAGCAACAGCTACTCTTCCGAAACCTGTTCTCGATGCTCTTAACAGTGTTCAAGGGCTTAGAGGGAGGATCGTTGAGATCCCTGGTAGCAGTGATAACCCGGTCTCTAGGGATGTGAGGGTTTATTTGGAAAGCGTTAGGGATCGAGATACAATGATCGCTGTTATTGCTGAGAAGGCTTTAGAGCTCTCCAGCAAGGGCTCTGTGCTTGTGGTTCTCAATACTGTTGAGTCGGCTGCTAGGGTGTATAGCAATATAAAGGATCTTTTGAAGGCTCAGGGATCTGTAGATAGTGTTGATTTGATGCTGATCCATGGGAGGATTGTTGAGAGGGATAGGAAGAGCATTGTTGAGAAGCTATCACGCGTTTCTGCTAATAACCAGCCTGTTGGGAGGATATTGGTTTCTACACAGGTTCTAGAGGCTGGTGTTGATGTTAGCTTTAATTATCTCTTAACAGAAATAGCCCCTCCAGAGAGTATTATTCAGAGGCTTGGACGTGTTGCTAGATATGGTGGGTATGGTGAGGCTTATATCTATATTATAGCTGGGGCTAGTGATCCTGTCCCTATATATCCTGCAGAGATCCTTGAGGAGGTTGTTAAAGAGCTTGGGGCGATAGCAAAGAGCTCTGGTGGTGCTTTATCCCACAGGGATGTGGAGGGTCTTCTGAGGATCTATGATAGGATTGAGAATCCTAATATTATTATGCGCGACTATGGAAGGGCTCTTGATGCGATAGATAGGAGTATGGATATATCGTCAATAGATGTTAAGGGGGTTCTAGAGAAGATATGCTCCTTCCTAAGGGATAGCGATCTTGTAAGGCTACTGCCAGCCGAGCTCGATGAGGTTGCCTCATGCCTCGAGAGGGGTTTGAGCGATAGGAGTCTGTCTGATATCTCGATCCCCGCCGAGAGATCTATTCTAGGAAGGCTCTGCACGGGTAAGAGGATTATTGGTATTTACACGGATAGCGGGAAGTGTATTAAGATAGATGCTGGGAAGGATCTAGAGGATATGGTGGGGAAGATCTGCGGATCTAACTGCCCCTCGATAGAGATGATGAAGACACATAAATATGTATCAGAACCCGTATCAGGGCTGATTGTTAAAGGTTATGATAAGGAGAAGGGGTTGGTATTATGAATAAGCCCTGTGCATTCTCAGGACAGTCGCTTATCTCGCATATCGAGGGCTCCCTCAGGATCGCTAGGATGCTGATCAGCGAGGGCTATGTAGATACAGTATCCCTGAGGCTGGCCAAGACCCTCAGGGGTAAAGTGGATCCCGGGGTTCTTGGGGATGTTGTTAGAGATATGATCGAGATCTCTGTGATCTTCCACGATATAGGTAAGGCTTTGAAGGTGTTTCAAGATTCATATAATGATAACTGCCTATGTATTCGTGAGGGGAGGTGTGGTTTCCCATACCATGAGATCTTTTCAGCGATCTATCTTTACATGTTCCTCGTTGGATTGTCTAAGGATTTCTCGAGGCTTTATGGGGATGCGCTTTTAGAGCCTATGCTAATGATTCCGGTAGCCTCTGTGATCAACCATATGCATGCTTTGAGGAGCTATAGGGAGCTGAAGAGCGAGATCAATAGTATTGTTACTCGCAAGACTGGGGATATTGCCAGGTTAATAGAGAGGGGGATATATTTTGAGGATCCTGAGGGACTGGCTAGGGAGATCCTTAGGTTCAAAGATCTATATTACGGCGTTAAGGTTAACGAGGATACGCTAGCCAGCCTGCTTAGAACAAGGCTGGATTCAACAGGCATGTTAAGTACTGCAGAGCAGATCGTTAAAGAGATGGGGAATGCAAGCACACAGCCATGGTCAAAGCTATATCTCTTGGTGCTAGTTCCCCTAAGCATTGGGGATAGCTGTGATAGTGCAGATAAAAGGGTCTCCGATCCTGGGGAGTTTGGTGGTAGGAAAGCCTATATCAGGGAGCTCTGTTGCAACTCGCTTGGATACTATTTAGGGAGTAGCGTGGGTGGTTTGGAGATATGTAGAGATATATCTAGGACTATGGGTGATTAGAATGATGCCAAGTAATATTGGTGTTTTTATTTCTGTGGGGTCTCGTATGTCTCGTTTTGTAGAATATGTTGAGGTAATAGGTGTGGGTGGGATCCATGGTAAGTGTTAACCAGATCGAGATTAAACTCCCACCGACAATAGCTAGGGGATTCATACTAGCCCTGGTTAGACACATAGACGTGGGTCCCCAGAGAGGTGTTGAGGAGATAGAGCTTAGAGGCGATTCTGTTATCCTTAAGGGCCGCGATCCTGTTGGGGGGCTTGCAGATGCTATTAACCTTATCGCTGACTACATAGCTGACCAGGCGGGGCAGGATATCGGGGTTAGACTGCCTATGAGTGGTAATGATAAGGGGATCGTTTCGAGGATCTTTCAATGCTACCAGGCGTCTTTAAAAGACGATCAGGAGAACCTTGCCCAGGTTGTTAGACAGATAGGCTCTACAATCTATAAGGTTAAATGCGATGAGTCCAAGCTCCCCTCTATCCTTAAGCCTGAGATGTATGAGTATACAAGGATTCCTGGATACCTGGGCGGGGATAGTAAGAGAAAGTTTGACGAGGAATACCCAGCCGAATCTGTTGTCCTGGCACTTATTGGGTATCTCGGGGCAAGGGTTGGAGGTTATGGTGAGAGGAGAGCTGTGGCTCTTCTACCTCCTGACGAGGGTGGCTATAGTGCCAGGTATTTCTTTGAGAGGTACTCGAGATCTCTTAGGAATATGTGGGGTAGACAGATTAAGAGGAGGATGAGGTTTCCGGGTATAAATCCCGAACCAGCCCTCACTATATGGCTTGCCCTCCAGCTCCCCGAGGTCGATAAGATCAACCTGGTATCGATTAGGGAACCTGCTGGGAAGGAGTCTGCAATGCTTATCTCCTCCCTCTCTCTAACCCTTGATAGTGTTAAAAGATACACGGATCTATGGGAATGTGTTGTTAGGGCTAATGAGAAGGGTCTCGTTGAGATGATCCTTGAGAGGGCTCTTAACCCGGATCCGAGGCGGAGGTCTGATCTTGCTGTTAAGGCCTCTGTATGGTTGTACGAGACGCTGGTGGGGGTTAGGAGGTTTGAGGAGACTGTATATATGATGTCTAGGGACTATGTTTCAGCCTTGCTGACGAACACCGAGGCTGGGGAGGATGCTAGGATTCTGGCTATGCTTGCTAGGAGTCTCTATAGATGTTATTCCGGGCGGTCTTGATGAGTGCTCCAGCTTCTCTGACGCCCAATGCTTTTCTTGCTATCAAGATGGTTGTCGAGGCTCTTAGCTCTGTTGAGAGGGATATTGTCTATCTAGGTCTCTCTGAGAGCGGTTTCTATGAGGAGAGGGAGTTTAACGTCTATCTCTATGACCCTCTAGGCTCTGGTCTTGGTTCTTTCGATGCTACTGATTATCTCTTGGGCTTTTCTGATGAGAGGCCCTATACTGGTTATCTCGATAGCTCCTCTAGATCTATTTCTTTTCTCGGCGCAAGGGTTTTTGTCGGTTCCGGCTATGCCTTTGATTCTGGGAGGCATCTCCTAATCCCCCAGGGTCTAGGCTTCCCATTCATCGCTGTCAAGGCTGGTGAGAGGGCTATAGAGGCTCTTAGAAAGATCATCGGGGGTATTGCTTTTCTTGAGAGCTCTTCTGGCGAGATCTATGGTTCTGACTATAAGGATGATAATATTCTTGACGAGCTCAGGCTGAGGATCGAGAACCGCCTGCTAAGCCTTATGACCCGCAAGCTGATCCTTATAGATGGTCCTATCTTTCCAGTACCGCTTGCCTATATAGAGACCTTTGGTGAGAGGTACCGTGCTGCTTTTGAGAAGCTCTATGAAGAGAGATCCAGTCTGATCGGTAGGCTTGTTGGTATTGTTAAGAGGCTTGAGCAGACCTACAAGCTATACAGGGTTGAGGAGGTGAGGAGATTCTTCGAGAACACCGTTGGGGGTAAAAATATAGGCCGTATCCCCGACCCTGTTATCCTCTCAAGGCTTGCTGGGAATAGAAAGATATACTCGATGGGTGTTTTTAAGGAGGAGTTTACTGATCTTGGTAATAGGTATATGATCTATGTTTATGTTAGGAGCCCCTCGGGTGCTAGGGTTTTTAGGGTTGAGTCTATGGATAGGGTTGCCTTGATGGAGGTTGCTGGCTATCTACTCAAAAGCCTCTCCCACACAGGGCTCCCGATCGATATAGAGGTTGCTGATAGGATCTCTAGGAGGCTCTCGGCCTCAGCCTATATGGCTCTATATGCTCTTGGCTCTAGATCCCTCGGCGTCTCTCACGATGAGAGGTCAAGGCTACCCCTGATCCTGGGTGAGGTTAATGAGGCCTGAGGATCTTACGAAGGATCTCGGGCTAATGGTTAGGGAGGCTGAGGAGAAGGCTTCAAGGGCTGGGGAGATGGTTATAGGGCATGTCTCTAGAGCCTCTCCAGCCCAGGTTTCCCTCGAATCCAGGGTTGTCTCTGTCTATATCTCCTTCGAGGATTACTTGAGGAGCAGGGGTAGGGTTAGGGTTGGCTCCTACCTAGGGATCTCTGTCCCTATCCAGAGGGTCTTGATCCTTGCTAGGGTTGTTGGTGTTGAGAGGCAGGATATCTTATCGATAGCAAGGCTTCCCGACCTATCGGGGCAGAGGGATCCCGAGGGCTCTGTGACGCCTGTGCTTGTTAGTGTTGAGGCCGTCTCTGAGAGGTCTTTCGATGGTGGTGATACACTCCCAGCACTCTCACCCATAGAGCCCCAATCCCCCGTGTTTATACCGAGGGCTTCTTTCTTATCCGAGATGCTCGGGCTCCCGGGTAGTGGTGTTCTTATTGGTTCTCTGTTTGAGTCTGGTGTTGTTAGGGGGGATGTTGGTGTTAGGCTTGATGAGAAGATCCTGAGGCACCATGTGCTTGTTATAGGGACGACTGGTAGTGGTAAGACCACTCTTCTCACAAGGATCTTTCTAGACCCCTCGTACCAATCCCTCGCACTCGATATCCAGGGCGACTATGTTAGGAGACTTGTGGGTAGGGGTGGGGGTGAGAACTATATCTTGCTCCCCCTCACGCGGGAGCTTGTTAGAAGCCTCTGTAGATCTCGGGCGTGTGATGAGAGGTTCTACACAGAGGTTCTGCCCGAGTTCTATGCTAGGTTGAGGGGGCTTCCCAGCCCCATGGTGGTTGGTGTTGAGAGCATCGCTGACCATGGTGGTGTGAGGGTTGGTTTTGGTAAGATCGAGTCTGTATTGATCCCGTTTGCCTTCAGGTTTTCAGAGATCTATCCAGAGGCTAACAGGATCCTACCCCTCCTCTCTCAACAGGCCTCGGTGTTCTTCAGATCTCTTGCTGAAAAGTGTGTGAGGGAATATACCCAGGGTCGAGGGCTCGATGCCTTTATAAACTGTATCTCGAGGGAGGGGGAGAGGATCAAGCTCCATAAATCCACGATAGATAGTATTGCGAGATATATCATAGCCCTCGCAAACTCAGAGGTTGTTGATGTAGCCATTGGGAGGGATCTTGTGGGGGAGCCGGATTATGGGGCCCTCTTTAGAGGGGGATCCAAGGTTGTCCTCGATCTTGGTGTAGCGCGTGACTATGGATCGAGGTTCGCACCCAACATGATCGCGTATAGAGTGCTCTCAAAGGTCTTTAGCTATAGGGATGAGCTCTACAAGAGTGGAAGGGTTAGTGATACGATACTCCTCATCATAGACGAGGCCCACGAGTTCTTCCCACAGAGCGGGAGGGATTTCGAGAAAGAACCCCTCGAGGAGATGATCAACAAGATCATGAGGCTCGGAAGACTAAGAGGACTTGGATGCATCATGGCGACCCACAGGCCCCAGGATCTAAACAACCTCGTGATAGAGCTAGCAAACACAAAAATAGCACTGAGAAGCGATGAGGAAACACTCAAGAGCATAGGTATGGAGAAATACACAAAAATACTCGAAACAGCCCCAGAAGGCCTGGCCGTGATAAAAACCCACGGATACAGAGTGCCAGAGCTAACAATAAGGGTTTCCCCACCAGAGCAGTAACAGATCAACAGGGCGACGGGGTTGGGAGGGCTAGAGTCTGACGAATCGGCCGAGCTAGAGCAGCTGGCCGAACTAAAAGCAAGGGTTATCTGTTACCCGTTTAAGGATGAAAGCAAGAGATCCAAGTGCGTCGAGTTTTTAACAAAAATGATGACCTATGGAGAAGCCGCTAGAGACGCCTCCGAGGAGATGAAGAAGAGCTTCAGCAATGAAGAGATAGGGTTGATTCTTAAGAGGCTTAAGTTTCACATCACAAAATTCGGCTAGAAAGTAGGATTAAGCAGAACAGCCTCTAGCTCTAGAGGGCCATAATAGGAGAGCATTGCTGACTCTCGAGGAGATCTGTTCTATTTTTTCCAAACCCAGTATTCGTAGCCATGGAGTGGTTCTTTTAGCAATTGCTCTTTGATTAGATAGTCTATCGCCTCGCTGAATACTAGGTGGTATAGCCAGCAGAAGAACTCTGGGAAGTTGGCGTACTCGCTTGCCCTCATTTTCCTAAATGTGCTCTGGATCCTGTCGAGGTTTTTGTAGATGGTTTTGAGGATATGTTTTGACATGTGGTCTATGAATTCGTCTATGATCCTCATGTCTTCTTTTGTATATATCGGGGCTTGGGGGTTTAGGTTTTCGTCTAGGTATAGCCATTCTTTTAGATATTCTGCTACCTCTCTGCTTATCTCGTAGCTGGGGTCTTGGTATTTTCTCTCATACTCCCTCATGATCCTTGTTACCATGTCTTCTAGCCTCTTGTTTATTGTTTCTCTCTCGCGGGCTGGGAGTTTTACATATTTTTCCAAAGCCTTTGAGATGTTCTCCTCGCCCAGTATTTTTGCTAATAGCCTGAGCAGCGAGTAATCCGGTGGAGGGATCCTCCGCCTCTCCCTCTCTCCCCCGAAGGTTGCGAACCCGTATTCGCCTATCTCGGCGCTGTGCATTCCGTAGCGGCCTAGATTCTCCATCCCATCTTCAACGCCCCACATGTAGTAGCGCCCGCCCTTCCTTACAGGGGCTTCCGGCATGATCCTCCCCTCCTCAGCAAACTTTCTCAACATACCCATATCTAGGGAGTAGGCGCCGATCAAGACGAAACCAACCCTGCTGAATGGGTATCTCTGCGAGGCGGAGAGCCTATTATATGTCTCCAGAACAGTATCCCAGTTAGCCCTGTAGAGCTCGCCAAGCTCAACGCCTAAACTCCTAGCAAGATCTTTAGCGATCACCACATCCTCCCCCAAAGCGATAAAGAAGCCAGGAACCAGACGTCCATCCCTCTCCACAACAAGATCCGCCTCCCTCAGATACCCCAAATGATCCTCCACATCCTGCTTCGAAACACCGAGCAGCCCGGCTATGCTCTCCACGGAGTAGCCCAGATGAAGCCCTACCACGATACCCCTGCGAACATGATCACGAAGGATCTCGTAGGGATCGTATTCCGTGCAGCAGCTACCAGCAATAATTATATTAAGCCTCGCAGCCCTCTCGTTTAAATCCCTAACAAGACCCACACTTACAGCACCTCATATAACTAAATCTAACATTTTTATAAAAGTCGATACTAATAATAATGTTTCAAGCCCTAGCTTGAAACAACCTTACATTAGGTTCCATAGCAGATAAATTTTACTTCTATTATATACTCTTTGGAATGATTTCTTAATTTCATTATCTAGTAGAGTCCCTCCTAACAAGGCCTCTCTCGGGATCATATGCATACTCCTTAACGCCGACTACATAAAGAAGCAGATCCTCATCTAAATATCCATCCCTAATAAAGTATGGAACCGATATAAAGTAGCCTTTCATCTCTGCCATGAGTCTTCTTCTCGCAGCGTAATTCTTTGCTTCCTTATCCCAAAGTTCTTTTAGATTCCTCACTTTGTCTAAGTATGGATAGGGAACAGCTAGGTAGCTGGGCTCTCTACCGAAACTTTTCAAAAACTCCTCCGGTTCGGATGAGTAAAATGAGTAAAAGTACATCGAGTTCTCTAGCTGTTTTCTCACCTGCTCATATACCTTATCTACATAGTCCTGCTTCTCTAAAAGCCTTCTGTAATAATCGTCGAGGACGTCGAGATAGATGGATTCGCCTCTCTTCTGTAAGCCCTCGAGAAGCTTTTCCAGAGTCTCATTAGTAGCAAGCATTTCTAAGTCCGTGTAGGGCTTATGGCTGTCGAGCTTGCTGCATATGTAAACGTTTGTGTTTTCAGTCTTATTGCCATACCTATTCACCCTTCCAAAGCGTTGTATGAGAGAGGGGATTGGTGCTAGTTCTGTGATGAGAATATCGTAAGATATATCGAGAGAAACCTCCGCTACCTGGGTGGAGATAAGGATCCTGGCTTCTCTTGCCTCATCCTCTTTCCTTGCGCGATCATTGTAAGCAAAGCGACCATGAATCAAGCGAACATCAGATCCTAGCTTCCCTCGGAGGATATCGTAAGCCTTTACAGCTCTCTCCACAGTATTGGTAATCACGAGGATTCTCTTGCCTTTAAAATTGTCTATTCTTTCCTGGAGGAAGTCGAGCAGCGATTTGTTCTGTAGTTCCACTTTGTGCCTCCTAAGGCGCTCGTACTCATGCTTAAGCGTTATAAACTTGATGCCTCCTAATACATCTTTCAAAGAGTCAACATATATGCTGCTCGGAGTAGCCGTCATTAGTAGGACTTGGTAATCGTAGATGTCACTCAGAATCTCAAAAATAGCCTTTAAGGCTCCAACCATCTCTGGTGTAAGGAGGTGAAACTCATCCAGTATAAGGAGGGATCGTCTGAGATTGAATCTCCTGAGATGGTACTTGCCAATTTGAAGAGTCGTTAGTAGGAGCTGATCTATAGTCGTTATCACAACCTTAGGCACAAAGAGACGATAAAAGTCCAACGGATATACAAGCTCATTGGCAGAGGCCTCCCGTCTCACAAGATACTCGACATCGGCAAAGAAGAAATACTCCCCCACATAGTCTTGACCGAAGATCTCCTGTAGCTGTTGCTCAAACTCCTTTATTGCCGTTATTGTAGGAAGGATATAGAACACCTTGTTTGGTTTCGTCTCTTTAGCCCTAAGCAATGCTAGTGCTGTCTTGCCCCAACCCGTGGGCGCTACAACCATTAAATACTTACCCGAAGAAGAGGCTATACTACTCTGTAGCTTGAACCTCTCATAGTCGAATCCTCGTCTCTGCTCGGCTCGCCTTCTCACCTCACTCACTATTTTTCCCTCAAGGTTATCAGACCACTCGAATTGCGAGAGTACTAAGTCTAGAGGGTAGTTTGAGGCTGATACAATGTCAGCCAGTTTGAATACGCCGACCACATCTGCAAGGTCTATAGAAAGGCGTATATTATTAGTTAAGAGTTTGCTGAGCTCCCGATCAAGCTTAAGCTCAAAAATGTTCGATGAATTCGGAAAAAGCGAGGAGTGATGCTTTAGTGTCGCAAAAATCAGGAGAGGCTCGTATTCCTTTGATAATGGTAACAGTTTCTCAAGCTCTCCTTTATCGCGAGCAAGCCTCAGTAGCTCGCTGCTCAGGGTCGAGTGCCGACCCCCTGTCTTTACCTGCCATTTGGGTGAGAGCTTTCCAAGGTCGTGGGCGACACACAGAGAGAAGCAGATCTGCTTCAACTCTTTACGATCAAGTCCTAGCTTCTCTAGCACCATCTTAGCTAGGCTCCAGCATTCCTCTACATGTTGGCTGAGGGTCTTTCCTTTGTGGCTTTCCTTTATATTGGGATCGTCCAGCTCTGCGCCCTGCCTCTTTAACCAGGTTACGAGCTGTAAGAGAGAGCCTTTAGCGTTAAATATCTCTTTCATTATGAGGTTAGCCCTCCAACGAAGAAGAGGGTTGTTCCAACTCCATACTTCTCGGATATCTCGATCACGAGATCTACTATTCGTCTTAATGATCCTTGATTTACGAAACCGCTTTTAAGGAGGTCCGCATAGAATATCTCACAATAGGTTGCCAGCAATTCGAGCTCATTCTCCGCGGCTTTCTGTTTTCCCGCGCGTTTGGCCCCCCTTTCGACGTTTCCCATAAAGGAATAGAGTTGATCTCTCATGCTCCTGAGGATTTTCTCAAGATGGCTCGAAGTATCTGAGCTAAGGAAGAAGAGGTCAAGCCTAGGTAAGTGGATCACAGATTCCTTCGCTTTATCGGGCATACTGAGAATAACTCCCTCGCCTCTCTTTAACAACTCTAATGCCTCTCTCACTTCTTCGATCTCTGCCAATAATTCATGTAGCCACAGCAAGAACTTCACAAGAATAATATGGGGTTTGTCTTGTTCCACACGATGTACTTTAAGGTTACCCAGGTTTTTAACATCAATGTGTTTTGAACCGAAGCTCCTTAATAAGATGCGCCTGATACTCTGTCGTAAAGACTCATCGATGAAATATATAGCTATGAACCGGCCTAAGCAGATAGATTCCAGTAGCCAGGTACCAGCCTGCTGAACCCCTTGTTCTGTGTATTTTTCACCAAAGTAAAGGTTACTTGCTTCTGTGAGTGCTACAGATCCGGGGAGCTGTCTGAGATCCTTCTCTTCGAATAGTTTTCTACCGAGCTCTCTCTTAACCCTTTCTTCAAATTTCTTTATTTTTTCTTCAAGACTTTTTACATCCTCAGTTGATGTAATACCCTTCTTTAATAGGTTTACGATTACCTGCTCGAGCTCTTTTGCCTCTTTTGTTGTCCCCTTTATGTTACCCCACTCTATTTTACTTTTAACAATAGGGTGATCTACCTCGAATAGATTATTCCTGATCTCCCTAGCAATACCTATAATTTGTCTGTCCCTCTTTTCGAGAGGCAAAGCGTTTAATTTTTGACGCTCCTGATCTATTTCCTCGACCACTTCCTTTATGGATTTAAAGGAGACATACTCTTTGAAAAACTTCTCGATAACGCTACTCACGCTGCTCATGGTACTAAATACCTCACAGGATCAAATACAAATATAGTACTCTCTTTATCCTGCACGGCGTCGATCTCGGATTTTGCTACTATTGTTGCTCTATATACGAAGACGAAGTTCTCAAGTTCTGGTCCTACAGGAGCTACTACAATAAGTGGAAGTCTTTTGTCACGCCTTTCTACTAAGTAGTACTTTGTATTATAGACGAGCTCGTACTTATATTCCCAAGCTCGTATATCTTGTACTAATTTTTCGGGACAATAGCCTGTTCCCTCAACGCTTTTGATGAGAATAGCCTCCTTTACATCCCCTATATAATCTATGAAATGATAATCGTTTCCACCAAAGACATCGTATATAAAGTCTAGCTCCCTTAACCTTCTCAGACCCTCTTCTATTATTTTATCCTCGGCAGCTATGGCGAACTTATATTCCGGCTCAAATAGTTCCTCGCTCTCTTTGAGGGGTCTAAGCCCATCTATGTCTTTGTAAACCTTTTCGGGGTTTTGCTGGAACTCTTTGAGCAGGCTCACTATTCCCTCTATAGAGCTTCGCCTCTGATCGAACTTGAAGATTCTCGACGCCGTCACATAGTATCCCCCTAGGCTGCGTAGCTCAGCTCCGACCATTACTTTTTGCTCTTCGCAGAACCTTTTTAGATCCTCTCTCGGTATGCCTAGGATCGCCCCGAAGAACCCGGCGATCGCTGATGGGGGAGGAATAAGGTAGGTTCTCCTCGTGAGCTTTTGGTGGTGCAGCTTAAACTGCGCTGTATGGAAGCGTACCACAAAAGTGAGGGCCTTCATTTTCCTCCCGTTTTCTGCCCTAGAATGATGTAATCGCTAATCTTTCTAATTATGGTTTGTATTTCCTCAGAATTAAGCACGCCCTCCTTAACTTTGGAGAGCTTTTTCCCTTGCTCGTTATACTTATAATCCCAGTATTTTGCTCCACGGTAATCAATTACTAGGAGCTCGTCCAGCAGGGAACCGTAAAGATTCATTATATTCTCTAGTCCTGCTTGTGAGAGCTTACCTCCCTCATCTATGTCCACATAGCCGAATATAGGGACGAATTTCTCAGTAAGAGCTACTACAGAGTAATAGAATTCAGGAACGCTTGGAGACTGCGATGCCCGAGGAAACTGCCACCCCTCCCAAAGTAATACCTCGAGGAAAGCTCCTAACCTCCTCTTCCGCTCGTTATCGTCAAGACAATACCTATTACCATTTTTCTGCAGCTTATCTTTAAGCTCGCCCTTCAGCTCTCCCTCCTCAAAGCATCCAACCCTATCTGACACGATAACATTAAGCCTGCCTAACCACTCAGCCACCTCAATCTCAAAGGGTACTGGGTATCCCTTTTCGTAATCCTTTACGAAGTCCCTTGGGAATCTTGCTGCAAACTCGGGCTTTACCTCTGTGTGTCTCAAGGAGATTAGGTGAGAGATCGATATCGGACCCTTCCTTTTAAGAGATAACCCCTCACGGACGGGGACTAAGTAGCCAAATAAATCATCGTCTATATATGTTACAGGATTGCCAATATCTCCTAGCTGCTGGGCCTCCTGGGCTCCTATAAGTTGCAGAGGGTCTATTAGGAAGCCCTTCTCGTAAAGCCTTTCCCTTATGCACCTCCTAATGCACCTGGAACTTACGAATGCCCTGATCTCTTGGTTCCATGTGAGTATCTTTTTCAGAGGTATCCGCGTCCCGACACCTATGTCAGCATTTACATTGCCTGCAACCTTAATTATGGAGGCTATAAAGGCACGTCTAACCACTCGGAGCACCCCCTTCGCTCTCCTTTTGTTTTTCTTTTTCCTTATCCTCTCTCCACTTTCTGATAGCATCATAGAAGCCTGCCAGTATTGCAGTGCTATATCTGTAATACTCATCGATGCTCCAGATCCTCTCCTCTCTCACCTCAGGAGGAAAGCTAATTTCACCAGGTCTCATCTCTATAAGCATGTTTGCAAGCTGTCTCCTAAACCTGGCCGGCAGTTCTTCTGACCTGAGCGTAAGGAGCTGGGTATAAAGGCGCTTGTCAGCATTATCACCGTAAATCTGCTCAAGCTGTCTTAGCATTATCATACCAGTGCGGAACGCCCAGCTATATAGTGTGGCCTCCTTTTCAGAAGAGCTTTTAGGCTCCATACATCATTACCCACTATATTATTTGCTCGCCTATAAAAGCTTTATTATAACTGGGATCAGGAGGCGCTCTTCGATTTTATAATAGATCTTCGTAGGAAAACGCACACTACGCATTAGTGATGATATTTTACAATATCTATAAAAATGTAATGTTATCGATCACTAAGTTCTTTGCCTTTCGATCTGTTTTGCTAAATGAGTTTAAGGATCCGCTTCCAAACCTTTCTCTGTATCCTTACCTGATTCTGCCGGTTTACATTTCCTTGGGATTGTCGCCTTACGAGTATGACCTTAAAGATCTAGTAGGGCCGTATTCTGGCACAGCTGCTAGCGATGATCGTGTTAAGTCTTGCAGCCCTTCGCTCAAATTCTTGATAGGACTCATGCCTATAGTGCTCTGTATGGCAGTCTATATTTTTGCTGGTAATTGTTCCAGGCTCGGATTTAGACGGCTTGAGGCTAAACCGATCCGGAGGGTCAGTGCTGTGGGAACCGGGTGGCGTGTTTGGGGTTTGCGGGCTGCCTGGAGATAAGGGTGTGTTTGGGATTGTCTCTGGGGTATAATGAAGCCATACTCATGGACGCCCAAGCACATATAAACCGACGAGGTATGGCCTCATGGAGACCGCACACATCTTCCCGACGCTGAAGGGGCACTATAAGTGCTGTAGACTATAGTGTGTAAGAACAATTCCAGAGTCATCGAGGTACTACCGCCTCCCGAAGCCCCACTAACATTCTACATAGTAATAGACTATGACACAGGCGATAGCGAGACCCTGGCTAAACCCCCACTCGGGGTGCTAGAATACGACAAGATAGGCATTACAATGATAAACTGGGGGCTAATAGTCTAACGTGGAGAATAATGGGCACAAAAACAAGCATAGCTAACCCCCAGGACTTCCCAAATCACTGGGAATCAGTAAAAGCCCGCCACAAAGGTGGCCAGGGGGTTCCATAGACACATTCTACCTGGATAATAAGACAAAAAGATACGCCTTCCTAAGGGTTAGGCTAAAAAGAACTACCGCAGGGGTAAGGAGCAGGTGCAGGATAATCGTAACATGGGTATAAAGCCCGGAGAGACGGATCAGAAGATCTTCAACTCTATAGTAGATCTTCAGATTCTCTCAAGATCCCAGGGCTAACGAGATCCCAAGCCTGGGGTTTCCATATATCTTGAAGCCCTGATATGGGGCCTCAGATTCCTGACATGGAAGCTATGGGGGTTGTATTTAAATCCTCGTCATCCTATTATAGGTGACCAAGGTGTTCTCGACGAGAAAGAGACGTTTATTAGTGATCTTATCTGTGTTAGTGTTATCAGCATTGATGATACCTGTTATCGCACCTATGCTGTTAAAAGCTCCTTCCCCGGGTGTTCCTAGCGTTCCTGGAAAGATCGTGGGTCTTGCGGGGCTTGAGTTCTTCATCGTAGGCGATGGTGGGGTTGTCGACGAGCTATTTGACTATCTAAGCGCTCTGGGCGCTAAGGTTGAGAGGCTAGGCGTCTAGGAGCTCCTTGGACGCGATCTGAGCGGTAGATCCATAGTCATCTTCGGGGGAGACTGGCTAGCCGGGCACTTCGAAGACCCCGAGCTCCACGAGCTCCTGAGAAAAGCCTCGGATAGCGGGGCCTCCATATTTGCTGTCGGTGGCAGCACCTCGAAGCTCTTCGACGCCCTCCACGGGGCCGGGGTCGAGAGGATAGTCTTCGAGGAGAGTGGGAAGCTCCTCTACCTTTCAATTCTATAGCAGATCTTCAGTATCCCACCAGAGCACCTATATGAATTCCTAGACATACTGCTTTCAATTCTATAGCAGATCTTCCCAGTAAAGAGATAATCACTTGAATACATGTTGATTTCTTTCAATTCTATAGCAGATCTTCCCTTTATCCCACTTGGCCATTTTTACCATATATAATATACTTTCAATTCTATAGCAGATCTTCAGATATGTCCTTGACAAAGCAACAATAACAGAGGCGTCGATACTTTCAATTCTATAGCAGATCTTCTGTTGGTCAGTATGTTGAGGATCATGTTTGGAAGAAGCACACTTTCAATTCTATAGCAGATCTTCTGTGTAGAGATCTTTGGGGGCTATGCTTCGGGAGGTTGTTCTTTCAATTCTATAGTAGATCTTCAGTATATATCCATTTTTGCACTCGTGTTGATCCTCGTGGCAGCTTTCAATTCTATAGTAGATCTTCAAGAAGTTAAGCCGTCTCCGCCTCCTGCCATCGAGTCCGCTTTCAATTCTATAGTAGATCTTCTGAGCAACTGGTTCCCAGCCACCATTGTGATCCCCGAGACCTTTCAATTCTATAGTAGATCTTCCAGCAGAAGGGTATCAAACTATGAAGTATGCCCCAGAGATCCTCAAGATCTTTCAATTCTATAGTAGATCTTCCTAGTGCTTTTTGTTCTATTTTTTGTTCTAGTGATTCTAGATACTTTCAATTCTATAGTAGATCTTCCTAAGCCCTGGGTTGTTTGCTATAAATTCTAGCACTTCCACTTTCAATTCTATAGTAGATCTTCTCTTTCCACTACCCATTGTTCCTATGATGGTTATTAGGACTTTCAATTCTATAGTAGATCTTCCCAATTCGAATCACAACCAAACATTATACAGATAGATCTTCTTTCAATTCTATAGTAGATCTTCAACTAGCGTTTCGGTTAAGCTTGGTAGTGTTCTCACAGTACTTTCAATTCTATAGTAGATCTTCCCAAGGCTTGCAACTATATAGTCTTTCCAGTCTTCATGTCTTTCAATTCTATAGTAGATCTTCGTGAAATTCTGCTATATCCCCGGACGTGGGGTGAGGTTTGTCTTTCAATTCTATAGTAGATCTTCACCGGGGTAGGAGGTGCTGTGGGTGGAGATACTAGCTGGATCCTTTCAATTCTATAGTAGATCTTCTCTATCCTTGGCTAGGTGTGATCATTCCTTTCTTTATTCTCTTTCAATTCTATAGTAGATCTTCGTACCTGCACTTACATATGCATATACCCTTACCCTTATTTTCCTCTTTCAATTCTATAGTAGATCTTCAGGTGGCGGGGAATCGCAGTAGACGCAATAATAAAGATAATCTTTCAATTCTATAGTAGATCTTCACAACACATGGCAACACCATACTCGTCAGGTTCTACGACGAAAACTTTCAATTCTATAGTAGATCTTCAGGGCCCTTATCGCGAGGATATACGCGAGCCTGTCGGTGTTCTTTCAATTCTATAGTAGATCTTCAGGAGGCATACTAGCCTTCGGCTCGTATATGGTTATAAACTTTCAATTCTATAGTAGATCTTCAAGCTAACGAAATAGTGTGTATCGAAATTAAAAGAAAAAACTTTCAATTCTATAGTAGATCTTCAGAGCCTAATCTCTACAGCTTATTCACAATCCTCCTAAGCAACTTTCAATTCTATAGTAGATCTTCCCATATATTGCTATGAAATCCAGCCTTATAAATACATAGTGCCTTTCAATTCTATAGTAGATCTTCGCTCCCCAAGAACCCACAGCTGCGGGCTCAAGTTGAGAAGTCTTTCAATTCTATAGTAGATCTTCGCTCCTCGGCTTCTTCTGCTAGTGTTTCCACGATCTCGTTTACTTTCAATTCTATAGTAGATCTTCGCAAGGGCCTTAGCAGTGTTAATTATAGTCGCAACAGTATTCGCTTTCAATTCTATAGTAGATCTTCCTACTCATACTCGGTAGCCACTTCGTAAGAGAGCTTGTTACTTTCAATTCTATAGTAGATCTTCTAGAAAACCTATTGTAGGGGTGAGACAATGAGTGATAAGACTTTCAATTCTATAGTAGATCTTCCTTGTACTTGATGACTTCACAGCCGTGGATCAATCGACTTTCTTTCAATTCTATAGTAGATCTTCTCAGAGATAATGTTGCCAGGATATCTGCTGCTCTTAATGCTTTCAATTCTATAGTAGATCTTCGAAGGAGGGGCCTGAGAAACCAAACATAGTCGCCGAGAGCTTTCAATTCTATAGTAGATCTTCGCTGGGAAGATCAACCCCGCCCGCAGCCCCCACAGCTGCCTTTCAATTCTATAGTAGATCTTCGCTGTATCTCCCCGCCTTCTCCAGATATAGCTTTTCTCCGCTTTCAATTCTATAGTAGATCTTCCTGATTGTTAGTGGCAATCAAACCCCTTATCAAAATAAGCTCTTTCAATTCTATAGTAGATCTTCTCACCTTCTCGTACTTGTGGCTCCTCATGCCGTAGAGCTTTCCTTTCAATTCTATAGTAGATCTTCCTTCAAAATCTATGGCGACGAGCTGGCAAGACTTGGCTCTTTCAATTCTATAGTAGATCTTCACACACTGATCAACACCTACTCAAACAGACCAGAAGCATCTTTCAATTCTATAGTAGATCTTCGCCGAGGACTTGGCAGGCTAGGGAGAAGCCCATGGTGTGGCTTTCAATTCTATAGTAGATCTTCAACCTATATGATTTGAAGGCTGGGCTGGCGCAGCAGGATCCCCTTTCAATTCTATAGTAGATCTTCGGTTTCCACGACATTGTTTTCTCATTCGATAATGCATCGACTTTCAATTCTATAGTAGATCTTCCCTCTGCCCCTGCGTCTTTTATGAAGCTGTCTATGTCTTTTCTCCTTTCAATTCTATAGTAGATCTTCATAGACGCTAGAATGAAGCTCTCAACCGCAGTTAGAGAATTCCTTTCAATTCTATAGTAGATCTTCTTCTCTCAGCAATGGGAGGGGAGGGGGGAAGGCGATGGGTACTTTCAATTCTATAGTAGATCTTCCTTTCTAGATCATCCATAGACGTGATTCTCAATGTAAGCTTTCAATTCTATAGTAGATCTTCTTTGTTGCTGGGACTTCGACGGTGCTTGGCTCAACAACAATCTTTCAATTCTATAGTAGATCTTCAGGGCGGTAGGTGATCTAGTTGGTTAGCTTTGACATAGCAATCTTTCAATTCTATAGTAGATCTTCAACCAAAACCCTTTTTTTATACCCCCTCCCGCCCAACATCTTTCAATTCTATAGTAGATCTTCTGTGGACTCGGGCGCCGCCACAGGGGAAACTAGAGAGGCTCTTTCAATTCTATAGTAGATCTTCTCAGAAGTGGGGAGCATACGCCCCACTGTCGAGGGAATATCTTTCAATTCTATAGTAGATCTTCTGGGTCTCTCTACCCATCACCATAGCCTCGTTAGGGGGTACTCTTTCAATTCTATAGTAGATCTTCCTGGCACGAGTTCTATGGCTCCCTCCCGTGTTATCCGCCCGACTTTCAATTCTATAGTAGATCTTCCAATAGCATCTAGCTATACATCCAGGATTGATCTCTTGGTCTTTCAATTCTATAGTAGATCTTCATTCAGGACGCTTATCGAGGAAATAGCCATTGGCAGTCTTTCAATTCTATAGTAGATCTTCTGATGAGCACCGCCCAGAAGAGGGAGAGGAAGAGGACTTTCAATTCTATAGTAGATCTTCGCTAGTCTGAGCCCTGCTGCTGTTGCTGAGTTTCTCAGCTTTCAATTCTATAGTAGATCTTCCTCTATACCGGAGTATCCATGTGCAAGCCCTCTCCTAATTCTTTCAATTCTATAGTAGATCTTCCTGCTAACAGGCATGGATAACTGCCTATGGACTAGAAGCGTCTTTCAATTCTATAGTAGATCTTCGCTAGGTTTATCCTCTCGGGTCTGTGGTATTCCACTATCTCTTTCTTTCAATTCTATAGTAGATCTTCATATTTGGTTCTAGATCGGTAGAGGTGGGTGGGGGTGGGTCTTTCAATTCTATAGTAGATCTTCTTGAATAGGCTCCTTTTCTGAGATCTATATAGCTCTCCCTGGCTTCTTTCAATTCTATAGTAGATCTTCCCCACAGCTGCAGCCCCAGCTCCAGCACCTACTCCTATTGCTCTTTCAATTCTATAGTAGATCTTCAAGGAGTATGCAGAGCTTCTTAAGACTATTAAGGAGGCTTTGAACTTTCAATTCTATAGTAGATCTTCTGGGCTGATAACTGTGAGGAGGAATAGATGCCTTGGTAGCTTTCAATTCTATAGTAGATCTTCGTGTTCGTGGTTCTCTCAAGCGTGCCTGGGTGGGTGTACTTTCAATTCTATAGTAGATCTTCTGATGTGCCAGTCCTCGTCTAATTCATAGATTATAAAGACTCTTTCAATTCTATAGTAGATCTTCCCGAAGCCCTGAAGCAATACCTCTCAGAAGCACCTAGAACCCTTTCAATTCTATAGTAGATCTTCCCATGCGAATATCTTGTTCGCAGTATCTTTCTTACTGATGCATCTTTCAATTCTATAGTAGATCTTCAGGAGGGCTATGACTATGTGAGGTTGGATGAGGTTGATGAGGCTTTCAATTCTATAGTAGATCTTCCTAGGGACATGCTAGGAGAATACGCTGATGTTGTTGCTGCTGCTTTCAATTCTATAGTAGATCTTCATAGACATCGACACCAAGGGCAGGGGTTTAGCCACATCATGTAGCTTTCAATTCTATAGTAGATCTTCTAGGTTGGTTGGGAGGAGGCATAGGTTTGTGCTTAAGGCTAGGCTTTCAATTCTATAGTAGATCTTCGGATCCTCTCGTAAGGGTATTACCCGAATATTACATGGACCTTTCAATTCTATAGTAGATCTTCGAAAGAGCTTCTCTATCCCCCAAGTAGAGCTACCATTAGACAAGACTTTCAATTCTATAGTAGATCTTCTAGTCTATGGGGCCTAGTGCTTCGCTCACGCTATCACCTCGTTGTCTTTCAATTCTATAGTAGATCTTCAGACTAGCGAAAGCGATTAGAGAGTTCTGGGCCTCGGAAGCTTTCAATTCTATAGTAGATCTTCAGGTGTTGCTAGGGCTTTCACAGAAATATGAGAGTGATACTTTCAATTCTATAGTAGATCTTCCACAGGTGCATAGTCGAAGTCACCATTCTTTATTATTAAGTAATCTTTCAATTCTATAGTAGATCTTCCCAGAATCTGTCATTGCGACTGTTTCTGCAAATGTGTCTTTCAATTCTATAGTAGATCTTCTTGCCTATATCTGCTAACTTTCCTCTGGCTAGCTTTGTGACCTTTCAATTCTATAGTAGATCTTCCCTCGGCGATGTTTTTGTTTATCAACACACACCTCTTCTCCTTTCAATTCTATAGTAGATCTTCATCTCGTCAAGGAATAAGACACCAAATGCTGCTGGATGGCTTACTTTCAATTCTATAGTAGATCTTCACCGCAATTATTGGAGCTGGAGCCAGCCTGTATATAGTCAGCCTTTCAATTCTATAGTAGATCTTCAGGGAGGTCTATGTTCTCTTGGATGGAGGTGACTATGTCTTTATAGACTTTCAATTCTATAGTAGATCTTCATGTATAAGAGGACTGAGATATGCCTTTCCAAAAATGACTCTTTCAATTCTATAGTAGATCTTCCTAGCTTAGCCCTTGTCACAGAGAAATCAGGATGATCTATCTTTCAATTCTATAGTAGATCTTCACCTGGATTGACATACTACCACCAAATATAGTTCTGGTCTTTCAATTCTATAGTAGATCTTCCTTTTCTCAAACATTCAGAATAATCGATTACCTCATATCCTTTCAATTCTATAGTAGATCTTCTCATCCCCGAAGACCTCTTTCAACATCTTCTTCAGCTCTTTCAATTCTATAGTAGATCTTCACCACGCCCAGGCTAACAGCTACAGATACAACTTATGCAAGTCTTTCAATTCTATAGTAGATCTTCCGAACCCCCACGCACCATCCGACAAGTGGTAGTTAGAAGTCGACTTTCAATTCTATAGTAGATCTTCCGATCTAGCTACGGATCTTTTTTGATATTTATAGCTATGTAGGGGGGCTTTGCCCCCGGAGGGCCTGTCTCTATAGCAGATCGACTCACACGAGATCTTTTTGTTGCGATATCCAGTTCTATAGGAGATCGACTATACCATTATTTCTATGCTTATCTAGCTTATAAGCATAGATTCCGGAATTGATCCTTGTTTTTGATGATAGTAATGCTTATTAACCCCAATATTTTTTGATCTCTTTTTCCCGCAGATCTTTTGGGATGATTCCTCGGGATCTAGATCCCACGTGGATCTTCTTTGCTATGTTTCTTATAAATTTTTCGGATCTTTTTTGATCATGGGGATCTTTCTCTCTACTCTATCCCTGTTGATTCTGGGAGTCTCTGGGTTTTTGTTGTTTTTCTTTTTATTTTTAGTTCTCCTAGTTTTGTTGGGTATATGTTGTTTGTTTTTCCTCTTGTTATTACTAGGTTTAGTTTTTTGAGTTCTGTTAGGTGGTTTGCTATTGTTTTTTCGCTCTTTTTTGTTATTCTTGCTAGCTGTGGTATTGTTATTCCTGGGTTTCTGACTATTGTTTCCAGGATCTTTGTTTTTTCTTCTGGGAGTTCTTTTGTTAGTGCTTCTATGTGTGTTGTTTCTATCTCTATTTGTGCTGATTGGTCTTGGGCTTCTGGGACTATATATACTCTGTATCTCTTGCCCGAGGTTATTATTGCTGTGTATACTACTACCACGAGTATTCTCATCCCGCCTGAGAGGTCCGCTATGAGCGGCTCTTCAAGCCTATCTATTGTTTCCGATGCGGCTTGTAGCATTGTTGTGAAATCCCCCGGGGCTATCTCTATAAGCTCTGGCTCGGATAGTCCTGTTCTTACGCAGTATGCTGTGAGGTTTTGGAATGCTCCTTTCGAGGCTCCTGTCAGTGGTTTTGCAGCCATAACTACTATCCTGTTTCCTGGCTGGGCTCTCTCGCTTGCGAGTCTTCTTAGTATGAAGTCCTCGTGGAAGCCTAGTGTGAATATGAAGCTAGCCAATGCCCTGGCTATCATGGGTTTGGGGGTTAATATTTCCCGGGATCTCCTGGGGATCCATCGATCCCCCGCGGGATCTATCCAAAGGCTCCTAGGAGGGTCTGGAATGTTTTTCCCGGGATCTTTTGGGAGAAGGATCCAGGGTATTACCATTATAGCTAAAAAGAACGGGGGATCCCATGGATTGGGGTAATACCATGCTCACAAGGCTCGAGATAATAAGAGGTTTGAAGAAACTCCACACAATAAGAGCAAGAGACCCAGTCCCAGAAGAGCTCAGGGGGTGGAGCCACAACACGCCACCGGTAAAGCCTAGAGCATACCTAGGACTAGGGGTTGGGGAGATAGCATATAGATATTGCGAGACAAAGAGAGACCTCTACCTAAGAAGAGTACTAGGAATAAAAGGGGATAGTGGAAAAGCACCCCTAGTAAACGGGGCAGCGATCCATAAGATCTTCTCAGAAGCCTCGAGAGGAGTTAGAAAACTCGCACTACTAGGAAAACCAGGCCCAGAGATCTACGAAGAACTCTCGAAAGAAGCACCGAGGATAGCCTCGACAACATGCCCAGAGGATCTTAGAATAACATGTGAGAAGATATATAGATACCTAGCACTAATGTGGAGCGCTGAGATAGCAAAAGCCAGAATAGCCTACGGCTCGCAAGACGCAGCAGGACTAATACCATGGATAACAGAGCTGAGGGTAGACGGAACACTAGTAGGACTCTCAGACAGACTCTCAGTAGACGCAATAGCAGAAGCCTCAATAGTAATAGAGATCAAGACAGGCCAGAAGAAGAACTTCCACAAACTAGCCCTAGCAGGATACGCACTAGCCCTAGAATCAAGCCTAGAAACACCAATAGACTACGGAGTATTAATATACATAAACCCAGTGGGGGAGGAGCCGGAAATAACACTCGAGCCCCACTACATCTCACCAGACACGAGGAAAGAATTCATAGACGCGAGAGACGAGGCCATAGACATGATCCTGAGCTCAAAAGACCCAGGGATAGCGAGAAACTGCCCCGAAACATGCCCATTCCTCGAAATATGCGGGGTGAGGAGATGAGAACACTAGTAGTATCAGAATACGGCGTGAAGATCTCAGCAAAAAACGGAAGCCTAGTAATAGCGACAAAGAATAAGAAGATAAGGGTAAGCCCAGCAGACATAGACCAGATACTAATAATAACCGGGGGAGCATCGATAACATCAAGAGCAGTAAGACTAGCAATAACGCATGGGATAGACATTGTATTCATAAACACGAGGGGAGAGCCCTGGGCGAGGATATATATGCCAACACCAACAGCAACAACAAGCTCGAGGAGAGCGCAGTACGAAGCAATATATAACGGTGATGCGAGGGAGATAGCCAGATCTATAGTAGAGGCTAAGCTGAAAAACCAAGCAGGATTACTCAAAAGCCTGAAGAGGAAGGGCTATATAGAGGGGACACCGCATAGAGAGATAGAGCTCCTAATACCACAACTAGATACAGAGGATCCAGTAAAGGTAGAGGCCGAGGCAGCCCATATATACTGGCAATCAATAGCCCAAGCACTGCCAAAGAGCATCGGGTTTGAGGGGAGGAACCACGACTCCCCAGACCCATTTAACCTCTCACTCAACTACTCCTACGCAATACTCTACTCAGAATGCTGGAAAGCCCTCGTAATAGCTGGTCTAGACCCATATGCTGGCTATATACATAAAGATAGATCTGGGAAGGAGAGCCTTGTCTATGACTTCTCAGAGATGTTCAAACCCTCAGTGGTTGATAGAGCCTTGATCGAGATCTTTAGGAGGGGCTATAGACCAAGGATCTCTGAGGGATTGATAGAGAGGGCTGATAGGGCAGAGCTCGCGAAAGCAGTAGCCGAGTCTCTCGAGAGGGTTGTGAGGGAGGAGGGGGATCATAACCCAAAGAAGCTCTCCCAAGCGCTGAGGGCTGCTGCTATAAGGCTCGCATCGTCTCTTAGGGAGAGGACTAGGTATAGGGGGTTTGTTGAGGTATGGTGAGGATCCTGGTTGTATACGATATAAGCGATAACCAGGATAGATTAAGGCTTGCTGAGAATCTATTCAGGCTGGGGCTTACAAGGATACAGAGGAGCGCCTTCGCTGGGGAGATTGATACGCAGAGGGTGAAGGACCTCATAAGGATCTCTGGGAGGTATGTCAGATCCGAGGGCGATGTGATCCATATCTTCCAGCTCGGCCTGAGGGACTGGGAGAGAAGAATAGTCATAGGTAGAGAATGGGGGTTGGGGTCGAGTGCCACAGCCATATTATAGCATATCGCCATCGATGCTGAAGCAGATGGACTTCTGCCCAGCAATACCTTGGATGATCAGTAAGACAGGCTGGATAGAGCCCCCGACAGAGAGCATGAGATCGGCTAAAGAGGAGACAGACGCGAGCTATAAGGAGAGGATAGCATCGAGCCTGGGGCTTGAGAAGCCATATAGGATAGAGATCTGCCTCAGGGATAGGGAGACAGGGCTCTCGGGATGCATAGACATAGCAGCAGGGTCAAAGAGAATAACGATAGTCGAGGCGAAGAGGTATAGGAGGAGAAGATCACAGCATTTCAGAACACAGCTACTAGCATACGCATACCTAGCAAACAAGCAAATAGCACCAGTAGAGAGAGCAATACTGGTCATGGAGGAGAGGGTAGAGCTAGACATACCAATAACAAGGGAACATATAGAGACAATCGAGAAAAAGATAGCCAGACTCAAACAGATCCTCGACAGAGAAGACCCACCACCAGTCAACAGAACACCGAGAGAATGCACACCATGCCAGTATAGAAGAATATGCCCACTAGCAGCAACCTAGCCAAAAATAATTAACCCTAGCTAGAACCAGCGATCACACCCCTGATCTTTCCCTCCCAACATTCTTTCTCATAACCAATCCACACACGATCCTCACGATCTATATAGATCATCGTAGCATTCTTCTCAAAACCAGCATGGGCATAGAAATTCCTCGGCTGGGGATCGCCATAGGTGCACGGCCTTCTCCCCCTTAAGGCTTCATAACCTTTAATGCTCTTCTCCAGCTCCTCGCGCAGCTTAGAGGCTAGCTCCTGATCCGGTCTATAACTATCCCTACTCCTAGATCTTCTACACATATCTATAAAGCTTTGATCCCTATCCACCGCTTTCTCCGTAGCATCGTAGATAGCCCCCCACGGGATAGGGGTTCCCTTGCTCTTCATAACCTCATAGCCACCGCTATGTTTTACGCATTCTAGGCGATCCTTTATATCGCTTAGCTCGTGGGAGGCGATATTCTCAGCAACCTCATCCACCACATATTGATCTAGTATCCCTTCGAGATGTTCTATCGTGAAGAGGATAGAGCCTGCCTCCTCCCTAACCTTGCTACTCTCGGAGCCTATCGTTATGATGTCCTCTATAAGGGCCTCTATTGTGAGGGCTGTTGCGAGTGCTTCTGGCTTGATCGCTATGCTTCTCTCGACTATTGCTCGCCCTCCATGGTCCCTTATCCTTATGCTCTCCAACGCTTCTCTCACGCTCTGTACTATGCATGGTTTTCTGCCATGTTTTGCTATGTCTCTTGCTTGGATTGCTATGGCTATTGGTAACCCTAGACGCGTGGATCTTATGAGTGCTTTGAGATCTTTCAGGGTCTCTTCTAGTCCTTTCGAGCATCTTTCGAGGTTTGTTATTAGTGCTTTTTCCTCGGCCTCTATTTGCTCTCTTATTCTGTTATGGACTATGAATCCTCCTGGTCCTAGGTCCTCTATCTCTCGATAGGCTTTATCCCTAGCTCTCTCTGTATCTATTTCCTCGCACGAGATTATGTGTATATAGAGTTCTTGGGGTTCTCTTGGTGTTCCTGGTACGGGGTCTGAGTTTACTGCCAGGATCTTGATCCTCTTGCTATTCTTTTTCCTCAGTAGGTGGATCTCCGCGGCTTCTCTCACAGCTTCTAGTGCTGCTATGGGCATGTAGTTGATGCCGTGGGTTGTGTCCACCATGACTATGTCTGGGTCTGTTTCCTCCATGATCTTTAGGGTTTCTATCAATGTGTAGGCTTTATAATTGTTTGCATGCCCTCTGAAGACTGTTTCGGGGAATATACCTATGGCTGGGGCTATCTTAATGTAGAGTCTTGCTGGGGGTTGCTGTAGGGAGGTTTTTATGAAATCCCATATTTTTCCCAGTACTCTTGTGTCTATGCATTCTTTCGGTTTGCCGGGGTTTGTGCTTTTGCACTCATCCAGATCTCTTTTGTCTGCCAGCGATTCTGATGCTATTATGACTATCGAGGGTTCTCCTACTTTTTCGATTTGTTTTGCTATAGCTAGGGTTGAGGATCTGCTCCCAAACCCTTCCCCATATTTCTCCTGCTCTGCTGGCCTGCATTTCTCTGGGATTGCTGGTGGTCTGTATATCTGCTCTACCCAGTATCTCGGGTTGCCCCAGGGGGCGATGAGTAGGATTTTTAGTCTGTTCTCGAGATCTCGTGGAGCTTGGCTAGCCATTTTCTCACCCTATACCCCTTGGTATCCCTTGCTAGGATTCCGTTTAGCTCTAGTTCTCTCAGGATCTGGGGGCTTCCTATGAGTTCCTCGGCCTCTCTCGGGTTTCTCGGTGTCTTGAAGATCTCTATGATCTTCTCCACATCCTCTCTGATCTTTATGGGTATTGCTGGTAGGATTACTAGGTCTCTGAATGCTTCGTGCATATAATAGACAGCATCGGCCCCTGCTAGGAGGGATGCTATTACCAGGAATGAGGCTTCGGCTTTATAGCCCGGTGTTGCGTTGACATAGACCCTGGCTCCCTTCCTCTTCCAATCGACTATTAGTCTCACAACCTTGTCTAGGAGCTCTACCAGGCCGTCTTCAAACTCATCAGCACTCCTAGTGCTCCTGATCTCGGCCTCCTGGACATGGTAGCCCTCGCCCCTGAGGAAGCGGGCTATAGCCTCCCTAGCAAGCTTAGAATTACAGGTGGAGGTTGAGTAGAGAATCACAAGAACACCATCCCTCCCATGACCAAAAACACTAACAGCCCTCGAGAAAGGAGAAAGCTCGGCAGAAGCACCATAACCCTGGGAGGAGACAAAGCCAGAAAGCCTCTCCAAAACCAAGGGATAGCTAGAACAAAGCCTAGCCTGCCCAGGATCATCAGGAGCCCAGCGATCCCAACCAACAAAACCCCACTCCTCAACAACATTCGGAAAAACCCTCTGAAAATTAGAAAGAAGAGAAGTACCCACAGGAACAACATGAACAACCCTATACACAGAAGCCACCAAAACCACCAACCAAATAAAACAAAGAAAAATAAAAACAAAGAGACTCCCAGAATCAACAGGGATAGAGTAGAGAGAAAGATCCCAATGATCAAAAAAGATCCGAAAAATTTATAAGAAACATAGCAAGAAAGATCCGGTGGAGAAAAAAGATCCGAGAAGAAATCCCAAAAGATCCTGGGGAAAAGAAGATCGAAAAACATTGAGGCTAATAAGCATTTCTATCATCAAAAACAGGGATCATTTTTGGGATCCATGCTTATAAGCGGGATAAGAATAAAAATAATGGTAAAGTCGATCTCCTATAGAACTGAGCATCCCATACAGCGATCCCGTGTGCATCGATCTGCTATAGAGATAGGCCCTCGGGGGCAAAGCCCCCTAAATAGCTATAAATATCAAAAAAGATCCGTAGCTGGATCAGTCGATCTACTATAGAATTGAAAGACAGTATTTATCAGATGGAATGTCAAGCTCTCGGTGGGGTTGAAGTCGATCTACTATAGAATTGAAAGTTTCTCTTCTTAAGTTCCTCTAGCGTCTTCTTAACTACTGTCGATCTACTATAGAATTGAAAGCGCTATAACGATTCAACAATAAGTGTGTTTCCATTCGTACGTCGATCTACTATAGAATTGAAAGAGGTTTCCCCATCACGCTTAAGAGGCTCAAGCAATTGTTTGTCGATCTACTATAGAATTGAAAGTAGACCTAGACAAAGACACGCTAGAATACTATGACAGAGAGTCGATCTACTATAGAATTGAAAGTCATTCATATCACCTCGGCTATGATGTCGGCATCACTGACATCGGGTCGATCTACTATAGAATTGAAAGATAGCCATGGGCTCGGAGGGGGAGCTAATCTTAGGGCCATAAGTCGATCTACTATAGAATTGAAAGTCCCATTTAGACAATTGCTTATAAGCTACTTTGCGCCTCCTCGTCGATCTACTATAGAATTGAAAGGTGATCAGCAGGGTATAACCATAAGCGGTAGCAATGTGTCGATCTACTATAGAATTGAAAGTATAGCAGTTTTAATGTTTGGGGCTACATAGTCCTGACAAGTCGATCTACTATAGAATTGAAAGACCTATCTCCAGCCCTTCTTCCTCACTCTGTGTCTTCTCTTTGTCGATCTACTATAGAATTGAAAGCATTATAGTTAGTGAGAGGAAGTGGCTGGATATTAACTATACGCGTCGATCTACTATAGAATTGAAAGAGATGATAAGGCTATAACGAGGTTGCTTAACAACATGTGGGTCGATCTACTATAGAATTGAAAGGCTTCACACTTATTATTCTCAGCACCATGTTGATCACTCCCCTCGTCGATCTACTATAGAATTGAAAGTGTGAACTCTCGGCCGCACCGAGGACACTTTCGGGCCACCCGTCGATCTACTATAGAATTGAAAGCACGTAGTACTCTTTTAGCCTCGGGTCTTTCGATACCTTCACGTCGATCTACTATAGAATTGAAAGTCGTCCTCCTCTTAAAGGTCTCAGCAAGCTTGTTATAGATGGTCGATCTACTATAGAATTGAAAGCATTCATAATGGGGATCGTTAGCTATGTAACATCCAACATGTCGATCTACTATAGAATTGAAAGTTAGCTCATAATATGTATAAGGCCTATCACTATCACTCGTCGATCTACTATAGAATTGAAAGTTTATTATGTCTTGAAGCTCTTCTCGCAGTATCTGTTTCGTCGATCTACTATAGAATTGAAAGATCAGGAAGAACTACAGCTTCCCAAGCGTCCCTGGGAGCCTGTCGATCTACTATAGAATTGAAAGATAAAATCCTCAGCTACCAGTATTTTGTGGCCGATTATGGTCGATCTACTATAGAATTGAAAGTAATAGCCATATACCCACCATATTATCTTCTACATATCTCCCTGTCGATCTACTATAGAATTGAAAGTCTTAAAACCAAGTGACGCTATAAGGCTAATAGTCTTATCGTCGATCTACTATAGAATTGAAAGTAGATCCTCGGGGGCTCTGTTGGTTGCTTTGGCCGCGTGTCGATCTACTATAGAATTGAAAGATACGCATATTCGACGAGCATCCGAACAAGCATGTCCTGCCGTCGATCTACTATAGAATTGAAAGAGTTTGTGCAGTAATAGCCACATGAAGAGCACCAGTAGCTGCGTCGATCTACTATAGAATTGAAAGGGAGCTTATGAGGGATCCCTCTGTTGGTGAGCTTGTTAAGTCGATCTACTATAGAATTGAAAGGCAACTTCGGATACCTCGACAGAGAGAAATGCGGAGGGTCGATCTACTATAGAATTGAAAGATATCGCAACACAGATAGAGAGCAGGATAAACTGAGAAAGGTCGATCTACTATAGAATTGAAAGGTATATCTCGTATCTAGTCAGATCTTTGATGGGTGGGTCGATCTACTATAGAATTGAAAGAGATCTTAGAAAAACTGTTTCCCTCACAAAGCTTGGGAGCTTGGTCGATCTACTATAGAATTGAAAGGATATCCAAGGCTGTATCCAAGATGCTCGTATAGCCCTGTCGATCTACTATAGAATTGAAAGCCTGTGGCAAGACATATCTGGCATCCTCCCTGGACAGGCGTCGATCTACTATAGAATTGAAAGCCTCCCCGCATCGCCCCCTGCCTCTCTAAACATAAGTCGATCTAGTCGATCTACTATAGAATTGAAAGCCGGGGCAGAGATACTAGCAGCCTGGTCTTTGAAGAGAGTCGATCTACTATAGAATTGAAAGCACATTGATGATCTTTATAAGATGTTCAGATCGTTGCATGTCGATCTACTATAGAATTGAAAGAGGCTCCGAGGCAGCAGCTGGTGAAGCTCTACATCCTCGCGTCGATCTACTATAGAATTGAAAGCATTCACATTCTGGGATCTAGATGACTTCCTACCCACGAGTCGATCTACTATAGAATTGAAAGTAGGTCTGGGCGAAATAATTGATATGTATCTAAAGGTCGATCTACTATAGAATTGAAAGCCGAGGAGCTGTATGATGTGCTTGATAGTGAACAACTAGCGTCGATCTACTATAGAATTGAAAGCTGGATAGTGCTGTGTCCGTCGCGCTCACACGTAGAACAGTCGATCTACTATAGAATTGAAAGTCAAGTCTTGATCCTGTATAATAGCTTATCTTATCATAATAGGTCGATCTACTATAGAATTGAAAGACGAGCAACGTTACTCGTTTAAAAACCCCCCTCAGAAAAAGTCGATCTACTATAGAATTGAAAGAATATCACATTCATACATGGTGTGGGATGGAGAATCTATTATGTCGATCTACTATAGAATTGAAAGCAAAGCGTATCAAGTCGAGGATTGCTTCTGCTGCTCTGTATATGTCGTCGATCTACTATAGAATTGAAAGCCAAGCTATGTTAGTGCTATAAGCCTGGTCATCTCTGCAAGGTCGATCTACTATAGAATTGAAAGTGACCAAGCCATATAGCCCCTGGAACGTTCCTCAGATAGATATGTCGATCTACTATAGAATTGAAAGACTAGCACTAATGGCTGACTACCTCACAGGCCTCAAAGCATTCTGTCGATCTACTATAGAATTGAAAGCATATAGATACACCTGTATGCTGTCACCACCAATAACAGGTCGATCTACTATAGAATTGAAAGTATGGTAAATCCTGAGTTAGAGGTTAAAAAGTATGATGCCCGTCGATCTACTATAGAATTGAAAGCGCAGGGCCAAGCTGGTCTACATAACAGATCTTGGGAGAAAATAGTCGATCTACTATAGAATTGAAAGGTACCACCGGCTACACCTATCATGAAGTACTTAAACATATGTCGATCTACTATAGAATTGAAAGCTGTGGCCGTTGATAACGTTACGATAGAGATAGGGCCTGAGTCGATCTACTATAGAATTGAAAGTACTTAATATCGGCGAAACCACCAGCCGCGATAGAGCCCGGTCGATCTACTATAGAATTGAAAGCGGCGCTGACATATGGGCAGGTTGCTGTGAAGTTCTACTAGTCGATCTACTATAGAATTGAAAGACATACCAACGGATCTATGGGTATCCACGCAGTATCACCTCGTCGATCTACTATAGAATTGAAAGTTCTTGGCATTACATTCCTGAATGTGCTGAGCACCTTTAAGTGTCGATCTACTATAGAATTGAAAGATTTTCTTAAAAACCTAACCAGGGTATTGAAACACGATAACAGTCGATCTACTATAGAATTGAAAGCCACAAACCCCCCAACCCCCGAACTTAGTAAGGGGCTTAGGTCGATCTACTATAGAATTGAAAGAGATTATCAGCACTATGAGAGCACCTAAAACGAAAGAACCTGGTCGATCTACTATAGAATTGAAAGACAATACATTATTGAATGCTATTATCAGGGGTTCTCTCTCCGTCGATCTACTATAGAATTGAAAGACTCATAGCTGCGGATCACCTCTTTAGGTAGTTTTAGGTCTCTGTCGATCTACTATAGAATTGAAAGTCTTATCTCCCACACTATATCGGGGTCTTCTACCTTTACTAGGTCGATCTACTATAGAATTGAAAGTGATGAGAGTATGAAGTGTCCAAAGTGTGGAGCAGAGGTTGGTCGATCTACTATAGAATTGAAAGACAGTATATCTAAGATTTTAGTGAACTTTCCAAGCTGGACCTTCATGTCGATCTACTATAGAATTGAAAGTGGAGCGACTATCGGTTTCCCCTCTGGATGGACAATGATTAGTCGATCTACTATAGAATTGAAAGATGAGCAGAGAGAGCAATATCGAGATTCGGGTTTGACACAGTCGATCTACTATAGAATTGAAAGGTAATCGTAACCCAGTCATAGTTCTTATTAACCTTAGCCAGGTCGATCTACTATAGAATTGAAAGGTCTTCCTCGAAATCCTTCCCACCGACCTTCGAGAGAAGAGTCGATCTACTATAGAATTGAAAGACCGCGCCGACCACCCCCCGCCGGGGGGTGGCGGTAAGGCGGTCGATCTACTATAGAATTGAAAGAGCTACAATAATTGGAGAGCAATTGAAGAAGACATAGAGCAGTCGATCTACTATAGAATTGAAAGTTACCAATATAGATCCTAGGCATCTCTGCCCTCACCTTTTTGTCGATCTACTATAGAATTGAAAGATGTCATGGCTAAAGCGTCTATTTTCTCCGCTATCTCGGGTGTCGATCTACTATAGAATTGAAAGACTGTGCTGCTTTTAACTCATCTATGTCTTCACCATGTTGTGTCGATCTACTATAGAATTGAAAGTTTAGTCAGGTTTGAGGAGCTAGTTGCAAGGCTGAAGCAGAGTCGATCTACTATAGAATTGAAAGTCACTACTATAGTCAAGAGCGTTATAGCTAACACCATCACGTCGATCTACTATAGAATTGAAAGGCGTTCCTTGGTGTCAACATTTAAACCAACCCCATGGGGATTGTCGATCTACTATAGAATTGAAAGTTTATCGCTAAGCATTCTACCTAGCCTCGCCTTTATCTCGCGTCGATCTACTATAGAATTGAAAGGCTAACACGACTGCCATGAGCAATTGGTTCCCAGCCACCATCGGTCGATCTACTATAGAATTGAAAGTATATCCCTCCAACCGAGCCGGTTATAAGCCCGCAAACCGGTGTCGATCTACTATAGAATTGAAAGGTTCTTCACAAACCGCATATTTGCACAGGGGTAGTTTTAGAGTCGATCTACTATAGAATTGAAAGTAGAAGAACTAGAACTACTAGCACTACGCTATAAAACTACTGTCGATCTACTATAGAATTGAAAGTCCACCGCCTTCCCTGCCACCGCCTCCACCGCCACCAGTCGATCTACTATAGAATTGAAAGTCACAACAACAATAACATGCACGCTCGGCGTGGAAGGGGTCGATCTACTATAGAATTGAAAGATGTTCCACTTTCCTTTTCTAAAGCATTCTGAGTAGTCTATGTCGATCTACTATAGAATTGAAAGCCTATCGCTACCAATAGGAATTTAATTAGATCACTCCATTCTGAGTCGATCTACTATAGAATTGAAAGTCTATAGCTTCTACCATGATATTGTCCAACTTTTGATCGTTGTCGATCTACTATAGAATTGAAAGCACCTGCATAACAACCTGATCATTCGTTAGCACTTGCACAGTCGATCTACTATAGAATTGAAAGGTTATACTTAAGATAAAGCCCATAGCATTTCCAATTGATGGTGTCGATCTACTATAGAATTGAAAGTATCATAGATATATGACTGCATACATGATCCAGCATATAGAGTCGATCTACTATAGAATTGAAAGCGCAAATATCTTTATGCTCAACGCATAGATACATTGCAAGTGTCGATCTACTATAGAATTGAAAGCCACCCCGGGGGAACTTAGTTAGTAATCCTACCCCTTACTAAGTCGATCTACTATAGAATTGAAAGTTATAGCCCTGAATTCCTCCATGGATCACACCATCACTTGAACTGTCGATCTACTATAGAATTGAAAGTATGGATCATTGAACACGTAGGGGACTGAAACGGTTTTTCTAGTCGATCTACTATAGAATTGAAAGGTTAATTATAGCCTTCTTTCCAATCTTGCTCTTAATCTCTGCTGTCGATCTACTATAGAATTGAAAGAATCCTATTCCTGCTCCTAGTAGTAGTGTGAATATAATGCTTGTCGATCTACTATAGAATTGAAAGGGAAACACAGCAGATCAAAAACAGATCGGAAAAAAAGTCGATCTACTATAGAATTGAAAGCGATCGGTTGCTTCATCTCCCTATCCAGCTTCAGGATCTCGAGTCGATCTACTATAGAATTGAAAGCCACACCAGGCTGTATAGCCACGATATAATCTGGTGTCTCGTCGATCTACTATAGAATTGAAAGATAGCAAATGCAAGGGCATACATTGAGGGTGGTGTGTTAAAGAGTCGATCTACTATAGAATTGAAAGTAGAATATACAATCTTCCACTAGTTATTGTTCTTCCACCGGTCGATCTACTATAGAATTGAAAGATCCCCATACAAGTATGTGGCTGGAATAGCAATCCCCCAGTCGATCTACTATAGAATTGAAAGTGCTCCTAATCGCGTTATATAGGAACACTATTAGCAGTGTTCGTCGATCTACTATAGAATTGAAAGACATTCTTGAAGGCTCTGGTTGGTGTTGGAGAGAGTCTGCGTCGATCTACTATAGAATTGAAAGTAACGTAATTGCATTCGCCGCATCGATCATATTGCTGATTGTCGATCTACTATAGAATTGAAAGTGGACAAGATAACCCCACAATCCCGCTGGGGTTAGTAAGAAGATTCTCAAGCTGAGACAGATCGTCCACTAGATTACCACAAGGTTCTCAATAAAGACTGGTAGGAGATCGTTTCTACCGCTCGAAGAATAATACCCTAGTAAGAGAGCTTCCCAGGGCATATCGCGGAATCTATAACGAAATTAATATTCAGATAGCCATCCAGCCTCCCAACTACAGCCGTGATAAGTACTGGGTCTTTCAAAGGCTCCCCAATATATTGGGCTTAGTAGTGGCTCATTGGCACAGGTATAACCGTACCATAGCCCAGCATACTGGCTGCTCCAACACCTTCTTGGTAGATCTCTGGAAGGCTGAATTCCCCTTCTAGAAATATAATGCTGCCTGGATCAAGCGATATATAAATAGGCTTTCTCCTCCTCTCCTTTAGCATGAAGCCGGTACCAAGTACTGAGGATTCGCCGCTAAGGCCTATAAGTTTCACACCCCTGGCCCGCTTTTCCAGGTTCTTGATCCACTCGTTTAGATATTCCCTCACACTCTTGCCCGTCTCGAATAATGCTGGGGTAGCAAGGTATAGGGCTAAAACACCACGATGATCCGTCCGGTTACTCCATAGCTGCTTCACAACCCCATCGAGGATCTCACCGCCTCTTCGGAAAGAAAGAAGAGCTATCCTACCCTCCCCACCAAACCTGATCGGTAGCTTTTGCGCTGGAGAAAGACTCTCAGCTATACCTCCCCTAACCTCCGCCACGATCTCAACAGAGAGAGATCGAGACCCCGCTGTAGCTCCCACATAGTCAACATGTTCAGCACCATAGAGAAAGCCCTCCCTCGCCCTCTTCACAGACACCTTCCCCCTAGTTTCCAGCATAATACCAACCCTAACACTCTTCTTAATTTTTACACTAGGCTCGAACTCCCCTTCACGGCATTCTTCTCTACACGACCTACCCAGCCTCCTCCATACTATCTCGCACTTCTCCCTCACCTTCTCCATATTCAAAAAACCCCTAGACAACCTATCCTCAGCCATAAGCTCGTTGTTTAGCCTAATCAACGCACCCCTAATCCTTACATCTTTCCCTAGAACCTCGAGATACTGCTCGATCCAATCCCCAGAGCTAGGCACGGGTCTACCAAGTTTCGAGATACCATATGTTGCCAGAACCCCCGCAATAGTGGAGGGCAGTGGCAGGGCTAGAGAAGCACCCCTGCTATAGGCACCCCTAACAAAAGGATCAAACTCCCCTGGACCACGGAACATCATCGGCTCAACTACCTTAAAGCTTATCGTCACAGCCTCACCCATCACTCCACACCCCTCAAACCAGATCTATATAGTTTTAAAGCCAGAATGAACTGCTCCATATAGGAACCTGGCTCTTTATCACGTTTCTTCCATCGCTGGAGAGAGTAGCTCTCCACAAGTCTCCTAACCCATGCTTCAGCTACTTTCTCGCATTGCTGCTTATCCTGCATCTCACAGTTCCTCCTGAAAATATCTCTTATCACCATCTCTAGCAGAGCCTCTCTCCCCTTCTTCGAGAGCTTCTTGAGAGTCTCACGGCTATTATATAAATCATATATTAGCGATACGGAGAACCTGCCCTCCTCTATTTCTGAAATTATAGCATCAATATCCCCGAGGCTTCTAGCCAGATTACGCTCTGGATCCCCGATATTTGAAAGCGGTAATACAACATACTGCTCACCACCCCTCGGGCTATATGCGAGGGCAATGGTATCCTTCTCGATCTTCTCATCCTCCTTCACCCACACAGACTCTTTAGCCTCGTCTTCCAACAGCTCACCCGACCTACTTATAGCCGTGTATAGCGGGAACATATAGTGAGTAATATATATGCTAAAGCTCCTACTAGCCGTAGCTAGTGATGGTATTAAATAGTTCTTTATTTTTTCAAAGCCCTTAAGATCCTCTGAGGGAAAGCTGAATTTCTTCCTTAGCTCGTAAACCATCTTCAGGGAGTTCTTAACAGGCACTAAGGCTAAGAGATCATCTCCCCCAGCATAGACAGTTATACCATCATGCTTTTTAACAATCTCAGCATCCCTAATAGCATTAGCCATCAGAGCCCTACTAAGAGCTGAATGATAGGATAAAGCAATTATGATCTCACCCTTCTCCTTAAGACTTTTAATAAACCCCTCTACCTCATTAACCCTATCCTCAGGATCTCTCACACCAGCTCCCCCACATATTTTTACTGCCTGCTGAAGCCTACCCTCGATGATAGCCTTCACAACCTCCCTGGCTTCTCCCTCAAGCGCGTTACTAAGATACTCCTCCACCGTGATCCTGAACCCCTCTTTCACTTTACCTCGTATAATCTTCCCCATGTTATCTGCATCACACTTTGCAATAACATAATAGGTATTCAAACCCTCAATCTCCTTTAAGTTAACATACTTGGACATCTCCTCATGCTTTCTAATCCTCTCCAATAGCTTTAACCACTCCCTCCTAGGAGAAAACATCTCCTCCTTTTCGTCTCTCTTTAACCTATAAGTCCTCAAAAATGCTGCCTCAGAGTCTGTAAGCAGCATCGATTCGAGCTCTTCAGCAAGCCTTGAGGATTTCATCTTCTTAACTTTCTCGAGTAAATCTCTTTCAGCAGGCATAACAGAATCTTCTTCACTTTTTACAAGTTTTTGCAGGATCTCATTGATCCACACAGCAAGCTCTTCAGCAAGCCTTTGATCTTTATCTAGCTTCATAACATTTTCGACAAAAGACCTCTTAAATGGTATAAGTGCCACATCAGAGACCGAAGGGAACTTAAGTTTAAGCCCCTCCGATGTTCTTTTCTTTGAAGCTCTTCCCAGCAAGTGATCCACAACAGGCCCTAGTATTTCGCTAAAGCTTAAGAGCCTTTTGATTAAGCAGTAGGGGCAGAGACGTTCGCCCATGCTGAAGATCGGTTCAAGTTTAAGATCCAGGTATTTACCGTATTCCTCCTCATCTGACGGAAGAACTATGATTGCCGGCAATCTGCCACAGACGCTACAGTACTCGAAACCCTTTCTTCTCTCAGCCTCTTTAGGTTCAGGCCAGGTCTTGACAGGCTGTAGGGTCATCTTGGTGAGCTCGAGCCTCTCCTCAGGGCTGGATTTATAAAGCTTCCTCTCATTCTCCCTATCTCTTAGGAGTTCAAGCATATGGTGGTATAGCATATAACGCTCTCCCTTAAACCCATTCTCGCTTGTTGAGAGAGCTATGACTCTAAGCGGTAGGGGAGGAACTTTATCAAAGCCGTATTTTCTACACTCTTCTAGTAGTTCTCTCGCTTTGACTGCTAGATCGCCAAGTCTATTCTTTACCGTCTCGGTTTCTAAAGTTTTAACGACCAAGCCATATATTTCCCTCCATATCTCCTCATACTTTTTCTCTACAAACTCTTCTAAGCCCTTAACGCCTTTATTGACATCCAGCTCTCTGAACTCTTCAAACTCTTTTAACACATCTAGACTGGGTAGGATAAATGTAGCTGTAACAGGGACAACAGCATACCTAGGTATTATATCTTTCTCCGGATCATAACCAGCGATTTTAGCAGATATTTTTTTGATCTCATTTATTACTGATTCATCGATACCATTTGCAATAAGCTCTGAGATTAAGCTATGATAATAGAACGGGTTCCCTCTACATGTAGGCAATACCATTACATCGGGGCCTAAGGCCCTCACGAAGATCCAGAAGAGCCTCCAGGCAAGGGCTGAGGCTAAATAACTCGATACCCAGAGATCGCGTAGTTTCCTTGAGCTTGATATGAATCTCTGAACTCTCCCTAGATCTATGTAAAGCAGTATTCCATCCGGCTCTCTCCCCTTTAAAAGCCAGTTCATCATAGACGCTGTTGCATAGTTGTGGTCAAAAACAGTATGGGTGGGAGCCCTCGTGTCTGCAGGCCCTGATGGAAGCCCTAATTCTATCCATATGGGCTCGTAGCTTGCGTATAGCACATGATAAGCCAGCCTGGGATCTCTTATATGTCTGATAAGGTTGTTCAAGGATTCCGCGAACTTGTTGACGTAGTTTTCAGCAGGCCTCTCCCTGATGCTTTGATAGAACTTTGGGTTAAAGATATTCTTGAGCTTAACATCTTCTACTGGGAACAAGCTATAGTCCTCGCCAACAAGCTTACTCAATAGCCATCTATCCACGCTCGAGGCATATATATCCGCCTGCTTTGCTATCCTCTCCATCTCATCAGCAATAGCTATAATCTTACCCTTCTCAACTAAGTACTCAAGGCTAGTACCTTTTAGAATCTCGCTTGCTATCTTCCTTGCTTCCTCTCTATGATCCCTGAGACGCCAGGCCTTGTTAGGCGGATCGTGAAGCAAACATGATGTCTTTAAAACAAAGATGTTTCCGACCAAGCAATCACCCCACATTTTCATAACTCACGATCTCAAACCTCGAGTAACCAACAGCGGTTTTAGCACCAACACCTCTGTAGAACGCGTAGAGCAATCCACGATCCACGATACCCAGTCTACTAAGATCGGGAATAGGGGTTTCAGCTAGATCAGAATCTCGCGAACCTCTCACAGTAAGCCTCCTACCTCCCCTCTCTTTTCTGTAAAAGATATAAAACTGGAATTTTGTTCCTGGCGCTATAGTAAGATATATTATAGGTGTAGGCGATACGTCCAATTCACTCTTCACATTATCTTTATAGTGAGGTGTCATCACATCCGGATAAAGCAGGTAACCTCTCTTACCTCCTTCAATAGGATAGGCATCAGTAAAACCAACAAGCCCAGCACTGCAGTCCTCATTATCTATACAACCTCCAAAGATCCTCACACACTCCCTCTCAACCTCCTCCTCAACTCCTTTGCTGGATCTGCCTGTACCCACTCTCTCTTTTAACAACAAGTCGAAAGTGGCTGAGCGAACAGCACCCTTTATTGTAGAACCAGGTATATAGGGAACATTCATTATCGGATCAAAGTATAATCCAACCTCAAATGGTATAGAACCAAAAGTCTCCGAGCCTCCTATAAGTCCCCTTGATATAGCCTTAATTCGTATCCTTCTTAACTCAAAACCACAACCCTTAAGCGCCGTTTCTATACTTGTAAACATATAATTAATTTTATTTTTACTGCTATCATCTAGGCGTGCCTGTTGAATCATATATTCTAGCAGTCTTCTCTTCTCTCCCTCATTAGCTTTTCCTTGAGCTTTGTCAAGCAACCATTTTGCACCAAAGAGCGATATATAGCTCCAAAGATTCGGCTTCGTTAAAGCATTTTTTAACAGTCGAAGTTCATTTAGCATCATCTGCAACACCTGTCTTTAATTATTTGCTTGACAAAATCCCATGCTGCATTAAAAACCAATCTATAAACATCTTCGATAGACATGTCTTTATTAACGTTTACAATTCTCTGAGGGAAAAAGATCCCATGGTTTAATATGTCATCATAAACATTAGTGCGATCTATGTGTGTTATTCTGCCTATAGTATGGATCCCAATATGTTTTAGGATTAGACCATTATGACCTTCTAATAATTTTAGGAATTCTGATGTTAAGAATCCATACATAACTATGGCTAAACCACTTGCACATTCTAATACAGTAAACCCTATTGGCGATTGTCTACGCTTCTCTACATTTTCCTCACCATTAAAGAGAGCATAGCCCGTTAGTCGTTTTTCACATCTTTTCTCGACTTCGTTTATTTCGTAAGGAAGCTCCTGATGACGAGGTAGACCCAAGACCCACGTATGTAAGTTTTTCCCAGGATCCCGTGGTTTCAAATCTCTCCTCTTCCGTTTCCACTCTATTTTTAAAGTTGATTTACCAAGGCATTCCAGTAATGACTTTGGATCCTGTCGTGATATACAAATAGTCTCTAGGCGGAAGAGTTCGGGATCGCTGTTTAGTAGAAGAACTGAATATAAGGGTGTTTCGCTTATCTTAATTCTTGATGGTACCTTCTTCAGGGACAGATAACCTAGTGCATATTCTAAAGATACTGAAATGAGTTTCTTTAGTCCTTCTGTTATGCTCTGTTCGCTATTTTGCTTATACAAACTCTTTAATAATTGGTTAAGATTGTCAATATCGTTTCTGAAAGCTGGTGATTTTGGTTCTATATCGATGATCTTTAGTTTTCCGAATCCTCTAGTGGTAATAGAACCAATACCACTAAATATTAAGGCAATTATAAGTGATGAAAGGGCAAACATGACGGAATCTCTGCTATGCTTCTCAACGCCTTTTCTAGCCCCAACAAAAATACTTAAACTTAGCTTCTGATAATACTGTTCAAGTCTTTTCTCTTCATTACTTATACCCATTGTAATTAATTTTACTCTAGGTACGTTCTCTAGCTCATTATAGGGAATAATCTTAGGATCGGAATTAAGGGTTGTTTGGATGAAGAATTCGGAGCTGGCATTGGTGCTGCCTAAAAGGCGAGATACCTCTTTATCTATATCACTAAGGCCTCCAGCCAACGATCCTTTGCTACCAAGGATTGCGCCGGCTAGTATTGCTCTTGCCCACCATCTCCATAACCCTTTTATATTCTGTGTACGTGGTTGTTCCATTAAATTGAGTGAACTACTATATGGCCTCGCATTATAACCCCCTATCCTTACATGCGTGATGTTTTCCACTTTTATCTCTGCTATCCAATCTCTCTGAGCTATCTCTCTCTGAACGTTTAACCATGAGCTCATATTTATTCACCTTCAGCCTTAAATATTGCCTCAGATAGCCTTTTCATTTGGATTAGGTAGGGGCTGAGAAGTTTGCTCGCAACTCTCTGTTTTCCTTTCTGCAACTCCTCAAAAGCTTTTATTGGATCATCTAAGTGAGATTCCTCTAATAGTTTAAGATCTTTTAGCCTTTTTAGTGTAAAGTAGAGATAAATGCCGTATCCTTTCTCAGTAGAATCACCATCAGAGATCTTGCCTCCCTCTTTAAGCATTCTTTTAATAGTATCATAAACACCTTTACCCGCTTTTGCATAACAATAGCTAAGAGCTGGAACTAAACCTACATCCTCTATTAAGGTCGGTAACTCCCTACATCTGCTCCTAAAGCTTCCACCCACCTTACTTCCTTCTCTTTTCTCTAAGGAGTTTAGCAGAAACTCGAAATCTGTTATCGCGCTTAATACATGGTCTCCCACGCTCAAGGCTTTCACGCCCCTTTCTTCACGAACTCAAGCTTGACTATGCCTCTCCCAATGGTCTCGTTGCCTCCAATGATCAGGTAGTTTTTAGTTTTCCCGAGCAGTTCGTGGAACTTATTCTTAACATTATCAGGAGATCCTAAGCTGCTACCTGATCTTCTAGCATAGGAATACAAGAATACAGTAGTGAAGACAGTACTGCTTGGGATATATTCCTCTGTCCATAGCGCTCTTTCCTTTACTGTCTTCTTCTCCCTGTCGACGGCTATTCTGGTTACTCGGACTAGAGATCTGTTTAGAGCGTCTAGTGCTTCATCGTCGCTTAGTATGAGGAGTCTTCCTTTTTCTATATTTAATAACTTCTCAAGAGCTTCTATATCATTAGATAGATCCGTGTTGCAACTTACGTCGATTTCCTCGTTTATAATGATCCTGCCTCCTAGAGCCTTAACCCCAAGAAGATCCACGGCTTGCTTAGATGTCTGACACGTACCTTTATTAATAGACAGGTTTGATAGGTTCCTTACACACTCATAATCACTCCCAGTAAGTTCTAAGTAGTCTCTGAACCGCTTAAGCAGGAGGGGAGAGGTTGCAAAAGCGTAAACCCCTTCCAGGCTTCTTACGGGAAACACGATAACCAAAGCATCAAGCAAGGCTACCGCGGATGTAAACTTCTCTCCGTCGTCAGGGTCGGGACCAAATAGATCCCTCACCTCATTCTTATCTACGTTCGGAAGATTCCAGAAGACACTCTTCAAGGCTCCTTTAAGACTTGATGAGTATATTATAGGGAAACCTAGACCGTCTCTCTGAACCGGTAGATCGACGGTCTCACCCGATCTCCCCACGCCTGGATGAAGATTCGTAACAGCCCTGATCAGAGCAATTTCAGAAATCTCATAAGGACTTATAATGAGCTTCCCCTCGCTCATGAGAACCCTCCCAAACCTATGTACTCAAAGCTTATTAAACTTTACTTACGAACTTTGTTTTACAGAGTTAACCAAGCTTTTCCAACCCTCACTCCCCTTCATTAGCGTGCTCTTTAGAATCTTGCGGATCACTTACAATCGCTAAACCTCTAATCTCTCCTACGAAGCCAGCCTTACGGCGCCAACGCTATCATAAATCTAGCGCTCCTAAAGCAGGCTTTCCATACAGCACCTATACTCTAAACACTCTGAATCGGACCTTGAGGTAAGACCTTATATGACTGCCCTGCGTGCAGCCGGTTACTGTTAGCCCAATACAAAAGCTATGTTAGTGACAATAACTATATATGAAACTTGGCACATTCATAAGCAGCTGAACACGGTAGGGTTACAAACCAGCCTGTTATAAATATTTGAACTCCAAGGATAAGCCGCTGATTCAAACAACGGATTTTCTATTTTTGATTCCTAATTTTTGATCTAAAGCTAAGTATGGGTTTTGTAAATTGATCGGCGAAGGCATAGAGAGCAGCTGGGGTGCTATGTAGAAAGAGTCTTCGTGTTTAGGCTATAGGTGTGGGGGCATTACACTATATTATTATGGGGGGTCGGGTTGTATGTTGAGAAGCTGAGATGCCCTAAGTGCGGACATAGCTGGGTTAAATGCCCTGTGTGTAAGCATGAGTGGTCTCCCGAGAGGCTTGAGCCCCCGCATATAAGGTGCCCTAAGTGCGGGGTATTGTTACAGGTGGAGGAGGAGATAAAAAGTAAGGAGGACTATGCGGAGAAGTGGAAGGGTGTGGGTCCCTTTATCAGAGGGCTTCTCACCGCGGCTGTTAAGGGTGCTGTGGCGGCTGAGAAGATACTTAGGGAGGAGGGGGATAGGCTGTCCCGGAAGCAGGTGAAGAGGCTTAGAAAGGATATAGAGCAGGGTAAACGGGCTATGATCGCTTTGAGGGAGGTAGGTGTAAATGTAAGGGTATATATAGATAACCCGGACAGCGAGTTGCTGAAATACCTAGAGTTCATAGAAAACCTAGAGAGAACACTGAAAAACGCCCTCGAAGCTGAGAAGACGCTTAGAGAGAAGTGGGATAAACTATCTCGGGAGGAGATAGAGCGCTATGAAGAACTAATAGAGGAGGGAAAAATGGCGATAAAAATACTCAGAAAGGAGGGTGTGAAGGTGAAAAAAATACATAGACGATCCTAACAGCGATCTGCTAAAATACATAGAATACCTAGAAAGCATAGAAAAAGAACCCGAGTAGAGATAAAAACCTCTTTTTACACCCAAGCCCCGCCACATATAGATTCTTCTCCACACCAAACCTACATAGCACTAGCAACCACACACCCAATCCACCTTATCAGCACGGTGAGCCCCACATCATCCTCAGCCACAATAGCCTCCATACCGTCTGGCAGAAAGACCGGTACTAACCTAGCATCGATCACGATACCATAGCTATCCAGCCTCACCACCAACCCCGCCGGATCGAGATCGAACTCGACATACGGGTATAGAATATTTATCCTCACCTTGTCGCCCTCCCTCACCACATCATACACCAATATAGCACTATGATCCATAAACGGCTCCAACACACCAATACTCTCCTGATACGGCCTCGCCCTCAGCACCCTCACCCTACCCACCATAACCCCCCAACCCGCTAGATCCAGATCCACACACCCAGCCCCTAGACCCCAGACCGAGGCATAGGTTTTGATCCCTGGGGGTAGAGCTCCTAACCCTCCAAACGAGGATCCACACATAGATCCCCTCTCCCGCCCCCACCCTACTACGGGTAGGAGGTCGGGGGCTAGTTTGGAAAACCAAAATACCGATATCTTTTACTCATTCCATCACTTTTAGTTCTTAGTTATTTTATCATAGATGCAAGAAATGCGGACACGAGATCTACCGCTACAGATACGGCCAGGACAGCTTCTTTTAGTTCTTAGTTATTTCGTCTTGTTGCTGGAAACGATCTGGAGTCAAACATTGCAGCCAATCCAGTACCCTTTTAGTTCTTTGTTATTTTGAGAGCGATCAGTCCTGTGTGTTTTCCTACTAGAATCTTTTTTTCACTATATTTAAATGTAAGACTAGGATCTGGGGGTTTGTTAAAGGGCTTGTAGGTGGTTTTGTTTATGGTGTTTGTATTGGTGTGGGGTTTATAGTTTTGGCTCGTATCTCCCATCTATCGCTGTCCAGCCTCCGTCGACGTAGATTACTGATCCTGTTATGTATGATGATGCTGGCATTGCGAGGAACACGGCTACGCTTGCTATCTCCATTGGATCCGCCCATCTCTTGAGTATTGTTTTCTCGGCATAGGCTCTATACCATTCTGGGTCTCTTTTTATCTGCTGCACAAACGGTGTGTTGACAACCCCCGGTGCTATTACGTTAACCCTGATGTTGTATTTCCCATACTCTGCTGCAGCGACTCTTGCTAGCTGGACAATAGCTGCTTTTGTAGCCGCATAGACAGACTGCCCGGGCTCTACTACTAGATGCCTTATCGAGGAGAATAGGACAACGCTGCCACCCTCTGGGTTTTTCTTCATAGCCTCTAGAAACTCTTTGAGTGCTATGAAGGAGCCCCTTAGATTCACATTAACAACCCTGTCAAACTCCTCGTAGGTGTATCTCTCTATAGGCTTTCTAAAATTGATCGCCGGCAATATGTAGAGAACATCGACACGACCATAGCTCTTCAGAGAGAAATCAACCAAAGCCCTAACATCATCAACCCTGGTTATATCAGCCCTAAAACCCCTAACATCGCAACCCCTCCCCGAGAGAAGATCAACAAGCTCGTTAAGACCCTTCTCATCAATATCACTAGCAACAACCCTACCCCCAAGACCACAGAAAAGCTCAGCAATAGCCCTACCAATCCCACCAGCCGCACCAATAACAACAGCAACCCTATTCTCAACAGAAAACAGACCCCTCATAACCAACCCCACATGAAGAAGTAAAAATAACACAATAAATATATAAATATATCAAAACAAACAGAACCCATAATATGAGGATCGAGATAATAAGCAGCCAGGATCGGGAAGACCTAAGCTTAAATTAAAGCTAGCGAAATATAGAGTAGGAAGGTCGATCTACTATATGGTTGATAAATAGTAGCGGATGTGGGATTCTTGTCACTAATACTAGAACTACCAGATAGGCTGTTAGCAAAACTTAGAGAGATATCAGAATCTAGAGGCATACCCGTAGAAGAGCTAATCCTAGAATCTTTATATAAATACCTAAACATCCTCGATAGGAACACAAGAGTTGAGATGCACCTCAAACTCTGCGATAAATACCTACGAGAAGCCGAAGGATTACTATCCAGAAGAGAATATACACAAACTAGCGGAAAACTCTGGGCCGCAGTAACACAAATAGTAATAGCCGTAGCCTCTAAGAGGGATCTAATGCTTGACACCCACACTAAGCTCTGGGAATTCATAGCAAAGCTCAGAGCAGAGCTAAACGACCCAGAACTTGGAAGGCTATGGTCATCCGCAAACGCCCTCCACAGAAACTCCTACGAAGCACAAATACCTCCCGAGCTAGTCAAAGACTACGCCCAAGACGTAATCAAGCTTATAGAGAAACTCAGGAAGCTCGCCTGAAGGATCCGGCCCACAGCAGTTAGTATCAAACGATACTAATCACTCCGCTCTTGGCTCAGAATCACTCCAGCAATCGACCCAAGGATCACCCTAGCATAAAAACTTATAAGCAGGATAAGAATAAAAATAGTGGTATAGTCGATCTCCTATAGAACTGGATATTGCAACAAAAAGATCTCGTGTATCGATCTGCTATAGAGACAGGCCCTCCGGGGGCGATAGTCCCCCACATAGCCATAAATATCAAAAAAGATCCGCAAATAGATCGGAAGATCTGCTATAGAATTGAAAGAATGATCACACGGTTTTCGCTCGGCACCAGCACTAGCTCGAAGATCTGCTATAGAATTGAAAGAGTTATCACGATAGAGTATGAGATCCCTCCCCAGTATGAAGATCTGCTATAGAATTGAAAGTAGAAGAGCCCGTAGAGCTCCACATAGCAACACCCGAGCTGATGGAGAGGTGGTATAGACGCTTCATACCAGAGAAAGAACTTATGGAGGTCTAACAGCCCCCTGTCCTCAGCCTTACCAATACTAGGGCTGTTTTCTTTTTGATATGCATAGGGAGGATTGATAGGTTTTGGAATTTTCATGGGTATTGGGGCATGCCCGAAGATTATTTCCCGCCAACACCTAAGGGATTTATAAGCTTTGAGCTGGGCTGTCCTTTGTGCGGGTCTCTCTATACAGGTCTTGGGTGGCGATGGGAGCAGCGCTCCAAGCCATCTTGGGGATGATCTCTCAAGCCTAGATGGGGCCAAGTGCTGTTTGGCTCGACAGCAGCCCATGACCTCACAGGGATCCCTAGATCCCTGTGGGCGAGGTTGAAGCCCCTGGATATACGTGAATGAATATAAAATGATTGGGATGAACGTCCGGGGACAGACGGAGGGTTGGTCTCAGCTGTATATACTAAAACACCGGCGGCTATGAGGCCTGGGCCTAATTAGCGTCTGGGAGTAAAATATAGAGGGGAAGGCGTCCCCGTTTGGTCAGGGTCAACCTGATCGATCCCCTGTACCTCACGGACCAGCACCTCATAGCAGAGTATAACGAGATACTCATGCTAATAGCCTACCTCAGGCGCTACCCCCTAGATCGGGACGACCCAGCCAGGATCCCCCAGAGGTTCACACTGGGCAAAGGGCACATGGTCTTCTTCAAAAACAAAGTACTCTACCTAAAAAGGAGACACGACAGCCTCAGAGAAGAGATGACAAGACGGGGCTTCAAAGCCAACAAGACCCTAAGCACAGAAGGCTTCCCACCATCGATGCTCAACGACTGGCACCCAGACGAAGACGACGTAAGAGTAGTCAAAGCAAGGATCATTGAAAAGATAAGGGCCAAACCATGGTTCTACACATACTATAGACGCAGACTAAGCCTAGAAGAACTAATAGACCTGATCAAAAACGCGACATGGAGCTAACATCAAGCACAAAACATACATATAGATCCTCCTAAGAGTAGATATAGAGGTAACGTCTATCTACTATAGACCCGAAGCGCCTATACCTCTCAAAGGGTGCCAGCCTTTTTGGGCTGCTGGTCACCGCTTTTCAGCGTCCCCAACAAGACTTCTTATAAGGCTTTCGACCTCGCCCACACCTTCTCTCGCAAGCCTGTAACACTCTATAGCGACCTCCCTGGAGACGCCTTCCCCATAGTCGGCGGCTTTTCTATATACATACATTGTTATAAGGTTCTTTGCGATATGCTCAAGCCCTTTGTTCTTGATAGCGTTGGCCAGTTTATCATCTCTTCTAGGTACCTTCTCCCCCAGGACTGTTAGCAGGGTTTCGCAGGCCTTTCTCAGGGCAAAGTACGATGCCGAGGTAGCTTTGTTATAGCACTCTATCTCGAGATCCTTATAGGCCTCTTCAAGAAGCCTCTTGGAATGCTCTAATGACATCCCTCTCATCTTCACCAGCTATGTATGGGTTTATCAACACCCTATCCCCAAACTCCCTCTCAACATCCATCTTAACCCTCACCACCTCCTGCACAGTCTCCAGATCCTTGCTCCTCACAACCACAAGGACATTACTCTCATAGACCTCACCGCCCGGTATGATCACATCAACCACCTGGCGGAGTCTCAGAGCCCTTTCCCTAAACATCTCGAGAGCCCTCCTCAGAAGCCCTGGATCCTCCTCATCCTCCCCAGCCTCTTGGAATGCTCTAATGACATCCCTCTCATCTTCACCAGCTATGTATGGGTTTATCAACACCCTATCCCCAAACTCCCTCTCAACATCCATCTTAACCCTCACCACCTCCTGCACAGTCTCCAGATCCTTGCTCCTCACAACCACAAGGACATTACTCTCATAGACCTCACCGCCCAAGAGATCGATCAAACCTACGAAGTTTTCTCCCAAACGTCTTTCCAGGGATACGAAGAACCTCGCTATAGCCAGATCCCAGAGACTGTTGATGAGAGATCTAGCGGTACCTTTCCTGTAAAGGGTTATAGCATGGATACCCATACCCCTACACCAGATCCTCTCTAGATTAAGCGTTTAGGCCCTAAAAATCTTAGAAGGATCACACCAAGTACTCAGCGCCCCTGTCCCCGGGCATGGGTGTATTTCCGCCCACGATCCCTGTTACTCTATAGATAGACCCATAGACCAAGACCACTCTACATCAGTGCCCCCACCTGGTCTTCTATCTACTAACCTCACTGCTGTAAACCATGTCTCGTATAAGCACTGTGTTACCGCAGAGCAACAGTCTCAGTACCAGTCCTTATAAATACATATAAAACCGGGAACAGCTGGTTACAGCTTCCCAGGGGTTTTTAAAGGCCCAGGGGGACGCTACCACGGGCTATGATTGCAGCGGTTCCCGCCTGAGGGGGAGGACCCCGGGATCGTCTTAGAGAGACTATCCAGATTCTCAAGGGGAGAGCCCGAGCCTAGTAGTGGGAGAATGTTCACCCACTCCTACGAGACCGGGGATCCCGTGCTCAGGGAGCTGGTGAGAAAAGCCTACGGGCTCTACATGGATAAGACCATGCTCGATTTCACCGTATATCCAAGTGTCCTGAGATTAGAACGTGAGGTCGTCAGAGCAGTAGCCTATCTAATGGATGGTGATGAGGAGACCAAGGGCAGCTTCACCTATGGGGGTACTGAGAGCATATTGCTAGCAGTCAAAGCCGCTAGGGATTATTTCAGAGCCCTGGGCAGGACAGAAACCCCCGAGATCATACTCCCATACACAGCCCACCCAGCCTTTCTCAAGGCGGCATCCTATCTAAACCTAAAACCCGTGTTTATCCCTATAGATCCCGGCACAGGTAAGATTGATATCAACGCCGTTAACGAGAGGATTAGCAGGAACACAGCCCTCATAGTGGGCTGTTTTCTTTTTGATATGAATAGGGAGGATTGATAGGTTTTGGAATTTTCATGGGTATTGGGGCATGCCCGAAAGCGCTTTCTCGCCAACACCTAAGGTATTTATAAGCCTTGAAAGACATTATCCCCGGTGTGGGTTCCCCCGCACAAGCCCCGGACGGCGATGGGAGCAGTGCTCCAAGCCATCCGGGGCAGAGCTAGATGGGAGCCGCGTGCCGTTCGGCTCGACGGCCGCCCATGACCTCGTAGGGCTAAAGGCCCTGCGGGTAGAGGTGGAAGTCCCCGGATGTGACCATGAATATAAATGAATGGAATGAACATCCAGGGACAAACGGTCTGCTCCAAACTACCCTTACGGATCTGTTGACGATATCAAGGACCTGAGCGAAATAGCCCTTGAGAGCAAAACACTACTACATGTCGACGCCATAGCCAACTGTTTCTGGTTTTATATGGATTTATAAGGACTGGTAGTGATTTTTTCTCTGTGGAACATTATATAAGCTCTATTATTCTATGGGATGCCAGCTCAGCAATGAGGGTGGGGATAGAGACCCGATGGGCGGGTTAAATAAAACCAGGATGTGGGGGTCTCCCCACAGCTATGAGCCGGAGCAAAGCTATGAGGGGGAGCTGTGGGTTGGGGTCACCCCGAACGGGTGGGGGCCAAGGATAAGGGCTCCGATGAAAGGAGCCCTGAGGTCGAGGAAGCCAAGGGAAGAGCGGTTGATGCAAAAACCAACCGCAATGAAGCCCGAACCCCTGCATGGGCTTCATACTACCCTTCCTAAGAGATCTAGAAGAAGCCCTAAGAGAGCATAAACCCCCAGCTATAGAAAAGCCCTAGAAGCCCTCGGAATAAGGGAAGGCTATATATCGGAGGATAAAATACTACTAATAAACGAGCTCATAAGGATAATGCCACCAGATATACTGGAAGAGACGCTTGTAGAGGCGATCAATATCCTAATATAGATCTAGATGCTCTTAACCAGCCCACCATATTCTTCTCTCAACCCACCTAGCCTGTGGAAAATATTCCTCAATCTACCATAGGTCCTTGTGTATTCCTTGAAGAGCTTACTATAGATATAGATCTCGGACTGCTTCTCATCAGGCCTGAACCCCTTATCTATAGCTATCCTCGAAGCAGCGCTCCTGAAATCCTTTCAATTCTATAGTAGATCGACCCTGCGGGTTTATGCGTGACTGCCGGATCCAATGGTATGAGACTCTATCCACTGTGAGATCATCCCCTGGATGGCTTAAAGTGTTGCTTCCATTGCCATCCAGAGTCAATATGGAAACCATATCATCACCGAAAACAATCCCATTCAAGGCTTATAAATACCTCCTGCAAGTATTAGCAGGCGAACAGCGTATACCTATCAACAGGGATTATACCGGCCATGTGACCGCTGACAACGACACATCTAATAAGACTATAGTGGGGACCAGCAACCTCCGAAACAAGCCTAGACACGCTGGCCCACAGATCCTCAGGATCTATCTCAGCCCACCCAGGCTTTGGGGCCTTGAAAGAAGCCCTCTCAGAAACACTAAACCTAACACTAAGATTAGCGGTATCGACCAAACCCACCTTTATAGATGAGGTACCTATATCAACAGCTAAAACATAACCCTCCCCACCCACCGGAACACCATAACCATAATGGTATGGTGAGAAAAATACCCCCAGGTTTTCTGACACGTTACCCAAGATCCCTATATCTATATCAGGGCCGCCAAACCCGTTAGCGGTAAATATAGGGTCTCTGAGAGCGAGGCCAGAGGATCCTGAGAACAAGGCGGGGGAGGTAAGATCCGTCGTATACGCTAGGGTCTCATCCCATGATCAGCGGAGAGGATCTCGAGAAACAGGTTAAATATCTATATCTATAGGAGTACTACGCTTCTAAAGGTTATAGAGTAACCGACATAGCTTCGGGGCTGAATACAAATAGGGGAGGGTTAAATAAAATTAAAATAATTATAAATATTAAGGGCATTATGATGTTATAAGCTTGTGCTAACATAAAAATGGGAGGGGCTTGTCATTGAAAATAATGGTCTTAGGAGGAGCCGGTGATATAGGCTCCGGGGTTGTAGAGGCTCTGTGCTCCATGAATATAGACACCATAGTGGTTGGGGATCTTAGATACGATGCCGCTAAAACTGTCTCCGAGAGTATGAAGAGCTCTGGGTGTAATTGTGAAGCAGCTAAGGTCAATGCTATTGATATAGAGTCTCTCAGAGAATCATCTAGAGGGGTAGACGTTGTTGTTAACACCATAGGCCCCTTCTACAAGCTAGGATTCCCCGTGGCCAGGAACCTCGTGCGCCTAGGCCTGAACTTCGTAGACGTTTGTGACGATTATGACGCTGCAGAAAAGATCCTAGGTCTAGGTAGCGAGGCCGAGGGCTCCAGAGTCACGGGGATAAATGGTCTGGGATGGACGCCAGGGCTCTCTAACCTGCTCGCCCTACACGGCTCCAAATCGTTTGGAGAGGTTAGCGCTATAGATATATACTGGGTGGGCTCTGCGGCTGATTCCAAAGGCCTTGCAGTTGTTATGCATCTCTTCCACGCCCTCATAGGGAGAGCGCCAATGTATCTCGGGGGCTCGTTATCCCTGGTAGAGGCTGGTAGTGGTGGCATCGAGGTTCAGTTCCCACAGCCCGTGGGGAGGCTAACACTATTCTACACGGGACATCCAGAGCCCTTGACACTGCCAAGGTATATCAAGGTTAGGGATAGGGTTACTGTTAGGGGCGGGCTGATCCCTCCATGGCAAAACTCATTCGCAAAATTCCTGCTAAAAGCCCTGAATATTAATAACGATGACAAGGCAGAGAAACTAGCCAGGGCGATCCATAGGATCGAGGGTATATTCAGAGCAGGGGGTCTGAGTATAAGCGCGCTGAGAGTCGATATCTATGGAGATAGTGGTAAGCTATCCTATATAGCTATTGATAGGATGAGAAGGCTCACAGGAATCCCAGCAGCCCTAGGGGCTGTAAAAATAGCTAGGGGTAGGATAGCAGGGCCAGGCATATATCCCCCAGAAGCCTTGATAAGAGATACAGGGGAATTTCTAGAAGAACTAGGGAGGATGGGGATCAGAGTGACCGAGGTGCGAGAGCCTTAAAGCTACACGATCATGTCAAAATACTCTCACAAAAACACAGAGGAGCCGGAACCAGGGAGGAGAGAGAGGCTAGAGATTATATTGTAAGGGAGCTTGAGAGCTATGGCTATAAACCCTCGATCAGTGTTTTCCCCACACCCCCGACATTCTCCCACACATATATAACCATATATTTAGCACTAGCACTCTCACCACTAATAGCCCTCGCAGGGTTTAGAGGCATAGGGGTTGTTCTAGCATTAGCCGGACTAGCCCTCCTTATCCTGGAGGAGGAGCTCTATATTCCTCTCTTAACAAGGCTCTACGGACACCTATGGGGGAGGGAGACAGCCAACATAGTGGTTGAGATAGGCACTGGATCCGAGACCATAGTGCTGACAGCCCATTATGATAGCACCAAAGCAGCATACTCATTTAACCCCACAAGGGTTCACAGGCTAGGGCTTACTATAAAGCTTAACTTCGCCTCATCCATAATAGTGGTTTTCCTAACAATAGCGGGATCCCTTTTAAACAGCCCCTCAATCCTCATAGCCTCGTTCATAGCCTCAGCCCCTCTGCTAATATCAACCATAATTCTGATCCATAGGGAGTTGTTCCACAACTATGTCCCCGGGGCTAACGATAACGCCTCAGGAGTCGCAGTCCTACTCGGAGTCGCGGAATCCCTAGCAAAAGGCTTTGAGGATGATAAGAACAAGGCAAGGATAATAATCGCCTTCACCGGAGCTGAAGAGGTAGGCCTTCTAGGCTCCCACCACCTCTATAGAGAGAAACAAGAGGTCTTGAGAAACTCCATAGTTATTAATATAGATAACCCAGGCATCGGAGACCTCGCTTTTACAGAGTGCGAAGGAACTATCTTAACATGGTGCTCCCACGAGGAGTTCAGAAAAATCGTCAGAGAATTCTCCACATTAAAAGGGATCCGAACAGTAACCTATAAACTGCTACCCACAGACGCAACACCCCTAATGAGAATGGGTTTGAGGGCAACAAGCCTAATGGCCTTTATCAACGGCATGATAGGCAATTATCACTGGTATAGCGATACAACGGATAAAGTGAACCCGGAGAATCTTGAGAAGGCTAAAACCCTGGTGCTAGATCTTTTAACGATCCTAACCAAAGATAGGCGCTCTCTTTATACTGAACAATGACACAACCCGGGTGTGTTACTATTTTTTGGTAACTCAGACCCCTTGCAGAGGTATAGGAGGCCTGTTATAACCAGCTTATCCTAAGCATGCATATAAATCCTCTACATAGAGGCGCATTGACAGCATAGCTATGCAGCCCAGTGCACGGTACATGCTGCTTACTGAGACATGCTATCTAAAAGGCTATATGGAGATATGATCCTCTGAGGGTCGAGATAGGAGGCTTCACAGCTAAAAACCTGGGCATAGAGGATCTCCCTAAAGCAATGCTGGACAATCGGTACACGGATGAAAACAGATCACAACTATCAAGACGAGGATCGTTGAGAAGATAAGGATCGGATCATCGTTCTATAGCATATCATAACCAATAGCCCGCGGGTTAAATATAGAGCCCGAGGAAACCCAGCTAATGCTCAACACACGATCTAACATGCTGTTTTATTCCATGAAGCGTCATAGCATATTATGCCCGGTATCTCTAGCGTTGTTTTTAACCTTATATCCCTCGAGGATGCTCCAACCCTGATCTCATAGACCCCTCCCTCCACAACCCATTTACCCCCGCTAAACATTGCCAGCATCTCTAGAGGTATTTTCACCTCGATATCCTCCCCCTCTCCTGATTCTAGTAATTTTGTTTTATAAAACCCCTTGAGCTCTTGGAGTGGTCTATAGACCCCGCTTCCCGGGGCTTTCACATAGATCTGCACAACCTCTTTACCCGGGTATGGGCCTTTATTAACCACTCTGAGTCTCGCGATCACCGATTCCCCGTCTAGCTTTACCTCTAGATCTCGGTACTCGAATGCTGTGTAGCTCAAACCATAGCCGAACTCGTAGGCTGGTTCGAGTGCGAAGGTATCGTAGTATCTATATCCTAGATAGATATCCTCACTATAAACAACCCCCACAGGGTTCTCGCGGGGCGTGCCTGGATATGTTCTCATAGCAGGTGTTTCGTAAAGATCCTTGGGCCATGTTAGGGGCAGCTTACCGCTCGGCGATACCTTTCCGAGGAGAATATCGGCCAAAGCCCTCCCAGCCTCCTGCCCGGGAAGCCAGAGAACGAGGATGGCGTCTACAAGATCCCTCCAGCTAGTTATATCGATAGGGCTTGGGATATTAAGCACAACGATAACCCTCTTACCATGCTTGTGGAAAGCCCCGGAAACCCTGGAGATCAGGCTGAGCTCATCGTCCCTTAAATAGTAATCACCCTTAACCGGGAATCTGTCGAAACCCTCCGTAGAGATCCTCGAGATCGTTATCACAGCAGCGTTGCATCTCTCAGCCACCTTCTCAAGGAGATCATCTGTAAAGGGATCCTCCTGCAGGTGCATAACACGCATATACTCAACAATAGCATCGAAATATTGCGTCAGCAACGCCCCTAAAAGCCTAGCATCAGTCTCGGCAAGAGCCTTCTCCCTAAGCCTTCTATAGACAGAAACAGACTCGCCAAGCTCGTAGAACCTGTGGGTCAGACTCCTATAGATCCTCTCAACCTCCTCATCAACCAAAACACCTCTCTCTTTCAAACCATCCGCTATAGATACAACATAGCGTGGATACGAATCCCCACTCCCAAGACCCCCCTTAACAGTCCAGTAAGACCCCCTGCCGAAAAGAGCTAAACAGGGCTTCCCAGATAGTGGTAAAGCACCATCGTTCTTCAGCAAAACAACACCCTCTACAGCAGCCTCATAGGCTATCCTAGCATGCCCCTCAAAATCAAGATCTCTATAACCACCCAGCCCTCTATACCTAGGGCTCTTCAGCACGAGCTCGAGAACCTTTCTAGCCCTTAAGTTAATGATCTCATCGCTTATAACACCCTTTCTATATGCTTCGACAAGCCTTGCAACAGTCTCATCGCTGCCAGGCATTATGAGATCTATGCCTGAGAGTATCTGCTCAACAGAGTTATCGCCCGCAAACCAATCTGTCATAACAAGACCATCATAGCCCCACTCCTCCCTCAAAACCTTGGTTAAAAGCCACGGGTTCTGTGTGCAGTACTTACCATTAAGCTTGTTATAGGCAGCCATAACAGCCCACGGCCTAGCCCTCCTAACAGCTATCTCGAAGGGCTTTAAATAGATCTCCCTCAAAGCCCTCTCAGAAACAACAACATTTATCAACAACCTATTAGCCTCCTGCTCGTGGGCGACAAAATGCTTCAAAGTAGCCCCCACACCGGTTGACTGAACACCCTCGACATACGCAGAGGCCATCTCGCCGGAGAGCAAGGGATCCTCTGAGAAGTATTCAAAAACCCTCCCACCTATAGGCAGCCTATGCATATTCAGCCCAGGAGCCAGCATAACATCGATGCCAAAGAACCTAGCCTCCTCACCAATAGCCCTCCCAACACTCCTAACAAGATCGAGATTCCAGCTAGAAGCCAGCAAGATCTCGTTGGGGAAAGAAATCACATAGTATTTCCTAGCATCACCAAGCCTCAGAGGATGTATCCTAACACCAGCAGGACCATCACAAAGAACAATCCCAGGGATCCCAAGCCTAGCAATAGACCTTGTATCGCCAGCAGCACCAAGCACAATCCTAGAAAGACCAGCACCAACAAGCAGTGATATCTTCTCCTCAACACCAAGCCCAGCTAGGATATCATCCGCGTCAACCAAACAGATCCCCACATACAAGGCTAGCTAGATCTGGATAAAAATCCATGGAGAATCGAGCCACCCGCAACTGCTCCAGGCTATGGCTTGAGAACCCATTCCTTCAGCACTCTATCGGCGTGGAGCTCCATATCGAACTCCATGTAGATGCCTGTGAGGATCTCCTCGACCTTGAGTGTATGCAGGGGATCCGAGATCGTGCCTCGAAGCTTAACCTCGGCAGAACCAACAAGTATTCTAGGATTCCCACCAATAATAGTCTTAGCACGCCATAGAACCAGCTGCGCTATCCCGGGGCTTTCTCTCAAGGGCGGGAGGGTTCTGATAGAGATTAGAGGCACCTCTTCAGGGAGAAGGGCTCTCACACCATCGATATCCCCTTTTCCAGTCGGTGTTAGAGATACCTCGAGGAGCCTGGATCCTCTCCAGAGGATCCCCTTTATAGAATCACCAACCCATCCCAACTTTATCCTCGCAAGCTTCTTAGGAGCTCCCAGAAGCTCCCTCCCCGACGCCAGGGCTTGGTCGTTGGTTACATATATATAGGGGATATAATATGCTAGGGGAAGCCCTTCCATAGAGACCTGGACAGCGATCAATGCCTCTCTATAAACCCCCACATTGGATAAAGGATAATCACCGATCCAGAATGCTGCGAGGGGTTTTTCAGAGACACTGACACCCTCGGGTAGGATGGGATCGATGCTGCTCCCATCAACCGTGGCGACAGCTATCAAGACCCTGCATCCATAGTAGACAATAGGAGTCCCGGTAGGGTATAGAGGAGCGTTTAGAGGAATGCTATAGCCTTTAACACCGCCTTTAAGAACCAAGGTCACACCTCGTTGATAATTATATCAGATATGGCTAGCCTGTTGATCTCGTTAGTCCCCTCATAGATCTGGGTGAGCTTGGCATCCCTCAAAAGCTTCTCAGCAACAAGATCCCTTGTATATCCATAGCCCCCCATGATCTGTATAGCCTCTAGAGCAACATGGACAGCAACATCCGAGGCGAAAACCTTAGCAGCACTCGAATCACCCATAGGTGGAGGGAACTCTGACTCGAGCCTAGAGGCAACGGAATAGACGAGAGACTCAGCAGCAGAGATCATGATATACATGTTCGCAAGCTTCTCCCTCACTATCTGGTGCTCCATAATCCTCCTACCTCCCTGGATCCTGGACCCAGCATAGCTTAGAGCCTCCCTAAAAGCCCTCTTAGCTATGCCCAGAGCAATACCGCCAACCGGTGCTCTTGAGTAGGCTAGCGATAGCTGCACAAAATCCCAACCAAGCCCTGGGGGACATATAACATGATCCTCAGGAACCCTCACACCCTCAAAAGCAAGCTCACCCGTAGGGCTACTCCTATGACCCATCTTATCTATAATAGAAACAACCCTGAAACCCTCAGCAGATCTGGGCACCACGAAACAAGCCATCGATGCAACACCCTTCTGCTTATCCGTCAAGGCAAAGACTGTTATGTAGTCAGCTATAGGCCCGTTGGATATAAAGATCTTCCTCCCACTAATAACCCAGTAGCCACCCTCCCTCCTAGCATAGGTGAGAAACACAGACCCAGGCACCCCCGGCTCGATCCTCTCATAATCAGAACCAGCCGTAGGCTCTGTTATAGCGAAAGCCCATACCTGGGGCTCGCCCCGAGCATCAGCCTCGGCGAAAGGCTTAAGCCATCTCTCCCCCACATCTCCCCTGCCCAGCATGCCTGCTATAACTATGGGGAGCAATCCCAGCCACACGGCCCCCACGGTTGTGGCTAAACCGGCGTCGTGAAAGGCTAGGGCTTCGAGAGCCACTGTTGATCCGAGTGTGAAGTAACCAGAACCCCCAAGATCCCTTGGTATAGGAAGACTTAGAAGCCTTATCCTGCTCGAGCTTCTCAGAACCTCCCTGATATCCTTTACAACATCCTCGTGACCAGCCCTATCGAGCTTTAGGAGCAGAGCCTCATATGATGAGGCAAACTCCCTCACAGTATTATATATATAGAGGTATTCCTGTGGAAGAGGGTATGTATGTGTTTTCAAGAGCCTCACCTAAAGATCACGACCTGCCTATACGGAGCCTCACCCCTGGCTAGTTTTTCGAGGGCTTCGTTGATATCGTCGAGCCTTATTTTCGCTGCTATATCCCAGTAGTTCACGAGATCTCTCGATGCTAGGTCGGCTAGGTTTGCTAGATCTCTTATCGAGCCGTAGAGTACTGTTTTTATGCTGAGCTCGTTTAGAACCATCTTGTGTATCGGTATTCTAGGCCCGTATTCAGATCCCAGGCCCACTATGATGTAGACACCCAGGGGTGATAAGAGATCTATATAGGTCTCGATAGTCCTCTCAACCCCCACAAAGTCTATCACAGCCCTTAGAGTCTGGCCCCCCGTAGCCTCCATAACAGCCCTCCTAACATCTGGAACGCTGGAAGCATCTATCAAGACATCACCTTTACGAAGCCTAGCGATTCTAGAGGCCGCCTCAACCTTATCCCTCCTCACATCAACCCCAATTATTTTAGCACCTGTGAGAAGCCTTGCCAGCTGTAGCCCAAATATACCTGTCCCTCCAAGCCCGACTATGAGGATATAGTCGTCATCCTCGACCTCCTCAGCAGCCTTCCTAACAGCCCTATAGGCCGTGACACCAGCATCGGCTAGAGCAGCTGCAGCCTCAAGATCCCTGAGACCCTTTACAGGTACGAGGTATCTATAGTGGGGGACAAGCATATACTCAGCAAAACCACCATTATAGAGAGCAATACCACCCCCAGCCCTCAAACCACAGAGCTGGTATAGACCCCTCTGGGCATATTTATCATCCCTCTCACAGTAAGCCCAGTACACGAGAACCTCCATACCAGGCTCTATATCAGGCGGGACAAGCTCCCCAACCTCCTCAACAACCCCCGAGACCTCGTGACCCATAACCAAGGGAAAGGTGGGGGGTACGAGGGTTCCTAGCTCACCCCTCCAGAGGTGAACATCGCTATGGCAAACACCGCTACCCACAACCCTCACAAGAACAGAAGTCCCGGAAGCCCTGGGCTTGGGGATATCCTCTATTCTTAAAGGCTCTCCATAGTTATGGAGAACCGCAGCCCTCAAACCTGGACACCGCCCACTCTCTGGGCTGCTCTAACCATCTCCATAGCAGCAGAGGCGTATCTCAGCACAGCAGCCATATCGCCCTTCTTGAGAACAAGCTTCCTCTTAACAATAGCCGAGACAGGGGATTCCCTACCAGCTATGATATCGAGCCAATCACTATATTTAGCAGACAGTATAAATGGGGCATCGACACCGCTAGCATCATCAAAGAACCTAACGCCTCTACACTCACCATCATAGAGATCAGCGATAAACCCAGGAGATCCCGAGGGATACCGAGCCCTCAACTCCGGGGGGAGTGAGGTAACCACGAAGAGTATAGGCCAAACCCACCCCTTACCAAGCCTCCTATACTCAGGGGACTCGTTGAGAGCCTTGCAATAAGCCTCAGCCCACTCACGGCTTGGAAACACAATAGAGCTCAAAACATATCACCACACACAATAGGTTTTAGGGCTATAAAAACAATAGCATAAAAACCGATTAAGAGAAACATATATAGTTAAAACCCAATAAATAGTCTCGGTGAGCCCTAACCTGTTTTAAAAGGACCGCACATCAGCCTAGGATCTGTTGGAAGGTGAAAAACTCACCAGATCTTTGTAACATTCTATAGATTATTTAGCCTTGCAGCAATAATACTGGTCGGCGATTCTCTTTGAGAATTGTCTACACATATATAGCGATCACGGTCCTCATAGCTATAACACTATCCATAGCATCTATAAACACAGCCATGGGGGCTTATAATAGCTGGGCTGGTTATAGGAATCCATATATAGATGTTTTGGAAAAAATAGAGCCCGTGAGGATCTCTGGAGAGCCTGTCGCAAAACACATAGTTTTCATACTACTCGACGGCTTAAGCACTAGTATCCTCGAGGATCTGGGTAGAGAGAACAAGGATCTGGAGAAACTTATCTCGCTGGGAGCATTCTACCCCAACGGATTAACCAACATGCCATCATACTCCCTCCCCGGGAGGGCATCGATACTCACAGGAGCTCCCCCAGAGATCAATGAGGTCATGTCCAATGACTACAAAGGAGCACTGAGGATCGATAGCATTGTGAAAGCGGCTAAAGAAGCTGGCTTCAAGATCCTATGCTCAGGCGATAGATCTATTGAGACGATGTTCCAAAACTATATAGATGAATGCTCCTCAATAGAGGAGGGAAGCGGTCACGGAGCCCTAGCACTAGTCGAGGGTGCGAGGCTCTTCAAAAAATACTCAGAAGCAGGCTATAGGGTTTTCCTCTGGATAGGTGTGAGCGATATAGATATGATCGGTCACCTAACAGGAAGCAGTGGAAGTCCTGAGTATAACTCCACAGTGATCAATATAGCCAGACTCACTCTAAGCTATATAGAAACCCTGACCAAGGAGAACACGCTCATAGTAATACTCAACGACCATGGATTCAAGAGGGGAGGGCATCACGGAGGCCCAGAACCCGAGGTTAGAAGAGTATTCACATTATTCATAGGACCTGGGGTAAGGCCAGGAATATATAGTGCTAGCTACACACAAAACGATATAGCATCCACAGTAGCAATGCTCATGGGTCTAAGAATACCAGCACAATCTATAGGAAAACCCCTCACCGAGGGCTTCAACCTACCTAGCAGCAAGATCGAGGAGTATAGAAGAGCATCAGAAGAGCAGGGATCGAGAGTAATAGCAGCACTCGAAAAAGCCTTAGGAGTGAAAATCGGTCTAGGCACAAACCCTCAGGATGCATACAGAGAGATCACAGGTCGCCTCTATAGCGAGGGTATGGGCTCGAGACTCGCCATAGCCATCGCACTCTCACTACTAATACCAGCAGGTCTCTACGCATCTATAAAAACAGGGATCCTAAGCTCTAGAAAAACCCTGATCCTCATAATAACAGGGATCCTGGTCTATGAATCTATATACTGGATAGCCTACTACTCCATAAAAGGACCCACAAGCCTCTCAGACATACTATCCCTAGGAGAGCTCCTAGACAAAGTAAGACTCGCAGTAGCAATAGCAGGGCTGGTCACGGGGCTCCTGATAGGCGTGATCGAGCTAACACCCCTCAGAACAGGACTCCCAAAGATCCTTATACCAATACTCACATCAATAACCATAACAATAGTGCTGAGCCTCATATACGCAGCTCCCTTCTACGTAGGCTACGGCGTAACAGTAAGATTCCCCCCACCAGACTGGGGAGGAGGATTCATGCTCTTCCTCTACCTAGTGAAAGCATCGTTCACAGGTTTAATAGGGATACCGCTAGCAATAGCTATTGCTATAATCCTCTCCATAGCAGGACACTATATATATAGATTATCGAGAGGCTCTAGAGAACATGGAGCCTAGGAGATACGATGTAGCAATCATAGGAGCAGGGGTCGCAGGCCTCTTCATAGCCCACGAGCTCTCAAAATTCAACCTATCCATAGCAGTTATAGAGAAGGAAGCAGAGCCAGGCTTCGGCGTATCCAAAGGGCATGCCGGTGTCTTGCACGTGGTCCAGCCTCCATTCAATTCCCTCAAAAGCATGCTAGCAGTTAAGGGAAACAGGCTCTACGATAGGGTTGCAAGAGAGCTTGGGGTCAGCATGCTTAGACTCCCAGCCCTCTTGGTAGCCAGGTCTGGGATAGAGCTGGCAATCCTACCCCTGGTCTATGTGGTGCTGAAAATAATATACCAGATCAGGGGTTTCGATATATCCATAGTTAGTGGGAGGAGGCTAAGGCTTCTCGAACCAAATGTAGAGGGCTACGCTGCCATAATGATCCAGGGCTATGGTGTTATAGACTCCTTCGAACTCATAGACAGGCTATACAGATCCTCTAGAGCTAGGGGTGTTGAGTTCATGTTCAAAACAGAGGCAAGGGATCTCAAGATCGAGGATGACACCATAGTTATAGAGACAACAAGGGGATCTATAAGGGCTAGGTATGTTATCAACGCAGCAGGCCTTGGCTCCGACACACTAGCATCAAGGGTAGGAGGATCAGAGAGGATCGAGCCTCACCTGGGAGTCATGCTAGTCTTCGACAAACCCCAGACTAGAAGCATAGTAGCACCAATACCAACGCTAAAGCCTGCAAGAACAAAGGGCGGGGGCATTATACCCATGCCGTGGGGCAGCACGATCTGGGGGCCTAGCTTTGCACCAACGGGATCACGAGAGGATAGGGGCGTCAGGGCTGAGCATGTTATAGATGTGATCAGGAAGTTCAAAGACCTCGTGAGGATCAAGGGAAGGCTTGTCAAAGCCTACGCAGGCGTTAGACCCTCGACGCCCAAGGGGGATTTCTCGATAAGCTACTCCCCACAGACTAGAAGGATCATAAACCTCGTGGGTATAGAATCACCAGGACTCACAGCAGCACCAGCCATAGCCCTTATGGTGATAGGAATGCTAAAAACAGCCGGGCTAGAACTAACAGTAGCTGGGAAAACGCCTCAAAAGATCGTGTGGAGGATAAGCACCAGAGCAAGACTAGCCATAAACCCCTCAGGGATAGAAGGCCACGAAGGAGTCATAATATGCCCGTGCATGAAGGTAAGCCTAGCAGATATCATAGACGCTATAGAGAATGGAGCATCAACCCTCGACGGCATTATATTTAGGACAAAGCTGGGCATGGGCTCCTGCCAGGGCCAGCACTGCATAGGCAGGGCTATAATAGCCATGCTAAGGCTGACTAGAAAGAAACCCGAGGATCTTGTTAAGAGTGGTGAAGCCTCATGGCTCGTGGAGAGGCTCTAGAAAAAACCGAGAAGGGATCTACGATCCATATAATAGGAGCGGGGTTAGCAGGCCTCTCCCTAGCCAGGGAACTCCTAGACAGAGGCTATAGCGTGAGGGTGGCAGAGACAAGGGATAGGATCGGGGGTATCTCGATCCTAGATCCCGAGGCCTCGGGGCTTATCGAAAAACTAGGCTCGGAGATTAGCGTGAGCCTCCAATCAACAGCAACCAGGCTTGGAGAGCGGGTGGCAATAATATCTAGCACGGGGGTTGAGGGAGTAGCTAAGGGGGTATCTGCAACAGGATTCAGAGTCGCATCCCCAATAGAGCTGGGTATAGTGGGTGACAGACCAGCCGGTGTCTACCCCTTCCACGCAGCCCTAGACCTATTAATAGCAGGCCTCTCCCCGGGGAGGGTTATAGCTATCTATGGTGCTAATAGGTATAGCCTCCTATTGGCTGAGAAGCTAGCCCAGCATGGCAGGAAGATCTATGTTATAAGCTCGAACCCGGTTCGGTCTAAAAAAGATCTAGAGATCCTTGTGGGAAGGGTTAGAGAGCTGAAAGGATCCCAGAGACTCTCAGAGATAAGGCTTGACAATAATACAATCAAAGCAGACACACTGGTAATAGCTATCTTCAAACCCTGGAACCCCTTCCCAGAACTCCCCTCAGTAGGGCACGCCTCGCTCGAGATCTACGACCCCAAAGCCCTGCTCGAGGCTAGCAGGCTCCTAGCAATAAACCTAGGCTGTGAGGAACAAGCCCGCAGGAGGGTTAAGGTGCAAGGCGCTATCCAGGCGTTCCCAGAAACCCTCACACCATGTCTCAGAGAACTCCTCGTAGTAAAACCTGGAGGCGGAGAGGTCTGGATCGGCGATAGATCCTATAGCATTGAGGGAGACTACGCGGTAATCAGGACCCCCGGGGATTCCGAGCCCCTGGTGGTGAGGGGATCTTGAGATACGGTGTAATAGATATAGGAGGCACCGGTGTTAAGGTTAGCGTTTATGACGAGGGCTTTAGGAAAACAGATCATGTTAAGATCAAGATACCCATGAGATCCACGCCCGAGGGTCTTGTAGATCATGATGCCTCAATGATTAGAGACGCTGTTCTCCACGGCTTCAGATGGCTTAGAGAGCGTGGGGTTAGGCTTGCAGGGATCGCTACATATAGGGCATCGATACTAGCCTGGGGGCGCGATGGGAAGCCCTTAACCAATGTGATAACATGGATGGATAGGAGTAGCAGGGCTATAGCCTCGAAACCGATTTACAGGATCCTCGGGCTGGCACCGATCCTTGGTAAGGTATTTAGAGCCGACAGCCCTGCGATGAGGATAAAATGGCTCCTCGAAACAAACCCCGCGCTAAGGGTAGGGGTTGAGAGGGGCGATATCTATATAGGGACTCTGAGCTCCTATATAGCATATATAGCATCCTCGAGATATATGAACGACGCATCTAACGAGGCTCTCACAGGCCTTTTGAATCCTAAGAACTTCAAAAGACTGTGGTTTGTATACGATTTGCTAGGGATCCCAAGATCTATTGATCCAGAGGTTGTTGATAACGTTGGCTATATAGGATCTATAGAGGGTATAGATATAGCAGTCCTCATAGCAGATCAACAGGCATCGATAATAGGGTCATCATGCCTCAGCTCATCATGCCTCAAAATCACTGGAAGCACCGGGGTGTTTGTAGACGCCGTGGTTGAGAAATACATACTGCCTGGGAAAGCCCTCATACCCCTAGTAGTATATAGGATCAAAGGAGATGCTCTCTACGCCATAGAGGGCTTCGCCCCCTCAGGAGGATCTATCATAGAATGGCTGGTCAGAACAGGCATTCTAGAAAGCGTTGAGGAGCTTGACAGAATAGCGTCAGAGGCCAGGGGTAGTGTTATATTCATACCATCGCTCACACACCTAAGCCACCCACTAGAGAGGGAGGAGGCTACAGGACTCCTATACGGACTCTCCCATAGCACATCTAGAAGTGATATAGTTAGAGGAGTCCTCGAAGGCATAGTGCTAACCATAGCAAGCCTCGCCGAAACCGTGGAAAGGGTAGCGGGGAGAAGAGATCTTGTAAGGGTTGACGGGGGCTTGAGTAACAGCACTGTGTATCTAGAGCTCCTAGCCTCGGCATGCAAACGCAGGGTTGAGAGGGTGAGAGGAGTCGATGGCGCTGGGAGGGGAGTAGCCCTCCTCCTAGCAGTCTACGAGGGTAGGATTAAAAAGGAAGAGCTGGGGAAGCTGGGCGACGTGGATCTCTCTGTAGAGCCCGGGGTCCTTGATTTAAAGGTTAACACCAACATGTGGAGGAGGGCTTTGGAATGGGGTTCGAGGACTTCATAAGAGAGATCAAGAGCTCCCTAGGAGAAGATATCCTGCTGGGCGAGGTTGAGAAGTACTCAAGGGATATGTGGCCGCTAGCTATTCTACTCGAAAAGCTCGGGGCGTGGAGGGCTAGGCCAGCAGCGATCCTGGCTCCGAGGAGTGTTGAAGAGATCTCCCTCATCGTTAGAAAGGCTGGTGAGCATGGAGTATGCCTAGTACCACATGGAGGAGGCTCCAGCGTTACAGGCGCCTCAGCCCCCCGGGATGACTGTGTTCTGCTAACACTATCTAGGATGAAAAGGGTTTTGGACTTCAACCCCGAGGATCTCGTGGTAACCGTGGAGGCTGGTATACTTTTATCCGAGCTTGAGGAATGGCTTAACCATAGGGGCTATACCCTTAGGCATGTACCCCAATCCTTCCACCTAGCCTCTGTCGGGGGCTGTATAGCGACGCTATGTTCTGGCCAGTATAGCACTGGCTATGGGGGTATAGAGGATATTGTTGTAAACCTAGAGGTCGTGCTACCATGGGGAGAGGCTGTCTGGGCTCGGAGCATTAATACGCCTAGATCCTCTATGGGGCCTGATATCAAGCAGATCTTCATAGGATCTGAGGGAGCCTTTGGAATAATAACCAAAGCAGCCCTCAGAGTACTACCCATACCCAGACACAGGGTCGAGGCCTCGTTCCAAACCCCTGACTTCGAGAAAGGGCTCTTAGCGGTTAGAGAACTCATGGTCACGGGATTAACACCAGCCCTAGCAAGGCTCTCGGACGAGACGGAATCGCTCCTCAGATTTGGGAGGGAGAAGCCAGTGCTCCTGCTATTATATGAATCCAACTACGAGGATGTTCTCGAAACAATATGGAGAAGGGCTAGAGAGGTTGTCGAGAAAAAAGGCGGGGAATACGTGGGGGAAGAGCCTTATAGGAAATGGATCTCATCGAGATTCAACTACGAGGAAGACATAAAGCTCATAGAATCGATGGGCCTATGGTTCGAAACACTCGACATAGCAGCAACATGGTCAAAACTCCCACAAGTAGATAGAAAGATCAAGAAAGCCCTAGAAAGCCTCGAAGAAAAACCCGTGGTCATGGCACATGCATCCCACTTCTATATTACAGGAGCATCGCTATACTATACAGTACTATATAGAAAAGACCCAGAGCTCTACTGGAACATAGTAGAGACATTCATGAAAACAGCAGAAGAGGTAGGAGCAACACTAAGCCACCACCACGGAGTAGGGATCCTAAAGAGAAAATGGATTCAAAGAGATCCCGGGGCTTCAGCAACAATACTTGAGAAGATAAAGAAAACCCTCGACCCCAAGAACGTGCTGAGCCCGCCGGGTTTATCCAGCCCATAGATCCTTAGTAGCTTGGGAAACACAGTACAGCTCTCTCAGGATACGTTTCTTGCATGTAGAAACGCATAGTTGTTATTCACCACCATTTTATACTATATCTATAACGCTCGATCTTCTCGTCTTTGCCTGGTTTTCTGAATATGAAGAGATGCTCATGTGCTATTAGGTAGAAGTCTGTCCAGCGGCGTTTGTTCTGTGGTTTTTCGACCCAGCATTCTTCTGCTGTTTTTGCTAAACCAGCCCATTTCTCGCCTGTTACTTTGGTGTTCCACTGGATCTTTATTATGTCCTCTTTTAATATAAAGCCTACGTCTAGGAATTGCTGCATTACTCTGAAGGCTATTGGGATGTAGTGTCTGTTCTTCCTGGTATCGCCTATGAGTATTGCTGCGTATCTCCCTGGTTTTAGTACCCTGTAGATCTCGCTCGCTACCTCGCGTATTCCTTCTAGGTATTCTTCTAGGCTTGAGACCCTTGAGAGGTCGCCCTCTATCTTCTCTCTCTTAGAGTATCTTATTATGTTAGCATACGGCGGGTGGGTTGCTACGAGATCTACTGACTCATCCTCTATAAGATCTAGGTTTCTGGCATCGCCATGGTAAACCTTTATAACCGGCTCTCTATAGCCTGGATCCAGGGGTTTGTAGGTGAAGTTAAGCCTGTCGAGGGTTAGTATAACAGCCTCGTAGTTAATATCAACACCAATAGCATTACGCCCTAGAAGCTTGGCCTCAACAAGTGTGGTTCCACCACCACACATAGGGTCTAGAACAAGCTCGCCAGGCCTGCTATACCTTAGAATCAGGTTCCTAGGGATCTGTGGCGCCCAGTTACCCCTATAATCCCCCCTATGGGTGGCCCAGTCACCCCTTTCTGGGAAAGACCACACACTAGTCCTCTCCAAAACAAAATCCCCAGGCTGGTAATACCTGATCTCATGAGGCCTACCAACAGGGATCACCTCATCCTCTATACGCACATAACCATGGCTCTTAACATACTCCAAGTACTCCTCAAAAGAAACAAGCCTCATAGATCTATAACTACTCCTTCTACGAACACCAACACCCATAGAGATCCACCCAGCATAGTATCATAGACAGATCTAGAGAAGCGTCCAAGATATAGAACCCCATGATAGATCTAGGAAACATAACCCTTTAAAGACCCTAGTATCATCAACCCTCTCACCACACTAGTCCCCCTGCAATAGCTACCAATGATAGGAATACGACTTCCGAAGCTATAGCCGTTCGTGCATCAATATCGAGGGTTTTTCCCTGAATAGAGCCTCTAGGCTGAGTGTGCGTCTCGGGCTTCTGGCTATCACAACACCGGAGTGGGATCCTCTTGTAGGGATAAAGTCCACATCGCTGAAGAAGATCCATGTGAACGCTGCTGACGAGGCTAAATCCCAGAAATATACTTTCGTTTCCTCAGCCTCTCTGGATACGAGATTGAGAACCAGGCGCTTTATATAACCAGATCTAAAGTCCTTACCCTTATGTATTGTTAGGATCACCCTATCCCTCTCAACCACCTCAGGCAAAAGATCCCTATACCCCTTTAGATAGAAGATCGTATACACACGGTCAGATTCATTATACAAGAATAACCCATCACCGGTTAGGAGACGCGACACATTCGATAACACCCTAACCCAATCCCACGGACCGAAGTGAGGCGTTGTAAAACCCCAGATAAGCGAAACATCAAACCCTGTCTCTAGCCCCAGCCCTTCTTCTAGAATATCGCGCACCATAATCTGTGGTCTAAAACCAAGCTCCCTCAAACCAAACTCAACAGCCTTGTCAAGAGCATCCCGACGAAGATCAACCAGGGTTAGACTAACAGAAACCCCTAGATCCATTAAAACCCTGGCCAGAGCAACGCCTCCGATACCCGTACCGCTGCACAGATCGATTATCCTGAGCTCCCTCCTCCTATTCACAAGCTCGCTAAACCATCTATGCTTAACAATAACACTAAACTCCGAGATCGTATCCCTGTATCTTTTAAAACCCTCAGCTGTAAATGGATCCTCAACCCAAGGGATCAGCCTATAAAGCCTCTCCATATACTCGCCCCCAGACATAAACCCCTGAGCATCAGTATTCCTAGGGCAATTTATGATAGCATATCCACGATCCTAATCGATGGTACTCAGCACAGTTCTTCTAAAGAGGCTCTGCTAGCCGATATACTATTTATCCCATACATATATGATATAGAGCCTATTGTTTGATATACCGGGCACAGTATTTAACATGGTATCTAATCATATCGTGTAGCATGTCTATGGAGGGCTGTGTGGTTTGGTATTCTATCTGTGGTGCTTTCCTTTTCTGCTATAGATCCTTAGGATATGTGGGGAAAGGCTAGGCGGTGGTTATTGATAAAAAGAAAAAAGAAAAGATAGAAGGGTTTGTTTGGCTTAGCTGTTCTGTTCTCTCATATGCCTCATAATGAGGAATGCTCCAAGTCCTGCTAGGCTCATTATGAGGGGTAGTGTGTAGTATATGCTATTGTCATCGGCTAGATTCTGGTTTCTACTCTGTGTGTTGGGGTCTATCTCAACTTCGTTAACTATCCTTACAGTTACGCTGCTCTTACTAGGCTCTATAGCATACTCGACATCGATTATCCTTACAATTATACGTTCAAGATCCTGTTTGGTTAGGTTGAACTTCGCGGCAAGGAAAGCCTTCACTTTATCCTCTAATACAGCGATATCGCTTGGATCATCTCTAACCTTTATATCCAGGGTTTTGCCTATCAATGACCTTAGCTTCTGGGTCAGGTTATCAGGCATGGTTGGTGTTGCATTAACAGATATTGTGAATATTATTTTATCCCAGTGCGTCGGCCCTGGTGCTGGCGTGCACTCCACATCTAACCTGAAGGCTAGCCCCACATAAGCCATCCCTATATCTACAGCCTTAACTGTGAGGTTGTTAAGCCCCTCCCGCAGGTATTTAGATACATCGATCACATGCACGTTCCCCCAGCTCGATGTAGGCTCGCTTGCCACGAACTGATCGTTTATCGTTAGATCAAACCACTGATCATCAGCATTTATCCATAGCGTGGCATTGTATTTATTATTTGGAGGTAGAATGAAGTACTTCGTGAAAGTAAACGGATTACCAGTATCAAGATCAGCAATACCATCCCCATTAATATCTGCCCATATAGGCATAGCGCCCGGAATACCCAGATTGTTACTGCTTATCGGTGATGGCCATGTATAGTTCACCACCACCGTAACACCTCTATCAACAAACGTTGTCGTATCACTAACAACCCTTAAACATAATCCTCCCGACGATGTTGGCGGTGGTCTCGATGTTGTATTAGTTATCGGCGGCGGTGATGTTGCTGTTGTACCTTTGCACTCTACATTGAACTTCCACAC
>BEWT01000015.1:294891-296585 GCA_003116855.1 Desulfurococcaceae archaeon AG1
CTACTCTTCTATCTCTATCATAGAGTGTTAGAACCCATACGCCTGAGGGATCGTTTGGCGATAACGGTATAGTAACAACAGCATTACCACTAGCATCCGTGATCACGGTATAACTCAGTGTCGTGCCATTAGGCATGGTTACAACCAGGATGTATGTTGTATTCGGACTACCCGTTATCATAACTTTGATCTCCTTATCATTCTCACAGTAATATGCATCCTTATCGGTCTTTATAGTAACAGATGGTGGCTGTGTAGTAGTTGTAGTCGGTGGAGGCGTTGTCGCAGCAGGCTTGCACTTGCCCGCAGAGCCTGCTTCGTAGATCATCTTGATCTCGCTCTCACCGAGGGCGCGTTTATAAAGCTCTATCTCGTCGACATATCCCTCGAAGCTCTTACTATTCCCTATCACATTACCATTAGTAATCTGTACAGAAGCATTGTTGTCAAGACTATTCCCCAGCTCATTTGAGCTGCCTTGGTATACAGGGCTACCGTCTACATAGATGATCACCACCTTATTGGTTGCATCGGCTACTACAGCAATATGATGCCATCTATTATCAGAGATATGGGGAGCATTAAACGCTATATGGTTCTCCCAGGAATAAGTGAAGCCTCCCCAGTTTCTAACTATCTGGAACATAGGAACCGCTTTAGATCCTGTGAAGTATAGTGCGAGCGAATATCCCCTATCATTTGAATTAGAAGGTACTTTGGAATAAATACCCGTATTAAAGCCAAGAGACGCGTTCCAGGAGGTATTTATCCAGAGATCGATGGTGAAATTACCTCTACCCACATCCAGCTCCGGATCGTCAGGAACTATAACAGTCCCAGAACCAGAGACTCCTAACGCTCCACCAACTTTACCTGATGAAACAAATACAGCTGTCCCACTCAATGTACCATTATTCAGCGTTGTCCCTGCAATATCATACGCAACAGTGCTGCCCGGAGGCCCGTCCACCGGCCACCACGCAACCATACCTGGCGGTGGAGGAACACATTCAGGCACCTGCTGGCCCTCAAAGATCCCGACCATCCGCACTGGCTGCATCATCATTCCTACACTGCTTAACAGCAATACCAATAACAACATTGATAACTTTTTAGCCGACACCATATTGACCACATAACCCCAGTTATGTTACAGGGTATTTAAATCTAAGGCCTGACAATAGATCTTAAAGCATCAACAAAAAGCATACAAGCTATACATATAGCCTGGAACCCTGGAACTAAGGGTAAATAGCCCATAAACCCATACTATCTCTCCGCACCTGCTCCCCGATCTTTAGCAACCAATCCACCCCTAACACCATAAAGCTATTCTAAAAATCCTAAGAAACAGATACCTCCTAAACCACCAATATAGCCTAACCATCTCAGCCCAAGAGATCCAAGACCCCCTAAGAAGATCATAGCCAGAAGCCTGAACCATATAGGCAAACCCCTAACCAATAACTAATATCAATCCATACGAACTTCTATGAAATCCAAAATAGCCAGCTACGGCGTGGTTTAGCCCTATTGCGATTAAGATGTTCTTGTTATTTGTTTAGTGTTTTTCTGATATATTCTGCTTTTATTCTCTGCATTATGTTTGGTATGTCTATGTGTAGTGGGCATACTTCTCTACAGTTTCCTGCATGTATGCATAGCATGCTCAGGGGTCCAGCCTCCTCTATACC
>BEWT01000016.1 GCA_003116855.1 Desulfurococcaceae archaeon AG1
TGACCTATCTCTAGTACTCTATAAAGATCTATAATAGAAGAGTAGAGTATTAGATATATCGGAGAGACCCAAACTAGAATATTCAAGTGCCTACTATGCCACCTCGAACCCGATAAACAGAAAATAGAAAGCCTTCCTGTAGTAATAAAAGAGATAACAGATTATGAGAGACCACAGACTAGAGTTATTTCAATATTAAGCTCCCAACGATATGGGGTTCGGGTTTCTTAACGTTAGTAATATTAAATATTTTTGATACTAGCAGCCCTGATCTCGGCTAATCGGTCTCTATGTTCCTTAGCAATCCTTGACCACGGCTCCTTTCGTTAATAGTCTTAGACCCGCTATTGTGGAGAAACCAGAATCTCAGCTCTTAACCAAGCTCACCTGGACTTTATGTCTATCCGCGTTTCCGACAAACCTCTTAGCTTAGAATTAATTTTTAATTAGTTTGTTATGGAAATAAAACAGAATTATCTTGATAAGAGGGGCTGCAAAGCTGATAAAGCTAAGAATAGAGCAGGTTAGAATTATTAACAATAATATTTATCTATTCAATATTTACCACTACCAGGCTTGAACAATTTATCACGGATCCAGCTCGGGTTATACACAGTTGGTAACTAGGTGTTGTGTAGAATCTTTATTAATTCCTTCCGGCAAGTTTCTCTGATATCTTTCTAGCAAATTCGGCTATCTCTTCCAGCTCGTCTAGATCCTGTTCTATGTCTATTTGCAAGCCTCTTTCGCCGAGGATCTTTTTAGCTATGGTAAGATATCTTTTCTCATCCTTGGTTGCGCTCATCTCAATATAGATCATCATAGCCGAAACCTCTAATGCTAGCTCGTTATCTAGATGTTCGGCGAACCTCTCCATAGCCTTCAGGTTCATAAGCATCTTACCCCTAATGCTTCTAGCCTTCTGTATTCTTCTCTCAACAAGACCCGTTGATCCCGAGCCTTTCTTAACCTTGATACATGCGGCCCTCAGAGCCTTAAGCATACTATCGTGATGCCCCATTATCTCTTCAAGCTCCTCCATAAGCCTATATATAGCATAGGGTTCTGGGGTTTCTTTTGTCATCTCTTGGAAGCCCTCCTTATGGTTGCTATAGTGTTATCAGCTATACCGTATAGTTTGAGAAGATTCTCGTTAACCCAGACCTCATTCTCGGGCACGCTTTCATCGATAATGGGGGCTAGCTGGAGGCTCTTCCTTCCAGCAACAACTATTTCCACGGCATCTCCACTCAATCCCAGCTCCTTAGCCAGGGAGGGGCTTATTCTAGCTTTATTCTCCTCGGTGCTAGGAGATCTTCTAATCCTTATCCTCTTCTCAACAACAGTCTTCCTCCTATCCTCCTTAAGCATAGATGGAGGTGGTATCACCTTTAGCGTATCGATCACGCTTATCTTTAGATCGCCCTCTTTTTCCTCCTCCAACACAGAGACCTCTACCAGAATTAATCAAGGCATGGGCAGGATAAAAATACACCTTCTAGGAAAACATACTACCAAGAATTGCCATCTTATCTCTATTTAATTATATTAAACTGAGATATTTTTAAACAAAGGATCACGCCTAACAACTGGCAGGTGATCATTATAAAACATTTCACCCCCCATAGTTATATCTGGAAGGGACCAACGAGTGGAGAAGCCACCATCAAAGAAGGGAGAAAGTTTCGGAAGATGGTTTGACTGGGTATTATCAGAAGCTGAGATCTATGATTATGGTAGGTATCCCGTAAAGGGTGTTGGCGTTTGGATGCCATACGGGTTCAAGATAAGGGAGAAGGTTCTCAACATACTCAGAAACCTGCTTAATTCAAGCGGACATGAAGAGGTACTGTTCCCACTCCTGATCACGGAGGACATGATAAAAAAGGAGGGTGAGCATATAAAGGGGTTCGAGGATGAGGTGTTCTGGGTAACACATGGAGGGCTAGATCCTCTCGATATAAAGCTAGCCTTAAGACCTACCAGCGAGGTTGCTATAACGCATATGGAGACCCTCTGGTATAAGAGCTATAGACAGCTTCCAAAGAAGCTATACCAAGTGGTCAGCGTGTTTAGATATGAAACAAAAGCCACACGCCCAATGATAAGGCTGAGGGAGGTGACAACATTTAAAGAGGCACACACCCTTCACGATAGCTTCGAGGATGCCGATAGGCAGGTGAGAGAAGCCATAGAGATCTACTCAAAATTCTTCGATGAGCTCGGAATACCATATATAGTGTCAAAAAGGCCTGAGTGGGATAAGTTTCCTGGTGCTCTATATACAGTAGCTTTCGATACAGTACTACCAGATGGAAGAGCCCTCCAGATAGGGACTGTGCACCACCTGGGCCAAACCTTCACACGAGTTTTCGAAACAATAATACATAAAAGAGACGGTAGCCAGGACTACGGGTGGCAGACAAGCTATGGTGTTTCAGACAGGGTTATAGCGTCCCTCATATCGATCCACGGCGATGATAGAGGCGCAATACTCCCACCAAATGTGGCACCAATACAGGTAATAGTTATACCGATACCAGGGCAAAGTGAGGACGAAACGGATCTCGTATGGAGATACGCTTCCGATATAGATAATGAGCTGAAGAAATCTGGGTTAGCATCAACAGTAGATCTAGATAAAGAGAGGAAACCGGTTGAGAAATACTATTACTACGAAATAAAGGGAATACCTCTAAGAATAGAGGTAGGACCTAGAGAGCTAAGAGAGAATAGTATTACTATCTTTAGGAGAGATACATTCAGCAGGTTTAAGGCCCGTAGAGAAGAGCTTGTAGGTGTTGTGAGAGAGACGCTAAGCGATATAGAGAGAAACATGAAGAAAAAAGCATGGGATGAGTTTAGATCATATATAAGGCAGGTTAGAACGATAGAAGAGGCGGCGGATATAATAGCAACTAGATCAGGCATCGTTGAGATCCCATGGTGTGGAAAAGAAAGATGCGCCACCGAAATAACCGAGAAGACTGGAGCGAGTAAGATGCTAGGAACACCTTTAGAGGTGAGAGAACTGGGAGATCTAAAATGCCCTATATGTGGTGAGAAAGCAGTAACAATCGCTAGGATTGCTAAAACATACTAGCCAAACACAAGACGATCCGGTAGGCATAACAGGCACATCTATACTAACCTTTATTATTCTTAACGCTGAGACCAATTACATAGGCTCCCAGGCTCTAACGACTCGATAGATAAATATATCTTAGTATATATTTATAGGCTGTAGAGATAGAGGTTATGGTTGTGAAAGCAGTGGGTGTTGCGAATGCCTAAGAAGAGAGAAAGTAGGGGTAGGAGAAAGGGATCAAAGGGATATGTTGAAAGGATCCAGTGTGACCAATGTGGAAGACTTGTTCCCGAGGACAAGGCTGTATGTGTAACAAGAACCTATACACCGGTGGATCCACAGTTAGCACAAGAGCTTGAGAAGAAGGGAGCGCTGATAGCCAGATACCCGATGACCAAGTGTTACTGTGTAAGCTGCGCGATATTCATGGGTATTATAAAGGTTAGGGCTGAGGAAGAGAGAAAAAGCACGCCAAAAAGAGGCCTGTAAAGCTAATTTTAACCTAGTCTAAATCTCTAAATCTATTGTTTGTGTAGTTTTGATTCATTATTACTAAGCCTGTATTCAATATGTCGGTATTTCGATCACGTGTTATGAGATAATGATATAGAGCTAAATGATTCCTTATTAATTTACCCTATAACTCTCTACCTTTCATTCCTCCTGCTCATTGACAGGCGCCTCTATATCGTGCGGAGTTTCGTAGTAATACTCGCCAATGCTTTTCTGATATCTATCAAGATAGCTTCCAGGCTTGTTTATTCTCGGCCTGTTAGTCCTAGGATCTCTCCTAAAAGTTACATCAAGGTATTTTAGAAGACTGTTCATCCCACTCTTAACACTAGTAGGAGCTTCTGCGATCCCTTCCACACCGGGCTCTCCCTTAAAAACCATGATCCTATCGGCTATGAAGTCCATGATCGATACATCGTGCTCTATAACTATCGCAGCACGTCCTCTGTTCTCGACAACTCTTTTTATAGCCCTGGCTACGGTGATTCTATCCTCCACATCTATATGCGCTGAGGGCTCGTCGAGGAGATATATATCAGCCTCTCTAGAGAGTGTGACGGCTATAGCGAGTTTCTGGAGCTCTCCACCGCTGAGGCTTGATATATCTCTTGGGAGGAGTTTTACGATGCCTAGCTTTCTAGTCACATCTGCATAGAGCCACGAGTCCTGGTTAAGCGATTCCGGCGAGATCTTTTTGAGCAGTTCCTCAACACTATGGGATTCGGAGCCAAACATGGCTGGCGATAAGAACTGGGGTTTATAGCTAATTCTAAGCGCACCAGTGCTTGTATAACCCTCATCGGGCTCGATCTCTCCAGCAAGTATTCTAGCAAACGTGGTTTTCCCAATAGCGTTTGGACCAACTATGCCTATGACCTCTCCCCCGTATATCCTATCCCCTTTTACTCTGAGTGTAAATCCGCCCAGCTTCTTAACAATATCTCCCCATTCAGCAATAATCCCGCCCGATACCCCCACAGATCCTCCTGGTCTTGACTTTCTCATGAATATGATCTCGTAGTCCCTGATCCTCATATTCTCAGCAGGGAGAAAGCCCTTGAGAAAATGACCTATACCGGCGCCAGTGGCATAGGGTTTCGAGAAATATCCATACGCTCCTGGTTCGCCGAATGTGAGGACAACATAGTCTGATATATAGTCAAGCACGGCTAGATCGTGTTCCACAACCAGGACATATGAGTCTTTTGGAAGGAGATCCCTTATAGCTAGCGAGAGCCTGAGCCTTTCCCTAACATCGAGATATGAGGATGGCTCATCAAATAAATAGACACCGCCGTCTCTCAATAACGCTGCGGCAACTGCTAGTTTCTGAAGCTCACCACCACTCAGCTCTCTAACATCTTTTGATAACATAGAGCCCATGCTGAGGTAATCTATAACTTCTTTCAACATACCCCTCTCATCGATCTTCGAGAGGATCTGAACAACCGCCCCCTTAATACGCTTGGGTATAACCTCTATACCTTGGATCTTGTGGATAACGCGGAGCTTCTTGTCAACAAGATCTCGGAAGTAGTTATACACCTCAGATCCTCTGAACTTCTTGATAACATCATCCCATGTCGGGGGTTCTTTGTAATTACCCAGATTAGGTATCATCTCCCCCGAGAGTATTCTCAAAGCTGTTGACTTACCAGTCCCGTTCCTACCAAGGATACCAACTATCTTGCCCCTAATTGGTGTTGGTATTCCATATAGTTTGAAGAGGTTCTCGCCATATCTATGCACAACCCTTCTTTCAAGATCTTCGGGTAGGTTGACTATATATATAGCGTCGAAGGGGCATTTTTTAACACATATTCCACATGCGATACATGTAGCCTCATAGATAACCGGCTTGCCTTTCTTAGCATCACTAGGCTCTATAGCTATCGTACCGCCTCGATTCACCGGACAGAATCTCACACACGGCATGCTGCCGCATTTATCAGGATGACAAGCCTCGTAATCGATCACAGCAAGCCTTACCACAAGAGGCACCTTAGAGGGATCTCTCATCTAATATCTCCTCTAAGAGTTATATAAGAATAGATGGTGGCAGGTTTGAGAATTATACTAACAGGCCCCACCGGTACTCTTGGAAAGAGAATCCTGGAGGGATTGCTCATAGACTCGCACGAGGTCTCGATCATAGGGAGAGATCGTGAAAGGCTTGAAAATCTGGTAAGCTCTCTAAAAGAGCGAGGGCTGAGTGTTAGGTGCGTCTCAACAACAGATCTGAGGAATATTGAACTCGCAAGAAGAGCCTTACAAGAGAGCATAGCGTGTCTCGGCGGTATCGATGCCCTGATCAACAGTGCTGGTGTGTGGGATGATACAAGCCCATGGGATCTCAGTGTGGATAGATGGATAGAGGTATATGTAGTCAATACTATAGCGCCCTATACACTCTCCCTAGAGGCATCTAGATACATGAATAATGGAGGTACAATAATAAACATAGGATGCCTATCCGCATTACGAGGACATAGGATCTATGCCCCCTTGAAACCCTCACCAGCCTATCTAGCCTCTAAAGCTTCAATAACCTATCTAACTAAACAGCTAGCAGAGATCCTCGCACCAAAAGGGATAAGGGTTGTGACAATAGCACCATCGTGGATCGAGAAAGAGGATCTGACACACAGCCATAGAGAATCTATTAAAGATCATGTACCCCTCAAGAGAGCTGCAGACCCGTGGGAGGTGGTAGAGGTGATAAGGAGCATATTATATATGAGGACACCATACATAACAGGCTCGGTGATCGAGATCTCTGGAGGGTTGTAAGAGGATAATGCATTATAATAGATCTGTGAATGTCTGAAACCTGTGTTGTTCCGGATCATCACTGTTTTTATCCACTGGTGAGAATCACTTTAGGGAGATAAACGCCTTGCCATTACCACATCTGATCACAATCACACAGACCCCTCTTGTGAGATTCAAAGTAAGACCTGAAGAGATCGTACAAAGTAGCGAAAAACCCCCAGAGATCATAGATCTAGGAAGCCTTAGAAGAGGCGAGCATTACATACTAAGCCCTGGGGGTGTTACAAGAATGGTATATCCCTTCCTCAAGAGACTAGTTGAGAGAGGCGAGGCCCCTTGGTGGGTCTCTCTCAACCCCCAGGCTCCGCCAAGGATTATTATCGATGGGATAAGGATCTACCATATCTCTATACCCGCAGATAGGATTAAGGGTTATGGGAAAGCTAAGGAGGCTATATGGGGTACTCTCCACATGATCAGTGAAAGTTCCCCTGATGTCAGGGATCTTATGTGGATGGATGAGTATATAGATTATGTCTATTATAATAGAAGAGTCGCACAAGCTATCGATACACTGGATCGGGAGGAGGATTTCGACCTAATATATATCCATGATTTTCAACACATACCCCTTGGTAGCATGGTTACATCACTTAAACCAAAGATCCTTAGGTGGCATATACCCCTTGAAAAAGACCTAATACCTGACGAGTGGATGGAATCGATGGACTTTTATCTAAATAAATATGATGCTATAATAGTTAGTAGCAAGAGATACTCGGAAACTCTTAGGAATATGGGCTATCGAGGATATATAGCTGAGATCTATCCATATATAGATCCGAAGCAGTATGGTAAACCCTCTGAGAGTGATATAGAGAGCTTCGGCTCAAGATACGGTTTAAAACCAGACGATAAAGTGATCCTTATAGTAGCCAGAATGGATCCCATGAAGGGTCAAGACAGGGCTATAAAGGCCCTCAAGATAGTGAAAAAAGCAATACCAGAAGCAAAGCTGGTTTTAGTTGGCAACGGGAGCTTCTCCAGCTCTAAAAACGGTGTTGGTTTAAGCAAGGGGGAGAGGTGGGCTAGATATCTAGCAAACCTGGCAACGGAGCTTGGAGTAAGTGATAGTGTGATCATGACAGGATATGTTGATCAAAAGGATCTTGAAGCAGCATATTCAAGAGCAGACCTGGTTATGCTGCCATCAATAATAGAGGGCTTCGGATTAGCCGTTATCGAAGGATGGCTCTATAAAAAACCAGTTATTGTTAGTAATAGGGCTGGTGTATCCGATCTAATAGTAAATGGCGTTAACGGGATCGTAATCGACCCCAACGATATAGAGGGGATAGCTAACTCTATAATAAAACTCCTCAAAGACGAGAAACTCTCACAAAGCATAGGTGATAACGGGTATGAGACATCTAAGAAATGCTTCATAGAATCCGTGATCGATGACGAAATGAGGCTAATCGAATATATAGTGGAGGGCAGATAGAATGGTTATCAGCAGTGAGATAATAGCAACACTAACCTCCATGATACAAGCACTATACCCAGCATTCTATGCCATAGTAATACTGATCCTTACATGGTTTTTTGTTAAAGTGATCGATACAGCCATTAAGAGCCTTATGGCCACGTTACCCCACCTGATCTTATCACGCATAAGAAAAAGCATCTCAGCAGTAATATGGTTCATCGGTATACTCCTCGCCATAGAACAGCTTGGCCTCAGAGTAGAGATCCTCCTTATTCTAATAGTATTAGCAGGGATAGCCCTGATAATAGCTCTCAGAGACGTGCTCTCTAATATAGCTAGTAAGTATTTCTCAGACATATATGTCCCCTATAAACTAGGCGATAGGATAAGTGTTGCAGGATACACAGGATCGGTTATAGAGATAAACCCCCTAGTCACAGTGATCCTCACAGATGATGGTAGGATCGTATCCATACCAAATTCATATTTCCTAACCAGCATAGTTGTCAACGAGACCAGAGAAGCGTGGAGAGAGATAGCAATACCGGTTCTCGTGGAAAAGGGATTAGATCTCGCTGAAGTCGAGTCCGAGATACTCAAAAGGATTAACAAGCTCAAGGCGAGACTAGATCAGAGGTTCCCACCAACTGTTATAGTTAGAAAGAGCAGTGATGAAGGCTCCGAGCTAGTAGTCATGGTTAGGATCAGAGAGCCTATGGATAAAGAAGCCGTCACAAGCGAGATCAATAAGAGAGTGGTGGAGGCTATAGAAGATCTGAAGAAAAAGGCTAGAGAGGAGCGCAAGCATTAATACAACTAAAACAACATCACAGCATTAAATGTTATTAATTCTCCAGCTAAAATTAGCCGGGTGTAGTTAATGAGAGCCCTCATAATTGGGGGTGAATACCTAGACACAGGTGTTTATCACAATGTAATATCGCCCGGCTCCGGGGAGGTTATAGATAAAGTCTCAATAGCAAACGAGAGGGATATAGTTAGAAGGGCTATTGATACCGCATACGAAGCCTTCAACAGCTTCTCTAGAGAACCTCTGATAAATAGAATGAAGATCCTTAGAAAGGCAGCCGATATCATGGAGGAATCTAAAGAAGAACTTGCAAGACTACTAGCACTAGAAGCTGGGAAACCGATAAGGGATGCCCGAGTTGAGGTTCTGAGAGCCATATCCCTCTTTAGAATCGCCGCGGAGGAGGCTAGATTTGTCCTAGAAGGTAAGGTTCACCGTGTGGACGCTTATGAATATCCACCTGGAAACGAGAACAGAATCGTTATGGAGGTTAGAGAGCCTATAGGGGTCGTTGGGGCTATATTACCATTCAACTTCCCCATCAACAGTTTCGCCCACAAAGTAGCACCAAACATAGCTGCAGGAAACACTGTTGTTGTTAAACCGGCATCAGCCACACCAATATCAGCCCTAGAGCTAGCCTCAATATTATATAAGGCTGGGCTCCCCAAGGGCGTGGTAAGTGTTCTACCAGGTCCTGCCTCTATAGTTGGTGACGAGATCGTTACTAATAGAAAGGTTGCTGGAATAACATTCACAGGATCCACATACACAGGACTAGCCATAGCTTCGAAAGCCATTTCGACAGGGAAGAGGGTTATGATGGAGATGGGAGGATCCGACCCCATAATTGTGCTTGAAGACGCGGACATAGCCAGAGCAGCCCAGATAGCTGTGAGGGCTAGGTTTGAATATGCTGGGCAGAACTGCAACTCTGGAAAGAGGATCATAGTCCACGAGAAGATCAAGGATAAATTCACAGAAGCCTTTCTAGAAGGTGTTAGGAGACTAAAAGTGGGCAGCCCATTAGCAGAGGATACAGATATGGGTCCTGTCATCTCAGAAGAAGCATTGCAAAATCTAGAGGGTGTGATAAAGGATGCGATCGATAAAGGTGGAAAGCTACTACATGGTGGAGAAAGACTAAGGCTTAAAGGCTTCTACCTAGCACCAACAGTAATATATGAGCCACCACCAACAGCAAATGTTCTCAGAGAAGAGGTCTTCGGCCCCGTTGCGCCCATCGTCGGCTTCTCAAGAGACGAAGAGGCTTTAGAGATAGCTAACATGACCGACTACGGGCTCCAAGCAGCAATATTCACCAAAGACATTCCCCGAGCCCTTAGGATTGCAAGAGAGCTTAAGGCTGGCGGTGTCATGATCAATGATAGCACTAGGCTTAGATGGGATGCACTCCCATTCGGTGGTGTTAAACTCAGCGGGCTCGGCGGTAGGGAGGGTGTGAGAACAACTATATATAATCTAACAGAAGTTAAGATGATCTCGATCAATATAGCTTAGCATATATAGAGGAGTTTTTATTAAAGTGTTAGGGAAATAGTCTTTCAGGATCTCTTGGCAATAGCCTGGCTTCCCTTATGTTTGAGAGCTTTAGGATCTGCATAACAACCCTTTCCAAACCTATCCCAGCACCTCCGTGCGGAGGTGCACCGTACTTGAAGAACTCCAGGTAGAACCAGAAGTTATCTGGGTTAAGCCCCTTCTCCCTAGCCTGCTCGACTAGAACGTGATACCTATGCTCCCTCTGCCCTCCCGTAGCTACCTCCAATCCCCTGAATATGAGGTCAAAGCTCAGCGTCCACTCAGGCTCTCCAGGTTTTCTCATGGCATAGAAGGGCCTTACCTTCCATGGATATTCTGTCACGAATATGAAGTCCGATGAGAACTCCTTCCTCGCATACATCCATAAGAGCCTCTCAGCTTCAGAGTCTAGATCCTCGCCAAAAGGTATCTTCTTACCCATACCCTCAAGGATCCTATATGCTTCCCTCATAGTTATTTTGGGCATCTCCTTCGGGATCAAGATATCAGACCCACCATAGCTCTCGATAATCATTTTCGTGGTCTCTTTTCTTAGCACACTTTCAACAACATATTTGAAGGCTCCCTCAGCAACGCTTATAACATCCTCCAACCCGTCTATGAAACCTACCTCATAGTCTATTGAGTGATACTCAGTTAGATGTCTAACAGTATGGTGCTTTTCAGCCCTATATACAGGCCCAATCTCGAATACCCTCTCGAAACCAGCTATTACGCCCATCTGTTTGTAGAACTGAGGCGACTGTGCCAGGAAAGCCTGTCTATCAAAATAGACTATTGGGAAGACCTCTGCGCCTCCCTCAGTTGCGCCTCCAACGATCTTTGGTGTGAAGATCTCGATAAAGCCGTTGGATCTAAAGTATTCTCTAAATGCATGAGCAACCTCTGCTTCCAACACGAATATCCCCATAATCCTTGGGTTCCTAACATCGAGCCATCTCCACCTAAGCCTCGTAGCCAGGTCAGACTCTGTCGAATTGTGAACCTCTATAGGGGCTACCTCAACAACCTTAGAGAGCACATCTATGTTTTCGACGACTATCTCGCCACCTCCTGGTGCTTGAGGGTTCTTTTTAAACACGCCCTCGACACATATGACATCCTCTCTATCAAGATTTCTTATTACTTCAAACACCTTACTAGGTGTCTCCTCGACTCTGGCTATGGCTTGGATGATACCCTCTCTATCCCTCACAAGGATAAACTTTATCTTACCAAGATCTCTGACTCTATCAACCCATCCACAGATCCTGTATCTCTGATTCTCAGAACCGCTTTTCAACAGATCCTTAGTATAGATTTTTTTCACCAAACGCACCCCAGGTTGCTCACTAATAACCATGCATTACAAGCCCTTATAGGCTAAGATCCTATAATCCTTTGCCGCTAAGAACCCCTAACTATATAAGGGAGTGATGAAGCAAGAAATAGCTTGGATGACGTGATTATGATAAATATATTTGGTTCCAACATGCTGAGCTTCGGAGACAATAATAAGTTCAAAAAGAAAAAGGAGAGAGTGGAAAATACCCTGATAATGCTTAAAAGCTTCGTATCCAAGATAGACAACTATATACATAGGCTTGAGGAGAGGGAGAAACAGCTCTTCGAGAAAGTAGTAGATCTAACAACAATGGGGGACGATGCTAGGGCTATGATCGTTGCTGGAGAGATCCAACAGATAAGAAGTGTGTTAAGACACCTCACCGCACTGAGATACATTATGGAAGGTATAGTGTTGAAAATAGAGAATTATATAGCTATAGGAGAAGCCATGGGCTCTATAGGTCCTGCATTATCAGCCCTGAGAGAGATAAGAGGAGTTTTCAAGGGTCTAATTCCAAGCATAGAGATGGAGACCCAGCTAATAGAAAACAGTCTAAGAGATCTTATAAGCAGTACAGGAGAATACATACCACCAACAACATGGTATAGCCCACAAAGCACAAACGAGGCTAAAAAGATATTGGAAGAAGCATACGCGGTAGCCGAGAAAAGATTAAGGGAAACATTTCCACAAGTGAAAAGAAGCAGCGAGAAAAACAGCATGGAGATTAGATAAAACAACACCTTAACTACTATACTACTATTGTCCTATGCAGAGCAGCTCCACAGCTTAAAACCTCTTAATTAGCTTGTAGAAAAATATATAATCCACCAAAAGAAAAACTAGCGAACTCAAAGCCTTATTCCAAATTATTCTATTGATAATACCGTAACAAGTCGTTTGATCCCGCCCAGATTTATAGTGTTACTAGCTCTCCTACTCCCCTATGTACACCTGGAAAATAGATATTTGTAGAGATATCTGTTATCTATCTATATGTGTTTCATAAAACCCGAGCAGATTGGGTAAAAGCTTTCCCAACAATGATCCAGAATAATTAATGAAAAGAGATCAACAATAATAATCCAAATAATAGAAGCTCTAAGATCCAGAAAAACCCTAGAAAGGAGCACCTGGTATCAAACGATACCAGACCAGCTACCACAAAGCCCGGATCTCGGTGTAGACATCATAGATCAGTATATTTATTCAAAATAACACTATTTTATATATTACTATTCGTGTTCTGCCTCATATATTGTAATATTTATATTACGCCCTAGTATTAAGTAATACTGAAGGTGTACAAATTGCTGGACACACCAATGCCTTATATATTAATAGGACTTGTAATATACGCAATAGCCTATGCTGTATATTCAAAGTATGTTGATAAGAGGATATGGCAGTCAGACCCAAGCAGACCCACACCAGCTAAGCAGTATTTCGACGGTGTTGAGTACTTCCCCATAAGCAAATATGTTCTCTATGGCTACCAGTTCAAAAGCGTAGCAGCCCTGGGACCAATAGTAGGTCCTCTAATCGCGGTAGGGTTCTATGGATGGCTTCCTGCATTGATATGGCTGATCGTGGGTAACTTCTTCATAGGCTGGGTTCAGGATTACTCGGCTATGATGATGTCAGTAAGGAATGACGGGAGATCCATGGGGCCTATAACATACGAGCTTCTGGGCAATAGGGCGAGACAACTACTCCTAGGATATCTAATAGCCTATCTAATAATAATAACCTCTGTATTCGCATGGGTTATAACAACGGTGTTTAACCAGATCCCAGGCACATTCATACCAATACTATTCATACTATTCACTGGCGTGATCTTCGGACACCTAGTATTTAGATTAAAGATCGATGTCCTTATAGCAACAATAGTAGCCTTAGTACTTGTGTTCGCAGGGATCGTTCTCACAGTAACATTCCCACAGCTGAGAGCCCCAGCAACCAACTTCCTCGACGACCCAAGAACATTCCCACTTGATGTGAGAACATTCCCGACACAGCCTGGAACATATACCGTGCTCTTCTGGCTCGTAGTCCTGGCTATTATATACTATATAGGTGCAGTAACCCCGATGCCCAGGTTCCTATTACCAACAGTTTATGTTGGATACCTACCAGCAATCATAGCCCTAATCCTAGTGATCATAGCCGCGCTGGCAACACCATTTACAGGGTTAAAAATAGCACAAGCCCCGGTAAAGAATCTATGGCCAACAAACCCACTCGAAAACCCACAAACAGGCCCCTTATGGCCAATACTTTTCGTCACAATAGCATGCGGAGCTATATCTGGATGGCATAGCCTAGTCTCAAGCGGGCTTACATCCAAACAGCTCGAGTTCGAGACAGATGCCCGACCAGTTGGTGGAGGAGCTATGATCACAGAAGGCATTGTTGGACTCTCCTCAGTAGCCTCTGTTATGATCCTAGCAACGTACCCCCTAGCAGCAGGAGCATATGTAACTGGTGCGTCAACACTTACATCAGCCCTAACAGGTATTTCGAGAGATGCTATGAACCTGTTCTATGCAATGTTCGTAGCAGTTATGGGGATGATAACAAGCATGCTGTTTGTAAGAGTATGGAGAACGGTTTCCGCAGAGCTGTTTGAGAGAAACATACTTGGTAACAGATGGGTCTCTCCACTTGTTCTCATCCTAATAATGATCTTCCTCGCATTTACCGGAAGCTGGGTCAACCTATGGCTGCTCTTCGGAGGAACAAACCAACTGCTCGCGGGATTAGCACTCCTGCTGGTTGCTGTATACCTAGCCAAGGTTAAGAGACCAACATGGTATGTTATATATCCCGGAATGTTCATGGCAATAACTACCGTCGCAGCCCTACTCTGGGAAGCATATACGTATACGGCATATCTACTAGCTAACAGGCCAATCGGTGTCCAGGCAGCGGTTCAAGCAAAATTCGGTGCAGGTGTGGTTACGGTTTCAAACATGGTTTCAGCAGCACTAGGGATTATTCTCGCTATCATGGGCGCTTTAATGACATACTATCTCTTCAGAGGCTATTTCAAGTACAGAACAGCCGCTAAAGCCTAGATATAATCCATATATAATAATTTTTTAATATAAACTTAATTTTTGATTTATAGATTAGATAGATCTTTGTCGAACTTATATTAACCCTAGTGGCAGTATTATTTCGGTGGTAAATACTGAGCAGTGGTAATCCAAGCGATACCAGTAGTAAAAAAGGTATTAGAGGTCTATTATCACGATTAAGCGAAGCTATATATGGAATCTCCCTCCATGGACAGGTTACCGCAATAATGAAGGAGAAGATGTATATAGAGTACCTCTTCATGCTAATGACGATAGGAGATATGATGGGAATCCCCTTACTCCCACCATATTACACGCTCAGGCTCTTACCATACATGGTTCCTAACATCAAGGGTTGGAAGCTAAGGATGCTTCGAGAGAGGGACTTCACCGATATCGTAACCGGGTGATCCTATGCCTAGGAGCGTTGGATTTAAATACTTGTTTGAGAAAAGACCCGAGCTCAAGATAGCTATATTCGCTGGTAAGGGAGGGCTTGGTAAGACAACGTCTAGCGCTGCGCTCTCCTATAAACTCTCCACCATGGGTAAAAGGGTTCTCTGCTTCTCAACAGACCCCCAGGCCTCGCTGAGCGATATCTTTGAGAAGGATCTATTTGGTAAAGGTGAGATAGAGATCTCTAAGAACCTCTATGTCCTAGAGATAGATGCTGATAAAAGGATTAAGGAGTACGTCGACTCTATAAGACAGAAGATCAAGGATATGTATAAAATAGAGGAGATCCCTAGAGAGGTTGAGGACTATATTGAATCAGCAGTAGCCGAGCCTGCTATGTATGAATCAGCAGTATACGACGCAATGCTCGACGTGGTCTCGCAGAATAAATATGACTTCTATGTCTTCGACATGCCTCCATTCGGGCACGGGATAAGGATGGTTGCTATGGCAGATATTCTGAGCAAATGGGTTGATAAAATAACAGAGGCTAGGAGGCAGGCTTACGAGTATGAGAAGGTAGCCTCTAGACTTAAGAGAGAGAAGTACACGGAGAGAGAGGATCAGCTGTTAAAAGAGCTCGAGAGCATAAGGGATAGGATCGTTAGTTTTAGCAGATTAATAACAGATCCCAAGGGAACAGCATTCACAATGGTCCTGATCCCCGAGAAGATGGCTATAGTTGATACTGAGAAAGCATTAAAAATGTTCGAAGAGCTAGGGCTGAGAATGTCTGGCGTTGTTGTCAACCAAGTCTATCCACCAGCGATCCTCGAAGACCCCAGGGCTCCTGAATATCTCAAGAAAAGAGTTGAGGCTCAAAAACCTTTCCTGAGAGAGATATACGAGAAGTTCGAGGACCTCATACTAGCCATAATACCAATGCTCAGAAGAGAGCCTAGAGGGCTTGAGATGATAGAGGCTGTAGCCAAAGAGCTCTGGGAGTCTACCATAACCCTCGATGATCTTGAGGCTATCTCCAAGAGGTGATCACATGCCGATAGTTAGAGGAGAGCAGAAATTCATATTCGTAGGGGGTAAGGGGGGCGTTGGAAAAACAGTACTAGCATCTGCAATAGGACTTAACCTTGCAGAGCAAGGGTATAAGACGCTTATAGCCAGCTTCAACCCTGTCCACTCACTATCCTCGGTGTTTGAGCAAAACCTGTCGGGAGGATCTATAGTTGAGGTTAAAGGCGTAAGTAATCTATACGCCGTAGAAGTAGAGATCGAGGATGTCGTTGCTAGGTATAAAGAAAGGATAACAAAACTTATAAGGGATTTCCTCAAATGGGCCGAGATCCCGATAGACCCAAAAGGGTTTATAGAGATAGCGACAACAAACCCAGCATTCCAGGAAGCAGCCTCCTTTGATAAAATGATGGATCTTATACTCAACGAGTCAGAGAGGTTCGATAGAATCGTCTTTGACACAGCTGCTGTTGCTAATGCTATAAGGCTGATAGGATTGTCAAAGATCTATGGCCTCTGGCTCCAGAGGGTTATAAAATCAAGGCAGGAGGCATTATCACTCAGAGCCCAGCTAAGCTTTAGGAAAGATAAAGCCTTGGAAGAGATGAAGAGCGACCCGGTATTGATAGAGCTCCTCGAGCTGTATAAGAGATACACTAGTGTGAAGAGCGTGCTCACAGATCCTTCGAAAACCAGCTTTATATTCGTTACAATACCTACAATGCTATCCATATCTGTTGTGAGAAGGTTTATGGATATGGTGAAGGCTTATGAAATACCCTCCGGGGGTGTTGTAGTCAATATGCTTATACCCAAGGAGGAGGCTGATAGAGACGCTACAGGCTTTCTCAAATCCAAGTTCGAGGAGCAAGAGAGAAACATGGAGTATATTAGAAAGCTGTTTGGAAACCAGCTCCTAGGCTACATACCCCTATACCCTGAGGATATCGTTGGTATAGATAGGCTCAAAAGACTCATAAGGGATCTCGAGGCTCGATAATGAAAGGGATCACCGGTAGGCTTTCAACAACAGCTGATAGGGTTAAGAAGATAGTGAGTGACTTTATATTCGGTATGAGCACCTATGAGATATATAGGGAAACGCTCCATATAGCTAGGAGTTATAAAGATTCGGTATATCTTCTATTACTAGGTGAATTTCTAGGAATACCTTTTATCTCTAACTACTATGCATTAAGATTACTCCCATATCTCGTAGGCGAGCTTGAGGCTTTTAAGAGGAGAAGCCTTAGAGAGAAAGATCTATTGGAGGTTATGAGCGAGTTTGATGCACACTGAGTCAAAGAACGTAACAATAGCTGTAGGTAACATAATAACAGGGGTCTATAACTACCTGGTAATATCGATTCCGATTGATTGGAGGATAGTAGTTATACCAATGAACTCAGACGTTTTTACAAGCACAAGGCAAGGAAACGTAAAATGGGTAAAAGAAGGAGAAGTGGAGCATGGGCTAGCAACACCTAAGGGCGAGATCATGCTTAGAATCAAGATATGGCCCGGCTTTAAAGAGCATTGGGGGATCAAGGATCTAAGGAGGGTTGAGAAGATATACGATCTAGTGATCTCTGGACATGGAGCAAAAGCCTATATATATAGGAAGAGACATGGATTAAGAACAACCAGAACTCTGGGGATCCATCTATACTGCGGGATCACCGACAGAACCATACTAATCGAATTCATAGGAGGAGAAGACTGGGTTGATGCTGTGCTAAACAGTATAGGAGGTAGTATGTGTCATGTTTAGAATCAAACCCCCCAGATCGTCTATAGCCGTTGTAGAAATAATAACAATCAACCCAATAATGCTTGGCCACTGCGAACACTGCGAGATCCTCATGAGGGGCTTTGGGGTAGACTATAAACCCCGACAGGTTAACGAGTATCCGGAAGATTTGCTAGAGCTATCTAAAAAGCTGACAATATTTATAAACATGATCACACGTAGGGTTTTTGCTAGGGTAGTAATAATAGAAGCACTTACACTGAGAGGACTTTTCAAAATGATTATGTATAGGGGTGGGAGATTACCGATTATCGCTGTTAATGGAAAGAAAATAGCTGTCGGAACTAGGTGGGAGCCCGAAGTTCTGGCTAAAAAGGTTCTCGAAATGATTACCCACTAAACAGACGATCCGAGGGCTTGTATTTATAAGCTCTGAAACGCATATTATTTATGCATGCCTAGTTATTAGTGGGGGTGATGGTTTTTTGAACATGGTTTCAGGAGTTAACGAGGTCGAGGTAAAGGCTGGGAAGAGTAGCGGTAATCAGGAGACCAGATGCCCTCCAGATAAGATCGTGATCGACGTAGCCAGAGGAGCATATATATGCGAGGAGACAGGAGAAGTCCTAGAGGAAAGAATCGTCGATCAAGGACCAGAGTGGAGGGCATTCACACCTGAGGAGAGGGAGAGGAGAACAAGATCCGGGTCACCCCTAGCTCCAGCAATGGAGGGTATAGGTTTAGTCACAATAATTGATTACAAGGATAGAGACGCAACTGGCAAGAAGCTTGATCTGAAAAAGAAGATGGAGTATGCCAGAATGAGGAAATGGCAGATAAGAACAAAAGTTCAGAACGCCATAGATAGGAACCTTACACAAGCCAGCTCCGAGCTCCAGAGACTAGCAAACTCCCTCGGCCTCCCAAAGGAGGTTCAAGAACAGGCTGCAATTATATATAGAAAGGCTGTCGAGACAGGGCTGGTTAGGGGGAGAGCTATCGAGAGTGTTGTTGCAGCAGCACTTTATGCAGCCTGTAGGATTATGAACGTACCCAGGAGTCTTGATGAGATAGCCCAGTATACGAAGAGTGGGAGAAAGGAGCTCGCAAGATGCTTCAGACTATTATACAAAGAGCTCGACTGGAAGGATCTAGGGCTTGAGATGCCAAAGCCTGATCCATTCCACCACGTTCCAAAGATCATAAGCACCCTCGGCCTTAGCGGAAGCATAGAAGCAACGGCTAAAGAGATACTTAAGAAGATAAGAGATACCGGAATAGGTGCTGGGAAAGATCCGGCTGGTATCGCGGCTGCTGCCGTCTATATAGCATGCCTACTCAATAACGAGAAAAAGACACAGAAAGAGATAGCCATGATAGCAGGCGTGACGGAAGTGACTGTTAGAAATAGGTATAAAGAGATAGTAAAGGCATTAAAGCTAAACCTGCCTTTAACGTGACGTTATAACTATATAGGGCTTTTTGATAATAACACTTAGGGTTTTTGATTACAGTAGTGATGACCATCAATAACAACCTATCTTAAACCAAGCTGCTTCCTCACACCTGTCAACACGAATAGTAATGCTTATATACCCTTTTTGAATTTACTCAAGGCGAGGTTGGTGGGGCGATGGAGTTCCAATACCAATGGGTAATGGCAAAAGCATAGAGGATCTCGAACTCCTAGCTATTAGAATAAGGAAGCATATACTAAGAATGTATCTCAACGACCAATCCCTCCACCTCGGCTCCTCGCTAAGCTCAGTAGAGATACTCACGACAGTCGTGTTCAAATATCTAAGAAGAACCGGAGATCCCATTAACAGGGATTGGCTTATACTAAGCAAGGGACACGCAGCACCAGCCCTTTATGCAGCACTTGCAGAAGCAGGACTAATACCTTTTGAAGAGCTTGAAAGAATACATAGCATAAATAGCATTCTACAAGGACACCCGGAGATCTCCATACCTGGTGTCGATATGTCAACAGGAAGCCTTGGACAAGGGCTAAGTTTTGGCGTGGGAGTTGCTACAGCCATAAAGATCCATGGGGGGTCTGGGAGAGTCTATGTGATCATGGGTGACGGTGAACAGGACGAGGGCGAGGTATGGGAGGCCATGACACATGCCGCAGCTAGAAAGCTGGATAACCTCGTAGTAGTGGTTGATAACAACGGCTTCCAGCTCGACGGATTTATAGACGATATCAAGCCAAAACACTACCTACCCCATGTATGGAGAGCTGTTGGCTGGAGGGTTCATATATGTGATGGTCATAGCATAGCCAGCATAGATAGATCTATAAGCGATGCTATAAATAGCAAGGCACCAACAATAATATTCGCAAAAACAGTTAGGGGGAAAGGAGTCGTCGAGATAGAGAACACAAAGAGCCAAAAACCAGGTGTTGAGGTTGTTAAGAGAGCTCTCATCAATGCGTGAGACCTTCGGAAAGCTTCTCGTATCGCTGGGAGAGATCCACAGGGATCTTGTCGTGATCACAGCAGATGTAGGAGACTCAACAAGAGCCTCCTACTTCAGAGACCGCTTCCCAGCAAGGTTCTTCAACGTAGGAATCTCGGAACAACATATGGTGAACTTCGCAGCAGGGCTAGCAGCAGCCGGTATGAGGCCTCTTGTAACATGCTTCGCAATGTTCCTTATGAGAGCCTGGGAGCAGATAAGAAACACAACGGCTAGGATGAATCTAAATGTGAAGTTCGTAGCAACACATGCCGGGCTGAGTGATAGTATTGATGGCTCAAGCCACCAAGCCTTAGAGGATATAGCGTTAATGAGAGTGATCCCAAACATGAAGGTAGTCGTCCCAGCAGACTCCTCAGAGATCATGAGAAGCCTTCCAAAGATAATCTCTGAGGAGAGAGGACCCGTGTATTATAGAATAGGTAGGGACTACTCACCCCCAATAACAGTTGATATAAACGATGAGTTCAGGCTTGGCAGAGCAACAGTCCTAAGGGATGGAGAGGATGTAACAATAATAGGCGCCGGACCTGTTCTCTGGAACGCTCTAGAAGCGTCAAAAGAGCTCAGCAGAATAGGTATAAGAGCTGCTGTCATAGACATGGCTAGTATAAAACCAATAGATGAGGATACGATAGAGAGATACGCAAGAAAAACAGGAGCTATAGTAACAGTTGAGGAGCATAGCATCCACGGAGGATTAGGATCTGCCATAGCAGAGGTTGTGGTAAAGAGATATCCAGTTCCAATGAAGATTCTTGGAACAACAACCTTCGGAAGAACAGCAAAATCCCAAGAAGAGTTGATAGAACACTTCGGGCTTGGGAAAAACTCCATCATAAAAGCCGTGGCGGAGGTTATGGGGAGTGGTAGGAGATCTAGAGGCTCTTAGGGCTGAGATAGATAGAGTTGATGAGGCATTGATAGAAATGATCTCAAGAAGGATAGAGATATCAAGAAAAATAGGATATATAAAGAGAGCAATGGGGCTCCCCACAAGAGACCCTAGCAGAGAGCAGGAGGTGGTGAAAAAATGGATCGCTCTTTCGAAAGAAAAAGGATTGCCAGAAGAACTTGCCCAGAATATTGTAAAGCTACTTATACAATACTCAATAGCAGCTCAATCGATCAGTAGAGCTAGCAGTAGGAGAGTAGCTATAATAGGCTATGGAGGTATGGCTAGAACCTTGGGAAAGATCATATCCAAAGCTGGATATAGAGTTAGCATAAGCGGAAGGGATCTAGAGAAAGCAGAGAACCTAGCAAAAGAGCTTAACTGCAGTTACGGCGAGCCAGATAAGGTAATCATGGAAAGCGATTACGTGCTATTAACACTCTCCAGAGAGGCCTTTGCAAAAGGGTATTTCGATGCAATTGCAACATTTATGAAAGGTAAGGTGGTCATGGATATACTCTCAACAAAGAGAGAGATCTATCACTTAATAGAGCGTGAATCTACGAGATACGGGTTTAAATATGTATCAACACACCCCTTATTCGGCCCCTTATCCATACCATACGGAGAAACTATAGTGATCATACCATCCTCAACAGGACTTGACGTTGTTAACGAGGTGGTTTCATTCTGGTCATCAGTAGGACTCATACCCCTTATAGCAAGTTATGAAGAGCATGAGAAAGCAATGGCTATAGTCCAGGTTCTTCCACACATATATATGCTAGCCCTCTCAGAGGCTGTAGAGAGACTCTCTAAGGACCTCGGCATAGATTACAGGGTATATATGACCTATAACTTCAAAAAGATACAGGACGCCATAGATCGCGTTAAAAACAACATAAAAGTGGTACTGGAGATCCAGGAGCATAATGCCCACGCTCCCGAGGCTAGAAGGATAGGGCTTGAAGCTCTTTTTTCCACAGTTAAAAAGTTTGGTGGTGATAGATGATCCTATATGTGATTAAGAAAGGATCCAGTATCGATAGCCTAGTAGATAAACTAGGTAGTAGAGGAGCATCCCATAGAATAGTAGAGCTATATGGCAGAAAATTAGTTCTAGCATGGCCTGACAACATCGTAGAAGGCTTAACAGATCCCAGCATCGAGGCAACGATAAAAACCAAAAAGCCTTATCCCCTAGCAAGCAGAGAATGGAAGAAAGAAGATACAATAGTAAATGTAAATGGGGTTGAGATAGGGGGTAAGAGGATAGTAATCGCAGCCGGGCCATGCTCTGTTGAGGATGAGGAACAGATGATCACGATCTCTCGAACGCTAAAAAACCTAGGGGTCTCGATGATAAGAGGCGGCGCCTTCAAACCTCGAACCAGTCCCTACTCATTCCAGGGTCTCGGTGAGAAGGGGTTAAAGATCCTGAGGAGGGTGTCTGAAGAAACCGGTTTACCGGTGGTTAGCGAAATAATGGATCCCAGAGACGCAACTCTATTTAGGGAATATGTGGATATGGTTCAAATAGGTGCTAGGAACTCCCAAAACTTCTCATTATTAAAAGAAGTTGGGAGAATAGGAAAACCCGTTCTACTCAAGAGAGGCTTCGGAAACACTGTCGATGAATGGCTCAGTAGTGCTGAATACATATTGCTAGAGGGTAATGGCTCCGTCGTTATATGCGAGAGAGGTATAAGAAGCTTTGAAACAGGGACAAGATTCACACTAGATGTGGGGGGCATAGCGCTTGCGAAGAGGCTAACACACCTCCCAGTATGCGCGGATCCAAGCCATCCAGCGGGTAAAAGAGATCTGGTCGCACCCCTAGCCTTAGCAGCTATAGCCTCTGGAGCTGATATGCTTCTAATAGAGGTGCACCACAATCCTGAGAGGGCTCTAAGCGATTCCGAGCAACAGTTAGATATAGCTGGTTTCGCCTCTCTTATGGAGAGGCTAAGATCCGTTGCAAGGATCCTTGGGAGAGATGTATGAGGAGATACGTATCAAACCTATGCAGCGTAAAAAGCGTAATAGTTGTTGGCAACAACTCTCTAGATACTCTGAGCGAGATTGAGGGAGAAGTCTCTGTAATACATAGCTCAAGGATAGATCCCGAGCCTGTTATTAAGAGGCTTAGGAGAGCATCAAGCATAATAGCTATAGATGATGGTGAGAAGGCGAAAGACATATCGGTGGTTCTCGATATTGTGAGAAAGATCCATACGGGATCATCACCAGATCTGGAGTGGATAGTAGCACTCGGAGGCGGAACTATAATGGATGTAGCCGGTTTCGCTGCATCTATATATAAAAGGGGGATCAAGCTGATCAACATACCAACAACATTACTCGCAATGGTGGATGCCGCAATGGGCGGTAAGAATGGTGTTAACATGGATGGTGTTAAGAACATGCTTGGAACATTCTACCAGCCAGCCCTAGTAATATCGGATATCTCGTTCCTCAAAAGCCTTTCCAGAGATGATCTCGCCAACGGCATGGCAGAGGTTATAAAATACTGCATAACCCTCGATAAGGAGTTATGCGGACTCCTAGAGGCTAGATATAGAGATATATATAATAAGGATCCCGAGGTTTTTGAAGAAATAATATTTAGATCCGCAGTTAATAAGATGAGGATCGTTGAGGCTGATGAAAGAGACAACATGGGCATAAGGATCGTGCTTAACTATGGGCACACCATAGGACACGCCATAGAGGCTAGCAGCAATTTTAAGATAAGCCATGGAAAAGCTGTGTCGATAGGTATGGTCTGTGAGGCAACACTAGCAGAAGAGCTCGGAGTCGCAGGAAAGGGTGTAACTAGATATCTTGAGGAATTGTTGTCTCTCTATAATCTCCCAAGATCTTCTAGAGAGCTTGGAGTCGAAATAGATCTAGACACGGCGGTTAAGGCATTGAAGATGGATAAGAAGAGAAGAAGAGGAAAGATCCTGATGCCCCTGCCAAAGGAAATAGGTGCGTGGGAAAGGGTAGAGCTTGACATAGAGATCCTTGAGAGGTTATTGAAAAAATGCCTAGAATAGATAGCTCAACAAGACTCTATGGACTCATAGGCAAGGGGATAAAGTACACACTATCTCCAGCAATACATAACTATGTATTCGATCTAACAGGGCTTAATGCAGTATATCTAGCCTTCGACCTACCTGAAGATATATTCGATAAGGCTGCAGCCGGGCTTGTGGAGATCGCACTCGGCCTTAACGTAACAATACCATATAAAGAGAAGATCCTGAGATATATAGAGAGAACCGACCCCATAGCATCCAAGATAGGTGCTGTTAACACTATATATAACAAGGTTGGCTATAACACCGATTACCTAGCGATCAAGCAACTAGTTGAGGAGAAGATCGGAAGGCTTGGTGGTGCTAAATGTCTGATCTTTGGAGCTGGGGGTGCTGCTAAAGCAGCTGCATACGCGCTCGGAGATCTAGAGTGCGAGATATATATTATCAACAGAACCAGAGCCAGAGCTGAAGAGCTCACCCAAAGAATGAAAAGCCATGGCTATCAAGCTGAAGTGATCCAGGAATGCAGCAATATTAAACAAGAGATCATAGTTAATGCAACCCCGGAACCATCGTCGATACCGAGAAGCTGTATAGAAGGCACCGCAGCAATAGATCTCGTATACAGACCTGTGAAAACATACCTAATAGATGCTGCAGAGAAGAGAAACATGATCACAATAGATGGTCTTCAAATACTAGTAAGAGGAGCCCTCCACTCCCAAAGCATATGGCAACAGAGAGACCTAACACATCTAGAGCACGAGGTGGTGGATTACCTATATGCCGGGAAATACGTTTGGTAGGGCTCTAAGAATAACCACCTTCGGAGAAAGCCACGGATCCGCAGTAGGGGTTGTAGTCGATGGTGTTCCAGCCGGTCTCCCACTCAGTGAAAGCGATATAGAATTCGAGTTATCATTCAGAAAGCCCGGAAGAATCTATGTTTCTGGGAGGAGAGAGGAAGACAAACCAGAGATCCTCTCAGGAGTATTTAACGGAAGAACAACAGGCGCACCAATAGCTGTGGTTGTGAAAAACATAGACGTTATATCCAAACCATATGATGAGATCAGATATAAACCCAGACCGGGGCATGCAGACCTACCATATATAATTAGGTATGGGTATGAAAACTGGGATCATAGAGGAGGCGGGAGGGCTAGCGCTAGGGAAACCGTGGCTAGAGTAATAGGTGGGGCTATCGCTAAAAAACTGTTAATGATCACAGATACATGGGTGGCAGGACATCTAAAAAGTCTCGGCCCGCTTGAGTTAAACACAGAGCCTAGTTTTGAGGAGATATTATGTTCTAGAAACAGCCCCGTGAGAGCATGTAGGAAGGATTTAGAAGAGGCATATCAGGATCTTATAATGAGGGCTATGAAAGAGGGAGATAGCTATGGAGGGGTTGCTGAGATTATCGTGAGAAACCCCCCAGCAGGGCTTGGTGAACCTGTCTTCGATAAGATCAAAGCCGATCTGGCTAAGGCTATCCTCTCAATACCAGCCGTAGTTGGGTTCGAATACGGGCTCGGCTTCAAAGCAGCCAGGATGAAGGGTAGTGAGGCTAACGATGAGATCATCGTTAAAGATGGGAAGCCTAGGTGGAGATATAACTATAGCGGCGGGATCCTCGGTGGGATAACGACTGGCGAGGATATAGTTATTAGATGCGCATTCAAACCAACCAGCTCTATTAGAAAGCCTCAGAGAACAATAGACCTGAGAACCATGGAGGAAACAACAATATCTGTTATTGGCAGGCATGACCCAGCGGTAGCTATAAGGGGGGTTTCGGTTGTTGAGGCCATGGTTGCTCTTGTAATAGCTGATCACATGATAAGATCCGGGGTTATAAATCCTGTCAAACTCTCCAAAGAAGACATCGATAGAATAGAGAGTAATTGGAGGAGGTATATAGAGGCATGTGGGCGTATGCAGGGGTCTCAATAGTAAATGCGATCCCCGCGTGGCTTGGATCCACCATGGCTGTGAACCTAAAGATCGAGGTTTCGTTAGAAGAAGGTTCCGAGCACCATGATGGATTAATAGGCGTTATTATTGAGCATTTCAGACAAAGCTTAGGAATACCTGGACTGAGAGTTTCGGTCAGATCCCCGATACCGGCTGGAGGTGGGCTTAAGAGCAGTAGTGCTGTTGCAGTAGCCCTCATAGAGGCTATAAAGAATAAATATGGCTTAAACTACATAGACACACCAAAGTTGGCATCAGAACTATCAATAAAGGCTGGCGTTTCTATAACAGGCGCTTATGATGACTCAACAGCTTCATACCATGGAGGGATATCATTCACCAATAATAAAGAAAACAAACTGCTAGATCTCCGAGAACCACCTAAAGACTTATCGGTGATCATACTGGCTAGGGGAGGAAGAACCAGAATAGATCCTAATGCTCTAAGGAGGTTTGAAGACCTCTTCAGAGAGATCTTCAGTATAGCTATAAGGGGAGATATATTAACGGCAATGAGGCTTAACGGAATAGCCGTGGCCGAGATACTAGGCTATGAGATCGAACCTATCAGAAAAGCCTTAAGACTAGGAGCCCTAGCAGCTGGGGTTAGCGGGAATGGGCCCTCGATCTTCGCGATCACTAAGAAGGGGGAAGAGGGGCCTGTTATAGATCTGTTTAGTAGGTTAGGCAGGGTTCTGGTAACAGAGCCCGCTAGTATAACGAGGTTATAGGGTATGAAGGTTCGTGTAGAGAGATCAATTATCACCGGAGCAGTCAGAGCACCAAGATCTAAAAGCCATGCCATAAGACTTATATTCGCATCCCTACTATCCCCAGTAGAGATAATAGATCTTCCTCGCTCTGATGATGTAGATGCAGCTATAAGAGCCGTCAAGGCCCTCGGAGTTAGCGTAAATAATAATATTTTTGGGCTAGTGGGAAATGCATCGATAAAGAATGAAAATATATACCTGGGAGGCTCTGCAACAAGCCTGAGGATCTTGATCCCGGTGATAGCAGTGATAGGAGGTAAGGTAAACATAGATGGTGATCATAGTCTCAGGAGAAGACCTCTCAATGCGATCGTACAGGCTCTGAGTGGTAGAGGCGTCAAGATATCATCAAACCGCCTTCCAGCAACTGTGGAGGGGAGATTAGATGATACATGGATAAGGATAGCTGGGTGGGAAAGTAGCCAATACATATCAGGTTTCATGATAGCCTTCTGCCTCTCAGGTAGTGGTAAGATATACATAGAACCCCCCATAGTGTCGAGAAGCTATATATATCTCACAAAAGAGGTGCTCATGGATTTCGGATGCTATTCAGAGATCTCGGGCAACACCATCGAAGTTGAGAGGAGAGAGAAAATCAGGTTTGTAAGAGCGAAAGTTGAAGGCGATTACGCACTAGCATCTTTCTATGCCGCCTCAGCCCTAACCACTGGGGGCCGGCTTGAGATCCTGGATCTCCCGGAGCCAAAGCAATATATAGGGGATCACTTGATAGTCGAGATATATAGGAATATGGGTGCTGAAAGCATCTATGTAGATAAAACATGGATAGTCTCAGCCAGCAGCCAGTACAGGGCTGTCGATGTTGATATAGAGGATATACCAGACCTAGGCTTATCCATAGCACCGCTAGCTGCAATATCGAATGGAGTGACAAGAATCAAAGGAGCTGGTAGGCTTAAGATCAAGGAGAGTGATAGAATAGCATCTATAATAAGCGTTTTAGACAGTTTTGGTGTCAGAGCATGGACTAACAATGATAGCGAGATCTTTATCGAGGGTAGGTCTAACAATAATGTTAAACCTGCAGAGATAAGTTGTATGAATGATCATAGGGTTGCTATGATGGCTACACCGCTAGCCCTAAAAGCTGGCGGGACTATATATGGTGCGGAATGTGTTAATAAGAGTAACCCGAGATTCTGGGAGGATCTGGTGAGCATCGGTGGTAGGGTTAGGATTGAAGAATAGAAAACCGATTGTGATCGCATCACTACCAATAAGATCGCCTCAAGATCTTTTGAAGATCGGGATTGCTGATGACGCAGATCTTGTAGAGGTTAGGCTTGACTACATGGATAATCCCCTATCGATAGAACCAGATCTGCTGGCAAGATTTAGGGATAGAATCATTGTCACTATAAGAGATAGATCCGAGGGGGGCTTGAGAGAGGTTGACGAACACCTCAAAGCTGAGTATCTTAGCAGACTTGATAAACTCGGCTTACTATACGATGTCGAGATATCTTTCGTTGAGAAACATAGAATCCCGTACGATGGGAAGATCCTCTCGATCCATTACATATCTAGACTACCAACAAAAGAGGAAATTATATCGAGAATAAACGTTTATGCAGAAAAAGCATTCGTTATAAAAATAGCTGTCAATAATATGAAGGGCTATAAAGAGCTCTTAGCATCTCTCCTAGAGGCTGGGTATGATAATATAGCTGTGATGCCAATGGGCTCAGATCCTCTGGAAAGAATAGCACTAACCCTCATGGGATCAAAACTCATTTATGGATATATAGAAACCCCAACAGCCCCAGGACAGATGCACTATAAAGAGATCCTGAGGATCTTTAGGTGTATCTATGGATCCTAAGCTCTTTAGAGAGACTCTGCAAAGAACATTTAACTGCTTATTGTTCTTCTCTAGTCATATCCTCTTTACTTAGAATACTCGATTCGAATACTCCATACTATAACGTACTATCAAGTTAAGGTTTATAAAGCCTTCCGGCGTTTTTATAAACACCGAGCTTTAGAGATTCGCGATCTGGCTCTACATATTAAAGGTTAGGGAAGTTAGAATTAAGATCCATTAAAAAGAAATACCTAAGATCGGAGTTTGACCTTTCATTCCTGTTTCTGTAATTTCTTTAACTCTTCATCTCTAAGTACTCTTCTTAAGATCTTACCTACAGGGCTCTTGGGAAGATCTCCTCGGAACTCGATGGATTTAGGTCTCTTATAAGGTGCTAGCTTATCTTCAACCCATTTTAACAGATCATCCTCCCTGATCTTACCAATACAAGCATCCTTCAATACAACAAAAGCCTTCGGGATCTCCCCAACATCAGGACTTGGTATCCCTACCACTGCTGCTTCTTTAACACACTCGTTGGAGAGAAGCACCTCCTCTATCTCCCTCGGATATACTGAGTAGCCCTTATACTTGATCATATCCTTCTTCCTATCAAGAACATAGAAATAGCCCTCCTCATCCATATACCCAATATCGCCTGTTCTGAACCATCTGAGACCATGCGCGGTAAAGAAAGCCAGCCTGTTCTCCTCCTCAACATTATAGCCCTTCATAACCTGTGGCCCGGAGATAACTATCTCCCCAATACTCCCTGGCGGTAGTAGTACAGGTTTCTCAAGATCTGCTATCGCTGCATATGTATTTGGTATCGGTATACCAATACTACCAAGCTTATTCTTACCATAGAGGGGATTAACATGGGTAACTACAGCGGTCTCTGTCAACCCATAGCCCTCTCTAAGAACTGCTCCTGTGAGTTTCTCAAACCTTCTAGCAACCTCAAGAGGTAGAGGAGCAGCGCCTGAGACACAGAAGAACAGAGTGTTTAACTTGTACTTACCCACCTTGGGGTGATTATTTATAGCGTTATATAGCGTTGGTACGCCATGAAGAACATGGGCTTTATACTTCTCCACAGCCTTCATAAGACCCTCTATATCTGGTCTCGGAAAAACTATCACAGTACCTCCATCATATACTGCATAGAACATAACCGTGATAAGACCATAGATATGATACCATGGAAGCAAGCCTATGAATCTTAGAGGACCACTATATCCTCTCTTCTTCTTGATCACGTTGTAGAGAGGCTCTAGCTGCTGGAGGTTTGCAGATATATTTGCATGGAGTATCATAGCCCCTTTAGGTGTTCCTGTGGTTCCCCCGGTGTACATGAGTGCTGCAAGATCCTCTGACGGATCTATCTTCTCTCTAAACGATGATGGACTATGCGATTTGATGAGATCCATATAACTGAGAACGGTATCACTATAGCTTATTTTAGGTGGTTTAAGTTTCATCCTGGCAAGAGGCCTCAGTATGGGACTCATATAATCCTCTATACCGGAAACAATAACCCTTTCAACCTTAACGTCTTTCAACGCTTGTTCAGCATTCTTATAGATCACGTTAGAGGTCACCAGGATCTTTGAGCCGGACGATTTCAGATGATAGGCTATCTCTCTAGGGGTATATAGAGGATTCATTGGCGAAACGACAGCACCTACTTTTAGTGCTGCGAAGAAGGTTACGGTGTATGCAGGATTGTTAGGCATATGGAGTGCGATAACATCTCCCTTCCCAACACCGAGCTCCTTGAATGCTTTAGCAAGCCTATCACTATGATCTCCAAGAGTCCTATAGCTTATCCTCCTCCCGAAAAAGATCTGAGCCTCTCTATCAGGATACTCCTTAACAGCCTTATCAAGGATCTCGTAGAGCGGGAATGGTCTTATCTCTACATCTATAGGCACTCCTTCATCATAATTTTTAGCCCAGATCCTGCTTGCTATGTATTTCTCAAACACCTCCTGCGAGGTCATAGCCTGAGCAGAGCTCTCCAAGCCTTATCCCATAGTATTATTGTAAAGGAGAATTAAAGCTATTATGTTTAGTTGAGCAAAGCAATTAATACTAATCATATTAATAAGCTTATATATGCTATTATTGACCACTTGATTAAGAGTATATATAGTAGAACACATACAAATGGGCTTTTTAGCTTTTGTGAAATGTATACGTGGTGATATACCTGGTTTTCCCCTTTGAAAGCATAGAGGATTTCAACTTAAGGCTTTCCCCCGAACACGAGATCTTTAGAAAAAGCGTAAGGGAGTTTGCTGAGAAAAAGATAGGACCGCGAGCCCTAGAGATCGATGAGAAGGACGAGATCCCTAGAGATCTGTTGGAAGAAATGGCCCAGCAGGGGTATTTCGGTATAGGCATTCCTGAAACATATGGAGGCCAGGGGGAGGATCATACTAGCGTTGTAATACTAACAGAAGAGATTTCCAGGATCTCCCCAGCGCTAACAGTTGTTCTAGGTACTAATGAGCTCTTCGCCGTACCAATAATACTCTTTGGCTCCGAGGAACAGAGAAAACGATACCTACCCCCAATAGCAAGGGGCGAAAAGTTCGGGGCCTTTGCTGTAACAGAACCATGTTGTGGATCAGACGTTGCCGGGATCCAGACTAGGGCTGAGAAGAAGGGGGATAAATGGGTTATAAATGGCAGGAAGGCCTTTATAAGCAATGCCGATCTCGCCGACTATATATTGGTACTTGCCAGAACTTCGCCGCCTCCCGATAGGAGGTCACGCCATATGGGGCTCACATTCTTTATCGTAGAAAAAGATACCCCTGGCTTTAAGCTTGATCAGAAGTACGAGAAGATGGGGCTTAGAGGAAGCCATATATATGAGCTATCGCTTGAGAACGTAATAGTACCCGATGAGAATAGGGTTGGGGCAGAGGATCTAGGCTTCCTAATAGCTATGGAGACCTTCGATAGAACCAGAATAGGCGTGGCAGCCCAGGCCTTAGGGATAGCCCAAAGGCTTTTTGAAGAGGCAATGAGCTATGTTCATAAGAGACAAGCATTCGGATACCCATTAGCCTTCTTCCAAGCCGTCCAATTCAGCCTGGTAGAGATACTGGCTAAGCTGATGGCTTCTAGATACTTAACATACCTAGCAGCAAAGCTAGCTGACGAGGGTAGAAGAGAGTTCACATTCGTAGCATCGCTAGCCAAGTTCTTTGCTTCGGAAATGGCTGAAGAGATAGCATCGAGAGTTATAAACCTCCACGGGGGCGTTGGTGTTATAAGAGAAACAGGGATCGAGAGGTTTTTAAGGGATATCAAGATAATACAGATCTACGAGGGTACCAATGATATCCAGAGGCTCGTTGCATATAGACAGCTGATAAGGATCCTTAGGGAGAAGAACCTAATACCAGAAGAGGTTGCGAGGCTGGTTGTATGAGGAAAGTAGCTATAGTTGGAGTGGGTATAGCGAAGTACGGATATAGATCCGATGCAACCCTAGCAGAGATCGCATTTGAAGCCATAAAAGAAGCCCTCGACGATGCAAAAATAGATGCCAGAGATATAGATAGCTTTGTAGTGGGCAACACCGGGGTCTGGTCAAGCGAGCCCTTACCAGCAGTCTTGATAGGCGAATACGCAGGACTGGTTCCTAAAAACGGCATCAGAGTGGAGGCTGCATGTGCAACTGGGCTGGCTGCTACAAGGACAGCCTATACAATGATAGCCAGCGGTGAGGCTGACATAGTGCTTGTCATAGGTGTTGAGAAGATGAGCGAGTCAACAACACCACAGGTTGTTGAGCTAATAGGAAGAGCGGGGAACTATTTCTGGGAGTTTGAGAACTTTGGTATGACATTTCCTGGCTACTATGCTATGTATGCAACATCATATATAAAGAGATTCGGTGTTAAGGAGGAGGATCTCTGCGAGATCGCTGTGAAGAACCATTACTATGGATCTATGAACCCCAAAGCCCACTTCCAGAACAGGATCACTGTGGAGCAGTGCATGTCATCCAGATATATCGCCTGGCCCTTAAAGCTCTTCGACTCATCCCCCATAACTGATGGAGCAGCAGCATTGATCCTTGCTAGTGAGGATAAAGCAAAGGAGATCACAGACAGTTCCGTGTGGATCAGGGGCTGGGGTTATGCTAATGGAACCTCTAATCTAAGCAAGAGAAGCGACTATATAGGGCTCGAGGCAACCAGAGTTGCTGCTCAGATGCTCTATAAGAAAGCAGGGGTAGATCCTTCAAATCCTGCTAAGTATTTTGACGTAGCAAATCTGCATGACGCCTTCACCATAGCAGAGCTCATGGCTCTAAGTGATCTGGGTTTTGTCAAGAAGGGTGAGGAGCATTTGATAGTAAGGGAGAAACAAACATATATAGGTGGCATCCTGCCAGTGAATCTTGATGGAGGGCTGAAGGCTAAGGGACACCCGATAGGTGCGACAGGCGTGGGGATGCTTGTAGATCTAACCAAACAGCTTCAACAGAGAGCTGAGAAAGGGAGACAAGCCCCTATTAAGAGGGGATGGGCCCTGGCTCATAATGTGGGTGGTACAGGGCATTATGTATTCACAACAATCCTCTCGGTGGATAAGCCATGAGCGGTGAAAAAACGGTTATAAAGAAACTACCGGAATATATAGATAAGATCTCTGAAGAGGCTTTATCGATGATCGATAGATTGACAGCTGAGACAGGGCTCCCAATATATATGGATCCAAAGACGGGGGCTCCAATGTGGCTCGATGTAAGGGAGCTGAGGTTAAGATACACATTACCTGTGAAGAGCATAGTCGAGTTCTTCGAAGCTTTGAGAAACGGTGTTATGAAGACCACCAAATGCAAAGAATGCGGCACGATCTACTTCCCACCACAGATCGATTGTCCAAAATGTAGGGTAAGGAACATGGAGTGGATAGAAGTTGAAAAAGAGGGAGAGCTCGTGACATGGACTGTTATAAACACCAAGCCTCTCACCTTCTCATACCACAATGACTATGTAGTTGGTATTGTGAGGATGCCACAGGGCTTCAACATACTCGCATGGGTGAGAACCACAGACCCCAGAAAACTTGCCCCAGGTGCCAAGATGAGGCTAAAGATCGGGAGAAGAGAGGATGAGAACTATATATCGTACTGGTTCGAACCTGTAGAATAGTTTTTTATTATTTAGTGATCAAAGCCCCGTATATGCTTTGACCCTCGTATTCATCCTCGCCCTCGTAGTCAGGATCCCACCAAGAGATCTTTGCATCACCATGTCTAATAACCGGCTTATCGATAAGCGATAGAAGAGCCACTCTTGATGGTTTGCTCTGGGATACAAGCCTATACCCAGTCTCTTTGGCAAGCTCCTCAGCAAACCTTACAACCTCTTCGTGTGTCGGCATATTCTCTCTAGAGAGCCTCGTTATCGATGTGCCGATATGCATGTAAGCCTTGATCTCTATAAAGGTAGGCATAGAGATCTCGATAAGCTTTGAGAAGCCCTTAACAGCCTTTTCATCCATATTCCAACCCTTAACAGCTGTTATCCTTATCACTGTTGGGCATGTGAAGCTTGGAAGCATCTCCAGCGTCTCTAGCGTTAGTCTCCAGGCATTGGCAACTAGAGGGGCTGTGAAGAACTCATAGCCCTCTTCATCATATGTCTCAAGTGATATGTATAGTTGCGATGGCTCCTCGTCTAGGTTTGCAAGTATATCTGGCCTAACAGCTCTAGTGACAAGGAATGTTGTGATCCCCCTTCTGTGGTACTCCTTTATAAGCTCTCCTAGCCTCGGATAAAGTGTGTTCTCGCCTGTAAGGCTTATAGCCACGTGTCTTGGATTCATAGCCTCTCTTATAACATGAGCCGGAACCCCGTGGGCTTTATAGCCTGAGACGGTTCTCCTATGCTCTATAATCGACATCTCGACAATAAACCTGGGATCGTCGATACCAACAATGCTCTTCTCATCCCACTCATCAAGCATATCTGTAGGTCTGAGCCTCCAGCAATGCATACAAGCATTCCAGCACCACTGGGTTGAGACAGACGATTGGATACACCTGTGACTCTCTATCCCGTAGAACTTGCCTTTATAGCAATATTTACCCTCATAAATGGCTTTATGAGTCCACAGGCATTTCTTGACAGCCGAGTGGGATCCTATTAAGTGATACTTCTGGGATCTAAGCTTATCATTTATCTCCTTATACGGGTCCCTCACAGCTTGTAGCCTGATCGTCATAATAGCCACCGCTCTGCAGGCGCTAACTATTAATGCGCATAGAGCCTTAAAAACCAGGAACGAGAAACAAGCAGTAAATGAGAGTTAAGATAAAAATACTTACGACCATTATATAGAGGGAGATTCTGAAGGCAGCAATACTTGCTGGCGGTTTTGGTAAGAGGCTAAGACCCCTCACCGATGACAAGCCAAAACCCCTTATAGAGGTTGCTGGTAAACCGATAATAGCATGGCAGATCGAGTGGTTGAAAAAGCACGGTATAAGAGATCTAGTGATTCTTGTTGGCTATAAAAGGAACATGGTGATAGACGAGCTGGGCTCTGGGGGGAAATATGGTGCAAGGGTCTCGTATGTCGTGGAAGAAGAGCCTCTAGGGACTGGTGGTGCTTTGAAAAATGCTGAGCACATCCTTGGAAAGGAGGATTATTTTCTATTGATAAATGGAGATATAATAACCAACTTAAACCCTCTGGAGCTCGTAGAGGCTCTCGAGAAAAACCCAAGAGCCGTTGCATCAATAGCCGTGGTACCTCTGAGAAGCCCCTTTGGAGTCGTTAAGGTTGATGAGAATAATATTATTGTAAGTTTTGTTGAGAAGCCAGTGATCCCCGACTATATGATCAATGCTGGAGTTTATGCCATAAGACCAGAGATCTTCAACTATCTCCCCGAGAAAGGAGATATAGAGAGAACCTGTTTCCCGAAACTAGCCTCTGAAAAAAGACTCGTTGCCAGGGTATATGGTGGAGAGACGTACTGGAGATCTATAGACACTATAAAGGATATCGAAGAGGTATCAAGCGATATAGCTAGTGGAAGACTTATTATATAGAGCGGCAATGGGTGTGTAGAATGTACGATCTTATAGTCCCCTTAAGCGGTGATCCAGGCGTTGGTAACGCAATAGCATCGCTATTTGGCAGCAGAGTAGTTAAAGTATATACCAAGGATCATCCGGATGGCGAGCTATACCTAAGACTGGGGGAGAGCGTTAAAGGAGAGGATATCCTTATAGTTCAGTCGATGTACCCCTCGCAAGATAGAAAATTCATAGAGACTCTACTAGCCATAGATGCTGCTAAGAGAGGCGGAGCCTCCGAAATAGATGTTCTCATAACATATCTAGCATATGCAAGACAGGATAAGGTGTTTCTTGAGGGAGAGCCTGTGTCCGTTAACACTATACTCAAGAGCATCATCTATGCTGGCGCCAATAGGATCTATGTGGTTGAGCCCCATTCAGATATACCACTAAATACATTTAGAGAAAACCTAGTAGCAATAGACGGCGTAACACCCCTAGCAAGAAGGTTCGTTGGTGAGAAGGATCTAGTGGTCTTTTCACCAGATATAGGCGGCATAGATCGTGCTGCGAGGCTTTCAAGGGCTCTTGGAGTAGAGTTCCACTATATAGATAAGAAAAGAGATAGATTCACAGGCGAGGTTTCATCAACGCTCCGAGAGGATATAGATCTCAGTGGGAGAACAGCAGTGATCGTGGACGATATAATAAGCACGGGAGGGACTATAGCTAAAGCTATAGAGCTCCTGATAAGGAGAGGATCATCTAAAATCTATGTTGCATGTGTACATGGCATATTTGTTAAGGGATCTGTAGAACGAATTCTGGGTGCAGGAGCTCATAGGATAGTATGTGGAAAAACTACGAGCCATATGGTGGATCACGTGGAATATATAGATCTCCATGAACATATAGCTGAAGAAATATCGCGCACCAAAAGATGAACGAACATAGTAAAGATCATTAAACAGTTTTACTAAGATCAATAGTAGCTTACAACAATAAACATGGATGAAGAGATATGGAGCTACATATAAGTGATATAGCTGGCTCATCGCTAGCCTCACTGGAATACATACCATTAACCCTATACAGAGCATATGCCCTAGCGCTTGTCATATGGGTATGGTCCGGTGATATAGATCTTAAGGGCTGTGCTACATGTCCTTGGGGCTCGCTCTATGAGGATAGAAAGTCCCACGATCTCGTCAGTATAAGCATGAGCTCGATCGTTAAGAGGGCTAAAGAGCTAGGCGTAGATATAGTCTTTCTACATGGGGGAGAACCGGTATCTAAACCTTGGCTACCTTCTCTAATAGATAGGCTAAAACTCCATGGAATAAAACTAGGGATCAAGGTGAGAGCAGAAATGATAGAGAAACGGGTTAATATATCTTCTCTAGGACTTGTCGATGCAATATTAGTAGAGATCCCCTCATGGATATCTGGAGATCTCTTAAAGAAGGTTCTCTACGAAAATATATTGAGCATTCTAAATAAGGAAGATCTCTATATAGAATTGCTATTAACCGATGTATATCTAGAAAAACAGCTATCAGAAAAACTGGTAGAGCTAAACAGATTCCTAGAGACGCTGCCTAGAACCAGACAACCTGTACCAATAGGTCTCCAAGCGCACGGGTTAGAAGAGAGTAAAATACTAAGCCTGGTCAGCATGATTAGCAGAACATGTAATGGGGTGTGTTATGTTATTGAATCTAACACTAAGATCTCTCCGGAAGAGATAAAATGCCCCAGATGCGGAACCATAGTTGCTAGAAGAAAAGGTATAATCGTGATCCCTGCCAAGCCTGACAGTGCAGAGTGTCCCAGATGCGGTGGTAGGATATTCAGCCTAGAGCCTCACAGGGTTAGAAGAACAATACCCGCACTATCACCGGTATATATCGAGCGATAATATATTAACAGGAAATAGATCCGAAATTAATTCCGCAATAGCCCCTACAACGCACCCAAAAGAACATAAATAGTATCTATGCGGTAAACGCAATATATAAAGGAGAAAACATGCCGCGAAAGAAGAGCATCCCGATAAGCCTTTCATACTTGGAGATAGCTTTCCTAAGCCCGACGATCCGCTGGGATCTTAATCGTTTTCACCTAGATATAAGAAGATACAAAACCTACAGGATCATTACTAATAGATCCAGACATTTTCAATGAGTAAAACTTGGGAGTTATAAAGAATTATGAAGAAACAATGTCACGCGTGGGATGAACACGCCAATTAACATTCTTATATGGTATATTTAGAAAACGTGCCACGAGTTCTACAAGCCTTCCATATCTCGGATTACCCATGCTTAGTCTGAGCTTTAGCTTTTCATATTTAGCCCTTATCAGCAATCGACCCTTCTCATCGTATATCTCAATAAATCCCTTTACCCTACGCTTTGGATTCATCACAAGATCTACCTGTACATAGAGCTCACCATCCCTAGGCTCTAAAGAGATCTCATTAGCTTTGCCAACAGCATATAAGGGAGAAGTAGAGGATCTCGGGCCATCCGCGATCATAACTTTCTCACCCCTAATCACAAGAGGTATTCTTCGCATCTTATGGAGGCCTCTCCTACTCTCAGACCTCTCCTCACATAGGATCAAAACCCTCTCCTTTCTATGAGGCTTACAAAACACATGCAGCGCCCGTGTATTTTTACCAGGGGAGTTGATATCTATAGATCTAGCGGATTAGTAGATTAGCACAAGAACCAAAATCTGTTAGGTGAGTCTATGACACATATATAGTGAGTATATACTTAAACCAATAAATCATCAAAAACTTTGTAAGCCTATATCTATAGAATAACAAGAACTTAATAGAAACCGGGTATATAGTTATATACCTTTATGAGAATAGAAACACGATATTTAGGTTTGTCGATGACATGGTATCGTATATGTTGTCTGTCAAGATAGCTATAATATCTTGAAAATTAACATGACTTTAGCATGTAATGATCTATGTAGGTATATGGGCGAACTCAGATTAAAAACACTATAAGATGATTAGTATCGATGACCACTACCTACCTATCAGCTGGCTTACCAATGTCTTCTCAGACCTTTTCTTCTCTTCATCTATAGATAATACTATCTCGTTGTAACTCTCTATCTCTTCTTCGATCTTTGAAGCTTTCCACTTAGCATATTCTATAAACGCCTTCAACAATAGCCTTACCATAGTGTACTTAGGTCCCTTCATATAGAACCTTTCTATTATATCCTGCCCCCAGTATATAGAATGCCATAGAGCTTTCCTCATAGCCTCTATATGGGCTCTCGTGAGCTTTAACCCCTTAATGCCTGACTTCTTATCGGATTTCAGAGCCCCCATTGGAACAAAGATCATTGGAACAACGATGCTCCTATACTTCCTTATTCTATCAAGAAGCTCCACAGTCTTCCATACGTCATCCTCTGTTTCTCCTGGAAGCCCTAGAATGAAGGTTGCAGCAGGTATGATTCTCAGATCATGCATGATTGCAAAGGCCTCCTCAGCTACTTCGGGGTACTCTTCAACCCTGAAGGGGGAAGCCTTTGCTGGCATTATTATCTTAGCAAGCCTGGGCGAGCCTGTCTCAAGCCCCACCTCAACCCCTATATAATCCTGCTCGCTTTTTGAAAATACTATATCCATCAGCTTCGTCATCAGTTTATACCTTCTCTCAGCAACAACAACTGCTGCTAGTGATGCATGGCTCCATGCTATTGTCTTATAGTGCTTGAGAGCCATGTTATGCAACTTGATCAATGGCTCGGGCTCTGGTATAACTCCCTGGGAACCATATAAAAGGACATCATCACTGTGGAGGATCCCGTGCACTATTCCATGTCTCACGTTAACCATGATCTCCCTCTCGATTTTTTCGAGGGGATAGTGTCTCAGAGTCTTCAGAGTGACAGAACAGAAACTACACCCCCTTGGACACCCCCTCATGATCTCGACAAGCCCATTGATACTAGGATATCTTATCTCAGGTATTTCCTCGATCTCCGGTGCCATGTTAGCGCCAACAAATATATAGTTAGGAACATCCCTACCCTCAATGAGATCTCTTACTACTGGTGTGATCACCCTCTCAGCCTCTCCATCAATAACCACATCAACGCCAAATTCCTTCCACAAATCCGGCTCCCAGAACCACTGCCACGCAGCAGGCCCTCCAGCAACTATCTTGAGACCCTTAGCCTTAGCTCTTCTAATCGATGGTCTACTCATTAACTTAATAAAACTCTTCCTATTCACAGGCTCACGGCCTGTTATGAGCCACCACTCAGAGCTCGGAGGACCGAATGCGAAGTAATCGTGATGCCCTACCATGAGCACCTTGGCTTTATCGATATACCTATCAATATAATCGGGATCTATTACAGCAGCGTTAAATCCACTTTCAAGAAGCTTTGCCTCCACCTTCCTAAGACCATAGCTTGCAACTAAGGGCCTACCATATTTATCAACCTTAGGTTTGGGGCAGCACAGATACATCCAGAGGAACTCTGGGAGACCAACGCTTGGGCTCGTGGACATGAATCCTATGAACTCCTTACCATGATGATCTGTCATCATTGTCCTGTCTGTAGTGATTATTATATCAAAGCTCGTTTTCCCCATATCGTTCATTAAACCACCTTCTATCCGTATAAATATGCTATAGACCTTATAAGATTTGACATATTGGTTGTTCCTCTGCTTTTAGATCATAGATCTCTAACCGTATAGGATCGTTCAAAAAGATCTAAATATCCTGCTGCAGCTGGGATTCGGGCTTTGTTGAGGTTGATATAAAAATATCAGCCGCTCTTCCCTCGGCTTCCTCGACCTCGGGGCTCCTTCCATCGGAGCCCATATACTCTACCTCCACCTCTTCGGGACGATCCCAACCAACAGTTCTCCTTAACAGATTTCTTCTGACTTGCTATGCTCTCACAGAACCGGACTTAATATCAATCCATATAAACCCTCATGAAAACAGAAACAATCGGCTACGGCTAAACAAGCCAACGATCTATAGTGAAACATAAGTTCCCGAGCTATGGGTTTTTAAAGGCTACATATGGATCACGATACCACTATTTGCTAGATCACCATATTATTGTTTCTTAGTATAGCACTAACCTAAGACCGAGTATGAGTAACTGGCAGAGGTATATATATAGCCCTAAGTTATATATATCCCTAGCTTGGAGGTGAAGAAGCAGTGGAGTTCTGTCCAAAGTGCGGAGGCATAATGATGCCTTCAAGAAAGGGGGATAGCGTGAGTCTTAAGTGTAGCAAGTGTGGCTATGAAAAGAAGGCATCTGAGGATATGCTTAGAGGGTATACAATCACTAGAGAGACTGATAGAAGCCTTAGGGTTAAGACTACGTCTAGGATCAGCGAGTCGAGAGGAACATCAAGAAGCATTGAAGAGCTAGAGCAGGAGAAAGAAGAGTATTATGAGATCTTCCTAGACCTTGTTGAGAAAGAGGAAGAGCCCGAGCAGCCCGAAGAGTAGCTATCCATATTACTCAGAGAAGAACCTATCCAGCGTGGTTTGCGTTCCCGAGTATCTATCAACCCTGATCAGATCCTTAGCCATCAGCTCCTCTTTCACTAGAGATATAGCCTCAAGGAGGCTTCCTGGTTTATCAGGGCTCCTCATAAACGACCTCCTAACAGTCTCCCTAATATGCCAGTTACCTACAGATGCATAGTAGCGAGGCGTTATCTCCCTAATAACTATTATAGATGCTCTCCTACCCCTTCTATAAAGGTTCTCCAGAACAGCCAGCCTCGCTGCCTGATAACCCCCATCCATATACACTGCTTCTCCTGATATCCCCTCTCTATTCCTTATAATGATCGGTTTCCTTGCTATACCTGTGAATATCGTATTTGGATGCCAGATCTCTATCCACTCATAGCTATAAGGTCCTGGGTATAGGATCACCCAGAACCTGTTACCGAGATACTCACACCTATATAGCTCCACACTATCAATGCTATCCATACTCCTTATCTCTCTATGGATCTTCATAGCTATAGTTGTATCAACAGCTGTTATAGCCCATCTAGTCGGAACGATCCTTCTGTTCTTTGGGAGACCCAGTAATCCAAATGATAGGGCTCTCTGGATAGTATAGATCGATACCCCCTGTTTATATAATCTCCATATAGCTTCTGAAGCCTTTAGCTCATCATTATATATCTTCTCAATCTCTCCCGGAACTTTGGGATTGCTACCTATATTCACACTCTCAGCAACAGCTATGAGGCCTTGGGGAGGCGTTCGTGGATCTAGAGGTATAGTAGGGCTTGAGATGGACTTGATCTTAGCCTCGGCATCAACCGGGCGTGAAGAAACCATCGCAAATGGAATCTCAACCCTATATAGATCTTTATAGTTTCTCGCACTAACCCTCAATAGTGCAGAAACCATGCTCGATCTCAGCTCGATGATCTCCTCAAGACTCTTAGTACCCCACCAACTTTCAGGCGAATCATAGATAGCAGCATTATCAGCACCAACACCTGGTGGTATGCCAACCAACACAGGAACCTCTGGGTAGCCACTCTCCCCTACCAAGCCGCTAGGAGGTGTTGCACCAGAAACACTAGAACCACGGATCCTCACATATGATCTGAAGTGCGAACTGAATCTAATCATCAATGGGCATTTAGGAAGCCCGCATAGTTTTCTATAACCCTTACACCTAACACAGAGGAGGGGCGAGATCTCTTTACCCATATCAGCGAAGTGAATCTCCATATGCGTATCTAAACCCACCATCATATATAACTCTGTGAGCAAGCTATATATATCCGATCCCTAGCAGTATAACTAGTTATAGTTGAGGATACATATACGCTTAATACAGACCACGAAATCTAGGCATTATTACAACTATACCCAGTAATAACAGCTACAGCCTGTGTTTTTAAGCCAGCTGTTTAGGTCGTTAAAGTAATACCAATGTTATGGATAGGTATATTTGGACAAAAGATAAACTCAGGATCTTATGAACCTACATTTAAACGACGAATCAAGGCATTATGAGTCGATTATTTAAGATAAGTATGTATAGTATATCTGGGTTCGAGGTATTTGGCTATTAAGAAGATCCATTATCTTGATATGCTGGGTCTCGCAATCAACGGGCTTTTAAAGACTGTTAAGATGGAGAACTGTACTAGTAAGAACTCAAAGATCCAGAAATCAAAAATAATAGGTATAACTAATCAGGGAGAAGAGCTAGAGACGGACTGCATAGAGTATCAGAGGATAGTCAGGACATGGATAATAATAAAGCATTACGAGAAGTGGAGCAAATATATAGTTATAGAGGGTGGAGAGACAAAGACCGCAGATTTCGATATAGAGCCTAATGCTGAAACACAACAAAATATATAGTGATCCCAGAGTTAGACTTGTAATAACTTAGAGCCGTGTAACTATATATCCATAGGTATCGAACCAGTTTTTACCTGAGGTGTAGAGTTCTAGAAATCCTTTCGGATCTATCTCGAAAACCTTCCCCCGATCTACATGTAATATATATATATGATCAAGCCTAGCCTTCATGATGTCCTCAATACTAAGGGGAGGATTTTTATAATAAGCATTGATTATATCACTGAGTTGTTTCACTTCTTCAACACTCCTTTCAGAAGGGTTTTTAAGCAGGGCAGGAGGTATTGGGGGTAAATAGTATATGGGGAACGCTAATACGAATTTATCGCTATGAGCACTATACCTAGCAGCCTTACCAATAATCCTTGCCCTTAGATACTCAACAGGATCTACAGAGTGTTCAGCAGGTGTAAAGCCCGTCTCGATCTCAACTATAGTCTTGCTACCATTTTTGGTAGCCACCACATCAGCAACCAAACCTCCAAGAGGAGATTCAACATCTACATCCTCATAACCCTCCTCCAATAGGTGGGCTGCTACCAAGATCTCCATTACACTGTGGTTTACCGATATAGATCTTCTTTTATTAAGATCATATAGCTTTAATGCAAGATTGATCAAACGGCCTTTATACTCTTTTGGGATGTTATCGAACTTGCCTGTATATGAGATGAGTGTTAAAAGAAGCCCTTCTTCTATTAGAAAGCCCCTACGATAGTCTAATCATACGCAGTATATATTGAATACGTATTGAATGATATCATAGATCCAGGTTGGTTGTTTTGGTAGCGAGACATCGTCTGTGAGCTGGTTAATGTAAAATGATCTGTGGTATTACCTTTTAGATCTTTCTTCGTTAAATATCATTATAGCCTTAGCTATATCGCCACCAGCTCTTCTAAGCAGCTCCCTTGCCTCTTCATAGCTAACACCAGTCTGTTCCATAACAAATGTTATATCTTCTTGTGATATACTACTAACCCCTGCCTCAACACGAGCCTCAGCACTGCTTGCCTTTTCACCTTCTCTTATCTCCTTAATATTACTTCCTATGATCTGAAAGATTTTCTGGTCTTTTAAGACCATCATGTAGACCTGAGGACCCTCTATCATAATCTCCCTATCATCAGCCTCTATTAATACAAGCTTGACCCCCTTGAGCTCTTCGATCTTAATACCCATCCTTTTCAACTGCCTCTCAAGATCCCTTGATAATGGAAACATCATTTCTCCCTAAGCTTTATTCTTAGAGAAATATATTAACCCCTAATACTCCAAGTTAATGAAGAATAATGGGTCAGAAGCTACACATTCTCGGCGCTGGGAGAGAAGTAGGAAGGGCAGCAATAGCTGTTGAGAGAGAGGGTCGATTTATACTCCTTGATTATGGCGTGACCTTCGACGACAACGACATACCAGTGCTGCCGCTAACAATCCCCCCTTCGAGGATTAAAGCCCATATAGTAACCCACTCACATCTAGACCATGTCGGAGCATCCCCCCTCCTCTATATTTCTGCCGAACCTAGAGCCTATATGACCCCTATCACACGAGACATATCCAGGCTCATGCTATATGACTTCTTAAAGATATCATCATACTATCTTCCATTCGAAACAGCCGAGGTGGATCGATTCCTTGGTAGTGTAGAGCCTGTGGATTATGGCAGCGAACGAAGCATAGATGGTTTCACAATGCGTTTTAGCGATGCAGGACATATACCAGGATCAACGATGGTTCTTCTAGAAACAAGTGGAAAGAGAATCCTATATACAGGTGATGTCAACACTATTGAAACAAGGCTCGTAGGGCCTGCTGATACTAGCAATATGGATGCTGAGGTATTGATAATAGAATCAACATACGGCGATATAGATCATGCCGATAGAAGGATCGTTGAAGACAGATTAATAGAGTCAGTGAAGGAGGTGGTAGAGAACGGAGGAACGGTTCTGATCCCTGCATTTAGCCTAAGCAGATCGCAGGAAATACTAGCGCTCCTCGCAGAAAGGCTTAGAAATATTCCCATAAGCTATGACGGTATGATCAGACCAATAACAGAGATTATGCTTAGATATAAAAAATATATAAGAAGACCTGAGGCGTTAGAAGAGGTTGAAAAGCGATGCATCCAAGTAGATAGTTGGAGCATGAGGAGAAAGATATGGCGAGAACCCGGCGTCATAGTTGCAAGCGCAGGGATGCTGAAAGGAGGACCCGCGCTATACTACCTCAAGAGGATAGCTGATAACAAGAACTCAGCAGTATTTCTCGTAAGCTACCAAGGAAAAAATACTCCTGGAAGAATGCTGTTAGAGAAAGGAGTCTTTATGGAGAACGGCCCAAGAGTCGTCGCTAGAATAGAATGGTTTGACTTCTCGGCTCACGCCGGGAGAACGGGTCTCTTATCAATTGTGAAAAACTTAAAAAGCCTGGAAAAGATCGTAATAATACATACAGACCCCGATGTAGGCGAGGCGTTCGCTAATACTGTTAAGAGAGAAACCGGCATTGATACCATCTTACCCAGAGTAGGTGATGTGATAGAGATCCTATAACGATCTCTGAATATAATACCTCACAAGATCAAGAAATCAGCATAGCAAAACACACTAGCTTATGTTACAAGTCTAGGTTATAAAGCTCTATGTTACAAAAATATCTAAGTCTAAACATGTTATTTACGATTCATTTTTAATCTCTATCAATGTATCTGCTATGATCCTTGCTACCTCAACGAATCTCTCCCTAAGCACCTCCAACGATGAGAGAACTGAAACTCCTTTAACAAGATTATCACTAGCTACGAGAACACATGCAGATCTAATGCCCCTAAGCTTAGATATCACGAAGAGCGTAGCACACTCCATCTCGACAGATATGATCCTCTTGGAGGACCATCTGGAGACAAAACCCTCGCTCTCAGCATAGAAGGCGTCTGAGCTATACACGGTTCCGATCCATATTCTCTCCATCTTATTGGATAAATTCTTATAGATCATATAGGTTAGCTCTATATCAGGCGATGCTGGGTAAGCAGTATCATTTCCAATATACATACCAATGCCGCCCCCAAGGGGGTATGCTGCACTGTCTGCAACAATCACATCGCCTATATCTATACTATCGATCATGGCGCCAGTACTACCAAGCCTAACGATATATCTAGCCCCCATCATGTTTAGCTCTTCAAACACTATAGCTGCCGAGGGTCCTCCTATACCATGGGTAGCTATAGTCATTGGGAAGCCTTTATATAGTCCTGTGAACACGAGATATCCTCTATACTCATTAACAAGCCTAGGGTTCTCAAGAAGATTTGAAGCGAGAGCCTTAGCCCTTCCCGGATCACCGACCGCTATTACCCTGGGCGCTATCTCACCTTTATGAGCTATGATATGTGCAGGCTTCCTCTCGCCCAAGAACCCTCACCATAAGGAATGTCTTTATGGATGATAAATAGCCGTGGAACCCATCTTAACGATCAGATGGAGAGAAGAACTTATGAAATACTGAGATCAGATCTTAATGATTCGATGAACAAAAGCGTAAAAGATCCCAGCAATAACATGGAGGGAAGAACTTATAAGATACACATGGCTTAACCTCTACCTTGGTGATCGCATGAGAATAATAACTGTAAAGATCCCTGAGACCTATTTGGAAGGATTAGAGGAGCTAGTCAACATAGGGAGGTATACCTCTAGAAGCGAGGCCATAAGAGCCGCTATAAGGGATTTGTTAAAGAGAGAGCTATGGGAAATGTCTAGCAGTTCTGCTAGCGATCGTGAAAATGAGCGTGAAGAAACCGTGGGGATCAATAGGAGGCTTGATAGGAGCAGTAGAGTGGTGAGACTAACCCTATAGATAGGCTTGTTGTCTATAGTTCTGCGCTGAGGAATCTTTTTCTCTTAAGCCATGAATATACCTTCTTGATCGCTGAGACATCCCTCCTAAAATCTTTTCTAGAAGCCCCTCTTCTCTCGATTTCGAGAAACGATATACTCTCCTCAAACCCCTTGATCTCGTCCTTGATATCACCCTCGGGATCTACTATCATTGTAGGAACCTCAAAGAAATCGCGTCCATTAGAAGATACTATGCCTCCTAAGCCGACCACATGGATCGCGTTCTCAATAGCCCTAGCTATAAGGAGGTTTCTATATCTCCTGAAATCCTCACTCAACCTGAAAAACGATACAATTATCTCAGACCCGGCTATAGATAGAGCGTGGGCTATTTCAGGTACTAGTAAATCCTCCTCACACATAAGCCCTATAAGGATGCCAACATCAGCTACTACCAGCTCGTTTCCAGATGATATGAGCCCGAAATCCCCGCTGCCAAGGACTATCTTTCTATACTTAGCTATAACACCCCTATTAGGCGCTATAAGTACTGAGGTGCTATACAGTCTCGGACCCGCTCTTTCTATAATGGGGCCAGCAAGAATCATTACTCCTGTCTTCTCAGAATAAAGCCTCAATATATCTGTAGTACCACCAGGTATTCTTTCTGCATATGATTTCTTAAAATACTTCCTCGGATCCCCTTCCACTGGGCTTTCTATAACAGGGCCTAGGTGGAACATTGCTGGTAATAATACCAATCTGGAGCCCTTCTCCTTAGCCATTGTTAATATCTCAAGGATCCTCTCTAGATTCTTTCTCTTCATCTTATACCTAAGCCTCATGTGGGGGACGGCGATGACTATTTTTTCTTTCTTATACTCTCTCATGGATATATCGCCTCACATAAGGTTGTATTTTCTTAGCTCATCATAAAGATCACTTATTATCTCCTCATACTCAGCCTTACCACCTTCTACAAGATCCATTTTCTCTTCAAGCCTCCTGGTTCTCTCAACACTAACAAGATCCGTATATTCTTTTGACAGGTATTCATAGACCCTTCTACCATATTTGTTAGGCACTAAATAACCCGTTTTTCTGAGAACACTCCTAACAATATATCTTCTTAGGATCACATCGACAATCTTAGCATAAGTGCTAGGTCTACCTATTCCCTCTTGCTTCATCAATCTAACGATATCCCCAGGTGTATAAAGCCTATCTCCTCTAAAAAGCTCATTCTGAACAACTATATCCCAGGATCTCCCGATCATATCTCTCGGAAACACCCTATATGGATGGCTATAGAACTCAAGAAAACCTGGCTCTATGTAGCTACACAGCTCTTCAGACACGTGATCCCCTATCAAGCCATCTTTACCAACAATTTCGAAACGAACCCTGCACATCTCAACCTTAGCAGGGATCGATTGGCTAGCTATGAACCTCCTGAAGATAAGGTCATAGACCCTCAAATGATCCCTAGATAATCTTATATCAATCATACCCTCAGCTATCATCTTCTCAAGCATACCCCGATCCAAAGGCCTTGTCGGCCTTATAGCTTCGTGAGCGCCTCCCTCACCCCATCTCCTAACGTGTATAAAATCCTGCTTCCCTATCTCTAACAGGTAGTTTTTAGCAACCTCTATCCCCACATCAGATACCCTTGTTGAGTCTGTTCTATGATATGTTATCAGCCCGGCCTCGAATAGATCTTGGGCTATAGCCATAACCTTTGGCGCATCGATCTTCAAGTATTGTGATGCGTCAACGAGCAATGAGTCGGTAGTATAGGGGGGTAATGGATTAAGGTTCTCCTCCCATGTTTTTTCGAGCTTTACGTTAATTGTTATCTTCTCGCCAATGCTAGGCACTCTTGAGAGTTTCGACACAGGTATCTCGAGATAATATGAAGCCTCGCCCCCGTCTCCAAGCCTTATTACGAGGAACTTCTTCTTCTTATTCTCCCTAGCAGACCTAACGATCCATCCGAGAACCGGTGTCTGAACCCTCCCGGCGCTGAGCCTATACTTAGGACATAGTTCTTTAACCTCACTACATATATAGTCAGTTACTTTCTGGGATAGTGTGAAGCCTATCCACCTGTCCTCGATCCTTCTGACAAACTGGGCCTTGACTCTATTGATGTCTATATCCCTTGGGTTATCAATAGCGTTCATAAAAGCCCTTCTAGTAACCTCGTGGAACTCTATCCTCTTGATCTTGTTATTATATGGGGATAGAGCTATATATAGATCAAACGCTATCTTCTCCCCCTCTGTATCCGGGTCTGTTGCTATGTATATCTCGTCGACCTCAAGGGCTATCTTTCTGAGAGCTCTAACAACATGCCTGCTATCCCTGATATTCTGGGAACCACATATAGGGCATTTTAGAGGCCCTTCAATAGTATCTGATGTGAACTGATATCCACAATCCAGACATCTCTTTATCGTCGTATATATTGGTATATATGTTCCATTACTAACTATAACACCGTGAAGCGAGCCGTTATAGAGCTCATTGTCTGTATCATCAACTGCGAGGTCATATATATGACCACCGCTAGCTGTTATTAAGAGTGTTAGTTTCCCTAAAGAGGCTTCATATACTCTAATACCGTCTATCTCCCTCATACTCGGCCTTCCGAAGAAACCAGCTATGGTTCTAGCCTTATTAGGGGATTCAACAAGAACCAAGACTGTTTTTGTAAGCGTCTCTATGGGGGTTCCTGTTACTTCCTGGAACTTGCCCTCTCTGGCTTTTACTATATTATTTCTATCACGCTCGATCTCTCTTATAACCTCGTCTAGATCTATCGACCTAAGCTCTCTCAACACAAACTCTTCAGAAAACAGTCTAAGTCTTCTCTCAAGGCCTTTCAGAAGCCTGTGATCCTTCTCAAATATTATTGAGAGGCCTTTGGATATTCCTCCAACGTAGAGTCTCGATGTCCTCCCACTAGCCTGTATATATGTAGCCCAATCAGGTATATCCACGTAGATCTTGCTACCATGTTTGCTCACTCTTACATATGGATTCTTCTTAAGCTTTGATACGAAGTTCTTGTCAGCTAGAAGCATATTAACTGTATCGATCGCACTCTTAATAATCTTCTCGGTGTTACTCTCAACACTACCTCTCATAACCTTCTCAAAAACTTCTCTAAGATATGATGAAGAGCTTCTTCTAATAATTCTCAGGATTTTATTAAGGATGCCCAGGATCTCGTCCTTCTTGCTGGGATCCACAACATCTAGAGAGAGTTCAAGAATCCTTGATATATCGAACAGATCCATCTGCTCCAAGTCAAGGGGTATTCTATGCCTAGGCGTTTCTAGGAATATTGCGTATTTAATTATATCTGGGAGATCTATGCCCCTCACAGCAACACCATAGTATGTAGAGACCCCCACTATCACATCTATCTCTCTTCTAGCAAACTTATCGATAACCTTAACATTCTTACTTGTCAAGGGCAAGACTCTTAATCCTGTTCTTTTAGATAGCTCATGTGCTACTTTCTCGGCATACTCAACACCGAGGTCTTTAGGGACATACACTATGCCTCCTGACCCTATCTTTTTTATGATCTCTGAGGCCTCCTTAACCATGTCTATACGGCTTTTCACAATACTATAGGTGTCAACAACGTTTCTTATAACATCATACCTGCTACCAATTTCAAACCCAAAGATCTCTCTTAAAACCCTGATCCCCCTACCCCTAGCCCTGCCAGTAGCACTGCTAATAATAAGGATCACGTGGCTCTTTTTAGAAGCCTCGATGCTTCTTTTAAGCTCCCTTATTCTTAAGAGATCCTCTGTGTTCTCCCTTAATGCCAGCCTTGTTTTTAGACTCACTATCTCTTCAGCCTTTCTAATTATGTCTTCCCCTATACCCATGGCTTCGAAGACTTGATATAGGATCTTGCCTCCCTTAAGTATAGCGTCCACGTCATCGACAAAGAAGAAGTTGAACTTCCCGGCAAGTAGTTTCACATTTTCTTTATTCCTAAAGAACGCTGATGTTGTTATGAATATATTGAAATCTCCTTCAGATAGCTTATTAAGCGTCTCCTTACGCTTACTTGGCGAGATCTTACTATGATAAATTATAATTTTTTCCTCGTCTAGAGATAGCTTTCTTGCATACTCAGTAGCTTTCTTAAACACTTGACTAGCTAGTGGTATTGTAGGTACTATAAGGATCGATCTAAGTCCTTGTTTGTAGGCTAGGTAGATAGCCATAATAATGCCGAAAGTGGTTTTCCCAACGCCGGTAGGTGCTACTAGCGAGAAGCTAGACCCTCTAAAGATCCTCTTGGCCCACATTATCTGAACACTCCAGGGATCTCTGCCAATGCATTTTCTAAAGATCTCTGAAAACTCTTTAACAGATTCCTCGATCCTAATAAGCTCTTCATACCCAAGATCGCTTTTTCTAAGCTTTCCACTCCGAACCAGCGCCCCATAGATCTTCATGTGCAGATCCTTGATCTCTAACCTCTCAGTCAGCATCAGATCCTTATCATCTATACACCGTCTGCATGGGATCCCGAGGGCAAGCCTATCGCTGGATTCTGAAAAACCACAATTAGGACAAGCCCATCTATACACCGCTGGAGGAACTCTATAGCCCAGGAGCTTCTCAGCGATCTCTCTTGTCACTAGTTCCACGGCACTAACCAAAATATATAAAAATGAATGTTCCTAATATATAGCGCTACATATTACCATATAAGGATCGGGCTATAAGCCGTCAACTCCACCATATAGTAAGTAGGGCTATTTTCTTTTTGATATTCGTAGGAGGGTATTTATGAGCTCTGATCTGGATTGTTCCCGGTGTGGGTCTCCCCTACACAAGCCCCGGGTGTGATGAGAGCAGTGCTCCAAGCCATCCGGGGGAGTGGGCTAGATGGGAGCCACGTGCCGTTTGGCTCGACAACCGCCCATAACCCCCCGCAGGAGTAGAGACCCATGCGAGTGAGGCGGAAATCCCTGGATGTAACCATGAATGAAAATAAAGTGATCAGAATAAACACCCAGGGACAAACGGGTATCATAGTACAGATCTCTATATTGTCTCCTCAACATATTCTTATTAAAAACACATAGTGGTGATACGGTATGTTTCGATCCATGAATGTTTATAATGATCCGTTCTAGTTTCTTGACAGATCCTCTTCACGAGGCTAAGTAGACGGAATAAACAAAATATAGGGACTGTTTTCTTTCTATCTCCATAAGGAATATTTATAAACTTTTTAAAATGGTTTGACGATGTGCTGGTTCTCATGCGACTCTAGGTGGTGATAAGAGCCCTAGGGGCTTTACAGGACAAGCGATCACTATAAGATCTTAGAAGCTTGATTACGCTCTGAGTAACGATTACCGTTGCTCAAATAGTGATAGTTTTAAAATACTCCTAGGAAAAATCTATGGATGCCTCTGTTGGGCATAACAGAGGATCTAGCTAGCATAACATGTCGGGGTGCTGTTATAGTTGGTAGGAGCCTCTCTATAGATGGTCATGAAAATAATAGGTTGAGGGTTGTCACACACGCACACTCAGATCACATGGTAGATATAGTTGAATCTATAAGGAGCAGCCCTAAGATAATAGCACACCCAGCCACTTTCGAGATCATGGAGATTTTGGGTGTAACAATTCCAAAGGATAAAATCTACAAAGTCGAGTATGGAGAAAAAATAGGTTTGAGAGATGGTACAGTTAGAATCCTTAAGAGTAAACATATACTGGGCTCTATCCAGATCCTCTATACGCTGGAGAGCGGTGTTTCTATAACATATACAGGCGATTTTAAAGATCCTGGAGGCGGAACCGAGATACCGGAGAGCGATATAATTATAACTGAAGCCACCTATGGCTCGCCTGATTATGTGAGACCATTTAAGGATATTGTGGAAGAACTCTTGGCAGATCTGGTGACTCAATTGCTCTCAAAGGGGCCTCTCATAATCAAGGCATACTATGGGAAACAACAGGAGGTGATGAATATACTGAGAAACTATGGCATAGAGGCCCCATTTGTGGCTGATAATAAGGTTTATAGGATCTCAAAAATAGCCGAAAAATACGGCTTAAGAATCGGCGACATATTATTAAAAGGTACAACAGAAGCCGAGGAAATAGCTAGACAGGGATGGTATATATATTTCACGCACACAACATCAAGGGATCTATTAAACAATGCCTATGGATATAAATACACAATACTGCGTCTCACAGGTTGGGAAAAAACTCTCTATAGAGCTATCGATCAAAATACCTATGTCTTTGCATTTAGTGGACACTCAGACTTCGAAGAGCTATTGACATATGTAGAGAATGCAAAACCGAAACTCGTAATAGTAGATGCTTACAGAGGAAATAAAAATGCAGTCAGATTCTCTACATATTTAGAGAAAAAACTCGGAATAAGATCAAAACCCCTCCCACAACAAATCCTATGCTATTAGGGGATCTGTTTTTATCTAGATCTTTATCTAGATAAAGTCTGAATTTTTGCTAGTAAGCCGAACCCCCAGCTAGACCCGAAATATTGAATGCTTGATTCGAAACAGATTAAGCTAAACCGGCTTAACTCCTTAATGCTCTACCATAGCTGTTTAGTTCTGCTCAATAATAGCCTCAGAAAGCGGTATTAACTCTTCTTCACCGCTAGCATATCTCCTCCTAATTATTATCGGCACAACACCTCTTCTTACCTCTTCACGCGCTATCTCCACAGGATCTCTGAGACCGAGCTCTTCAATGTCTATGAGAGGAGGTGCTCCCAAGGCTAACTGTAACGCCCTTGCAGCTACAGCCCTAGCATATTCATATCTAGTAAGTTTCTTACTCCTAAGCTTGTATATAGGAGCCATTGTAACAGGCTCCGTTCGTCCCTGGATATTCATCGATTGTTTCTGATGCTCCTTCATATCCAGGGACTTTGTTCTCGCCCGCGCAGAGGCTGAGATCCTTGTTGGTTCATGGGCTGCTGTCGAGCCCAGCGGAAGGGGGCTCCCATCTAGGTTGGGCTCCGGGCGGTTTGGAGCAATGCTCCCATCACCACCCAGAGCCGGCATGAAAATCAACGTATCACCAAAAACCATATTAATCGATGCTTATAAATATTCCCCTGGACACTAGCGGGGAGCTGGTTCTCAACATCTAAGACCACGGTAACACAACAACTACAAGACGCATGAATCTTCCTCAAGTGCTAAAAAGAAAGCAACCGATACTACTGATGGCTTCTTATTTATACCGAGCTGTTATCTTTTGCTCCCAATAAATATTTAATATAAGGATTCATATCTAAACTCACCTGACATTTGTTGGTTCTAAATATCTCTTCAAGAGTATTTGGGATAAAAATGCTTTAAGGCTAGAAATATATGGGATAGATACCCGTTATATTATTCTCGATCTATTACTCTTCTAGTCGAGCTCAGGGGTCTTAAAGCTCTCCTCTTCCTTTCCCTCTTTTCCTTTCTTCTCCTCTTTCTCTTTCTTAGGAGCAGCTCCTATTACGTCATCTATCTTTAGCAATGATGTTGCAGCCTCGACAGCCGCTTTAATAACCTGTTTCTTTACCAGAACAGGGTCTATCACATTTATCTTTGTCATATCATCCAGTATTTTTGCGTTTAGAACATCTATACCAGCATTGATCTTACCCTCTGCGTGGTGTTTCCTGAGATTCATTATTGTGTCAAGAACATCCATACCAGCAGTGTTGGCAAGTATCGCTGCTATCTCTTCCACAGCGTCTGCGAATGCCTGGAAGGCTAGCTGCTCCTTACCGCCAACACTCTCAGCAATCTTTCTCAATCTTAGGGCAAGCTCGATCTCTACGGCTCCTCCTCCAGCCACGATCTTCGGCTCTCTAATTATGTTTCTAACAGCATGCAGACCGTCGTTAAGGCTTCTCTCTGTCTCGTCAAGGATCATGTCGTTAGCGCCTCTTAGGAGAATTGTCACAGCCTTGGGGTTCTTAGCGCCTTCTACAAACACCATTTTATCGTTACCGACCTTTCTCTCCTCAACTAGCTCTGCATAGCCTAGGTCTTTCTCTGTTAGATCCCTTATGCTCGTAACAATTCTTCCTCCTGTTGCTCTCTCGAGCTTCTCCATATCGCTCCTCTTAACCCTCCTAACAGCAAGTATACCCTTCTTAGCTAGGAAGTGCTGGGCAACATCATCAATACCCTTCTGACAGATAACAACATTAGCACCAACAGCAGCGATCTTATCAACCATATCCTTAAGCATCTTAGCCTCCTCATCGAGGAAAGCCTTTATCTGTTCAGGCGAGGTTATGCTTATCTTAGCAGTTATCTCGGGCTTCTCGATCTCGAGTGGGGCGTCTAGAAGTGCTATCTTGGCATTTACAACTCTTCTAGGCATCCCTGGATGAACAACCTCTTTATCGAGAACCACACCCCGTATCAACCTAGAGTCGAGCAGCGAGCCGCCTTTCTTCTTCTCGATCTTAACGTTATCTAGTATAACCTCATACCTCTCTCCCCTCTTCTCAGTGGCTATTAATGCTGCCTCAACAGTCATGTCTATTAGCTTGTCGATTACATCAGGTGTAGCTATGTACTTGCTAGCCAGTATCGAGTTTAGAACCTTCTTTAGCTCCTCTTTGGATTTTGAAAAGCCCTCAGGAGTCTCGATATCCGCTATAGGTACTTTCATCGACACCTCATCGAGAATATTTAGCGCGTGCTCCATAGCCTTCTTATAGCCTTCTATTATTATCGTCGGATGTATATTCTGATCCAGAAGTCTCTCCGCTTTCTCAAGAAGAGAACTTGCAAGAACCACCACAGAGGTTGTACCGTCACCAACCTCAGCATCGACAGCCTTGGCCGTCTCGACCAGCAGCTTAGCTGCAGGGTGTTGGATCTCCATTTCTTTAACTATAGTTGCACCATCATTGGTAACAGTGACATCCCCAAAGCTGTCTACCAGCATCTTATCAAGTCCTCTTGGACCGAGGCTTGTTTTCAGAACCTCTCCTAGAGCCCTTGCAGCAAGTATATTGCTTCTAAGAGCCTGCCTGCCAACAGTCCTCTGTGTCCCCTCTTTCAGTATAAGAACAGGTATCCCGTATGCCGCCAACCAGTTCACCGAATCCTAATAGCATGGCTTCTATATAAGCTTTTCCATGATCGATTAAAGTATCGTTCTAGAAAAAGCTGTTCCAAAGTCCAAGCAAAACATATTATACCCAACATAGCCTACACCGAGACTATAAGTAATAAACATGTATTTGTATAAAGAAAATCAGTATCAAAATTCTTAAGACATACCTGATAATAAGCCAAGTAATCATTATTCAGAGATCATGGGTTTTAGAGGCTTTTTCATACCTCAACTTCTTATCCTCATACTCGTCTCTTCTCATCACCACCCTTGCCGGTATACCCATAACAACCATATCGTCTGGTACATCTCTAGTCACTATAGAGCCTGCTGCGACTACCGCCCTCTTTCCTATCCTAACACCGGCTATGATCGTTGAGTTTGCTCCTATAACTGCGCCCTCCTCTACTATGGTTTCAACAAGCCTCCTACTAGGGGGATACTTATCGTTAGTGAACACAACCCTCGGACCTATGAACACATTATCCTTTATCACAACCATCGAGGGTATATATACTCCTGACTGTATACTTACACCACTACCTATAACTACATGCCCATCCACTATGGTACCGCTTCCTATCAACGTATTATCCCCAACACGACTATCCTCTCTTATCAACACATGATGCCCCGTCCTAACCCTATCCCCGATATATACTCTCTCATAGATCACCACATGCGATCTTATAACGCACCAACTGCCAATCACAGCCCCATTACCTATATCAACATCTCCGATTTGGAGATAATGTGGCGCTCGGGTCTCTTCATAAGCTGGGTTTTTATTGTATAGATACATCTTCTCCAAGGTCTCTTTCGATGGGTAGCCAATAATAGAGTATCCTCCTATATAGCTTTTATCACCTATCCTCGACTCGCCATAAATGATCGCTGTTCCCTCCACGATAGCATTACCCACCGAAGCTTTCTTCGAGATCATAGCCCTAGTAACGTTTTATAAGGAGGGCTAATATGTAGGGGGTGACATAATGGATCTGGTATCCTTTGTTAGGCAACTCACAGTCCAGGTTATGGTTGTAGCGTGGGGGATCTTCATACTCACCTGGATCGTTGGCTGGGCTCTCAGAGGATCGCCAATACCTCTCACAAGGATCAAGAAGACAGGGCACTCGCTAATAGAAGACGCTGTTTGGGCCGCCTTTTGGCTGGCAATGGGTGGGACAGTGTTTTCCCTAATAACATATATAGTATCACAGATAGGGATCCCAGCGCCTCCACCACCTGTAAACACAACCATAGGGGGCTAGCATAGGGCTGCCCAATGATCCAAGTAAGCCAAGCACTAGAGCTCTCATTCTATCTAGGCTTGTTGAACTACGTGGTAGGAGCTCTGCTTCTAGGTAGCCCCCTTCCATTTCCAAGCGTGAAAAGAATAGGTGTTATTCTTATGAAGGATGCGATGGTGATCTGGATCCTTGCATCATCATTCACATTAATACTCAACCTGCTAAGCTATATAAGAGACGCTCTTGGCCTAAACTGGACTGATCTCAGTATATGGCTAACAGGCCTAATGATCAATATAACCAGCCTGATGGGGATTCTAAGAACACTCTCATCAATGCTGGGCCCGATCTCACCTTATGTAGCACCAATAATCTCCAACCTAGTCTCGCTTCTCTCAACCTCTCTTCTAAGCGTGCTAGCACTCCAGATCTTGAGCCTGATAGTTCGTACAAAAGCTCCAGACTTGATAGCTATAGGTATTCTGATATACTCAATACCGATGGGTTTTTTCAAAAGAGCAGGATCGATCCTTATCTCCTTCGCAATAATATTCTCAATAGCCCTCCCAGCAATGCCGATGTTCACAGCAATGTTTCTACCAGGGTTAGGGCAGATCTCCAGCAATAGCTATCCACATCCAACGATCCTTGTAAAAGATCTAACTGGAGGTGTTTTGGGCGATTCCTTACTACATATATACCAAACACCCGAGAAAACGCCAGGAAGCGAGATTGCCATAGTACCTGTTGATGAATATGGGCTAGCCCAGCTAAACATAACCCCAGGGCTTCCGGCTAATAGAGACTATTATTTCTCCCTAGAGATGTTCGGATGGATGTTCTACTCAAGCTCAACAATAAAACCCGGGATCGAGTGCATAGTGTCTCCCTGTAGATATGAGATAACAATAGACGGTATACTTGCTTCTGACTCCCCCTATATATTGATCCACACACCACAGTCTCTAACAACATATGTAGTTGTGAAGGACGCCGAAAACGGGTATTTTAATATAACGATAAGCCTAGCAAGTAAATCAACCCTCATAATAACAATACCGGTCTACACAGTGTTAGAGGAGGTTCTAATCGATGGGAAACCCGTTTCCTGGGATGAAAGAAGGTCTTGGAACTGGGCTGGATTGCGGGGATATGACTACCACGCATTACTTGAAGCAGGAGTCCATACAGTAGAGCTGAGATATGTGAAGGGATCACCATCAAAGCCATTATTACAGCAATATATCTACTATAATATCCAGCAAGAAGATCTATCATCCATATTCTCAAACATAATCCTGATACTCTTCGCGTCAACAGTCTTCCCCACAGTATATCTAACACTGCTCGTAATGGCCACCTATTCCCTAGCAAGATTCATAGAGAAAGGGTTTAGGTAACCTTATCCTCTCTCCCGAATATTCTACATAACAGATCCTCGTTTCTTCCACATAGCCGGATACACGTTGGGAGGCATGATAACCCTGCTTACCTTCACCGCAATACCTTTATCCCTCAGAACCATCTCTTCACCACTCATCTCAGCAATACCTATAGCCACTAACTCGCCTTTTACTGTAAAGAGGGCTACAAGATCTCCTTTTGTTATAGCCCTATTAACCATACTCACCCCAGGGACAGCCAACATAGCCCCGTGCGCTATAGAGTCTACAGCACTATTCCTGATAATAATCTTAGGTAAGTGTGATACGGAGTATTCTACTGGAAGTACGTATCTTCTCATGAGGCTCTCATCTCCCTTTCTATATAGATGCATAGCTTCGGATAATCTGTGGAGAGATACTAGTGTCTCATCCTCTCTAAAGGGTCCAGTGGCTATTCTCCTTAGCTCAGCCATGTGGGCACCTACCCCGAGGATCAAGCCTATGTCGTGGCAGAGTTTTCTGATATATGTTCCGGGATCGGTTTTAACCCTCATGAGAACCGATCTTCCGTCGATTTCGAGGATCTCTATCTCATGGATCCTCCTCTTTCTCAACGATCTCTTGACAGAGGATCTAAGGGGTGGTCTCTGATAGATCTCTCCCACAAAAAGCGATATGGTTCTCTCCAGCTGTTTCTGTTCGACATCCTTGTGAATCCTCATCAAAACCACATATTCTTTAGAGGTGTGTGTTACAACACCAATAACCTTTGTTGCCTTTTCAAGAGCTATGGGGAGGACACCAGAGACGCCTGGGTCCAGTGTTCCCGCATGCCCTGCCTTCGAAACATCAACGATCTTTTTAACCCATGCCGAGACCTCATGGCTTGTTGGGCCTGGGGGTTTATCCAGGTTAATAACCCCTAACTCTAGATGCATTCTAGCCGGTCTCTCCCATGGATAGGTGCCATATTCTGCCTCCTCTTCCTCATGCCTCACAAGATACTCACTAGCAACGCCTCCTCTCATGTCAAGCCTCTTTATAAACTCCAAACCTTTACCCATCCGGCTTTCGCCACACGGCAAATGATTCTAGTAGGTTGTTTAGATAGGCTATCATAGACCCTCTATGCTTTTCTTCTCCAGACCGCATATACCATTGCGTGATCTTTGTCGAAAGGTTCTAAATGAACCACATCGAGAATCTCAAACCCGTTGTCTTTGAGAATATCTATCTCCCTCTTATAAACCTCACTGGGCTCCATAGTGACATCTATGCTTCTCGCCTTAACAGCCATGAGCAGGTATCCGTTATCCTTAAGGAAGAACCGCGCGTTCTCAGAAACTATTGCCGCCTGATCCGGCTGGGCTATGTCGGCATATAATAGATCCACGGTCTCAACTATATTCTTATATTTATATGGCATCCTAGCATCGCCCAGTATAGGGATCAGGTTACCCCTATCTTCAGCAACTACCAGCAGCTCTCTCATAACCCTTGGAGCGAACTCAACAGCATATACTATACCCTCCATCCCAACTATATCCGATACATGGCTAGGCGTAGTTCCAGATCCAGCCCCTAGGTAGAGAACCCTTGAACCCCTAGTCACCGGGTTTTCTTTCAAACCCTTCAACAATGCTCCTGCAAGCTTGCTCCTATAAGCATTCCACTCCCTATACTCTACATTACCCTGTCTAAAGAGCCTTTCACCATATACCCTTTTCCCCGGAACTAGGTTTTTAGTGGCAAGTCTTGCGGATCCGTCTTCAAACTCAACAACATATACCTCTTTGTAGTTCGGATGCTCATAGATCCTGACAGGCTCTGACATCACATCTCACCCCTATATAATTGATAAGCTAAGGAATATTTTCTACTGCTCTGACCTAACACAACAGGACTGTATTATTCCTTCCCTCTTTCTCAATAGAGACGCTTTGAGATAAATGGGCGAATATGTTGTTACGTTCTCTATCTCCTTCGCACCAGTGTTGAGGGGTAGAACTACTCCTAATACCTACTGGCTTAACCTCCCTCAATATAACGATATGAGATGGAATCTTTTTGGATCCACCGGGATCTATATAGATCATGATTAACCATCTTTCTATGTGCAGAGCTTTCCAACCGCTGGCGTTATACGATAGCCGCTAGACTATATTCCTGACCATAAACCTAGTGCTAAGTGGAAGTGGTTTCTGAACCCCTCTTGGGTTTTTTCCTCCTACCCCTCGGAGCCCTCTCCTCCTTAGGCGGTGGCTTGGCATAGAGCTCTTTTATCTCGTTTATCCTTTCGAAGAGCATTTTCTTCAGCTTATCTCCAATAAATCTCCCTGTGAAGAAATCAACCCTAGCTGCTATAGCTAGTTTCGTTGCGAGAGCTCTTGCTATCTTACCCCTCTGCCACCTAGGGGATCTATGTATTTCTGCAAACTGGAATATAACTCCGTGTTTTGGAGGTTTAGCCCCTGTTCTGAGAGCTCTGAAAAGAGCCTTCTCAGCACCCAGCACCTGGATCGTGCTTGCAGGCATCTTGGCAAGCTCCTCGAGACTGCCTGCAAGGCTTAATAGCCTCGCACCTAGAAGTGGTCCCACAAGCTCTGTCACGTTAGGCGCTATTTCTTTCATAACATGTGAGTTGTATTCTGTGAGATAGCTTCTAAGCTCGTTCAACTCGATCATAATTCTGGCTAATGTCTGTATGGGTTTAAGATCGAACTCCGATAGATCTGCCCCGATGCTCTTCTTAGAAGCACTAGCTATCCTCCTAGCCAGGGTCTCGCTAACACCTATGGCTCTTAGGCTCTCCTCACTCGCCTGGGATCTATCGCCTATGCTGTTAACGATCTTTGCGTATAATATATGATCTCCTACTATTTGATCCAACTCGGGGAAGTGGACGCTATACCACTCTCTAAGCCTAGCGGCAAAGAGATTTATAGTTTTATCTATATCATCTATAGCCCTTATGCTTTGCACAGCCAGAAGATCTCTTTTAGCGGCGAACTTTCTGAGACCTCTTCTAGCAAGCTCCATCGATACTGTGTGAATATACCTTCTAGCCTCATCTATCTCCTTAAAAACACCCAGCTTCATATATATTTCGAAAACACGGTTTCTAAACCCTGAGAAAACCTTATTATAAGCATCGACGGTAACCTCTAACCCTTCCTCTGCTAATGCTTTAGCCGTTTCTGGATCCTCGACAGCGATGGAAACACCTTTTAGATCCTCTAAGGATCTTATTCTATCCACCAACTTTCTAAACGTCTCATCAAGTCTTCCCTCATTCCTTATCCATAGAGCCTCTACTAGAGTTGATATATCCTTAGGTCTAAGCTCACTTAATAAGACCTCTCCGTTCTCATCAAGAAGGAAAACGCCTAAGAAATGCTCAGCTACAAACAATCTCCTCATCGCTTCACCAAATGAGAGTATGCTAGAGAAAAAATATATCCACGCATACCTTCGCGATCACCTATGCCTAAAACTTCGGTGGCTTTCACGCGATGCGATAGATACGGCGATTCTAAATCGTGTCTTTCTACCAAATATATGAGTTAGATAGAAATCCCTAGCACAAAGACAAGAGCATCCAGGAATATGTAGAGCTACAGCTTATCTTGAGGGGTATATAATGCTCAGGATCTTTCTTTATTGTCTTTATAGTATATATAGTCTGTAAGTGAGAAGTGCCTAGTTTGCTTAAATGTCTTTGGATCTATATGTATAAATCCCTGTTTAATCAATAGCTCTTTAGCCCTCTCACTAATCCCAGGCGATACTAGAACGCCTATTACGCTCTTCTCTCGTTCTTCTCTAGTTCTTTTCATAACTGATTCTATATATTCCACATATCTGATCAGCTGGTTTACAGCACTCAATCCAGCCTTTTCGTTCTTGATCTCGATAACATAGATCCTCCCATCTCTATCCCTTAGAAGGAGATCTATTTTCCCACTAGGTGTATCAACCTCGTGACCTATAACCGTGGCTCCAGGAACAACAAGGTCGGGATTGCTATGTATAGCTTCCGATATGTCTCTCTCCGTACCCCTTTTCTCTAGACCTGTGGTAGAAAGCTTAGACCAGATTGAGGCCAAGATCTTCTTGAACCTTATCACAACCACCTCATAGCCGTACTTCCTGCTATTACACGTTATCACCAGCTGCCCTTCTACTGTTGAAGGAATACATAGAGATCCTGGCGGTTGCCAGTTCAAAGGATCCCTGTCTCTTCCCTCATGAATGATCAGGGTTCCGTCTGCCTTGTAGATAACAATCCTAACCCCCCATGGGGCTTTTGATGATGCTCTCCCCTTATAGGTTATATCGCACTCGCCTACTATGATCGATGTATGTGTTTTTGAGTTCTTTAAGAAGAGATCTGCTATTCTCTCTATAGGCTCTCCAGGTCCTAGGATTATTATTTCTCTCTCCCAGCCTTCTGGAGAGCCCATAGTGTATCCCTAACCTTCCTCAATACCTCGTCAAGGTTTCTCTGAGTTAATGTCACTGAGGCTGCTTCTCTATGCCCGCCATATTTACCGCTTCCCAGAGCTTCAACTATTGCTCGGCAATACTGGAGCGCCCTCCCCTCTATAGATCTTATTGTGATCACTACTTTTTTCTCCTCATCCCTCACCATAACCACGTCTTTCTTCAGCTTCTTACAAAGCTCGGTGGTCGCTATGCCGAAGAGACCTGCAAATAACCTTGACTCGGAGGGCTGAACGTGTGAGAGGATCACATTGCCTATAGTTTCTCCCTTATCCATGGCTTTTTCGATGAGCTTGTTAAGAAGGATCTTTCCAATATATGCTTTTTTCTCGAGCACACCTATGCTTGCTAGATCCTTGTTAAGGACTATCGCGTTAAGCAATTCCCTCATGAAATCAAGATCGCTGGGGTCTCTTGAGATAGCAAGCTTTATATTATCAGCCATGGTTTTTATCTCCTCATCCTCACTATCTGTTCCCTCACACGAGTCAGCGATCCTCAGTAACATCTCCTCATAGCTATTTAGCGAGAGCTTCATCCTAGAAGCCATCAGATGTGGTGTTGACGGAGATCTATCCCAAATAACCTTTAGCCCCAGCTCTCTCATTTTATCAACCCAGGGCTCTGTGGTTGCGTGATGATCTATGATCTGTACAGAGATACCCCTCATAACAGTATCAACTATCATTGAGAAAACCTCTCTATCTATAGCTATATCTATCAAGACCAGCTCTCCGCATATGTTTTCTCTACATAGCTTCTTTATCTCCTTCGAAGCCCTCCACGGCTGAGTAAAGCCCAGAACTATCTCTGAAGGATATTGATCTCTTAAAAAATGCTTAATATAGAGAGCACCAGCTATAATACCATCACAATCCCCATGCATTAAAACAGCGTGCTTCAATACACCCACCCCGATACCCACTCAATATACCGTTTATCCCTGAATATTTATCACTATCCCTCTATATCAAAGGGGACCTAGTCTCATCCTGTAAGAACAGAGATTCTGTAGGCTTGTGCTTACCGCAAACCCAGTGGTATAGAACTCCTCAAACTACCGAGAGATCATATTACAGACAATCCAGACCAAACTCTATGATCTCGAGAACAGAATCACTAAAACGACCAACAAAACCATATAGATCAAATAGTTCTCTCCCACATATATCAAAAAGAAAACATCTCCTAATCTGTATCAATAGCTGTCACAAAAGATCTATATCGTATCATGAAAACATATATCGAATAACAAGAAACAGAAACTAAGCTTACTACTATGATGTTGTTTTACTAGAATGTTTCACAAATAATTTATTATCTGTTTGACACAGTACATATTTATCAACCCACCTATAGATATTATGGGGAAAACAAATGCCCCTCAAGCTGGACGACATAGTGTCGATAATTAGAGAAAACATAGCCAGGAAGGGAAACCCTATCGGCATAGATCCTGAGGTTTGTTCCTCATGGGCGAGAGACCTTGGTATCCCGAGAGAGAGCGATACGATCATATATACATCGTGCATGTACCAATCCGTACCATATCTGATCGAGCTTGTAAACATGTTAGAAAGACTTGAGAAGGGGCCGAGAATATTCACATCGCTAGGGGTGATGCTAGCAAAAACCATAGACGTGGCTAGCATAGCTGGAAAGCGTGGAGCTGATATGGAGAGATTCAACAACATGATCAGGAATATAGTTTTAGCGCTGAGAAAGCAGGGGCTCAATATAGGCTACCTCTATGAAGAGGAGCCATATAGCGGCTCGCTTCTCTACGAGTTGGGTCTCGAGGATGATTTCACCGTACACGCTAAGAAGGTCTTCTCGCTGTTTAAGGAGAGAGGTGTGAAGAAAATCATAGCCATAGATCCCCATACCTACTATATTCTCAGCAAAGTCTATCCAAAATATATAGATGGGTATGACATTCAGGTGATCCATTATATAGAAGCTCTGGATCCTTCAAAGCTTGGAAAGATCTCTGGAGAAGCTCCTAATATCGTAATACATGATCCGTGCTTGTTAGCCAGGTTTTCGAGAATCGTAGAACCCCAGAGGAATCTGCTCAAATCTATAGGAGTTAATGTGAAAGAGCCCCATAGATCTGGGTTAAGAACAAGGTGTTGCGGAGGACCTATAGAGGCTCTAAGCCCTACATTATCCAGGAGGATTGGGGAACAGAGGGTAGAGGAGCTATCGCGATTAGAGAGAAATATAGTTGTTATGTGTCCAATATGTTTCTCCAACATCTCTAGGCTGGCCGAGAAATACGGCGCAAAGGTTATGGATCTATCAGAGTTTATTCACCAATAATTCCTTCGATCTTTAAGCAGAAAAAGAACCAGCCCTCGTGTCTCTTCTTATCTCTATACAATAGCTAATAAGCTAATAGTATGTGAGGATGCTATTTCCTAAAAAGGGATATTATACCTATATACGGGATCTTTAGAACAGAACCACCAACCGATACAACCTTACCTACAATATTCTCAAAAGGAATTCCTGGAAGCCCTGGTACAGAAGGATCTGGAACTAGGTTGTTATCACCCTTAGTTATGAAATATGTATTGCCACCCACATTTATAATATTTATGACCCTATGGATTATATACCTACCGCTCGCGCTCTTATAGACAACAACATCTCCTACGCTTATCTCTGAAGGATCTTTAACAGGGACTATAAAGACCAGGTCTCCAGTGCTTAATATAGGTTCCATGCTAACACCACTAACAACAGCAATATAGCTCTGCCCAGATATGGCTGAAACTATGTTAATGAGCAACAGACCTATTACAACGATCCATAGGAGTATGGTTGAAACACTAATCCTCATTCTTCTTCCCGTTCTAGCTCGCTGAGATCTATCTCTATAACCTTGCCCTTCCTCTCTTCACCAAGCTCAACCTTCTTACCCTCTCCACGACCTTCTATCTCTACATCAGAACCTCCTGTCCTGATCTTACTAACAACAGCACGCCACGAGTAACCACAGTTAGGACAACTATACGAACCCATAACAGTTATCGTAATCCTACCCCTAGCATCTGGTAGTGGTGACACAACCTGCCACGTCTTGCTAGGCTTTAAATCCCGTGCACCACAGTTGGGACATACGCCGGGATCCTGGGTCCTACCCTTCCGAGGCAGTTTCCATCCCTCTACACAGTTATAATTGGGAGGATAATAACAACACGTCGCCTCTACTCAGCACACTACATATATTCTAGAAGTCTTGGCATACGGATTTGTAAGGAAACCGCTTGAGGGTTAAGAGACTATCAAGGAGTGGTAAAGATAAACAAGAAAACCACGCGGTTTAGGAATTTGTTAATAGCAATAGATATATCCTTGTAAGACCTCCATGGATGTGTTGTGATGATATCGACACAATTTTATATTTTTCCCAGCCTTGTAAGAGATCCCTTACACGTCTCAGTTGCTCCAAGGATATAGAGATCAGAAGCGCTGATCTTTCCGGAAGGATTCTCGCAATATTCTGTAAAAATCTAACCGGTATCTCTAGGTAATCTTCACCAACAGACCTGCTTCTCCTACCATATGGAAGATCCGATACTATTAGATCTATACAACCAGGTCTAAGAGGAGGGTTCAACGCGTCAGCCACGATTACGTCGGAGAGGCAGGGTTTGTTGAGAGCTCCTAGCTTTTGCTTCATATGTATGGCTTTCTTAAGATCTATATCTCCTCCTATAATCATTAATGATCCGTCATAGTCACAGATCTTCTCGAGAATCTTGCCATAACCACCGAAGGGATCGTATATAATCCTTCTATCAGTTCCAAGGTTAACAGCAACGTTGGCTAGGAACAATATATCTGTGTCTTTCATATACCCGGTTCTATCACCCCGCCCCTTGCCCGCCCTTCTAGCTATGGGTATCGCTATGACGAGTATACTGCCCAATATGATCGTTATGGTGCACGATAAACCAACTAGATCATCGATACTCTCGTTGCTATGGGAGAGGCATGTCTCTTCTCTTATACGTTTGATAATCAGCCCATAATCGATCTCAGCCCTCTTCCTTCCAAGATTATAGATCCTCAGTTCTATTTTTCTGCAGCATTTGTTGAGGAACTCGTTAGCGGCTATTAATATCTCCCTATATATCTGAGTAGATCCCATCCTAAGATTCGCTTTACGCAGCACAAGCCCTAATTCCTTTATAAAGGAGAACTTCAATACAAGCTCTTCAACATCCTGTCTTGCCCTGAAGATCACTAAGCCTGGCTCGCTATAGGATATAGTTATATCGCTATCAACACTTCTCAGCACCATCATGGCTTCTGTAAATGAGAGTTCTGGATGTTCCTGCGATAGGAGTAGATAGTACTCCCTATACATCCTATCACGCAGAAGCATAGAGATAAGCCATACCTATTCAATGCTTATCACACGACCTATTTATCATTATCTCTAACCCACTACATAACCAATAGGCTTCTCTACAATACAAACCAACGCCAGGATTACCAGTACTCTTACGCAGAGAAAATCACAAGGGCTTCCTCGAAAGCGGTGTTCCAAGCAATCAAGAGAGCGATCCCTCAAACATAGATAAAATCTCTCAACTGAACCTAACGCTACACAAAACCAATAGGAGCATTGAGTTACAAATAGTCACACCTAATTTATTGGTTCTGTGGTATAGGTTTAGATAAAATGGTTCAGAACCTGAGATCAAAGGCAAGCCATTAATATTATGATATCAATTATGATATCATTAATGCTAATTGTCTGGGGTTCGGGCTTCATAGCTGTTGATATTGCTTGATACCAACTGCCCAGCCCTTGGCTTCACTGACCTCAGGGCCCCTTTCATCGGAGCTCACATCTTCAGCCTCCACACATTCGGGGTAATCCAGCCCATAGCTCCCTCCTCATAGCATTGCTCCGGCTCGCTGCTGTGGGGAAACCCCACATCCTGGGCTCTTTTTATTTAACCCGCCCACTTGGGTCTTTATCCCATACTCATTGTTGGGATGATATCCCCAGAATAATAAAGCTTATACTATGTTCCCACAGAACTATGATCTAATATCAACCCATATAAATCATCATGAAACCCGAAACAGCTAGCTACAGCATTTCTAAAGCGAATCGTTTTACACACGAGCTCGGCTTTTTATCTAGATCTACATAAAGTTTGGAGTGGTGTTGATGATTATGGGCGATGGTGGTGCGGTAACAATGATCATGGTGAGAGAGTATGGGGATAAAACCTATGAGGTTAGGCTTGCCCTATATAGATCTGGAGGCGCTCTTATCAAAGAGGAGTCCTATTCAGGGGCTAGATCTATTAGCATAGATGCTAACGTTGATATAGTGAAAATCGGCTATAAAGAGCTTTACTTAATCTCTAAGGAAGAGATAGAAATATCTATGGATCCTAGTAAAAAGACGATCAGCGTAGTTAGAAGAGCCGTTCCAACCCAGCGTTAGTTTTCGTAACGCTGAGCTCTATCCTTTTCATCGAGACTCCGTATGAACAGTTAAAAGAGTTAGGATAACATGCATCGCCAACATTCCATATTCTATTAGAGCTTAACCTTTCTATACGGGCTCTGAGCTTATGCATCGGGTAGGCTATAAAACCAAACAATAAAAATAATTATAGGCGAAAACCTTATCAGCACCTTTATATCGCTAGAGCAGGGCGATGAGGATGCATGCCAGATATCTATTCATAGTGACTAATGATAAGGGTTATAAACCGCAGGATAGGGAGCATATACTAAAAACCCTGAGGAGGTTTTTTAAAGCCCCAAACATTAGGATCGGTTCTAAACATATAGAGATAGAGGTATGGGAACCGGATCTATCGAGTATTAGGGGGATTATAGAGGAGAATATTGGGAGGGTTGTTGAGTGGAAGCCTATAGACTCTATCGAGAGTAATTATATGAAAGACGTAGATCTCGTAGAGGCATACGTAGATCTCTTTAACCAGGAGAGGTTCTGGGAAGCTCATGGAGCGCTTGAGACCCTCTGGAGAAGATCTGGTGATAGAAATGCACAGGGCTTAATACTGGTCGCCGCCGCCTTCATAAAGATCCAGGAGAATAAAGAGAACGAGTTCGTCATTATTGCTAAAAGAGCTCTCGAGATGCTTAAAGGCGCCAACTATTTCTGCATAGATCTTGACGAGGTTAGAAAGAAGCTCTCCTCATCTTTAGAGAGTAAGAAGCCTTTCAAAATAGAATGCGCTCCTCAAAGATAGTCCTTATTACAACTCTCTTAGGTACGGGAGCGAGGGTCTTTTGCTAACAAGATGAGGCATCGTGAGCTCCACCTTCGGGTAGCCTTTTGACAGCTTTTCGAGAAGCTCTATAAACTCTTCCAAGCTATACACCCTCTGATCTCCTGTGGCTCTTTCTCTAACACTCAGGGTTTTTGTCTTAACCTCTCTATCCCCTATGATCACCACGAAATATGCCCACTCTATACCAGCATCCCTAAGCTTCCTCGCCAGGCTTTCATCCCTATCATCTATATCTACTCTAAATCCCCTCTCGCTCACAGCCTTGAAGATCTCTTCGGCAAAGCCTATGTGCTCTTGTTTCACAGGAACTATTCTAACCTGTATTGGTGATACCCAGAAGGGGAGATATGGTGTTCTACCCTCCTCCTCCATCTTTGCCGCTGTGTCGAATAACATGTATATATACCGCTCTACACTCCCTATGATTGCTGTGTGGATTATAACTGGTTTTTTCTGAACACCTTTTTGATCGGCATAGCTGATCCCAAACCTCTCCGCATTACCTATATCTATCTGGAAGGTAGCGATCTCTCTTGGTCTGCCTGTAACGTCAACAATATTGTATTCAATGTTTATTACCCAATAGTATATGTTATCCGGGTACACAACGATCAGCGCGGGTTTACCATCCCTCCTTATAAGCTCCAGCAAATAATCCCTAGAGCTCTCTAGAAAGCCCTTAGTAACATTTATGATAGCCACATAATCCCTACCTATTTTCCCAGCCTCCTCGAAGATCTTATCCCTTATCCTTAGCGTGAGCTCCATAGCTTCTTCTAGATCCTTGCAGAGTATATGCATATCGGGCATGTGGAATCTCCTGAGCCTGAAGCCTAGGAGAAGCTCTCCTCTTTGTTCATATCTATAGCTATCAGCCACTTCGAACATGCCTAGCGGAAGATCTTTATAACTGAGGATCCAGTCCTTAAGCATTGCAAACTGCTGGTGGCATGCAGCATACCTCATAACAAGCCTTGACTCCTCACTATCAACCTCATATAGCCTATCCCCGAATAGATCCGCGTGTTCTTTCACAGCCTTGACAGAGAGGTCAAACATGTTGGTTCCCTTTACCCTGAATACAGGTATACCGAGGCTCTTGACAACAGTCCATGAGTAGTTAGTAACACTCTCTAGAATAGCTGTCGCATGAGGGCTATACCTCATATGACCAGGATCTGAGTACCCCTCCCACTCAAACCCAAACTTTCTGAGGTAATCCGAAACGCGGGATCTAACGCCCTCGCCCTCCTTCTTAAAGATCTCTTTCTCAACGAGAGCCCTTAGATCTGGATATTTATCATACTCCTTATAATCCTCTGGGCTGTAGAGCTTTCCATCGAGATCCATTATATAGTAGATCTTCTCAAACGTCTTCTTAACCCTCACACCAGGTGTTATTCTTCTCGAGAGCTCGCTTAGTGGGTGTCCATAGCATTTTAGTTCGAACTCCTTATACCAGCCGAATGGTGCTCTCCACACCTTAACGCCATTCTCTCTTAAAACCCTCTCAATCTCTCTCAACACTGTTATAGCTATCTCTGGGGGAGCTAGGTCTTGTGATAGATGTGCGTATGGATATATTATAACCCCGTCTGCCTTAACTTTGCTAAGTATATCCATTATCTCTCCAGAAGCTTTAACAGCTATATCCTGATCCTGATTATCGTTCCTCTCAACAGTTGTGAACGCCACAAGAACATTACTCCACACACCATCCCTGGAGGTTATATCCTCAGGCTTTTCGATAGCAGGTTCCCTCACTCTATAGCTGAATCTCTCAGCGTGAATCGCTAAGATTCTCAACAAACCACCTAATAGAAGAGAAGCTATACAGTGATATATACTTAACAAATATTATGACAAGGGCTTCAGCATCGCATTATATAGGTTGCTAGAATCATCACATCTAGACATTTAGGCATCTTAACAAGATCAGCCCAACATTACAAGACGTTCGTTGAAGTTTGCTAGCTTACCATAGAGACCGCTTTGCTAGTTATAAGATGATATAGTGCATAATGATCCGTGTTTGAGCAAACACCCTATCATTATATTATCTTATATCTAATCACAGACACCCGAGGCTCTTGTAATTCTCGCCGGTTTATAACTTGATGGATTTGCTACTAATTAGTTCCCTGGTATAATGGTAGTAGGAGGGTACGGGGGTACGGAACTGCTTTGTTCTACAACTGTGAAAATTCTTCTCAGAAGAGGGATGAGGGATTCTGTGGGTTTATTCAAAAGGTTTTCTCGTGATAGGAGGGTTTGGGACAATGGAGACTCGTACTAAGCAGGGATGGGTGAGTATAGTTGAAATATCAACTATATCTCATGCTACAGAGGATCTGGGGAGAGTGGTAGAGGCTGTAAAGAATATAATACCCAAGGATCTCTGGGGAGAGTTTGAAAGGGTATATAGCATGGATTCCCTTGAAGGGCATTATGGAAACCCAATAACAAGGATCGTAGCTAGGTTTAAGGGTAAAAGTGCTGAGCGTATAGCTGGCTATATCTTATCCAGGCTTGAAAAGGGCGATTTCGAGACAATGATCTATACGCTTGATAGGAGATTCGACGGCAAGGGCAGGGTTTTTATCAGGATCTCTAAACAGGATGCATATCTAGGGAGGATAAGAATCATGGACGGAGATGATATAATAAGAGTCGTGCTAACCCTGCCAGGGGCTAGGAGCATTGATTTTGTAGAGCGTGTTTTTAGATCCTTGCGAGGTGAGGTCTGAGCTGCCCTACGCGGATCTATTGACCATGATAGAAGGAGATCCCAGCACTACAGCCTCCCTCTACGCTGAGATAGGTTATAAGGTTATCGGGCGTGTTGATGTCGATAAGATACATAATATAGGAGAGCTTTTAATAATCCCCAGAAAAGTGGTTAGAGAGATAAGCCTGTTTAGACCGAGCAGCGGATTCCTAGTAGCCTTTAGACCAAGCGCTAAGAGCGATGCCAGAAGGGCTGGGAAGGTTAGGAGAACATCCACATTGCTTTTCGACCATAACAATATAGATCTATGCGATGAAGAACAGATCGAAGTTATGAGGAGAGGCTCATCAGCGATTGAGATAGTGATCAGCGCACTTCTAGATAACAAGATAATGCCCAGGTTTCTCTCAAAAATTATTAGATGTGTAAGGCTGGCAGCTAAGGAGGGTATAGATGTGGTGTTCTCATCAGGCGCGAGAGATCCTGCCGAGATATGGGCTCCAGGATCTATAAGAATTCTCTACGCACTAATCGATAGACAATTTATTAACATGGCTTTCGGGTGGGTTGAGGTAGTTAGGAGATGGAGACCTGGCTTGAATCTATATTGATTCTTTTGGCACTTGTATTATCCATAACATCCGCCTCGATCTCTATATGGCTCTACATATCTATGAAAAGACAGCCTCCAGCATCAATGGGAAGCAGCGCTAGATATAAGAGGTCTAGGCATTCAAAAAGATATATGGTGTTCAGGATCTATAGGATTAAAGGTGAAATAAACTTTGAGGATCTCGATAAATGCTTCAAATATTATTTCACAGAACAACTTGGTATAATCGAAAATGCTGAGAAGAGTCTAAAACTAATAAGGTATAATGCTCAAAGTGGTGTGGGGATCGTGAGGATCGTTTCTACAGATATATACAAAACTGTATTCGCTATATCGAGGCTGAGGAAGTGCGGCGACTCTGTGATAATAGTAATGCCTATAAAGATCACGGGAACCCTAAGGAGGGCAATTAAAAGGGCACATGAATACGATGACAGATATGGAGTAGCACAAAGATCTGCCTAGCATGTCACCCAACATACCTAGAGATCCTTGATACATATAGCACAGATAGAGCGAAGACGGCAATAGATATATAGGGGGCATTTAGTAGAACCGATAGAGGATAGCTTGGTAGAGATGCTATTATAGAAGTGTATAGCAACACCGTAATCCTGCTAACCCTTCCCCCACCGCAATAAAGCAATGCTCTGAAAAAACTTTCTAAAGTGTTCTTAAGCCCGCTGAGGGTTAGGATCGAAATAGCTATTGACGAGACTATGGAGTAAGCATAGGCTGTAAAACCCTTGGGGATCTCTATAACTAATATCGTGTTGATCACTGTGGCTGCTGCTAAGAAGAGAGCGGCTGATCTTCTGAACCATAGAGAGTTAGTTCTTGCCAAGATCCCTAGAGATTCTGTCAATAATTATCACCCCCGAGATCCTGCTTAGGATCATTCTAGCTACACTGTCAATGATACCTCCCCTGCTGGCATCAACACTCCAAGGTTCGACCTCAACATCTATGAATGATCCGTTATTATGCTTTGATATGTATATGCTAACATCAGCCCCCACACCTATTGCATATCTATAGAGAAGCCTTAACCTCATGCTAATCACATCCTCTTTCTCCATAACCTCTCTCTCCATAATGGAGAAGAACTCGCTGGTTTCTAACGCTTTGGCAATAGATCTTGAGACATCCTTGTAAGATAGATCTTCAACCACATAGCTATACTCACGCACCGGGATAGCCTTCTCAATATATGCTGAAGAAACCGTAGTGTATGAGGTCTTCACCCTCATCATATGGGCTACGGATATGGCAAGAGATATTACTGAGACCAACAGAAAACCTGGGGGGCTTATAAAAGGCTCTCCACCCACTCCCAGTGGGACAAGCATCGAATATGACAGTGTGAACACTAACATCGAGAGCAGCTCTGCAACGGCTATTGATACGAGTGGTAAAAGTCTTGAAATCCAATATGTACCGCCTGATATCAGTATAGCCTCACTGCCAGGCATGATCCTAGGAATAACAGATCTATTAAATATTATTAAAAGCATACCACCAGCTAGGCCAGCAATGATGATGTCAATCAGCTGTTGAATAACAGGTCTATGTCTATAGACAGTATACATGATAGCTTCTCCTGACCTTTGTGCCCCGCTACATATGATCTCGGCTCCTGTGTTTCTAAGCCTCTCAATACCTATTGTTGGAGTTATATTGGATATAACAGCTATGCCAGGGTTATTGAGACCAAAGATCTCTGTAAACCTTCCAGGCGTTACCAAACCTCCACTATATCTCATAGAGTTAACGAATCCAGAGATACTATCGCCCACACACGGTATGCTTTTAAGAGCCCTAAGAAGATTCTCACCATAACCTTCTATCCTGATCTCTAACTCTTTATCTTTATAGTAGAGGATAGCCTTATCATAGCTCGTAATATCTAAGGGTCTGTTGGTTACCAGATATATGGATCTATCTTCTCTAAGCTGGCATAAAGTGAGAAGCAATTCCCTAAACCCTGACTCTAGGGTATGACCAGCTTCAAGGCTACAGTTTACAGCAATAATGCTAAAGGCTCTGAAGATCCTCTGCCCAGCCTCTATAACTGTTGGCTCGTCAAGAGCTCCTAGGTAGATTTCCACTACCACCACTCCCTCTGGTAGGCTTGTTAAGTTTAACCCGCTAGATGAGTAGAGTATGGAAAAGTTCTCTGCAAGATTGGTGCTTATAGGTATCATGGTCATAGATATGGTTTCCCTCTCTTCTACGTGGTGGGAGAGCACCAACGCCATAGCTATAAATGTTATGATCAGTAACAAATACTCCCAAGACGCTATAAGCTTCTTCACATACCTAGCTAGAATTATAAACTGGGATGATATCTGTTGGTTTTTTAAACCATACACGATAGATCTACGCTCGTCACCAAGATACTCTGTCCTGAGTATTCTCACAAAGATCACTAGGAGCAATGCAAGAACTAACAGAGAAATAGCTATATGGGCTATGGCTAGGACATCCATATACCACCACCTAGAAGAGCCCTGAGATGCTCCCAAACGTGTAGATCACAATCGCTATCCCCGCTCCTGCTAATGCAGAGCTCACTAACATAACAAACTGTTTCTCAGCAACCGCCCCGAATCTAGATACAAGCCACCTGATGAAAGAGCCTAGTATGAAGAGCACACCTAGATCCGATGGTAATGTAAGCCCAATTACAAAGGGTATTGGCGATAAAGCCTGCCCCAAGAACCTGTTTGCCAAGAGCAGCATGGTTGCTGTTATAACCCCCACTGCTGCTCCTGGGAGGGTTTGCCAGGGATCTAGTTCTCCCCTATATATGGTTAAGCTCCAAATTGTATATGGTATCCATCTATCGAGAGGCATTTTTGAAGGATCATTGCCATAGATGCTTATGAGGAGTGCGCCGTAGTATATTGTTATTAGAGATCCTAGTAGGTATGATAGAGAAAATATCGTGAGAGCTGTTAAAGGCGATACACCCAGGATCCTTGATCCCCTGAGGATCTGTAGAGAAGCAGCACTTAGTGCAGAGGGCATAGGTACACCTAAATAGTGATCCAGATAAACATATGGAGCAAAACCCCTGAATCCCGTGACATACATATAGACCGTTGATGATGGGTAGAAAGCCTGCGAAACGGTCCCTGCCTCGCCAGCACCCCACGAGGTTATTATGATGAGCAAAGGTATTATGATCAGAACAAGGATCAGTCCGAAGAGTATGAACCACAGACCAGGAGAGTCCGACCTAAAGTATGCCAGGACGAGAAGCCCTAGCAAACCCATGAATAGGAGGATCATCAGAGATAAGGATCTCGCACTTTCGTTTATAGTCCTAACCAGATATACTAGAGGCGTCCTTATACTTTTCAATATAGCTAGAAGCAATGGGATTACCGATCCGAAGACAAGGGAGGCTAAATACCACGAGGAAGCGTTCAAAAGCTCGTCTGAGGAGGCGCCAGGGCGTACTGGGTATAGGGCTAGAGAAGCGCCTAAGGGGAGAAGGAATAGAGATGTTATAATGCTACCACTACCTATACTCCCGGATATACGTGGGGGTATTATCAAGGCTATCAACAGCATCGTCACATCCAAGGATAGTTTAACCAGTACTCCTAATCCTTTCTCTGCGAAAAGAGGAGTTAGATCTACGGACCCTGTTGGTAGAACGAGGAAGCCTAGCTGGAGAAGGATTCCAGCTAGTATCGAGAGAAGAATAATCCTGCTGGTCCTGACTGTTGTCACGATCTGACTCATTAGTGCCGATGCAATACCTATCGGATAGGGTAGGTTTAGTTTATCAAGGAATATGTGTCTAAACATATATGCAAAACCAACTCCAGTAAGGCTGAGTGCTGCTAGCGCTATGTATGTATAGGGCCACTGACATACAAATATATTTGGAAGACATATAGCTACATCGCTGTAAAGCCATTGTGGGAAATCATTAGCTCTATAGAAGATCTGATAGATATTCGAGGTTAGAAAGAAAGTAATCACCATACCAGAAGTTATCACAGTCGAGAACGAGACGCCGAACGCTGCCACAGACGCTAAAAAGATCTCCTGGGGTTCTGCCTTGCTACCCAAGAGAAGCCTGGCTATTATTGGAACCACAACAAGGCTTATTTCAGCCACAATATACCCTGTCACCGCGTAACCATAACTATTGACAAAGCCCATTAGAGCGCCTATCAATACCCCCACAACTAGGGATCTCAAGACGGTTTCCTGAGTTTTCACACCTAGGGCGATGCTCGCCTCGTCGGCAAGATCTTTTGTCATTACATCCCTAGCCCCGAATCACGGTTTTTACATAGTTTAAATCTGTATCAATATAGATCTTCATATCTTGTCGAGAGAATCAGCGATCTAAAGACTTAGCCGAGTATATAGATAGAATTGCTCCTAGGATAAAAGCTCCAAGCTTTATAAAATATTAATTATATTAAGAAGATATATACCCATGCCTCAACAAGGGCGTGGCAGTTGGAGAAGAGGTTATGAAGCCGTGAAGCTCTATCGCAATTTATACTCGATATAGCCTTAGATAACATCACAGCTAGTGAGTAGGTATTAGAAAGAAGCCCGTATCTAAAGCAAGCTATATCATTAAAAGATAAACCCTTCCAGCTTGGTTTATAGGGGGCTGGTGAAATAATACCTCGGCCAGACTATGTTGAGGGTAGGCATAGCAGCTAGTGGAGGAGGACATACCGGGTATGCTGTGTCGCTTGCACAAAGACTTGCTGGTAAGGCTGAGCTGGTTTTCTTCATCCCTAAGGGGGATAGGTGGACCGCTTCTAAAGTGGGGAAATACGGAGAGACCATAGAGATTATTAAACCCCGCGGTCCCAACGAGGGTTTATCAAAACTGGTCACAGGACTCCCGAAAGCTATGTTAGAGAGTCTCAAGAAGGTTAGAGATCTTGATGTCTTTGTAAGCACAGGCTCTAACCATAGTGTCGCTCCCGCCCTGATTGCATGGATCAGGGGTATCCCTGTTATAAATATTGAGAGCAGTGTCAGGTTTACTAGACCTAGCTCCAGCGCTAAGCATCTAGCAAGGATAGCAGATCTCACGGTACTCCAGTGGGAGGAGCAGAGGAAAATACTCCCGAGCGGGAGGGTTTTCGGACCACTCTATGAGCTACCCGAATATAGCGTAGATGATAAGGGCTATATACTCATCACTGCAGGCACATATGGTTATAAGAGATTATTCGATGCAATTCTAGATCTAGATCTTGATAACGTGGTTCTACAAACAGGAAGGGTGGATCCAAACATATATAGGAAAGCTAGGCCCAGCTGGGTTGTTTTCGACTATGATCCTGATTTTTCGAAATGGATAGCAGGGGCATCGCTGGTAATAACACATCTAGGAAAAACAGTCATAGATTCTGCTCTTACATATGGTAAGCCGACAATAATAATTCCAAACCCTGAGTGGAGGCTCACAGCAGGCGCTGAGGACGCAAAAATCCTTGCTGAGAAGCTTGGGATCTGTTATCAAGAAGATCTCTCTTCACACGCTATTAGAAATGCTATAGATGAGTGTAGGAGAAAGGTTCCCAAGAAATATAAAGATGGCTCACAAGAGCTAGCAGAATATATACTCAGTAACTATGGTAAGCGATGATCAGGAGGATCGAGTTTCTCACTAGCAACAGGAGAGATCGAACAATCTATGATCTGTTTCTTTTCTAATCTAATTAGGAATTGTTATAATCTTTGGAGCCATCGCGCTCATCATAGTCGTAGAGATGCTGATTCCACGCTATTAAGAAAAAGATCTATAAGCTGATACGTTAACGATAAGCAGGCTCTATTATTAGTCCATGAATAACGTTGAGAATGGTGCTCCAAGCAATCAGGAAAATGATCTCACAAATATAGATAAAAATCCTATTCAATTTCAATCAAACCAAATACACCCACAAACCCACGGGGATCCATAGATTCCTGGAACTAGGTAGTAAACCTATAAAAGAACACTAACGCACACCCAAGAGCAAAGAGAAATAGAGGTAAAGGGCCGCCCCCACATAACCCGCCTTCTGTTATGGGGCATTTGGCTTAGCGGCCTACCCGCACCTCACGCGGCCTTCATCGGCGCGTTTGGCCTTGCTCCCCGGAGGTCGGCCGTTTCACCGTGCTCCACGGTTTCTCCGGGTTTGAACCCATCATTGTCATCGCCCGTGGAGCCGTGTCGTTTCTGTGCCGTTGCCGCGGGTGCTACCCGCGCCCCTTGCGGGGCTCCGGTGCCGCGGGGAGGGCGGTGTTTCCTCGGGAGTACCCCGTGGGCCCCGTGGAGGCGGCCCAATTTATTATGGTCCTAGATATCTTTTATACAAGTGAACACGAACAGTGAGATCCCTATCGCTAGTGGGTTGTTGGTTTAAATATGTTGTGGGGGTAATAGAGATTAACCTTTTCACCAACCCTTATCCATATCTCAACGCTATTCTCTAAAGAGCTTGTCAAGATTTTCGGCATGAGGATCTGTTCTATTTGGAAAAGCCCTGCATAGTCATTCATATTAACAGTTATCCTAACAGGTCTCTCGCTACCCTCGGAAATTTCTACGGAGTTTATCGACAGTGCTGACATAGCATGCATATCAACCTTTCCTAATTTATAGGGCGCTCTAGCCCTTCCCTGGGACATGTCGGTGCCATCAGCTATCTTAACGATCCCAGCCTCTACTGTGAGACATCTAGTGTTATACTCAGTCGCGTATATAATATGCATGATCTCTTGTCTCAGCGCAATAATCCTCCTACCCCTCTCTCCAAGTATTTCGGGAAGTATTCTTGTGAGAATATCCTTTGCCAATAATGCTCCTAAGAGCTCGTGCTGGGATCTATGGATCGAGTTCCCTATATCGTGGAGATATGCTCCAAGCAGTATAACTAGTTTCGCCTCATCTATACTCTGGATAGTCTTATCCCTGATCCCTGTCGGTATTATACCGGATCTAAATAATGTATCTGCAATCTCGAGAGCCGCTCCTGAGACTATTATTGCGTGGATCCTCCCATGATCGTTGTATCTAAGCCTAGACACAGCCATAACATTACTCATCCTCAGGAGCTCTTGGATCTCGTCATCGTTTTCTAAGATCTTAACAGCCTTTGAAAGGATCTGAGATCCAGCTATATTCTTCTCAAGAAGCTCTGGACCAACCACAACCATAACGATCCCCCAAGATCATCTTATCTAAACGTAAAACCGTACCAGATTCCACATAAATATAGGGTAATAGTTTGCACGACAATACACAGTGCTTACGACAAACATCACCACTACCCATCAGCATGAACCATGCTTTTGCTTTTACCATAACATACCTCACGCAAATACTATTTAATCTATACCCGGCTAATAAGCGTATATGAAGACATATATAGCCCTCAATATGGGGTCAGCTACTTCTGGTTTCATGGGATTTATAATAACAGATACTAAAATCTATAATTAATAGTTATACGAGAACATATGCTCATAAGCTGAAATACGATCTAGTAACTATAAAGGGCCAAACGAGATGAGTAAATATAGAGAAGATGTGGGGTTTCCCCACAGCAATGAACAAGAGCAAAGCTATGAGGAGGGAGCTATGGGCTGGATTACCCCGAATGTGTGGAGGCTGAAGATGGGAGCTCCGATGAAAGGGGCCCTGAGGTCAGTGAAGCCAAGGGCTGGGCAGTTGGTATCAAGCAATATCAACAGCTATGAAGCCCGAGCCCCGTATGATACAGCATTAAGCGTGTTCAGATCCTTTCTTTTAATATTCAAACTATCGTATAAGTAAATTTATTATAGTTAATAACGATTCCGTGTCTATGAGAGACTGGCCCCTTAAAACTACCAGCTTGGTATGCGATCTAGATTATCGGTGTATGTATTTCTTCACAAGTACCTAATCCTTTACTGGATCTGGGGCTCAAGATCTTTAGCAGTGGATCTATCTTGCTCCCGTTAACCATCTTTGCTATTTCTACACCTAGATAGGGTGATCTCATGGTTCCATAGGAGCTTAGTCCATAAGCTATGTAGAGGTTCTCATAGACGCTATCCCTACCTATGACGGGGAGAAAGTCTGGCGTTGTGCCACATACGTGGGATGTTATTCCTATAATATGTGATCTCTCAGAGCCAGCTAGCCTTTCCGGTAGCTTATCGAGGGTCTCGATAAGGATTTCTCTATCTGGGGCTATATCGTTCTGATCCCTGGCTATCTTGCACGGACCATCACCAACTATAGCCCTTCTCTTAGTCTCTGGCGCTATGTAGAGATGGTTTTTACCATCATATATAATAGGGATCCCATACTCACCGCCAAGATCGACTGAGGCGCTCTGACATTTAAAGAGGAGCTGCTCAGGCTCTGGTGTTCTTCCAAAGCTCCTAGTAAATATAGAGGCTGTATCCACACCAACATCTAGAATGAATAGATCCCCGTATAACGAGCACTCATCGTTATCGGAAATAACTCTTACCACATATTTCCCATCCGCGATCAGGCTTGTTTCGCCACATCTCTCAAGGATAGATCCACCGCTTCTTTCTATCTCTTTTTTAATCCTGTATGATAGAGAGCCTGTGTTAAGCATGCCATCGCCCTCAGTATAGATCCCGATCTCGTTATCACCCACAATCACCGTCTCCCACAACTCCTTTATCTCGTGGGGCTCGAGGAGCTTATACTCGACCCCAACGGATCTGTATATTAGTTCAAGTCTTTTCGTCACACGCGATATAGGGCTCAGTGTTAGGAAACCTGTTCTTCTTAAGAAGTGCTCCCCATACTCTTTCTCCATCTTTGTAATAATATCGATGGATCTTTGCGCGAAGATTATGTCAGCCCTAAGCACCAGCTGTCTAGTCATTATCCCAGTACTCTTGGAACAAGACCCTGAACAGAGTATGTCTCTCTCCACTATAGCAACCCTATAGCCACGGCTTAGAAGCTCTAGAGCCGCGAATTGTCCTAGAAGACCCCCGCCTACGATCACTACATCGTATTTCAACCGTATCCTCATCCTCGATAATGGTTTATACAAGACAGAGTATTAGCTAAATTTCCCAGACTCTTAGGAGACTGTATGGGCTTATCTTTTCATATTCAATAGTTATGGTGGGGGTGTGGATGGGCTATCTGGTCCTTAACTGGCCTGATATAATGGTCGGATCTATAGAGCTTACTAAGAAAATAGCTAATAGCCATTATATTCCAGACATGGTTGTGGGGATCTTTAGGAACGGCTGGATCTTGGCTAAGCTGGTTTCAGATCTCTTGGGTGTTGACGAGGTGGGAGGGATAGGGATCAAATTCTACAAAGGGATTGGGGAGACGAGAGAGAGACCCCTTGTAACATCGGGGCCAACACTTTCGCCGAGAGAGAAGAGAGTGCTAGTTGTTGATGACGTTTCAGATACTGGGAGAACACTTCAAACAGCTATAGAGCTTATAAAGCTATATGGTGCAAAGGAGGTTAGGACAGCAACCCTATATGTTAAGCCAAAAACAATACTATACCCGGATTATCACTATGGAGAGACAAGCGATTGGATAGTTTTTCCCTGGGAGTATGGTGAGGTTATAAGAGAGGTGTCAAGAACACTCTATGGGGACACGGATCCAAGTTCTATCGAAAAAGCTGCCGAGAGAATAGGGATAAAGGATAGGGATTTTATAAAAGCTCTCGCAGTTATTGAGGAAAACAGAGCAGGTGCTAAGGGTAGTTCTTCTAGCCGTAACCGGTGAAAGGATGCAGGATAAACTGGTTCTCGCTATAGATGATGGTTATTTTTTGCCTGAATATAAATCGCTAAAAGGATACACGCCTATAGTTGGTGTTGTTGGATATAGATCGTTTGTGCTCAATATATATCTAAGACTCCTTCTAGTAGACTCCATGGGCATAGGCAAGATTTTTCTCGAAATCTACAATGAGCATGCAAAAGCAAATGGACCCCGTATAGATGCTATTATGGGGGATAATGTTATCTATGGAGGATTCTCTGTATATGACCCCTGGGATATTTATTCAAACATCGGTGTGCCATTGATAGTTATCTTCTCACACGAGCTAGATCTTGGGAGAATTAGAAAGGCTCTGGAGAAGCATTTCATAGATCATCACGATAGATATAGAATAATAGATAAGGCTTATAGACTTTCAAGACTATTACAAACACCCAGAGGCATCCTAAGAATCCTTTGTGTTGGCATTGACTGGGATCGGTGTATCGATATCGTTATTGATAACCAGACTTTCCACCCGCTTCCCCAGCCCCTGAGGCACGCCGATATCATAGCATCAGCTGTTGGAAGGCTTATCTCCTCCAACCTTTCTCCTATTGATAGAGATTCTGAGCATAGTTAGTATTATGAGATAGGCAAGAGCTGCTGCTCCTAAAACCATCCCCATTACCACAGCCTGAGCCTCATCCAGGCTGAACATAAGACCACCAGGCTAGCTATCTCTAACTATATCGATAATGCTTTTCTCTCTTGACACTATTATTGAGCCGATCCTGCTTAATCTATCGGCAGGGATATTTATCTCATCACCCCTATCGTCAATTACAAAAGCTCCCAGCTCCTTAGCAAACCCTATCGCGGCAGCAACATCTATATTTCTCAACCTACCCCTGAGATCTATGAATGCTCTGAACCTCCCCATAGATACATTTATTATATCAAGAGACGCTGATCCAAGGGATCTTATCTTAGGCTTTCCTAGCCTGAACCAGAGCTTATGGATCCTTCCAACAAGATCGGGCTCCTCGAAGTACGCCAATATCACACTCGGACCCTCACTAACGAGCCCATATGCCGGCTCGTTATTGACATACGCCCCTAATCCTTTTAAGAAGCTATAGCTACGATCCCTGAAGATCTCTGCAACCACTCCTACCACAACATCGTTAAGAGACGCCCCAGCTTTATATGGGAGCGCGGCTAGGCTCACGCTACAGTAAGGTATATCTGCCACATAGTTTATAGATCCGTCGAGCGGATCTAGGAGGAATATATATTCAGGCTCTCTACCCCCTATCACTAGGGATCCCGTCTCTTCCGTTATAACCAACGCTCCAACCCCCCTGCTCTTGATCTCCTCTAATATGTGATCCTCCACAGCCTTATCGATCCTCCTGGTATCATCACCAGTAGGGTTTTTCGAGAGTACCGCGAACATGTTCTGGTCACCGCTCCTCTCTCTAGCATACTTAGCCCCTTCTACCGCTATGCTTACCACCAACCTATATAGATCTGCTAGGCTTCCGCGATCCTGTGCCGGCTCTCCCACGACGCTTCACAATTAACTATCACTAACTAGCTCTAATAACTATAGAGCTAAAGATCCTGAAAGTCCGAGGCCTTTTACTCTAGACTTTCGAAAATCTCGATCTTTCTCTTTTTCTCAATATTGTTTACATATATGACTCTTGAGTAGACAGTTCTCTCAATACCGCTCTTTCGGAGTGTTTCTTTTATATGCTTGGTAACTGCTTCTCTCGCCTCTATACCATTATCGCTGTGAATATATACAGGCTCCACCCCCCAGAGGATGTGTGATTGTCTATAGATATCATCCTCATCCGTTAACAGATAGATCTTGTGTGACGGTTTGTATACAGAGATCGCTAGAGCCATATCGATCTCTCTGTCCAGTATTACCAGAGGAGCTTCTAGACTTTCAGAGAGCCTATAGATACCATATGAATATCTATCCCGCTCACTATCTACCCCCCTCTCCATCACGCTAAACAGGCTATCGCGAGTCACCCCGGGCTCTCTCTCAGCCCTTTCTATAACTTTTCTAGCCCACCTAACAGCCTCAACAGGGTATAGTCCAACCGCTGTCTCTCCTGTCAGCATTATGGCATCAGCTCCTTGGGTAACTGCTACATATAGATCGTTAACCTCAGCCCTGGTAGGGACTGGCGAGCTTGTCATGGACTCGAGGATCTGTGTGGCTACTATGGCTGGTTTGCCTAGTCTATGGCATATCTCCAAGATCTTTCTCTGCACTATGGGAACTTCTTCCAAGCCCAGGTTCATCCCAAGATCGCCTCTAGCTATCACAACACCATCCGAGCTTCTTACTATCTGCTCTATATTCTTCACAGCACTCGCATTCTCTATCTTGGCAAGGAGCCTTTGTCTCCCTCCAAGCTTGTTTATGGTCTCCCTAACTATCCTTAGATCCTCTGCATTTCTCACATGGCTTATACCAAGGTAGGTGAATTTATTCTCCACAGAGAACCTGATTGCCTCGAAATCCCTATCTCTGATTATCTGTGAGGCGGGTTCTTTACCCTTTATAGTAAGCCCTTTCCCCGGCTTGAGAACACCATCAGTTATCGCTATCGCCTCAACTCTATCCCAGTTGGAGGCTATCACCTCAAGCATAACCCTTCCATCATCTAGCATTATTATATCACCCTCCTCAGCGATCTCGAAGAACTCCTTATCCCTGAGGGGAACCCCATCACCTGAGTTGGAGAAAACCACCTTACTCCCTTTCTTAAAGCTAAACTCCTTAAACTCGCCCAGCCTTATAGACGGTCCTGGGAGATCGCCTATTAGGCATAGGCGATCTCCCATCACCTTCTCCAGATCCCTTATAGCCTTAACTATATCGCTCCAGAAAGCTTGATCGCCATGCGCCATATTTATTCTAAAGCACCTAACCCCGATCCTATAAAACTCTCTAAGAACCTCCGGGCTCTTAGAAGAGGGTCCTATCGACGCTATTATCTTTACCCTCACGAGTCTTCACAATTATTACTTATGCAAAGGGGTATTAGTAGTTTTGCCCACCAAGCGTTAGGGTTTGCTTCAATCACTCATACCAGATCAGATAATTACCAATACCGCTTTGGTCGGCAAATCGATGATAAGACCCTAAGCTGAATGTCCTCTCACACGCTCATATGCTCTAGAACTTTTTCTCCAAAGGTTCAGGAAAAATATTCAGGTTGATTAATTCTTATCTTTGCTTTGCATTGATAGATCTTCGCAAGATCCTGGATTATAATTGGGGGCTTTTTCAAATCACCTACACAGAAATGATTACCTAAATAAATCAAGGGTTTCATCTATTAGCCCAGTGGTGGTTCGCTACCTCACATTGGCAAGGAGATCCTGCAAGTGGTGTGGAAGCTCCCAGGTATAACAGACATCAAGGGATCTAACAAGCTTCCGGAGACATATTGTAATGAGTGATCATGCGGCTTGTCTCAATTTATTTGGCATATGCTATATCTCTTGGTTGAGCTATTGATAAGAAAGGATGTGGATCTTTACCCTGCATATCTATCAGTAGCTTTTATAAGATCGGCTAACGCTGTTTTCATTGTATCTTTAACAGTAACGTTTCCTAGTTTGAGTGCAGGGGTTCAGGGATTCTTGTTAGCTGTATATTCTGTTGCTGAAGCTCTATCCGGGCTTGCCTCGGGCGCTCTCTACGAGATCCTTGGTTTAAAGTTCTCCCTAGCTATTGCCTCATCCATGCTTGTTGTAATATATCTCCTCATGGGTATATCATCATCAATTCTGGAGCTTGCCGTGCTAAACGCGATAGCGGGGTTCGCAGCATCACTGATCCTCGTATCTTCTCTCTCAGCTGTTGCTGAGGGAACTAGGGGTGCATCTAGAAAAAGGATCTTTGGCGTTGGAGGTTTCGAAGCATCTAACCTGGGTGGTTACGCATTAGGCTTCTCGCTAGCAGGTCTTCTAGAGATCCTGGGTGTCCTCAGCGGCTTTACAGTCTCAGCGATTCTAGCTATGCTATCGCTTATAAGCAGCCTTCTAGTTCGAGAGGTGGTGGCTAGGAGGGGTTTTATCAATTATAGGGAGTTCTACTCAGTGAGCAAGAGATCCCTTACTCTAATCCCCATGTGGTTTGGTTTTGCCGTAATCCTCGGGGTTGGTTTCCTCTCACCTAAGATTATAAAGGAGCTCAACCTAGGAATCCCATTACCCTTTACTAGTAATATTGGTAAAGGAGAGGAAGGAGTTGTTGGAAGCTATGTAGCTAATCCAAGCATTGGTTTGTTCCTAATACTTGCATTGGTTGGAGTAGCTGGTGGTATAATGCTTGGGAGCTTGATAGCTGCGAAAATAGGGAAGGAGAGGTCTCTTTTACTGGGTACATTCTCGCTACCAATCGCTCTCATAGTGCTTGGGCTAACATACAAGGAGCTATTTGTATTCCTCCCACTAATAATACTCCTAGCAACACCAGCTCTAACAATCCCTCCAACACTCCTAGCCCTCCTAGCTGACTATACTGATAATATGAGGAGAGGGCCCTCGGCAGGGGTGTATGTTACTACACTTGGTATTGGTATAGGAATAGGGGAGATCCTAGGAGGTAGGATCTTTGATACCGCAGGGTTCGGACCTCTATCTTACTTCCTGGCATTAATGTTCCTAGCACTCTCACTACCAACTAGCATATATGTTACAAGAACCAGTTCCAGGTATAGCGACGGGTAATAGCATAAATGATTAAGCTGGGAATTAGGATTCCTCTGCTAAGCTGCTATATTATATATAGCAAACCCTCTATGTATATATGAAAGTGAGAATAGCGAAGGTTTATCTAGAGCCACAGCATATGTAGCGGTATCACGGTAGCAATAGCTAGAAACACGGGTTCGTAAGACAAATACTTCTACCTCATCCACACTAGGGGTTTCTCTATCCCTATGGGCGAGGTTGAAACTCTAGTTGTAAAATAATATCAAAGAATATCGGGGACGAACAACAAACTACTGTATGAGCGATAGTCAATGCTAGTATAACTTATTAACTTATTATATGAGGCTTTGCAATAATTATTAGGCTATAGTCTTATTTATCCTCTTATATTACTATATGATCTTTGATCTATTAAAGATCTTCGAGATCTTCCTTGAGAACATATATAGGAATATGAAGAACATGATCGATGCGAACCCTACCACCATGGCTTCCTTACCATATGGTGTTCGCTGAAGCAGTAGCATTGATATAAGGATCCCGGCTATATATATCATGATCCTTTCCACAGCATCATCTAGATCTTCTGTAAACGTTAGAGAACCTATAATTCTATAGGGGATTCTGTATCTTCTTACACCAGGCAGGGTTCTTGCTATATCAAGCCCTATCCTAGAGAGTGATAGACACTTAGTAGTCTTCCTGCTAAACTTACCCTTACAATCCACAAGTCTTATGATATCCTCGCCTCCCGTGCTTCTCGTAAACGGACTGAGCAGCTCAAGAAGCTCTGGAACGCTTACACCGAATCTCTTTGCGATCTTATCTAGTCTCAAAGGTCTACCCCAGATCCCTAGTAGCTTGATGATATCCATAGATACGCCTATCCCGCGGAACCTTCTGATAATCCTTATTATAGATTCACTATCACTGCCGCTATCATTACCATTATCGTGATTAGCGATGTTCTTTACAAGTAAGTCGTAAAACCTCTTACCTGTGTTTGTAAGCATATAGAAGTTATTGTTAGCAGTAACGATCCCTTTGATCTTTAGCTTCCTCAGTGCGTCTAGAACCTGTTTTCTATCAACCCCTAGGGCCGATACTATTGCATCCACACTTACCGGCTTTCCAACATTTCCGATGAAAATAACTATATCCAACTGGTAGCTAGATTTGGAGAAGTCTATCATGGAGTCTAGCTCTCTGAACAGGCTTATCTTTCTTTTTATCTCATGATCTGTGAATGGGTCTATATACCCCCCGTGTAATCTTGTAGATGGTGGTGTTAATATTATCATAGTAAATATTGTCGACCGGGTGTCGAGGAGGTGTAGTATTACCATACATCTATAGCGTGTTAAATATGCTCTAGCCAAGTTCTCTGAAGAGCAACAAGACGACTCGAACTACTAATGATCGATTAGTATCAAACTTTATTATCTGCGTAGCCAGCAGAAGATCCTCACAGTTCGACAGATAGTCGATACGTAGACCTAACGTCGCAAGGGATGAATTGAGATATCATGATATCGTGGAATAAGTGAGAGGGATTCTGGATTGATAAGAGTGAAACAAAACCTCCTACTATGTGTTGAAAACACACGGAGAGCTCTTATACCCGCTAGCCGTTTTATCGATATTTATCATAGCCTCTCTTCACAGTTTATATCCCCTCGAGTTCTCTGGATCTCAGCATATTTGTGCATAGGAGTACTAGGATCTCTCGCTTATCAAGATCATCTGCTTCAACAATATCCCTATCCCCTGAGTTGGGAGTTATATAGAAAAACTATCCAGGGTGATTTTGCTGGGTTTTAGAGCTAGGTTTAGCCTTGACATATACACAGCAACCGGGGTTGTTGTTTTGCTCATTTCATCCATAGCCTTAGCCTTTGTTGTGATCAGTAACTGGGGTTTAATAGCTATAGATAGCGACAGGAGCAATTATTTATTAATTATATTAATAGCATCAGCAACACCGCTGGCAATGCTCCTGCTATATCTGTTCAACATTAGGGGCAATAGAATAAGGCTTGGATCTGAGAAAACAGAGAAAATAGATATAGACAGCATTAAAGATAATATTAATATTATAAATATCGAAGAGCAGGCTACAACCAAACAGCCCACAGAAAAAATCGACAAAGAAATAAAAGAAATAAAGGTTGAAACTGTTTCCATCGGCGAGCAGAAAAAAGAACCCATAGAACAGACACAAGTTCTAGAGGAATTGAAAACATATACAGCTGGTAACGCGAAGATCGATATAGAAGGAGTGATCAGAGAAGAGGTAACTAAGGCTACTACAGACCTTATATCAAAGATCGATGGTTTTTCACAGGAGATCACAAGCGTTAAGAAAGAGCTGGAAGAGATGAAAAGCGCTGTTGAGAACGCTATGATCGATATAAGAAGTCTTCTCTCAGAAATCTCCAACCCCCTTAACTATATGAGGAGATTTGTAACAGATGAGGAGATAGAAGAACTGGGATTAAACCCAGGCCAGGGAGCAGGGGTTAATGGAGGAGAAAGAAAGAAACTGCTTACCGAGACCAAGAAGAACCATATCAAAGAACCCGGTAAAATTGTCGAACATAACAGTAATAGCCAGAACACGGAAGAGGTGAGTATTGAAAGCATTGATATCGATAATTTTAGCAAGGAACTTGCTGAGATATTTTCTAAAAAGATGAGTGTTTCAAAGCTTATGAGAATGATCATATTTATCGGAGACAATCTATCAATACTAGGCAGAGACGGTCTCTTAGGTTTAGTGGAACTAGGTGTCTCGTCAGGCGTGATTCCCAAAGAGTCTATGGATATAGTTGCGAAGGTCGTATCGCTTATAGAGAGAACAAAGATCCCTCCCAAGAGGCTTGCATTAACACTCCACAAGCTTGCTAAATCTATCGGAGTTTCTGACAGAGAGGCTGAGTTCTTGGCGATGGCTCTCTCTGAGGGGTGAGGCATGGTAAGCACACCGATCACTGAGGGAATACTTCTAGTAGCATCAGTAACAATAGCAGCTGTTCTATCAGCTGCTGTTCTATCCAAGGTATATTTGATGGACTCTCTATTCTCCCAGATCTCTTCTATTGAGAAGAATAACGCCCAGATAAGGCTTAAACTCGTATACCTAGCATGCAACAGCTCGACAAACTATGTAGTATACGTTAAGAACATTGGTATAGTACCAGTAAACCTAAGCAGTGTTGATATACTTATAGGAGTTCCTGGCTCTGAAGCGCCCCTCTGGCTATTAGGCGGTTCATCCTCGATCCTGATCCAAGGAGGAGGCCAGGTTCTACCCCAAGGCAGTATAGGTGTTATAAACATAACTCTACCAAATCCTCTCCAAACAAACATCGTATCAGTAAGGATCATCTATCCCAACGGTGTTTCCGAATACTCTGTATGCTCTTTCTAGGAGGTGATATGATGGGTCTCTCAAACGTTATTGCCTCAGGTCTCATGTTATTAGCAATGATCCAGGTGTTTATTGTGATCATGCATACCACAATGGATCTAATTGCATGGGTTTCTAGAGATCCTCTAAGACTCTCTAGCCTCTACAACAATGATTTATGCTCTATAACTGGGGTACGGCTTTCAGTCTCTGGTAGTAGCATTACAATAAATGCTAACATAAGTAACACAGGATCCACGGGGTGGTGGGATTATAATAAGAGCTACGTGGTCTTAGAAATCCTACTGATAGATGGATCAAAAATATTGAGTCTAAGCAGGATCTCAGATCTTCAGAAAGTAATATATAGCGATAAGATCAATCCAGGGATCGTGGATCCTGGAGAAGTGCTATCAATAAACTACACATTGGATAACATAGATCCCAACAAGGTCTCCTCATTCAAAGTGATCTTTTCAACACAGAATGGGGGTATGTGTGCTTCCATAGGGGGTTAGGAGTATGAATGTAAAACCCAGTATCCAAACTAAACAAAAACTTCTTCCAACAGGGATCGAGGAGCTAGATGTTAAGCTTGGAGGAGGAATCCCAGTGCCGTCATTGATACTTATGGAGGGCTCCCATGGAACAGGCAAAACGGTGCTCAGCTTCTTAGTTACATCAACGCTTCTCACCCACGGACTCAGGGTTCTATATATAACAACTGAAACAACGGTGAAAGAATTGATTGAAAAGGCATACTTAGCAGGGTTCAGGAATATCAGAAGCTCGTTTATAAAAGGCCTGCTCATGATATACTCTGTCCACATAGCTGGTGCTGAATGGGATGAGAAGCTGGGAAGAAGATCCCTAAGGATCATTTCTAAGTTCTTCTCAGGTTTTGCAGATAGATATGACGCCATGGTTATAGACTCACTATCAATACTAGTTACATACTCGTCTAAAGACACTCTGCTCGACTTCCTCACATTCCTTAGGAACGAGACAAGCCTTGGAAAAACAATGGTTGTAACAATACATCCGGGATCTCTAGATGAATCTATGAGCCTCAGGCTAAGAGCAGTCTCTGATATATATCTATACCTAGATCTAATCAACTTCGGCGGTAGAATTTATAAAACTATAGGTGTGAAAAAGATCTATGGAATAACATCCCCAGCAGAATCCTCTATAGTATTTGATATAGATCCCTCGATAGGCTTTAGAGTCGTACCAATATCCCTCTCAACGATGTGATCACCATGGTGCACGTATTAATAATATATATTAGTACGATTATAACAAGAACCCGCATTAAGATCTCCTTCCCTGTTTTGTCTAAAATAGATCCATGTCTAAGGGTGGTGATCTATGAGTATGCGTGGTAAGGGAGAAATTGAGTTAGAGAAACTGTTGTTCGCTAAAGGGTATAAAAAAGAGATTCTCCAGCGAAACCCGCATCTTGTTGACTATTTAGCAAAAATAGCGATGGAGAAGAAAGATGTACCAACATTTACCGAGGTTCTTGGTGACGAGCTTAAGTATGCTGACAGATTCAACGTAATCTACCCAGTAGGTGATCCTATATTCATCCATGCATTCTCTCTTGATAGTAAGAGCTCGCCATCCGCACACCAGAGAAAATACCATGCAATCGAGCCAGAGGTGCCGTCAAAACAACTCATCGAGGCTGTTGAAGAGGCTTTTGCTATCGAGAGCGGAAACTACGAACCCCCAGAGGATCTTGAGGAGAAGAAAGCCTTGATAAATAAGATACTAGATAAGATTCTAATCCCTGTTAACAGAGAGAGGGGTTTCTATAGGGTCAGGAAGGGAAAGGTTGAGGTTTCGGTGAAAGATCTTGAGCATATAAGGTATTACATGCTCAGAGAGAAGATCGGTGTAAGCCTATTAGAACCCCTCCTACGTGATCCGTATATCGAAGATATCTCATGCCCAGGGGCTGGGTGTATATATATAGTTCACAAGATCTTCGGTCCCTCAGAGACCAATATTTGTTTTAAGGATAGTGAGGAGCTAAACAGATTCATAATAAAGCTTTCTGAAAGAATAGGAAAGCCTGTGTCTAGAGCAAGGCCTATCGTTGACGCTGTCCTCCCCGACGGCTCGAGGATCAATATAGTATATGGAGAAGATGTATCTCTCAGGGGAAGTAACTTCACTATAAGGAAGTTTGCTAAGGAACCTGCAAGCGTGACACAACTGATCAGATGGGGTACCATGAGCCCAGAGATCGCCGCGTATCTATGGATGGCGTTAAGGGAGCAAATGAACGTATTCATATGTGGTGAGACAGCATCTGGCAAAACGACCACGCTTAACGCTATAGCTGCATTCATACCTCCAGAGTATAAAATAATATCTATAGAGGATACTGCTGAGGTTAACCTACCCCACGAGAACTGGGTTAGAGAGCTAACGAGGGATACGGGTTCTCAGGAGTCGAGCGTGTCTATGTTCGATCTTCTGAGAGCAGCACTCAGGCAGAGGCCGAACTACATCATAGTTGGGGAGATAAGGGGTAGAGAGGGCAATATAGCCTTCCAAGCCATGCAGAGCGTTTCCTGGCATACACCTGTTATGGTTAGACACAATGGAGGTATCGAGATCAGGGCTATAGGGGATCTTGTTGATAGCTTCTTCAAAGATGGTGAGGAGGGCGTCAAGAGGGTTACAGGGTTAGAGGTGCTTACGATAACGAGAAGCCTTAGGGTTGGATTTGCGGAAGTGGGTAGTGTTATCAGGCATAGGTATAAAGGGAAGCTCTATAGGATCAGGCTATCTGATGGAAGCTATGTTGATGTGACAGGCTCTCACTCCCTTATGGCCTATAACCCCTTAGTAGGTGTCTATGAGGCTAAACCAACAGAATTATATAAAGGTGACTGGCTACTTACAGCATCGCTCTCCACAGGAATTGACGATGAGTCTTTAGGAAACGCTGAAGCCCCCGGATATATATGTGGTCTAGCCCTCATGCTATGCGATGCAGAGGATAGGGAAGAGAGGTATAAGTCGAGGTTCAGGGATAGACTTAACAAAGGTTGGAAAGGTTTTCCAGAGATTTTGAAAAGACTATCACGGATCTTTGACGGAAAAACGATTCCCGACCTACAACCAACTATGACAGAGAAACCCGTATCTAAGGATTTAAAGATGGCTAGTATCATCAAATGCGCCGAGGGCTTGCTCCCTCTCGACATCTTATATTCTAGATCCTATGCATTTGGTCTTGTCAACGCGATAGAAGATCTATGTGGAAGAAGATGTAATTGGATAACGGTTAGAGGCGTATCCCTTGAAGATATCGTCGGCTGGCTCAAGAGGATCCACGGGTTAGAGGATCCAGAGAGCATGGTGGACGGTGATCCCAGCGAGAGCATAGTAAGGCTGGGAAGAGGTGTAAGTGCTGTTAGTATAGCATCGATAGAAGAGATAGACTATGACGGTTACGTATACGATCTCTCAGTGCCGGGGGAAGAAACATTCCTAGGAGGCTCTAGACCCATATTGCTCCACAACACCGGGCATGGTGTTATGAGCACCTTTCATGCAGCAAATCTTCAGAGGCTTGTCCAGAGGCTTACTGGAAGTCCTATAGAGGTTCCCCCAAGCTATCTTGATAACCTGAATATAGCAGTGTTCCAGAGCGCTGTATACGATAAGAGAGGAAGGCTAATGAGAAGAGTTATAGAGGTTGACGAGATAATAGGATACGATCCTAGCAGAGGAGGGATCGCTTACCTTCCAGCATTCATATGGGATCCTGGTAGAGATGTACACATATATGCTGGAAGAGGCTCCTCATTCATACTCGAGTACAAAATAGCTTTGAGGAGGGGTATTCCTAGGAGCCAGATAAAAAGGATCTATGACGAGCTAGCGTTAAGAGCACGTTTTCTAGACCTTCTAGCAAAGAACAAGGTGACCAGCTACTGGAGTGTGTGGAAGGCTATCAGGGCCACCTATACCCAGCCTCTGGAGGATCTTGTTAGAAGTCTCGAAGAAGGTGATCTCAGCTTTATAGAAGGGGTGAAGGTCAATGTTAGCCAGGCTAAAGCCCAGGCTCGATATACTTAGAGTCTTTAGAGCTGGCATGGATACCGAGGATCTCTTTCTACTGGTGCATCTATATGCTCTTATAAGCTCAGGTATTGAGAGGAAAGAGGCTATAGATCTTATCTCTAGGGAAGAGAAGATCTATAGAAAAACCTCAAAGATCCTTAGGTTTGTGAGCATACTTACTAAAAAGTGGGGCTATGATACAATATTCACACTCGTTACAGCTTCAAAGAGGGTTAGAAAGGCGTTTATTAAAGATTTCCTCGAAAGACTATCACAAATCGTGGGCTCAGGCGCTGACCTCGTACTCTTCCTTAGAAACGAGATAGAGAGCTCCTTAATAACATATGTCAACCAGTTCGACAAGATCTTCGAGGCTGCGAGAGTTCTTTTTAGCCTCTTCTCAACATTTATGAGCGCATCTGTCTTTATGCTATCTAACATGGTGATCATAGCAATGCTGCTAGGCGGTGGCGACTATCTAGCCATAGTATCAACTATAGGTCTTCTATTATCTTTAGTGGCACTGGGCATAGTGGTTATAACCATGATGCCGAGGGACCCTATAGCTGTAAACGGTTCTAAAAACGACAAGACCATCAACAGATATGCATTGTTATCAATATTACTAGGGCTTTCGTTATTCACTATAGCCTATACTATTTACCCATATATGATGATCCTTCCAATACTTATGCTATCGCTTCCAATGATCTTTATGGGTAGATTAATACTGAGGATCGAGGCAAAACTCATGAGATACGACGAAATGTTCCCAGTCTTCACCAGGAGCCTTGGTCATATACTAAGCGTTATCCCAGATATGGGGCAAGGGATAAAGGTTATTATGAGAGGCTCGCTAGGGATTCTTGAGCCTAACATAGTGCTCCTTAAGAGAAGATTATCATTGAGGATCCAGCTTGAAAGGGCTTGGAACATGATGCTAGACGAGATAGGGTCAAGGATCTGCCTGTTCTCTGGAAAAGTCATGCTCCAAACATTCCTATACCAAGGCGATGTTAAGGGTATTGGTAAGATGCTGGGAGATATAATGAGCTCTATAAATGATCTGAGAAAAAAGAGGATCCAAATCGCCAAGGCCTTCGAATCAACCCTGTTAATGCTCCACCTCCTAGTATCAGCAATACTTGGTCTTATAAGCTCGCTCGTCTCCCTATTCTCATACATACTGGGTCTCACAGAACAAAGAATAATATCCATAACGCCGATAAGCAATGAAACCGTCTTCATCATAAACATGATAACAATAATAACAGTAGCAATAATAAACGGGTTAGTTGCTAGGGCTTCTTATCCTGGAAGCATAAAAGGAGCGGTATATCATATAGGGATAATGTTGGCTCTAGGATGGATAGTATATACCGTGTCAAACAACACGCTGATAGCGATAATAGAGAACATGCTTGGAGAACTCAAGATCCCAGTAACCCCATAGGCTTTACATCTAGACATACCCACAAATATTTTCCCACAGAATCTAAGGCTATGGATGTGGTATCGATGATCGATATACCGAGATGCAGATCTATTATTATGGGTGAAGGGGCATCAAAAGCAGCCCTATCCCGTGAGGATCTCTGTGTGGCTGGCTATATAGAGTATAAGGGTAGGATCTTCTCTATAGCTATATATGAATATAGCGATATAGGGGTTTTTGCGGCTAAGATATCGCTTGATCTGTATAGCGATATGTGTTCAGATATACTCTATGATCCGCATGGCCTGATAGCCTATGCCAAAGAACCTGATTCCCTATGTAAAGCTATAGTTAGAAAGATCAAGAGATATCTCGAGATATATAGTGCGGGTAAGGGTTCAGATTAGGTACCCTGGATCTCTATACCTCTCTCCATCAGCTTATTAATTATCTCTTTCTTTGATGCCTCCTGATCAAGTTCTAGTGTATTGGGATTAAATGGTGGCTTAGTTAGCACCGGTAGTATTACCCCGCCTTCTAGTTCGACGAATAGCTGGGGCAGCCATGCGAAGCCGAAATCATCCTTATCCCCATACTGGTTTGCAAATACATAGTCTTCCTCTATGATCTTGAGTTCTACATTGAGGAGTTTGGAGAGCCAGTTAGCTATGTCTAGGAAGAATCTATGCTGTGGCTGGTAAGACGCTGTATCCAGTATTACCCTCACGATCCTGGTCATTCTTTCTCACCCTCAGCCCCCTTTGATATCTCAACCATGTTGCTGCACTTAATACTCTTAATAATATCATCCAGCTTGTCTAGCGGGACTACAAGTGTGTAGAGGTATCTCTTCGTCCTAGCCTTGATCTTCCCAACATTTTTCTTCCTATCCCTCACAACCCTGCACTCGACAGCTTTTTCCGCGTATTTTTTAAATTCCTCGAGATCCTTCACAAATACTGGCAAGGCATCACCTATATTCTAAGTAGGAGGGAGCTTATAAGGAGCTGCGCATTGATTCTCTGGAGAAGCTATTAATGCGCGTAGCTGTTATCGATACTAGTGCTTTCCTATTGCTTGTTGATAAGAACTTCGACGTTCTGGATCATCTTAACGAGGATCTAAGCGAGGTTCTGAGCTGTGCAACCACAGACTCAGTGATTAGGGAGATATTTTCTCTCAAAGCCCTGTGGAGAGGTCTAACTATATTTGATGATTATATCAACAAGATCTTTGAGAGATGCCATATATACTCGATCTCTGAGGATCATGAGAAAGAAAGCGCTGACCACGATATATTGAGACTTGCAGCAGCGCTGGGAGCATATATAGTTACTATTGATAAAGAGTTGAGAAAAATCGCCAGAGACACAGGGATCAGGGTGATACACTATAGGGAAAGTAAAAATAAACTTGAGGAGGAATAGCTCCTTGGCAAAAACAGAATCTTTTACCAACAACTCTACAAGATCGATTTCAGATATAAACATAACCTCAACCTATGGATGGGACGTGTTGAGAGCTATTGATCTATATAGAATGGTTCTAACAGATATGGGGATAGACTATAACGTTGAGTGGGATGCCTCTCGCACAGCATGTTTAATAGCAAAATCAGCAGAGCTAAGAGAACCTTTAGAGGTGCTAGAAGAGCTAGCAAGCATAGTTAAAGGTAAGGAGGTTTATGTAATAGGCGCTGGTCCCAGCCTGCTGAATAAAGAGCTCAGGTTTAGAGAGGACGATATAGTGTTCTGCGCAGACGGGGCTTGCTCGCCTATAGAGGGAGAAGCCATGGTTATTTCAGTAACAGATCTCGATGGCGGTATAGAGCCAGCAGATAAGGTATATAATATGGGTGGCTATGTAGTTTTGCACATCCACGGCGATAATTATCGTAATATAGCTATAAACATAGATCTTGTTAAAAAGTGGAGAAAGAGGATCCTTATAACCGTGCAGACACTACCACCGTGCTCCTCCGTCACAGTAATACCTGGCTTCACGGATGGTGATAGGGCTTATCTCTTAGCTCTCTCTTTAGAAGCACGTGGAATAATTACAATAGGCATGGATCTACTGTCAGAAATCTCTACAGCGTTTTCGAAAAAAATATATGGCGAGTATGGCTATTCGACGGTCAATAAGCTTAGAAAACTCAGATGGGGGTATAGGATTATCGATTCTCTCAGATATGGTATTCTGGGCTCACAAACGATCCACAGATAATTAGATCTACACGTTCATCCTTGCTATTAGTGGATTGCAGCAAATATCTATAGAATCTTATAGATCACATCTAATATGGTAGGGCCAAGGCTATATGGACTTACAGTGAGAGTGGAGGAAAGCTCGATGATCAATACCTATTTGATATAGATCAACTATTTCTTTTTGCTACCCTCAACGATACTCGTATATCCTTTAAAGAGATCTTTCACCTTCTCAAATTGATCCTCTGGGATAAGTATATCGTTACCATCATATATTATCTCCACACCTTCTAAGGGGTTCTTCGGAGGATCTGGAAGCGATTCTAGAGGTTTCTCTTTCCCCACATATACATAGATCCCCCTCTCTTTGGTTGATATATAGAGATACCAATACCTTCCATAGTAATAGTTATACTTAACTTTAGAGGGATCCTTACGACTCTTTTTGACAGTCTTTCTCACAGGCATGAGGTAGAAGCCTGTATGTTTAATCTGGTTGTTATATTCCTTTATCTCCTTTACATAACTATCATAGATCTCTTTGATCCTATGGGCCCCGCCAACGATCCTTATCAGGGCCTTCAACTCGAGCCCATATATATTATGAAGTTAGGGTATATATTACCTAATAGTATTTTTTATAGTATTTCTCTACGTTCTCTTACTACCAGCAGGCGATACTCTGCCTATCTCTGTAAACGGGACATATGCTCCTCCAGCCCATGTGTATCCACATTTAGGGCATCTCCATATACCGACAGCCGGTCTCTCCAGGATCGACTTCTTCTTGCATTTGGGGCACTCGTATTCCTGATATCTCTTCTCCATTACCTCCTTCCATCTCTTCCTAAGGCTTGAACCATACCTCGCACCAAATCTACCGGCTATACCTACAACCTTCTTTTTCGCCATTCTATGCTCCCGCACTATCTCTCTTTCAAAGCTTAAGAGCTCTCCACACTAAGTCTTCTTTTGTTTTATCATCAATACTAGAGATCGATTCTAATACTAATATGTGCTCAACAATATACGTTGCCATCGGCTCACAACAGGATCGAGGTAGCTTTTAGGGAGGATAGAGGGATCATTATAGGGGGTAATGTGCCTGCAGACCCTAGGTTTATTGTTGACACAATGCTGGGCAACCTTGCCAGGTGGCTAAGGATCCTTGGCTATGATACTCTTTACAACCCTACAATGGAGGATTGGGCTATAATGAGAATAGCTGAGAAAGAGAAAAGAGTTATAGTTACCAGAGACGTCGGGCTATATAGAAGAGCTGTTAAAAAGGGCCTTGAAGCTGTTCTTGTAAACGATACAGAGATAAGTGATATGATAAAAACACTCGCAATAAAGTGCAAGATAAGGACACACTTCGACGAAAACGACACGAGATGCCCTGTATGTAATGGTATTCTGAGGAAAACAGACTCTTTAGTAGAGGTTAGTGGGAAAGTTGATCCCCATATCATATCATCATACAAAATATACTGGATATGCAACTCCTGCGGAAAAGTATATTGGAAGGGTAAGCATTGGAAGAACATAGAGAAGGTGCTCTCTCCACTTACAGACGCCTCTAGCTAGCAGTCACTCCTTAATAATATTACCTATAACCTATAGCTAGAACAAACTATGCATCTAAGATCTATATCCTAGCTTCTCAGTACTACAGAAGACCACACAAAACATTCTCTCGCTTCTACCTCTAACCCTAGAATAGAAAGACTCAGCAGCACTACAATTGGCATGTGATTCAACCAGGATTAGTATCTCAAAAACTGCAAGCCTTAACTAAAGAGACCTTTCCCAAAGCCAGAGGATCTTTGAAAAAGACATGAAGATTTCGAAAGAACAATCCGTATACTGACGAGAGAGAACAGTCAGAGAATCCAGTTTAAAATTGCATAGCTAGTAGAGACTACGATAGCTATTTAAGCATAGCCTAGAACGGTTGTTCTGCTAATGCAATCGAATTAAACGCATATGATGCTGGAAAGCTATATGATTTTGAGTGTATTTCTTGCCACCACGCTTTTATAAGCTGGATTTATGGGAGTCTATTATTACCAGTCCTTAATAGATCCTTACGGTTAAACAAATCTCCTTAACTGCTACTGCTAATGATATCGGCGTAAGAATTCGCTTCACAGAACATAGAGCGGTATTACCCTTAGAGCGAATCCTAGCCTTCTCCACTCTATACAAAGCTCTAAAAACCAGGATCTTACAAACGTAACGCTTATTAACCCAGAATCAAGATCAGATCTTAGGTGATTCACTTGAGCAGCACAGAAAAGGTAATGAATGTCTTGAAGAGCAAGGGTAAGGCATCGCCAAAAGAGATTAGCCAATCAACAGGGCTGAACTATAATACAGTGAGAGGAGCTCTGAACAGACTTCTCAAGAAGGGCCTTGTAAAGAGACTCGAGAGAGGAGTATATACACCTGCTTAAAGAAACCAGCACATTTTTAATACAACGATTTAACCGATAACTTTTTTACCTCAGATCTCCTTTAGCTCGATATAAGGATATACATATGACTAAGTTTGAGATACCGAGAGCATCTGAAGAAATGCTCAATCTAACCCTCGAAGAAGTGTTAGAAGAGTTTCTAGTCCAGCTAAGGGCTGCTGGGGCTAGTGAGAAGACTATAAGGAGCTATAGGGCCGCTGTAAAGGATCTTGTGAAAGTAGTGGGTAATAAGAAGGCCTCTGAGCTGACTGAGAGAGATATCCAGGTGTGGCGGCTTACAAGGCTTAAGAACGGGTTTGAGAGAAAAAAGGGAGATATAAAGGCTTCTCAAAACACACTTTATTACTACTCACTCTTCATAAGATCTTTTGTAAAATGGCTTGGGAGAAACATAAGCGTCGGTAGCTTTAAAAGAGGCTCGAGAAAGCTTATAGATACTCTCAAGCCCCAGGAGATCTATAGGCTTATTGATGCCTGCAGAGATCTATTAGACCTAGTCATAGTCTCTCTACTAATTGAAACAGGACTAAGAGCCTCCGAGCTACTCTCAATTAGATGGGGCGATGTGGATCTCGAGGCTAGGGAGATATATGTGAAGAATGCTAAGTATGGAGAAGAACGGGTTGTGTTTATAGGGGATCTATCCAGAAAAGCCCTAGAAACCTGGAAGAGCTATATAGGTAACAATGATGACAGAGTTATCCCCATAACATACACAGCCCTATATAAAAGACTAAAGAAACTAGCACAAAGAGCAGGAATAGACCCCAGGAAGGTTAGACCCCACATACTAAGACACACCTTTGCCACAGAGGCTCTCAAGAAAGGCCTACCTCTTCCAGCACTTCAAAGAATCATGGGGCATAGAGATATAAAGACAACACAAGTATATCTCCATATCGTGAAGGACGATATCAAGAACATGTATATGAGAATATATTCGCTAGGTAGCGAGAACAATAGATCTATTATCACAAGCGCCTGAAACCATTTTAAGCCTATATAGTTTAACGATACCCCGTATCAGGTTTTTAGCATAGACACCAAACAACATCAATTGCTATGAAACCCTAACTAAGTCTACGCCTTAGTCTATCACTTTAGTCGCTATGGCTAAGTTCTCTGCAGCCTCTATAGAGAGACCATCTCTCCCGAGTATTGTATACCTTTCGGGTCTTATCTTGTGAGCTATTGTGAGAGCCTCTATGATCTTTTCTCTAGATACGCCCAGCTCCTTAGCCGATGTAGGAGCTCCCAGAGCCTTAAGTATATACCTTATCCTCCTCCACTTCTTCCCGTGGAGATATGCCATCATTATCGTACCAACCCCCACCTGTTCTCCATGGAGTGCTGGGTATCCTGCAACCATGTCTAGTGCGTGGCTAAACAGATGCTCGGAACCGCTTGCAGGTCTTGTCGACCCTGCTATGCACATAGCGACACCGCTGCTTATAAGTCCTTCGACAACTATTCTGTAGGAATCGATCGTTCCGTTCTTAATCCTCTGCCAGGAGTTTATAACATGCTTGGCACTATGGATAGCGAGGGAGGCAGCATATTCGGCGTAGTACTCATTATGGAGGAGATGGGCTAGCCTCCAATCAAGCACGGCTGTAAACTTTGCTATAAGATCCCCAACCCCGGCTATCAAGAGCCTTCTAGGAGACTTGACCATGTAATCCAAATCGACAAAAATAGCTATCGGTGTTACCGCACCTACAGACTTTACCTCGCCTATTCCTTTTATCGATGCAAAGGGCGATGCTATTCCATCGTGGGAGGGGGCTGTTGGGAAGCTTATAAAAGGCTTTCCAAGCTGTTTTGCCGAGTACTTAGCAACATCTATAGCCTTTCCTCCTCCGAGCCCTATAACACCATCGATCCCGCGTTCTCTTAGGGCTTCAATCACCTTCTCAACATTCTCGATCGTTGAGGCAGAGATCTCTATCCTCGATACCTCGAAACCCTTATCAGTCAGAATCTCTGAAACCTCCTTGGCATACGCCCTGGTATTGCCGGAGCCGCTTACTAGGAGAAAGCTTCTCCCGATCCCTAGACTAAGGATCCTCTGAGGCACCTCATACCTAATACCACTGCCTATCAAGATGCTTCTAGGAAGATCTATTAAGTGTCTTGCCAAATGCTTGCCCAAAGCATTATACCAAAGGAATATTAGCAGGAGTAGTTATAAGGATAAGCAGAGCATTAGATCCTCAACGACAGAATCAGCTAAGCTTATTACTCTATTAGAGATAATCTATTAAGACTAGGTGGAGCTCTTGGTTCAAGTTGAGGCGAAAAACACGCCTCCAGGACAGCGATGGATCCCGAGATTCATTATATATGCTGAGTTCGGGATCCCTAAGGTTGATATAAACAAATATAGGTTGATTGTTAGCGGTCTTGTTGAGAAGAACTTAGAACTAAGCTATGACGAGCTCAAATCACTTGCAGATGCTGAATACACCTCCGATTTCCACTGTGTGACTGGATGGAGTGTTGCTAATGTGAGGTGGAGAGGCGTAACCCTCTCGAAGATCATGGGTATGGCTGGTGTTAAACAAGAGGCTAGATGGTTATATACTATAAGCATGGATGGCTATACAACAATAGTACCCATAGAGGATGCGAGAGACCCCAGAGCTATCATTGCTCTGGAGATAAATGGAAAGCCTCTTAGCGTAGAACAGGGATATCCAGCAAGGATCTTCATACCACATCTATACGGCTGGAAAGGAGCAAAATGGGTTGAAAAACTGGTCTTCCTAGACCACTATGTAGACGGCTACTGGGAGGAGAGAGGCTATCATGAAAGAGGAAACGTGTGGGATGAAGAGAGGTTCAAGGGAGCTGGCAGACATCTCAGGAGAAGGATTGTTGGTTTCTCCAACACTGCAGAGAAAGGGTAGTAGCCATTTAACAAGGTTAGCTAGCTCTTCTGAACCTTTCTGTTGATCTTTATAGCGAATCTTCTAAGAAGCCTGAGCTTCCTCACAGCTATCTTCTCGGGGAGGAACTCGAGACTAGCGTTGTGCGTGAGGTATAGATCGCTTTCATATCTACCGAGCACTTTAAACAGTTTTGGAGCGATATCCCTATACCTCTCCATCTTCGTAGTCCTCGAGTTAATAATAGCTATCCCAATACCGCCTGATCCCAGAAGCTCTCCCAGCTCGTTCCAAGCGCTCTCTGGCGCTTCAACCATATCAACCACATACCCTATGTTACCAAGCCTCGTAGAGGCTTCTCTAAACATTCTAACCCCTTCTCTGTTATATCCAAAATACATGATAGCCCAGATCCTTGCTTTGGGGAAGTTTCTCGCTATCTCCTCATATATTTCTCTAACAGTGTTTAGCTTAGCATTCCCCATAACAGCTATAGATGGTTCATGGAGATCTATATTTACCACACCTTCCTTCAGCGAGCCCTCTATCTCGCTATATATCACCTTCTCTGCATAGTCTCTCATAAAGCTTTCTAAATTATAATCACTGGTTTCTATGAGAGCGTTTGTAGCCATTGTATATGGTCCTGCAAGGGAGAGCGAGACCCTGTTGGGCTCTATGCCCAGGTTTCTCGCTATCGATAGGCTTTTCACAAGCATCCTCGAGATCTTCGGCTCATCATAAGAGATCCTCCCTCTCACTATGGGTTGCCTGAAAAAGTAGTTGTTATCATAAAACCTCCTGAGACCGTCCACAACAACCCCGCCTATTCCCGAAATAAGGGGGTTGAATATATCATCCCACCTAAACATGCCATCGCTGAACCTATCATAGCCTAGACCCTTTAAGAGTTTGAAAAACCTCTCAGTATATCTCTCATAGACCCTCTCAAGATCCTCCTGAGACATCTTCCCAGAAGAGAACCTAGATATGGCTCTCGCAAGACCTCTGGGTCTAGGGTATATACCGTGTTGCATGATCATGACAGGCATTGCTATCCCCTCAATATTGTCCTCTCAATACCCTTAGACAAAAGCTCCTTTCTAACAATCTTCGTACCAGAGACCATGACCTCGAGTTTCTTCCTAGCAATCTCTCTTGGAAGTAGCTTTAAGCCGCAGTCGGGGTTAACGTATATCTTTTCAGGCTCTACATACGTCATAGCCTTCTCTATAGCCTTCGAAACGTGCTGCGGATCCTCAATAGATCTGTTATGAACATCCACAACCCCCAACCCTATCTCCCTATCTCCGAGTTTTGAAAGCACTCCAAGATCCCTATAGCCACGGTTAGCAAACTCGAGTGCGAACTGGCTGAAGGATAGTTTATCAAAATATCTTGAGAGGAGATTATAATCGCTATAACATACATGGAGACCGAGCTTTATACCCACTCCCTTTGTAACCTGGTTTATAGCATCAACAGCCCAGTCCATCTCCTCTGGGTGTGTTGTTAGCGCTGGCTCGTCAACCTGAACGAATAGAGCTCCAGCTTTCTCAAGCTCTATTATCTCTCTATTTATAATCTTCGCTAGCTCGAAGGTAAGCTCCTCTTTAGATCCATAGTACTCGTTAAAACTCCAATCGGCTATTGTGTAGGGCCCTGTTATTGTTACCTTAACAACAGCCCTATTACTAACCGATCTGAGGAACATGTATTCCTTAACTACTATTGGCTCCCTATAAGAGAGCTTTGAAACAACAGCTGGTTTATTGAAGTAATTATTACCCCAAACCCTTACGGGGCCGTAAAATCTAAACCCATCGATCCTTTCTGCGAAGTACTCTACCATCTCATCCCTCCACATCTCGCCATCGCTCGGTATATCGATCCCTGCCTCCTCCTGCTCCCTCACAACAACCCTGACAGAGTCTCTAAACGCCTCATCAAGAGCCTTATCATCAACTCTACCCATGCTCCACAATCTTATCATATGCCTCAACCACCTAGGCCTCGGATAACTCCCAATAACAGTTGTAGGTAGGATCGGGAGCTCTACACCAAGCTCTCTCGTATCCCCCCACCTCCTAGTTATCCACATTACGAAGCTTATTTTAAATATTATATAAGTGTTTATCTCCTGGATATTAATATTCAGCGACCCAAACATCGCCCAGGATCCTGTGCCCATGGGTTCAAGGGCTGCTACTAGTCCAACATGATGGAGCTCTCATCTACGGGGATCATCATTCGGGTGGTTTGAAATACTGCTTCACCGCATACCAGGGCCGATATTAAGATCGACACATGCCAAAAACCACATAGATCAAAGCTTTAAATCTTTCTTAATTAGCATCAACAAGAACTATTGAGAAGCGCGATATGCTCTGCTAGGCTAAATATCAAGTCTAGTGCTACAGCAGGCTGGGGTCTATATTATTCGCCCTTAAAGCGATCTGGGTTTATCTATATAGCCTTTATAGCCCGTCCTGTTGGTAGCCTGGCTTTAGCTATGATCCTATAGCCGCAGCAGGGGCATCTAAGTGTCTCTACTATTGTAATCTTGCTATAAGGGAAATACCTACCGCACTTCCAGCAAACATAGCAAGGTTCCTCATTCCTACAACCAATCTCCGGACTCTTCTTCTCATCCTGTGCCCTACATATACATATAGCTAGATCTTTCTCTTTACACGCATCGTCAAACGACACTCTTGTCAACCCTACTAGCTTTACTGTACCAGAGTTTATAATAAGCTTTATAGCCCCTCCCAAAGCACAGCAATTGGGAAATATAGATTTTCAGAGCTGGAGCCGGGGGCGGGATTCGAACCCGCGATTAAGCGGGTTTCAACGCGCACCACTGCAGCCCGCCGCCTTAGACCGCTCGGCCACCCCGGCCTCATATAAAGATTCCCCTACCCGGATTTAAAGCTAAGCATACCACAAAGGCTTTTAGGTTTCTTTATACAAATAGCTTTGATGGGCTATGCCGCTCAACGACCCCGAGCTAATGAGGATCGTGATGGATAGGAAGCTTAATAAGAAGATCTGCAGGAGATGTGGTGCTATCAATCCCTATAGAGCTATTAAGTGTAGGCGGTGTAAAAGCTATGATCTAAGACCTAGAAAGCTTAGATTCGGTGGGAAGAAGATCAAGTAAATATGATGATCCGTTTAACAGCCTAATGGATAGTATGATATAGCGGAACAACTACAGGCTTTATAAGAAGCCTTGGGAATTTTCAAAGCCACAGAAAGCCAAAGGTGGTTAGAGTGGCAAATGAGATTGCAAAGGAAAGAAGCCTTACATATTGGAAAGTAGAAGCCTCAACCTATAGCTTCTCGGTATCCCTCTCCACATCACTCTCACAACTGCTAGGGATAAGATTCCTTGGCATGGATATAGCCTTACTAGGAATCCTGGTGGCAGTACAGCTAAGTGCTGTAGGAGCCGGAGCCCTTCTGGGAACAATCCTTATTAATAGCTATAGACATTATAGGAAAAAGCTATGGCTATTATTCGGTACCACGAACAGAATCGGATGGTCGTCGCCCATTCTAACTATAACTATTCCTCAGGATCTAGGCGTACCGTTATTATACTTAATAGTAGCAGTATCACAAGCCTCAGGAGCAATAGCGGGAATAGCTGCCTCAGATGTTGGGGGAGATCTTGTTAGCAGAGATAGAGCAGCCAGGTATTTCGGAACACTTAATTCTCTAATGAACTTAGCTGCTCTAGCATCTCTCACAACATCTGTAGCTGTATTCGTGAACTTTGGAGGCGGTAGTCTCGAGGCATATATAACATTATATGTTACAAGCTTCACATTAGCGATCGTCTCAACAATCTTTCTAATCATGATAAAAGATGATCCAATAGCTGTTGAGCATTTCAAGCAATCCCGTGAGGCTCTCAGAGTACGTTCCCAAATAAAGCTATACTGGGAACTCTTAGCAGTTGAAAGGGCTAAGTGGTACATAGCAATTATAATTCTTTACACAGCAGCAGTAAACCTGCCGGCATCCCTCTGGAACTATTATTTGATCTATAGTATAGGTGGCGATGAAATATGGATCACAGCCAAAGCAGCAACCACATATCTAGTTAAAGCCCTGATGCTCGGCATATGGCCCTATATCATTCAAATCCTGGATGTGAGGAGATCCTTTATAGCATCGCTAATTCTCATATCACCTGTCCCCCTAATGTTCATGGCAGCAAGAAGCCTCCCATCCCAGATAGCTCTCGAAATCTACTCGGCTGTTTGGTGGTCTGCATGGGATCTCCTTACAGGTCTCTATAACCTCTACCTATTGCCAAGGGATCTCAGACCAGCGGTTCTCTCACTAATAACCCTGAGTACAAATATATCAGCAGCTATATCGTCTGTTGCTGGTTCTATAATATCCACCTATATAGTATATGGCCCTGAGGTCACGTTTATTATCTCAACATTAACGAGGATCTCCGTGGCTCTTATTGCGATTAAAAAGCTACCAACATTGGATCTTAAGGCAATGATCTCCAAATGACCGCATAGAGGAAACAGCTAATATGTTGGGTCTCCTGAATAGATAGGGGTACTTGTTGAGAATCTTACTCGCATCATCATCTGTAGGCTTAGGTCATATTGTGAGAGATAGAGTTCTTGCATACGCTCTATCCGATCTTGGATTCGATGTTGAAGTGTTATGCTCAGAACCTGCTCTTTCTTATGCTAGGCATTGGGGTTTAAAGATCCACAGGGCGTCATATAATATAGAGAGTCTCTCAAAAATATACTCAGAGTATTATCTCTCAAAGGAATATGGAGGGTTCTCCTTAAGCTTCATATCGAGGGTTAATAAAGTGGTTAACATGAACAAAGCTAGAATCCTTGAGGAAGTGGTTATAAACGATTACGAGGCTATCATAGCTGATGAATCATGGGAGCTCATGAAGATCTTTGTTGAGAAACCCACTTTATATAGCGGGATCCATAAGATCCTGATCACGGATTTCTTATTCTTTAAACCAACATATATAGCCGAGATCCCCTCGTCTATACTGCTTAACATTTTCCTTAGGAAAAGCTATAGAGTATTTGACACCAAACTCTACGTAGGTCTAAAAACCGCTGCCTCCAAATATGGGTTTATAGACATCGGCCCCTTACCCTCAGCCCTTAAAGGCGAGATGCTTGGTAAAAATGATGCAAAGAAAATTCTTAAACTTGATGATAGGTATTCGATCTTATTCTCAATGGGGGGCACAGCCGGGGGTATAGATATGCTTGAAATAATAATAAGATCTATCGAGATCGTTGGAAGAGAGCTTAAAGATCGTAATAGCGTCTCATTAATAATAGCTCCTGGTAGCGAGTATAACAGATCATTAGTAAAGAAGATCCTAGAGAAACTCTCTCCAAGTATAGATATAGAGATCCTAGAAGATATGTATAGCCTCCCAAAGGTTGTGAAAGCTTTCGATATAATAATATCGCCTGCAGGACTAGGTATTATATCCCTTATGATCTCCTCAGGAGTACCTGGCATTATCTTCCCGCTAAAAAGACATTTCGAGCAGGAGGAGAACGCTAGGATAGCACCAAAAATCTGGGAAGGGATCAGATCTCTGGAGAAACACCCAGTAGATGAGAAAAAGCTAGCCTCATTACTAAAGATCATGCTTAGAACAAAACCCGGAGCACCACCAGATATATATAAAAACGTTGAGAAAACCGTGAATCTTATAAAGGCAAGAATATCCAGCCATGCTCGGGATGTATAAACACTAAACAGCTGGAGAAAAACAGCTGGTGGTATCCCAGATAGAAAGAAACCTAATGAAAATCAAATAGAGAATCTAAAGTCTTAACAAGTATATATCCTAAGCGTGAGAGGCTATGTTGTGAGACGTAAGGAGTGTATAGCTTAGGCTTGATTTGAGCTCTGTATAGTATACTCATTATAGGGAGGGTCTGTAGAACCTGAGAGGGAGGGGCGATGCATAGATACCTACTAAGACTATCGGGTGAAATATCGCTCAAGGGTGGTTTAAGGGGGTCTCTGGAGAGAAGGCTTATTAGGAATATTAGGGATACGCTGGGCAGCGAGATCATTAGTATAGAGAGAATAGATGGGGGGAGGATCTATGTGGAAGCGTCTCGGGATCTATCAGAGGATCTCACCAGGTTCTTCGGTGTGGTTGAGGTTCTAGAAGTTGTTGTTGAGAGTTCCAAGGATCTCTATGAGCTTTCAAAGAAGATCAGGGATCATTTCTGCCACTCCCTTACAAACAAAAAATTCGCTGTAAGGGTAAGGAGAACAGGGTCTACAGGATATACATCGCTAGATGCTGCAAGGGTTATAGGGAGTGCTCTTCTTGACTGCTCAGCCGGTGTTGATCTGGAGAACCCCGATGAAACCGTCTATGTAGAGGTGAGGGGAGAGAGGGCTTTCATATCGCTTGGCTCGATGAAGCATAGAGGGTACGGAGGCCTCCCCCTAGGATCCTCCGAAAAAGTGCTCTCACTATTCTCAGGAGGCTTTGATTCGCCTGTAGCCACCTGGATGATCATGAGAAGAGGATCTCCAGCCGATATAGTGCACTACGTTATGGGCTCTCCGGATAACACTATCAGAGCTCTAAAGGTTGGCGAAGTGCTTGTTAAGCGCTGGTCATTAAAATACGATCCCAGAGTATTTGTTATCGACTTCTCCGAAATAATCACAGAGATAAGGTCAAAGGTTAGGAGAAAGCTATGGCAGCCAGCACTAAGGAGGGCTATGTACCTGGTCGGAAGATCTGTTGCTGAGAAAGTAAAAGCATCAGCGATCGTTACCGGAGAAGCTGTGTGGGAAGCCTCATCCCAAAGACTAAGTGCTCTCTATGCCTCCCAAAAAGGAATCGATCTATTGATCTTAAGACCTTTGATAGGGTTTGATAAAGCAGAAATCATGAGACTCTCCAAGGATCTCGGTTTATATGAATACAGCTCAAAGGTTGTTGAAAGCTGTTTCATAGGTAGTGGTAACCCACTATATATAGATCCAGAAAGCCTTGTCGAGGAATTCGCTAAGATCGATAAAGGGGTTTTTGATCATGCTCTAGAGAGGGCTATCGAGATAAGCTATAACACAGGCTGGGAGGAAGAGGTGATAAAGCATTTCAAAAGCGATCTCGTAAGTATAGATACTATACCAGAGGGATCTATAATAGTAGATATAACACGGAAGAGAGGTTATGGCTCTATAAGAGGGCTCGACGATCTTGAAGAGCTTTTGAGAAAAGGAGAGAGAGTGGTGCTTGTATGCGAGTTTGGAGAAGCCAGCGAGGCCCTTGCAAGACACCTCAGAGAAGAAGGTTACGAGGTATATAGCCTGAGGGGAGGCTATAGAAAGCTTAAACAGATCATAGCACAACAGTAGGTATTTACATATTTATGGCTACAACACCGCCCATATCTCTAGAGACCTGGGAGATTCGGATCTACCTGGATCCGTTATTTCCCGGCATTACTAAGGTTCTTCACAAAGTTGTTCATCTTTATACAGCTGGCAGGGTTTAGTTTTGACGAGTCACCACATTCCAGGTATAGATACTCACATGTAAAACAGGGGATCATCATGACACCATCTATATCGACATCTATCTCTCTCTCCTCCGTCTGATGAGATACCGTGAGCAGATATGTCTTCCTACCACCATGGTTAACCTCCTTCCTGGTTATCATACCCCTTCTTAAGAGTCTTAGAACCACCTTCGACCCTTCCTTACTATCAACTCCAAGAATTCTCCAAAGATCTGACTGAAGTATTCCCCCCCTTTCACTATAGCTTGATATTATTTCAAACGCCTTTCTATCTATTGGGCTCAGCTCTCCCTGCTCTTGTAAGGTATCCAAAACCCGCTACCTCGATATATAATTATGCTGGGGGGCTTTTATTAATAGACAGCTAGTATTAACAGTAAAAATAATGAATCATTGTGATTTATATGTAAGAGCCACGTCGCCGACCGTTGCAAATAACTGGATCGCTAGCTAGTTCTGAGAGCAGGATCTCTCGCTCAATGATAGGGGAGCGGCACGATATAGATATATAAAAAGTCCTTAATTTGCCTGTGAGGATATTTTCTAGGATACACCATGTGGAAGATCACGCAGCCAGAGGTTAATATAGGGGTAGTAGGACATGTGGATCATGGTAAAACAACCCTTGTGCAAGCTCTCACCGGCATATGGACTGCTAGGCATTCCATGGAACTTAGAAGATCTATGACTATAAAGCTCGGCTACGCTGATGGTAACATAGCTTATTGTGATGGTTTAGAAGAGCCTGATGCCTACACCACCACAAGCAGATGTCCAGACAATACCGAGTCGAGGCTTATCAGGAGAGTCTCTTATGTAGACTCCCCAGGACATGAGACTCTAATGGCAACCATGCTGAGCGGTGCAGCGCTTATGGATGGCGCTCTCTTGGTAATAGCTGCTAACGAGCCCTGCCCGCAACCACAAACCAGGGAGCATTTGACAGCGCTAAAGCTTGTGGGGATAAAGAATATTGTTGTTATCCAGAATAAAATAGATGTTGTCGATAAGGAAAGAGCCCTTGAAAGCTATAACGAGATCAAAAGCTTCCTAAGCGAGATGGGCTATGAAAAAGCACCCATAATACCTGTGAGTGCCCTACACGGTGTAAACATAGACGCGGTGCTCATGGCTATACAGAGGAATATACCAACCCCTGAGAGGGATACTAGCGCAGACCCCCTAATGTTTGTTGCAAGAAGCTTTGAAGTAAACAAGGTTGGAACGCCTGTGTCAGAGCTTGTAGGCGGTATAGTAGGAGGATCACTGATCCAAGGCGTTATCAGGGTTGGGGATGAGATAGAGATAAAACCTGGAGTGAGAATCGAGAGGGCTGATGGAAAAGCAGAGTATGTTCCTCTCACAACAAGGGTCACCTCTATAAGGTTTGGAACAACCGAGTTCAACGAGGCTAGGCCAGGCGGTCTTGTTGCTCTAGGCACAGATCTAGATCCGTTCCTCACAAAGGCAGACAAACTTGTTGGCAACATTGTTGGTAAAGCAGGCAGGGTTCCAGATCCCTTGACCACGCTTGAGATGGACTATATACTCCTTGAAAGAGTCGTTGGTGCTAAAGAGATGATAGGTATAGAGCCCATAAGGGTTAGGGAGAATATAATGCTAACCATAGGGACAAACACAACAATGGGGATAGTTAACAGGGTTAGCAAGGATCGCTTAGAGGTAACCCTCATAAGACCTTCTGTTGTTATTAAAAACATGGGGATAGCCATATCGAGACAGATAAAGGGTAGATGGAGGCTTGTGGGATATGCAAAGCCAATAATCTAGCCTATACCCTATGCACCGAATTTCTCCTGCCTTCCTGCCAGGTCTGATAATATATATATAAGATCCGACCCTCTGATCCTACCTATAACCCCCACCCTAGCGCTCCTCTCCGAAAACCTGCCAAGAGCATCATAGAACACATCTTTGGAATATATAAGGAGCGGAACTGGGTCGCTTGTATGCTGACCAAGCTCGCTGGAGGTTGTATGATCCCCCGTAATGGCTATAACTATGTTGTCAGCAAATTCGAGGATCAATCGCGAGAGAGCCTCATCACACCTTTCTATAAACTCCTTCTTCTCTCTTGGCTTTCTATCATGGCTAGCACTATCTGTCCCCTTAAAATGGAGATAAACAAGATCGTATCCCTTGTCGAGCATATCTCTCGCAGCCCTCACCTTAGAAGCCACATTGGTGTTAAGACCCCCAGTAGCTCCTTGGGGGTGGATAACCTCGAATCCGAGGATCTTTGTAACACCTTTGATAAGTGCTGTAGCACTTATAGCCGCGGCCTTTTTTATCTCAATTCTATCTAGTTCCCAGATCTTCTTAAGATGTGGCATCTTCCCAGCCCCTCTCATGAGAATAACATTAGCCGGGGGCAGTCCTTTTTCAACTCTCTCCCTATTGATCTCGTGGTCCTTGAGTATATTGTGGATCTCTATAGACAGTTTATTAATAACCTCAGCAGTCCTCCTAGCCTCCTCACTATCATTCAGAGGTTTTGAGATAGAGATCCTCTGCCCTTCAACATGAGGATCTGTGTCGCTCACCTTATCAGAGAGTCCGCGGCCTCTTAACACTATAGCAACCCTATGCTCAGTAGCTCTATAGAATCTAACCTCAACACCATCGATCTCTGTTATGTTTTTACTCAGGAATCTAACTAGCTCGTCTAAACCATACTCAGATCTCCCAGCCCTCCTATCAATCACAACGAGATTACTATCAACAGACGCAAAGTTACCCCTTAGCGCGATATCCCCAGGCTCTAAAACAGCACCAGCACCTATAGCCTCAAAAGGACCCCTTCCTGGATACACCTTGAACGGATCTAGCCCAAAGAGTGCTAAGTGGGCTGTATCAGAGCCTGGGATAACTCCAGGAGCTATAGGATCCATTATACCCTGAGCCCCTCTAGAGGCGAGCCAATCAATAGTAGGTTTAGAAGCAGCTTCAAGGGGCGTCATGCCATTAAGCTCTTTAGAAGGACGATCCCCTATGCCATCGAAACCTACAACAAGGATCTGTCTCCCCATAGCCCGCCCCAAGCGTATTAGCATAGTCTCTAAATATATCTGCAAGGGTTTATCCTAAAGATCTCCAGTGATTCTGAAAGAAGGGGCCGCGGCCGGGATTTGAACCCGGGACCTCGGGATATCTACCCCCCGGCCGGCTTCTAGTATTAGGAGCCCACAGTCCCGCGCTCTCCCAGGCTGAGCTACCGCGGCCACTTACCAGATGATGAATCCTTCTGGGGCTTATATCCTTAGGCCTAAACTCACAGCCTTTTACAGGTTTGTTTTCCAAGACTTCTAATATAGGAGAGTTTCCTGACTACTATAGAAAGCAAGCCTTGACAGCAGCATGGCAAATAGGTAGAGCTAGAGGATAGCTAAACATTATTACCCGGCTACTGTTGATGCATATATTGCTGGTATTTTGAATAAGAGATCCTCTGGCCATGGTTTACATCCAAATACATAGGCTATGTCGTATATGTTATAGAGGAGAGCGTTGCCGTCAGAGCTTCTAACAATGATCTCGCTGTCTTTGGGAAGCTCTAGATCCTCCTGATCGCCGCACCTAACCCTCCTCCCCATAAGCAGGGCTGCTATAGGATGCCTATATCCACCAACGTGATCCACTAGATAGTCTTTGTAACCACTATCCATACCTGTGGGGATTATCAGGTAGCTCGCATCAGGATCGTTTATAGTCAATCTATCCCCACGGGCTAGGCAGAGAATCCTGGATCTCGCATCTCTAGCTATGCTTAAGCCTAACCTTGCAAGAGGCTCTCCATATTCTCTTGAACATTGATCTAAAGGATCCAGAGAGATCTTTGGAACCAGGATCCTCACGTCAGCCCATACATCCTCACTAAGATACCAGCATAGCCTGTTAGCATCCTCTCCCTCATTACATATAGTGCTAAACACTTCCCCCAGGTCCCTTGGATTTGTATCATGCGTTGAGGGGGATATTATGAAAGCTCCATAGGATATAGATACTCTATAAACCCTCGAACCTCTGTAAGTTATATTTGCATTGAAAGGAGAAACCGCTATGAAGACCCTATAGAGATCTCCTAGAGAGATCTTCACGAGGTACTCTAATAACCTGCTTACTCCTCGATCGTCTAGGAGCTTGATCATGGAGGTATCTATTACCAGAGACCCTCTATATATTTTCACCCTACTATACCCCACAGATCGTTTCTACAAGCGGCATAAATCGATGCCCGAGGGGACCCTTCTCCAGAAACTAACATTCTCACTCATCTAAACCCAGCAATGCCCTTGTTAAGCTTTGCCAGGCATGATGAGCAGTAGATGGGCTTCTTTCTATCAACCTCAGCTAGGTTTCTACTGAAGCTCATTACACACTCTCTATTGTTACAGTGATCCAATCCTAATAGATGACCCAGCTCGTGTAATGTTTCCTTTACCAGTCTTAGGATATACTCGTCGCCTCCTTGACCAGAGATTCTTTTAGTATATACGGCACAAACCCCCCTCTTGGGATCCGCATGGCCAAAGACATAGTTGTAGCCATAGACATATGCGTCCTCCTTTATAATAGCTATAGTCAGTGATCCCAGCCTCAGTGACGAAAGATAGTCTAAAACATCCTCAGATCTATACTGCCCTCTCCAGCTATCATATAGCTCTGAGGGTAGGTAAGAACCATGATCTATAAAACCCACTCCGAAACCGAGCCTAGAGGCTATATATTTCTCAATAGCCTCTTTCTCTTCAGATAAACAGTATGGAAAACATATAACCAGAACCTTACCCGTCCTGTTGCTGAACAACAGCTCCACAACTCCACATATCTAATCCCGGCATAGAATTAAAACACGAACACACAGCGCACAGTCTAGGATGCACATGCAAGATCCTTAGGAGTATTTTCTAAACCATGTCTATCGGTATCTACGCCTCTTACCAAAACCCTATCTGTAGGTAGTTCTTCCGGTTCTGCTTATTAATAAAACGAAAGTGGTTTATCTTTCTGAAGATCTATAGGAGATCTGCTATACCAAGACTTGCAGGATCCACATGGACTAATCTCTTACCCATACTGCTGGCTTCCTTAACCAGTAGACGGGCTTCCGGTGGTTTACAGTAGTCTGGGGTGTCGATCACTACTAGAAGCTCTGCTCGCTTGATATGCTCAATAGCATTCTCAACGGGATCATCATCGGCTGTAGTTATAACTACTGCACCGAGTCTCTTAAGCACTATAGCATCGAGATCGTTAGGGTAGAGAGGACCTGTGGTTACTGAATACCTAGACCCTGCTTTTCTCAAATATAGAGTCCCGCTTCCGCAGCCTCCTAGTATATGGATCGATCTATCACTTTTCGGTATCACGGGCTCTAGCTTTAGTGTAAACGGGTCTAGGATCGTGTCCCCCTCTCCATAGATCTTTCCAAGTTCCTGGAGGCTCTCCATTTTTCTCAAAACCCCTCTATCTATGTAATATATCGTGTCACAGAAGATAGCCGCAAGATCTATGTCGTGTGTTGAAAGTATAACCGGGATTTCCCTGGATACTTCTTTCAAGATCTCGAATATCTTGCGCCTGTTAAAAGGATCTAGGAAACTTGTTGGTTCATCGAGCAAAAGAACTCTTGGTTTTCTTGAAAGAGCCATTGCTATCATTACCCTCCTTTTCTGCCCATCACTAAGCTGGTTAAAGTAAGCCTCTGAGAGATCCTCGATCCTGGTTCTCTTGATAGCCTCCTCAACATATGCCATGTCCTCTTCTGTGAAGAACAATCCCGCCCTGGGGGTTCTGCCTAGAAGAACAACGTCCCTAACCTTGAAGAGGGGTAGTGTGGGGATCTGTGATAGATGGATCCCGACTATCTTTGCCCTTTCCACCACGTTGATAAGGCTCATATTAAGCCCGTCTATGAGCACAGCGCCCTCTATAGGGTCTAGAAGACCTGCTATTGTTTTTAAGAGAGTAGTTTTCCCAGACCCGTTGGGTCCGAGTATACATGTTAACCCCTTACAAATCCTGGTTGAAGCGCTAACAACAGGTTTTCCCCTATACCCAGCTATACATGATGTTATATCAACACATGAGTCTCGATCATTATCTCCTCTATGTCCATGCATATTCTCCCCTCATCCTGGAGACCATATATATCAGGAGGGGTGCTCCGAAAAGACTCGTAATAGCTGTCACTGGTACCGAAGAGCCTTGGAAAACGATCCTTATAAATAGGTTTGTGAGGATCGCTAGAAGCCCTCCAATAATACATGCAAATGGCAGGATGACAGAGCTCTTACCGCTCTTAACAAGCATCCTAGCTATATGGGGTGAGGCGAACCCTATGAAGCCGATAACGCCCACATAGGTTACTGTTATAGCTGCAGAGGAGCCTGCTATGATGCCTACGAAAAGCCTTACAAGACCTGTGTTTATTCCAAGAGATCTGGCGTAATCCTCACCGAGGAGAAGCGGGTCTAGATGTTTTATGGAGATGAGAAGGGATGATACAATAGCTATTACAAGAGATATTATGAGGATCATAGAACCATGTTGACCGACACCCTCAAAACTCCCCATAAGGGCTACAGCTAGGTACCCAGCAACCTCTGGCGGGAGCATTGAGAGAAGCAATATCGAGACACCGGAAAATGCGAAGCTCAGCGATATGCCGACCAAAAGGATCTGAAGCACTGAGAGCCTGTATGAGAGGAGGCTCAACACCCCGGTGTATGTAAGTGCCACAACGAGCACTACCAAAGGTGCTATAAAGGACATATATGTGAAAAACACACCAATAGATACGGCTAAGAAGGCAACAGCCACAAGGGATGTGTATGATATAGATGCCACACCCATAACATATGGATCCCCCATTGGGTTTCTCAACAGGATCTGGTATAGAAAGCCCGAGATCCCTAGTAGAGAGCCTGATGCTAGGGCTGCAATAGCTATCGGCATTCTTGTATTATATATTATAGCCCTCTCAGTATCAGTTAGAACGCTCTCTCCAAACATATCCCGTAAGATCTTTATGAAATCTATCCTAACCGGTCCATATAGTATGGATGCTAGGAATGATGCTAGGAGAATTGTTATTAATATTGAGAGTAAAAAATACATCCTCTTATCCATCCCATATCCCTAGCTGAGCTTAACGAAATAGACTAGCTTCCAGTCCTTCAGATCCTGAAGATCTGGGTAGAAGATCTTGACAAGATCTCTTACGATATCCTCGGGATATGCAGTACCAAGCTGCCAATATGTTGGAGCAAATACATATACCCTTCCCTCTTTAACAGCCTTCATATCGCCTACGAAAGGCACTGCTTCTAATAGTTCTGATAGGCTTTTTGGACCATAGTCTATGCTTGATGAGTATATAAGAATATCTATAGAGCTTGACCTTGCTATAACCACCTCTCTAGATACACGTCCGAATGGTATATCGCTGAACACATATCTACCTCCAGCCATTGTTATAGCATCAACAACATAGCTTGCTGGGCGTGCAGCATATATAGTGCCTCTGAACACGCTGAACCAAGCCACCATTGGTCTCTGATCCTCTGCAGGGAATTGATCGGCTATCGAGGATCTGAGGCTTGATATGAGGCTTTCAACCCTGTTAAAGAGCGATTCCGCACAGTTATCTAGGTTATAGAAGAGGGCTAGGAACTTTATCCACTCAAACCTCCCAAGAAGAGTTTGCTCTAAATACTCGTTATCAACAACAACCGGTAATCCAGCGTTCTTTAAAGATCTAAATACGGGTGAGCCTGCGTATGTATATATAACCACAAGATCTGGTTTCGAAGCAACTATAGCCTCTACATTGGGGTTATCAGCACCTCCAAAGTCCTTTAGAACTCCTTTCTCAAGCATATCAGCGATCTTTGGAACATACCATGTGTACTGTCTACCCCACATAATGCCTAAGAGAGAAGTGTTTATTATGTTAACCCTGCATTCCTGCTCAAGCCTAAGAAGCATGGAAACTTGTGTTGCTGACATTAACACCACCCTCTCGACTGGTGTGTATATAACCAGCTGGGGCGAGTATTTGTTTGTATAATATTCAATAAGATTCCTCTGGGGCGAGAGAGACTTTGGTACGAGGAGTATCACCTGCCCCTCAGCATCCTTCACCACTTTTACAGGACCATCGTATGTTACTTGAAATAATTTCGCGTACTTAACAGTGATCTTAGGCTCTGTCGAGATCCTTAGAAACTCGCTTAAAGAGGCTACAGAACTATTGATTCCTGCTACCTTCTCTTCTATAGATCCTATTGTCCTGTTAAGGATCCCTATAGAAGCTGCAGACCCCTCAACAACCTTTGAGAGTTGCGAGAGGCTCTCAGATAGGCTATTTATATTGCTATTTATATTGGTGTTCACTCTACCTATGTCTCCTCTGACCTCGTTTATCGCCCAGATCACGTATACCATGGATACTATCGATAATGCTATAGCTGCCACTACACCGATCCCTAAGATCTTGATGGAATTCACCATATGGATACACCATCCATATATTGACAGGGGGTTTATAAGCAATTTTAGGCTAAGCCTAAAACTTAAATTTAGGCTTAGCCTAAAAATATTGGCGATAGCATGTGAGGAAAAAAGTCTGGATAAAATGCGTGTCTCTTACAAGTTTACTGTTGATCCTGTTGGCATTGTTAACCCCAGGATATATTATATATAACACCCACGCCCAGAGTGATCATAGTGAAAGGATTGTCGTGGCGACAACACACCCATTCCTAGCATCTTTGGTAAAGCTCATCGGGGATGTTTATGTTGACGTGATAGATATAATTCCACCTGGTATAGACCCGCACGAGTATGAGCTACCAATAGACATCATCAGAAAGATCGGTTCCTCTGACATCATAATTATCGATGCGCTACACCATCTGCCTGTTTCAGACAGGATCTACGAACTATATAGGGATAAATCAATCGTGCTTCTCGATGAACTATTAAAAGCCGGGTGGAAGCCTGAGAAGATCCCTGGTACAGATGTAGAAAATCTTCATGAGGTCTTCTTCGATAGAAAAGCCCTTACAATAACTATAGATATTGTAAGCAATATCCTAATCAAAGCGGCTAGTAATAAGGGTCTCAAAATAGCTGAATACCTCTCTACGAAGAGCGAGGAGGTTAAAAAGGCGTTATTAAGATCTTTTGCCGAGGCCAAGAGAATTATAGAAAGCCTTGGTATTGATAGTGTAGCGCTCTATAGCCCTGTACTTTATTACCTCATGAGATCTCTTGGTATCAATATCTCCATAATCCTTACCCCAGATCCTGAAACAGAGCCTTCCCCGCTATCTCTACAAGCACTCAGGTCTCAAACATCTAGATGCCTTTTAATTTCTAGCGATCTTGAACGCGTGGATATTAATAGGCTGAGTGAGTCTCTAAGCCCCTTTGGAATCAATGTTATATTTATTGAAGCTTTGCCTCTAGATCCACTAGATCTACAGATCTTTCCGATATCCGTATCAAGCAGGCTCATAGAGTGTGCTAAGGTTAACATGTCTCTCACCAGTACAAGCAAGTCTACAGCTGGTAGTGTCACCGGGGATCAACAGGCTTATTTATCTTATCTACTACCGGCAGGATCTGCTGTTTTAGGTCTTATCCTGGGTGTTACTCTTGGCTTCCTGCTTGGGAAAAGATATAGGGGTCGATCTTTATGATCATGATGAATCATGTAAGTGCAGGTTACGGGAATAGGATCGTTATAGAGGATATAACAATCTCCCTCGAACATCCGTTCTTCGCCGTTATTGCAGGACCTAACGGAGCTGGCAAATCAACAATGCTAAAAGTCCTTCTAGGCATTGTTAAAAGAAAGAGCGGTAGTGTTAGTGTCTTTGGAATAGATCCCGAAGTTGATAAGAAAAGCATAAGGAGAATTGTGAGCTATATGCCACAATCCTCTACTATAAACCTTGACATACCACTCAGGGTTAAGGAGGTTGTTGCAATGCCCCTCAGGATCATGGGTGAGGATGATGAAAGCCTGGTCAGAGAAGCTCTTGAGATTGTTGGTGCTGAGAAGTACGAGAACGAGATCTTCTCAAGACTCTCAGGTGGGCTTAGGCAGAGGGTTCTTCTGGCAAGGGCTCTTGTAAAAAATGCTAAGCTAATATTGCTTGACGAGCCTTTATCACATATAGATTCGAAGGGGAGGGGTGAGATCTTCTCAACCCTCCACAGGATCCATGAGGAAAAGGGAGTTAGTTTTCTTATAGTAGGGCATGATCTCTCGGTTTGCGCTCTATATGACCCATACCTGATACTTCTAAATAGACGTATAGTAGCTCATGGCAGGTTCTCGGAGATCGTTAAGCCTAAGTATCTAGCAGAAGCCTATGGATCTATATTGTTGGGAGAAGGCTTTGTAGTGATGGGTGAGGAGCATGGTTGATCCCCTCCTAGTCTCGGGCTTATTATCAGCATCGCTCGCATCAATAGTAGCAGGATTAGTAGGTGTGCTTATAAACTATACAAAAACACAGTTCCTCGCGATAGAATCGCTCCACATGATCATAGCTGCAAGCCTTGTGGGAGGCCTTGTAGCATGGTATTATAGAGCAGTGCCAAGCGAGCTTGTTTCACTAATAACTATGGCCCTATTCATCTTCATAGCTGTTCTCATGCTGGAAAAAGGCTTTAGCCAGGACACATCTATGGGCTTCACAATAGCGGTGGCGTCAATGATAGCGTCTCTGTTCTCATACTATGTAGCCCTATTAACACCAGGGGGAGTCTCTTACGTCTACACAGTACTGTTCGGAAACCCGTTTCTCATACCATTAAGCAGTATTGTAGCGTATCTTCTAACAGGCGTCCTCCTCGTGCTCGTATTATTATTCCTATGGAGGGTATTCATATATATTGCCTTCGACCCAGAGACCTTCGAGATCCTGAGGGGAGGTGCTAGGATATATAGATGGATCCTATATATGCTTATAGCGTTCTCGGCGATATATATAACGAGGCTTGTAGGGGCGATCCCAGCCCATATTGCTCTCATGATGCCTGGGATTATAGCAAGCAGGGTTGAACAGAGGAGCAGCTATATAGCTATAACGTTCTCGTTCCTATCATCAATAACCTCTATAATAATATCATACCAGGTAGGAATACCCTATGGAGCATTACTGGGGATCATATCAATCAGCCTTTATCTCTTGCTACTCGTTAGAAGGTGATACAACATGGAGGGGAAGGCTAGTAATAAGGTCTCGAAAAGAGCCTTCGATTATCTCCTAGCAATATATATAGCATCGCCCGGGGGAAAACCTGCCAGGCTTGTCGATATATCAGAGATCCTGGGTGTTAGCGCCCCGTCAGCCCATGAATATCTAGCAGAACTGATAAACCAAGGTCTTGTTGCTAAAACGGGCAGAGGATTATATAGCCTGACCCCTGCTGGGAAGAGAATCCTCATGAAGAGAATATGGATCCATGGGGTTTTGGAAGAGATGTTGGTAAGGATCTTTAAGATCGAGATAGATTCTGCGTGTTCGATAGCGTCTCAAATAGATCTAGAGGTTGAGGAGGAAAATGCTGAGAAGATCTGTAGTATGTTGGGGCATCCCAGAAAATGCCCCCACGGATATATAATACCCCATACCGGAGAGAGCATTACGGATCATGCGGAGCTTGAACATAGCAAACCCTGTATAAAGATATTGAGAAAGATAGGTCACTAGATATGTTGAAACAACAGCCCGCAGAAAAACACAGGCAGTAGCCCTACAAAGAGGAATAGGTCCCAGACATATATGCCCGAGATCGGCTTAGTAGGATATAAGTTAGCCTGAGTAGAGTAGTAATAGATGGTGTTGTTTTGAAAGCAGTAGCACTATATGGTGATAGGAGGATAGATGTTATAGATATCCCGGTACCGACACCCCCTAATGGCTGGGTCTTGGTTAAGAGCGAGCTTTCAGGTATCTGCGGTACTGATAAGGCTTTCTACACAGGATCCTATAGGTTATTCAAAACACCACTAATACCGGGGCACGAGGTCGTTGGTAGAGTAATCTCTGGTTCCGAAGAACTTACCGGAATGAGGGTTGTTTCTGAGATAAACTTCCCATGCTGGTCTTGCAACTACTGCAGATCCGGTCTATACACACACTGCCCTTATAAGAAGACGCTTGGAATAGATTTTGACGGAGGAATGGCAGAATACTTCATAGCACCTTTAGAGGCTCTACACCCGTTCAAGGGATCCCCTGAGAAGGGGATCTTTGTCGAGCCCCTAGCAGCTGTTCTCAGATCCCTATCACTAAGACCCCCGAAACCCACTGACGAGGTTGCTGTAATAGGAACCGGGAATATCGCCTGGCTTACTGTGCAGGTGTTGAAAAAACTATATGGAGCTAGGGTTGATGTTATAGCTAGGGAGGGTAGTACCAAGGCTGGCGAGTTTACTGGTATAGCTGATAACGTGATCTATTTGGAAGACGCTCCCAGATCTTCATACGATATTGTATTCGAAGCAGCCGGTGATCATAGGGCTATAAATATAGCAATAGAGCTAGCGAGACCTACTGGGGTGATCCATACAAAATCAACCACGGGAGCCCTAGCAAGCGTCGACACAACCCTTGTCGTGGTCAAAGAGCTCACAATCATAGGGTCTAGGTGTGGAACCTCCAGGGAGTTTAAGAAAGCTATCAAGCTCCTCGAGAACGACGTTGTGGAAACCAGGCTCGACAAGGTCTATGATATAGATGATGCTAGAGAAGCTTTTGAAGAGGCGCTTAATCCCAGGTATTTCAAAATATCTATAAAGCCATAGAACCCTCTTCACGTTGAGAAAGCCTTCATAGATCATCTAGATCCTTGGTAACAATATAATGGGGATTTACTATACATATCGGGGTAAACAGGTTTGAGCCCTACCAACGAAGATCAAGAGTTCAGAATGTTTGCCGAGCAATACATAGCACTCGTTAACAAGAGGATATATGATCTATTGAGGGGAGAGCCTGAAACGCTATACAGAGCCTCATCCCATCTAATAACCGCTGGTGGAAAGAGACTTAGACCCCTAGTCCTAGGGCTTGTTGCTAAGGGTTACGGTGTTGACCCCTCGATCTCCTCTATAGCGGGAGCTTCGATAGAGATCCTCCATAACTTCACATTGGTGCACGACGATATAATGGATAGGGATGAGTTTAGAAGAGGTATCCCAACAACACACCGCGTCTACGGAGAGGAGATGGCAATACTAGCCGGAGATCTCCTTTTCGCCAAATCATACGAAGCCATTCTGAGCCTCGCTGATGCTGGGATAAGGCCTGAGAATGTTCTAAGGATTGCTAGGATCCTTAACTGGGCCTCTATAACCGTTGCTGAAGGGCAGGCGCTAGATATGATGCTATCAAAATCTATCGATGCCTCTGAGGAGCAATATCTAGAGATGATCTATAAGAAGACCTCGGCATTATTTGTAGCATCAGCAGTGATAGGAGCTATCCTTGGGGATGCTGATAAGGAGGATCTAGAGAATATAGAAAGGTGTTTCAAGAACGCTGGCATAGCTTTTCAGATAAGAGATGATCTGATAGGCTTAATAGGAGACCCCAGCGTTACTGGAAAACCGATCCTCAGTGATGTAAGGGAGGGTAAGAGAACCATAATGGTGATCCACGCGCTAAGAAGCCTCCCAGAAGAGAAGAGAAGATTCCTCTTAGGAGTCCTAGGCAATAGGGAGGCATCGCTAAAAGATTTGGAGAGGGCTAGAGAGCTTATGATCGAGGCTGGGAGTATTAAATACGCAGAGGACTTGGTGAGAAAGCATGTAAACATATCACTAGAAAGTCTAGAAAGGATAAAGGGTATTGATAGAAAGGTTATTGACTGGATAAGAGGTTTAATATTTAGGCTTGCATGGAGAGAGAGTTGAGAAAAGGATTCCCCTATATAGCTGTATCGTCGAGATGCGTAGAAGATCCCGATAGGTATGGGAAGAGGTATTGCGTAGAAGATCCCGGCGAGAATCCTGTTGTAACAGCTGGGTGTAGTAGTAATTGTAGTGACTGTTATGTCGAGGTTCCTTATGAGGAGGCGGAGCAGCTAATAATGGGTAGTGGTGTTATAAAATGTGGTTTTATTATCATGTGGGAGGGCTCCGATCAATGTCTATTAGTTAGAGAAGGAGTTGCTGCACATAACATAGAGATCGAAGGATATAGAGTCTATGGGATCGTTTCTGAAGGAGAGAGCGTGACTAAAGGTGATAGGATAGCATATATAGTTACTGGGAAGGGAGAGGTTAGAACTGTAAGATCCAGCTTCGCAGGCGTGGTTGCTTACGCTGCACAGAAACCAGAGTCGAAGCCTGAAAAACTTCTTCTCATAATTATTGGTGGGGAGAATGTTAGGAGAGCCAGGATCCTCGGGACTCGGTGAAGAGGTAAGGAGGCTCATACTTAAACACGCTCTTCTAAATGCTGTCAGGCATGGTGGGAAAGCATCACTAGCCCCAGTGATCAATAAGGTTCTGGGCGAGAAGCCGGAGCTAAAAGCACGTGCTAGAGAGGTTGCAGAAATCGCGAGAGAGATAATAGATAGTGTTAATAGAATGAAAGCAGAGGAACAACTATCTCTCCTGAGAACACAATTCCCGGAAGAAGCAGAGGAGAGGAGACCTCGAGAGGAGCAGAAGGGTTTACCGCCCTTGCCAGAGGCTGAAAAGGGTGTTGTCACTAGATTCGCTCCAAACCCTGATTTTGTGCTTCATCTAGGCAATGCAAGGCCTGCCCTCCTCAGCTATGTTTATGCAAAGGAGATCTATAATGGGAAGATGATCCTCAGGTTCGAGGATACAGATCCAAGGATCAAAACACCCCTGCCAGAGGCTTACTGGGCCATAAAAGAGGATCTAAAGTGGCTTGGAATAAAATGGGATGAGGAGTATATACAGAGCATGCGGATGGAAATCTATTATGAACAGGCTAGAGAGCTTATCAAGAGGGGAGGCGCCTATATAGATCTATGTAATAGGGAGGAGATCTCGAAGAACAGGGCCTCTAGAAGGGCTTGTAAGCATAGGTTACAGAGCGTTGAGGAGAATCTAGAGCTCTTTGACAGAATGATCTCGGGCTTCTATGGAGAGGGGGAAGCAGCCCTGAGGGTTAAAACAGATCTCAATCACCCAGACCCCAGTGTGGTTGACTGGATAGGCATGAGGATAATAGATACCTCTAAACACCCGCACCCGTTGAGCGGTGATAGATATGTGGTCTGGCCAACATATAACTTTGCAGCAGGGGTTGATGATCACCTTCTAGGTGTGACCCATATTATAAGGGGGAGAGAACATGCCCAGAATACTACGAAGCAGATGTACCTCTACACTCATATGGGTTGGAACTACCCCTATGTGGTGAATGTTGGTAGGCTGAAGCTAGAGGGGTTTATACTGAGTAAATCGAAGATAAGAACGATCCTTGCTAAATACCCTGGAAGATTTGAGGGACACGCAGACCCTAGGTTTGGAACGCTTGCTGGGCTGAGATCCAGAGGAATTCTCGCAGAAACCATAAGGGAGACAATATTAGGGCTGGGTGTGAAGCCGAGCGATGCAAGCATATCTTGGGATAATCTAGCCTCTCTCAATAGGAAGAAACTGGATCTCGGGACTAGGAGGCTCATGATGGTTATAGATCCTGTGAAGCTATATATAGAAGGGTTCCCAGAAGAGCTATTGGTTGTGAGAATACCCTATCATCCTGATAATAAGAGCCTTGGCGAGAGGGAGTTAAGGATTGGTGTTGATAAGACGGGACCCTATGTCTATATATCGAGAAAAGATCTAGAGATGGTTATGAATAGTACAAAGCAAGCTAGGCTGGTAGAGTTAGCAAATGTGGAGATAACCAGCACAATAAGATCGGATCCGCCGATAGCGATGGCTAAATATATATCGAGGGATCTTGAGACGGCTAGAAAGAGAGGGATGCCTATAATCCAGTGGGTTTCCCATAACCCTGTGAAAGCACTGCTAAGAGATCCGGTGGGGTTGAGATATAATATCTATAGAGGTTTTATAGAGAGTAGTGCTATAGCTTTAGAAGATCAGGTGTACCAGTTATTAAGAATAGGCTTTGTGAAGATCGTGGAGAAGTCAGAGAAAAAGATCTTGTTGCTAAAGATCCACGAGTAGTTTTTAGTAAAAGTAAGAACCAATAAACATATGCTTAGATATTTTCCTCAACACAGCTCAACACAGGTCTCTTCACACTGCCTATACAATAACTCTTGATTATACCCATCATAAGGAATCTTATTATCGAGTAAAAATATATATTCCCTAGGTATAATCAGTGTGGTGTAGTGTTTGGGAGCCAGACTAGATATAACATCGCCATTGTTCAAAGAGATCTATAGGCTTGATAGCGATGGTATTCCAGTGTTCAAGAGCTACATAGCCGGTGAGTGGGTTGAGGGCGAGGCTTATCAGGACATAAGATCCCCGATTGATCTCTCTGTAATAGCTCGTGTCTCGATCCCCTCCCAGAGGGATGTTGAGAGAGCCCTTGACATAATGTATAGATATGGAAGATGGGATATTAGAAACATGCCGGGGTATAAGAGACTCTCAATACTCAACAAAGCCGCAGATCTTCTTGAGAGTAGCGGTGACGATGTAGTGAACGCCCTGATCATAAATGCTGGAAAGCCTATCCAAGCTGCTAAGGGCGAGGTTAAGGCATCCATAGATAGGCTTAGAGAAGCAAAACTAGATCTGAAGAAGGTACATGGAGACTACATACCGGGAGATTGGAGCGATGAAACAACAGAGACAGAAGCTATAGTTAGGAGAGAGCCTGTAGGAATAGTGCTTGCCATAACACCCTTTAACTACCCCCTCTTTGATACCGTGAACAAGCTATCATACTCAACTTTAGTTGGGAACGCGTTTATGATAAAACCCTCCCTTCTAGATCCGATCCCTGTGATTCTGTTCATAAGACTTCTAGAACTCGCTGGCTTTCCGAAAAGAGCCCTGACACTCATAACCCTGAGTGGAAGAGATATGGAGAAGATACTCCCAGACCCAAGGATCGGTGCTATAAGCCTCACTGGAAGCACGGAAACCGGGATCAAGGTTCTCAGAAGTGCTGGGATAAAGCAGTTCATCATGGAACTAGGAGGCGGGGATCCAGCTATAGTGCTTGGCGATGCTGATCTTGAGTGGAGCGCGCAGAGAATAGCTAGGGGCATATATAGTTATAGTGGACAGAGATGTGATGCTATAAAGCTTATCCTTGCCGAGGAGCCCATATATGATAAGCTCAAATCACTCCTAGTCGAGGAGCTTAAAAAGGTGAAAGTAGGCGATCCCAGAGATCCGAGTGTCAGTATGGGTCCCCTTATAGAGGAGAAAGCAGTTGATGAAATGATGAAGGCCATCGAGGATGCCGCATCGAAGGGCGGTAAGATCCTGTTTGGTGGAAGAAGGCTTGGGCAGACATATGTTGAGCCAACCCTTATAGAGGTTGAGAAGGAGAGGATCTATGATCTCGTCCTCTTTAAGAAAGAGGTCTTTGCACCAGTAGCTCTTATAACGAGCTTTAGAACCGTTGAAGAGGCTGTGGAGATAAGCAATAAGAGAAGCTATGGGCTAGATGCAGCTATCTTTGGAAAGGATATTAACAAGATAAGATACTTAATAAGACATCTAGAGGTAGGAGCAATATATATCAACGACTATCCAAGACACGGGATAGGCTACTACCCATTCGGCGGTAGAAAAGACTCCGGAATAGGGAGGGAAGGGATAGGTTATGCAATAGAATATACAACAGCATATAAGACTATTGTGTATAATTATAAGGGGAAGGGTGTCTGGGAGTATCTATAGCGATCCCTAACCGCTAGAAGAGCATAATACACAAAATATATGTATATAGAGGTATAAAACCTTAAATACCTGTATATTTTTCAATAATCTAACCATATATTATAATTTTCTCTATATATCCATATAAGGATCGATAGAAAGCCTTATAAGCACTAGCGTAGATCATTACATGGTGAGAAAAATGCCTATACTGTTTGTAGACCCGCTTGACCTATGGCTAATGCTGCTAGGAGCATCCCTCATAGTAGCTGCCTACGGCATATATGTCAATGCTATAAGATATAGAGTACATCATAATCCACAGGGCGTTAGCGAGGCTTTGAAAGAGGCTGTAGCACCAGAGATCGTTCAGATTAACAAGGGTATCGGGCTTTACTTCACATTCGTGGGTATATATGCCTTGGTTTCAGGACTATGGGGAGGCTTTACATGGCCCCTGCCTGGGTCCAATAACATTGTGCTCATACAGCCATGGGCTGTGTTTGGCGTTGCCTCACTAATAATAGGGCTAGCCCTTTGGAGCGGTATCCATCCGAGATATATAGCTATACCTCTTGCACCTCTAGGGATACCTGTTATAGTCTATAGCTTTGCAATATGGATATTCAGAATGACAAGAACGCCCGAGATTTCTGGCCTCATGTACTTCCTAATAGGGCTCTCAGTAGCCCTAGCCCCAGCGATCCTCAGCAGATCTGGGCATAGCAGGATTATTGGTTGGGTAGCGATAGCACTGCTAGCAGTAGCAGCCTTCATAGCGCTCTACATAGGAATAAACGCTGCATTCGGGCATATAGCAGGCTGGAGAGCCTGGACGCCGTGGTATGGTGCTGTTAACGTTACTGCTGGGTAACTGAGCAAGTTGGAAATGACATGGAAGCTTTTTTAAACCCTCATTACATTTTTTCCCAACATTCCTCTTATTACGTGCTTTTATATCTTGATTGAACCTCATAAGTTGTGACACATATATATAGATAGCTGGTGCCTAGCATGAGCTGGTCTGTTCTCGAGCTACTTAGAAAAGATCCTGAGGCTCTTAAGGAGCATGTGAGAAAGAGGCTCATGGACGTGAGCATCGTTGATAAGGCGAGAGAGATAGATACTGCTTGGAGGAAATTCCAGACAGAGATTAACGAGGTTAGGCATAGGCATAACGTGATTAGCGAGAAGATCGCTAAGGCGTCTCCAGAGGAGAGGCAAAGACTTGTTGAAGAGGCTAAGAGGCTCTTGGGACAGCTACAGGATATGGAGAAGCGTATGAAAGAGCTGGACGAGCTATGGGAGAAAACAATACGCTCACTACCAAATATTGTTCATGAGAGCGTTCCTGTGGGCGATGAAAGCGCTTCAAAACCGATCAGGGTTTGGGGGAAGGCTAGGGTTTATAAAGAGCATCTAGACCAGTTCCTCGAGGAGACAGCGAAGAAGGGTGTTGAGATGGATTACGAGGTGATTGAGTGGAAGCCGATCGGGCATGCTGATATGTTGGAAAACGTACTTGGTCTCGGCGATACGGAGAAGGCTTCGGAGGTCGCTGGATCTAGGTTCTACTATCTCTTCGACGACATAGTATGGCTAGACATGGCCCTGCTATGGTATGCAGTGGATTTCTTAACCCAGAAAGGATATACTTTGGTTATACCGCCCTACATGCTGAGGGGTTTTGTAATCACAAGTGTGATCGATTATGAGGGGTTGAAGGACGCTATCTATAAGATCGAAGGAGAGGATCTCTACCTCATAGGAACAGCTGAACACTCACTAGCAGCCCTCCATATGGGTGAGGAGATAGACGAGGATCTCCTACCCCTTAAATATGTTGGGATAAGCCCCAGCTTTAGAAAAGAGGCAGGCGCGGGTAACAGGGATCTTAAGGGTATATTCAGAGTGCATCAGTTCCACAAAGTAGAGCAGTTCGTGTTCTCCTTACCAGAGCAGAGCTGGGAGATCCATGAGGAGCTTATAAGAAATGCGGAAGAGCTTTTCAAAGGACTTGGCCTACCCTTCAGGGTTGTTAATATAGCCTCAGGGGATCTTGGTGCCCCTGCAGCAAAGAAATACGATCTAGAAGTATGGATGCCCGCCCAGGGTAGGTTTAGAGAGATGGTGAGCGCCAGCAATGATCTGGATTGGCAGAGCTATAGGCTGAAAATAAGGTTTGTGAGAAGAAAGGGTAGGGTTAAGGGTTATGTCCATACACTCAACTCAACCGGAATAGCAAGTACAAGAACCATAACTGCTATTCTAGAGAATAACCAGGATCCCGAGGGAGTTGTTGAGATCCCTAAGATCTTGAGAAAATATTTAGAACCATTTGCAAAAGCCCCGAAGGACTATATATATCCGAGGAAGAAGTCTGCCTCGGCAAAGAGCTTTTAAACAAAACTGAATACCGTAGTTTATTGCCGTATCATGATTCCTCTTCTCAATGCCTCAATATATGGTAATCTATACCCAGGGGTATCCAACCACGCATAGACTCAGGATCGGTCTAGTAAATAATAGATCCCAAGATCGTGTTGAACATGCTCAGGATCTTTTCATCCTGCGATTAAGTAAGGATCGATCTAATAATATATCTCGTTTTTAGTCTGCTTTTATATATTCTTAGACGTGAGTACTGAGGGTATAGAGAGAGTGTGGGCGACTTTAGAGAGCCTGGATCTAGAAAAGATCCTCATTATAGCTGTGATCTCTGCTTCACCAATAGGAGAGATATTAATCGCTATACCGATAGGTGTTGTCATGGGAATAGATCCCTTCGTCTCCTATATTATAGCCTTTCCATCTAACATGATCCCAGCTGCTGTGATCCTAGCAATCCTAGATCTTTTTGAGGAGAGATACCCGTCTATCTCTAGATATTTTGCAAGGAGAGGGGAGGGTTTGGTCAGGAGACTGGGTATTGGTGGGATAAAAGTTGCTATAATAATCGTAACACCGATAGCTGGTGTTTATGCGATATCGTTTGCAACAAAGATCCTTGGTATTGATAAGAGAACCTCGTTTAAATACCAATCCATTGGAGTGGCTCTTTACGGTCTTGTAGAAGCGGTGTTGATAAGCTTAGGTCTTTCACTTCCAGGAAGATTTCTGTGGTGATGTGTTATAATATTTACTTAGTATCTCTTGATCTATATTGAAAGAAGAAAGTGAGGTGTTTGTATATAATTTCACATGATCCCTATATCGCTGAATGTGAGGAGACCTACATCGCCTGGTTTTCCCGAAAGCGATCCTACCCTTACGCCCACGAGGAGGCGTATCTTTTTCTCCCTCGCTAGATCCACGATCCTTTGTGTTATTATACCATCAAACACTACCGCATATACGCTCCCAGGCTCTTTAGCTAATAGCTTGTCAAAGAGCTCTCTAACAGTCACCTTTTCCAAGGGGTTCCAGGACGCGTCGTAGAAGATCCCTGTGAGGGTTCCTACGAGGTTTTTAGCATCCTCAACTATTTTGCCAGGGATCTCTGTCATAACCTCTAGCGATGCCTGCTCAGCCTGACTAACCCTTTGGATCTTCTCCACAGTCTCGATGGATTCCTGAGCCTCGGGCTTTTCTTCAACAGGTTTCTGCACCTCTTCAGCCTGTTCTTTCCTCTCCTGTAACTGCTTCAAATACTCCGATGCTGGGATCATATTCTTAAGAGCCTTCTCTATCTCCTTACCAGTTAGCTGTTCAACCTCCTTACCTTGGGGGGCTCTCGCTATATAGTCAACCTTAATTGATCTGAGAAGTGTCTTTAGGATCATATCGCCCCCTCTATCACCATCAACAAAGGCTATGACTGTCTTTTTCTGGGATAGCTTAGCTACGCTTTCAGGAACCCTTCCCTGGGCTCCTTCTATTGATATTACGTTTTTATAACCATATCTCAGCATGTTTATCACGTCGGCCCTTCCCTCTACAACAATAAGTGTGTCGCTGCTCTCAACGTCAGGGCCTGCTGTGAGTCTCTCAGGCCCGTAGAGGATTGGTTCAGGGATCTTTATACTGGACTCGATCTCGTCTATTATCTGTTTAAGATCCGGTGTTCTCTCCTTAGCCCATCTGTTAAGTATTTCCTTAGCCCTCTCAACGATCTTTTTTATCCTCTCAACCCTCATATCAACTATATCTGTGATCTGAACCTTCGCGTTATATGGACCAACCTTATCGATACTCTCGATCATTGCGGCTACAAGGGCTGTCTCAACCCTGTCAAGGTTTGATGGAACAAGGATCTCTCCTACCACTTTGTTTCCGTGGGTCTTTGTCTCCACATAGATCCTTCCAATTCTTCCCCTCTCCTGCAGAACCCTTAGATCCAGCTCCTGTCCGAAGAGACCCTCGGTCTGACCAAATATAGCCCCAATAATGTCAGGCTTATCAACATTACCCTCGATCTCTATCCTAGCCTTGATCACATACTTCATCATCACCACCTATAAGTGTCCTAATATACCATACCTTGGAAGCTTTTTAGCAATAATGCCAATCATAGATCCGTTTGAGTTACCATTTTTTAGTAACGCATAAACTAAGAACAATATAACATCAATATACGTTCCTGCAGCAGTGAACCAGAGCAATGCTATGAGGGGGAGCTGTAGGCTGGGGTCGCCCTGAATGGGGTGGAGGTTGGTGAAAAGGGTTCCGATGAAAGGGGCCTTGAGGCCGGGGAAGCCAAGGGCTGAGTGGTTGGTATCAAGCGATATCAATAGCTATGAAGCTGAACCTCCTATACTAGCTACTGGTAAGTGATTGTTTTTTAGGAGTAGGCTTCAAGCTGTTTAGGGCTTATCCTAGTTAGTGATATTATTATGTTGGATCAACAACCTCGAACCCAGGCGATTTCAAGAACCCTATAGGCAGGGCTGGAACCCCCTGGATGTAAAGAGCATCAAAGCGGAATGAATATCCAGGACAAATGGAAATTATAAACAGGGGAGACAATGGATCCCAAGCTGGAGGCTAGGAGGAAGGCCTCGATTTACGCAGTAGATCTTGTTGAAAGCTGCATTAGTTGTAGTATAGCTATGGGAAGCGGATCTACCGTGAAGCTATTCATAGAAGAGCTATCGAGAAGGGGTATTATTAATATGTATAGATATATATCAACAAGTCTTGATACCAGTATAGTTCTGAGGAAAGCTGGCGCGAAGAATATAGAGACAGCAATATGCCCTGAGGATATCGATGTGTATGTGGATAGCGCAGATGAAATAGATACTAGGCTAAACCTCTTAAAGGGAGGAGGAGCAGCCCTTTTCAGGGAGAAAATAGCTATGCTGAGCTCTCGAAGGAGAATTATTATTGCTGATGAGACAAAGCTTGTAGAAATGCTGGGCAGCACAAAACCCGTACCCCTGGAGGTAGAGATATATTCATTATATTATGTTATGAGAGAACTGAGGAAACTAGGCTATGAGGCAAACTATAGAGAGTCTCAGTCAAAACTAGGCCCTGTGGTAACAGATAACGGGAACATCGTAATAGATGTAAAAACAGGGCCTCTTAGAAATCCCGAGGAGATTGATAGAATCTTGAAAAGCATAGAGGGTGTGGTATCAACAGGCATATTCCCCTACAACGGATATGAGGTTATTGTGGGAATGCTAGGCGGTCCTGTGAAGGTGTTCAAACCAAATGGTGGGATTGAGGTGGTCTCCATAGGAAACAATGGGGTAAATCTCCATTAATAGCCAGGCATCAGGACAGTGTTCTATAGGAGTGAATATCGCACCAATCAAGACGTGCTACGATATACACCCACCCCTTTGTTTCGCATGGAGAGACTTAGTCCTACAGTACATCGCGGCTGCGTTACCAAAAAACGGTAACTATCAACTATCTTTATGGATGATCTCCAACAATCTATCTATAAGAGAAAGAAACTCTTTCCCTTTACTTGTTATTCTATTATATACACATATCCTGTTAATCGATTCTCCACACCTGCTTCTATATCTTTCTATGAGTTCGAGCTCATTCATTTCTTTTAAAAGCTCGAATGTCTCTCCCCAGCTGCTCATAATATTGAGAAGCTCTCTTGTGTATAGAGGTCTTTTTTCGAGAACCCTTAAAATCCTTGCAAACCTGTAGATCTTTTTTACCGCTTCTAGCATCTCATCGTGAATGCTTACTAATCCTCTCTGGGCTTCCATCTTTACCACTCACAGGCTTCATCAGATATGCTTTAAACGCTTCCTGGCCTTGACCGGCCTCCATATGAAGCGGAGGGGTGCGGGGTATAGGTTGTTTTCTACAGTTTCCACGGATCACCATGTCTTTCTTAACAGAGATCGGTGGGATTATGGTGGGCTGCATAGGAAACCAAGGGGTTTATCATCTGTATTTAACTCCATATTCGCACACGAGATCTAAGGCAAGGCGAGGAACCGTCAGGATTTACGTTTTTCACGAATATCAGGTCTTCGATTGTTTATACACAATCATGTTGTCTGAGAAGTGATTCCACAATAAACCAACAAAACAGATTGAGGGGTTTAATATCCAGGACTTCTATCCAGTCTACCCTACAGGGATCTTTATTCCCATGGGTTTATGATATGCTGCCGAGCTTAACAGCCTAACAAATCATGTTTAGTGAGCAGGCCTTGAGGGTTCATGCTTGAGAGACATATAGTTAATTCTAACTCATGCTATATATTATTTTGCGGTGAACGTTTGAACCGCACGGCCCATGTAATACTAGGTGTTGGTATTTCTATCTTCATAATATCTAGGCTGTTTTCCCCATTGCAGGCATTTCAGATCCCATTTATAGTGTTAGGAGGAGGCATCGGATCTATATTTCCCGATCTTGATAGGAAGAGAGGGCATAGGAAGATCCTCCACAACATATTCTCCATGTTTTTCTTCTCGATGTTATTCTTTATGGCAAGCCTTTACCTTAAGATCCCATTGATAATACCCGTCAGCTTCTTTCTCGGATATGTTTCACATCTTCTAGGTGATATGATGACATATAGAGGCGTGGCTCTTCTATACCCATTTAAGAGTAATTACTATAGATCTCCATTAGTGATAGGGAGATCCGAAGATCTCGGGGTAAACCTGCTCGGGATCGTTCTCGGCGTGATCCTCATGTTCTTCGGCATTACAGGTCTGAAATGATTAGTCGCTACATGGTTTTATATTTGGCCTGGACGATATGTGAGCACTTTCATGTATATAGTAGCATTAAATATTAGTGAGCAGTACGGGCGAGGCTGTTTCTTTTTGATTAAGATGTATTTATAAGAAAGTTATTTCTGGCAATGATCTGATCTCAATACCGATTCTGGATAGCGATGAGAACATTGCCCCAAGCCATCCAGCCAGGGATGATCTATTAAACCTAGATGGGAGCTCGATGTTGTTTGGTTCTCTATGGGCTAACTGATCTTGCAGGTGTTACCATTTTTTGGTAACACAAACCCTCTAAATCGTTATATCAACATGGCCGCTAGATCTATTATACACTCACGATCAACTCTTTCTCCATCAAACCTAACACCCTCAATCTCTAGGAGTCTTTTCTTCACCTTCTCCCCACCTGATGAGTACCCCCCAAGGCTACCATCGCTTCTAACAACTCGGTGGCACGGTATGATGATGACATTCTTATTCTCTGCAAGGAGCCTTCCAACAACCCGCGGGTTTAGACCCATAAGTCTGGCCAAAGAACCGTATGTGGTTACCAAGCCTGGGGGGATCAGCATTAAAAGTGTATATAGAATCTCTTTCCTAACATCTCTTTCAGATCTATCCTTTCTTTTCTTCCCCACGGGTTTCACCATCTTTTCCCATATCTCTAGCACAATATTTTGTAGCTGTTTCCCACAATTCTCTAGGATCTATGGATATTGTCCAATCTATATAGGGTTCGCATTTCACCCTGCTCCTGACAAGATCTACGATCCTTTTGGCAACAAGCTCGGGATCCTCTCTAGTCACGTCTATCTCGCATACCTTCTCCCTCGGGTGCTCTTCAAGTGCATTGCTGAGACATATCCCTAGATACTCGGCCTCTCCATTCTCAAGGCTTTTCTCTAAACTCCAACCCCTTATACACAGTCTCTTCACAAGCTCTCGAGGATCTATTCTAAGCACCACGAGGATCTCTAGATCCTTTTCATCAACGATCTCAGCGTAATGTCCCTCAACGATCAGGTATTCTTTTCCATCACCACATCGAGAGATCAAGGTTCTCAGCTCTTTTTTAACGAGAGCTTCATCCACTATATAGCTCTTTCTCTTCTCATCATAGTCAGAGTATAGATGCCTCTTTAAAACAAGCTCTGATAGATCTATAACCTCGGCGTTAAGGATTCTAGAGACTATTTTTGCTACAGTACTTTTCCCAACTCCAGGTGTTCCTGATATAGCTATCACTCTACACGCCAAGATCTACTCCCTATTCCCTACACACTTCATCAATATTGATAGAAGCGATTTCGCGAGCAACCCTTGTGTGGGGATGGGCTCTTCCCTCCCTTGCAAGCCACTCGGCATTGATCCTGGCTAGATCCTTTAAGATCTTGCAAAAATCCACCTCCTCAAGCACCCAGCTAGGCAGAAGATCCCACGCTATTCTTCTCGAAGTAGACATCATATAAGGTATACCCTCCTCAAGCCTCTTACTTATAGAGATAAGCCCTCCTCTATCTATATAGTAGGATAGATTCGGCGTTGATACGAGCTCTACACCATAATCCTCTCCTGGAGGTATGAGAGGGAGGATTATCTGTAATGCTCTCCTTATATCACCGCCCCTCGCTATCCTTAAAGCCTCACTTAATATCTCATGCGGTGATGACAAAAGAGATACCCTATCCAAACTATCCAAAGGGGTTTATGAAGAGCCTTAGGGTGAAGATTCCTATGGCGAATGCGGCTGAGATCAGAATAACTAGGAGGGGTTTGATCTGAATTGTTGGTTCGACGTCTTTATAGAAAGAGACGAGACCAGCAGCTGTAGCCGGTCCTGGACCCTCTCTCTTCTTCTTCTTTACGCTCATAGTAAGCCCTAAGTAGTTATAGTGATGGGCGATATATATTTAACTTATTCAACCTTAACCAAGTTTTGCAGGCTGTTACCCGGATCTATTCCTCAAACTCTAGAGAGATCCCACAGCTTATGACAAGTTTCTCCAGATCTTCTAAGGTTTCACCACTATCACCATACCCTGTCTCTTTCTCCAGGCATAGCCTTGCTATACCTTTTAGCCCGTTTTTCATTGTCTCTTCATCGGGGCTTATGCTCTTCAACATGCTCTTCAGGCCGTTTGTAACACACCCAGTGCAGTTTATGACCACTATGTTTTTTTCTCCATCATCGATAGATCCGATCTTTTTGAGAACCTCTGATATATTCCTCTCCCCAAGGATCCTTAGAAGGAGCTCTATAGAAGGTTTTCTGGCTATCGGTTTAGATCTTCTCTTCACCCTCTCCGTTCTTGCAACAGCGGCTATAGCTACACGGGGGCTTATTAATAATCCCTCTCTAAACACTATGAAATATGAATCTCTACCACACTCTTTATCAAGGATCCTCTCTATAGATGCTATTAACTCCCTTCCCCCGTATGCTCTATAGTATTCAACTCTACACCCCCTCTCCAGCTCCTCTAGATTCTCTCTATATATTCTTACCTCTTCCTCTACATGTGGCGTGGGGATCCCCCATGGCTTATGGGCATTAACGTTATAATATCCTCATCACTCACCTCTGTATCTAACCCTTGGTAAACCATATAGTCAGCATCGTTTATAAAAACCAGGTATCCAGGCTTTACCCTCCCATCAGCCTCTATAGCCCTTGATAGAGAGGGCTCGAGTTTAACGAGGCTGACTAGAAGATCTCTTAGCTTTACTTTTCCATCTATCTTTATTACAAGCTCTTCCTTTCCCGAATATACTTTTAGGGATCCAAGGAGCCTTATCCTCAGGTCTCCCGCCCTCTCTACTCGATCAGCTCTTCCCTCTCCACACTCCTCTCTCCTTGAGCTTGGGCTCTCTGCCTCACTTTTATTAGGTGTGTTATATACCCCGCGATCTGGTTCCTCAGCTTCTTACTCTCTATGTTTAGGATGCTCTTTAAAGCCTCTTTATTCTTCTGAAAATCTGTGGTAAATAGATCTGGGTATTTCTCCAAAAGCTCTCTGGAGATCCTTTTCACAGGTCCTGTCCTAACCTTTCCCATGCTTTATCCTCCTAACTGTGGTTGAGTTTGGAGATATATATCTGGTATAGATCAATCCACATGTAAAAGCTTATATAGAACCCCTGCAATTCTACTTATGGTGCTTGAAATGGTTGCACAGTATATGGAGCCTGCCGGAATACCAGTAATAATACTAAAAGAGGGCAGTACCAGAACAGTCGGAAGGGATGCGCTGAGAACGAACATGATGGCAGCAATAGCTGTTGCTGACATGCTGAGAACGGCTTATGGTCCTCGCGGTATGGATAAGATGCTTGTAGACTCTCTAGGTGATATAACTATAACAAACGACGGTGCAACAATACTTGATAAGATGGATCTACAACACCCTGCAGCGAAAATGCTTGTCCAGATAGCTAAGGGACAGGATGAGGAGGTAGGTGATGGGACAAAAACAGCGGTTATATTTGCCGGGGAGCTTCTCAAGCAGGCTGAGGAGCTCCTGTTAAAAGAGATCCATCCAACAATAATTGTTTCAGGTTATAAGAGGGCTATGGAGGCTGCGGCTGAGTATCTCCGCAAGATCTCAGAGCCGATCGATATAAATGATGAGAATATATTGAGGAGAGTAGCTATAACAGCCCTGACAAGCAAGGCTGTGCATGGGGCTAGGGAGTATCTAGCGGATATATCTGTCAAAGCGGTTAGAACTGTAGCTGAGAATAGAGATGGAAGGTGGTATATAGATCTCGATAACGTGCAGGTGGTTAAGAAACACGGCGCTGGTTTAGCTGACTCCAAGCTAGTGTATGGCGTTATCCTCGATAAAGAGGTTGTCCATCCAGGGATGCCTAAGAGGGTTACAAATGCCAGGATAGCGCTTCTAGATGCTCCACTCGAGATCGAGAAGCCCGAGATAGATGCCGAGATAAGGATCAACGATCCTCTCCAAATGAAGAAATTCCTCGAAGAAGAGGAGAATATATTGAGGAACTATGTTGATAAGATCGCTGCTGTTGGTGCTAATGTTGTTATCTGTCAGAAGGGTATTGATGATGTTGCCCAGCACTTCCTAGCTAAGAAGGGTATACTTGCTGTTAGGAGGGTTAAGAGGAGCGATATGGAGAAGCTCGAGAGAGCAACAGGAGGAAGAATTGTTAGCAACATAGAGGATCTAACAGAGAAAGACCTAGGCTATGCAGAGCTAGTTGAGGAGAGAAAGATCGGCGAGGATAAGATGGTCTTCGTTGAGGGAACCAAGAACCCGAGGAGCGTTAGCATATTGCTAAGAGCAGGTCTTGAAAGACTTGTCGATGAGGCTGAAAGAAGCCTTAGGGATTCTATGAGCGCTGTTGCAGACGCGATAAGGGATGGCAGGGTTCTCTACGGCGGCGGAGCCACCGAGATAAAGCTTGCAATGTATCTGAGAGACTATGCCACAAAGGTTGGAGGTAAGGAGTCACTAGCTATAGAGGCGTTCGCATCAGCTATAGAGGGGCTAGTGATAACCCTTATAGAGAACGCAGGTCTAGATCCCCTTGACTATATAATGAAGCTAAGGGCTAAGAACAAGGATACCAGCGGGTGGTACGGAATCGATGTGTTCAAAGGAGACATAGCTGATATGAAGAGCCTCGGCGTTATAGAGCCCCTAAGCGTGAAGGTCAATGCCATAAAGGCGGGTACAGAGGCGGCTTCCCTGATCCTAAGGATAGATGATCTTATAGCTGCTGCTAGATCCAAGGGAGTCGAGGAGAAGGGTAAGAAGGAAGAGAAGAAAGAGGAAGAGGAGAAGTAGAAATAAACCGCTAAACACAAACCCAACGTGTCTTTTTGTTTTTTACTCCCTCACCAAGCTTAGTTCGGGGGATATATGGTTTCATGGTTAGCTAAGCATTATAGTAGCATTATAAAGCTAGATAGGATCACATGGCTGAAGAGGGATTATATAGAGAGGGGAGTGGTATATAGGATCGAACCCATGCCTGGTTTTCGCAGGGGTAGTGGGAAGGAGATCGCCCTCCCAAAGCCCGTAATACCAAGAGGAGTTGATGCTTCAGAGATCCTTTTAACCAGAAGATCTATCAGATCTTTTAAGAACAAGCCAGTAGAGCTTGGGGTTCTCTCCTCGCTACTCCACATAGCCTTTGGCGTAACTAAATGGGAGGAAGGTGTATATGGCCATGATCTCTATCCCTTAAGGGCTTTTCCAAGCGCTGGCGCCCTACAGCCGGTAGAGATCTATGTATCAGCTAACAATGTGGCAGGCCTGCCACAGGGAATCTATAGGTATATTTTTATCAACCACTCCCTCGATCCTTTAAAACTAGGTGATTATAGCAAGACCCTCTCGGAAATAGCTCTCGATCAGGATCACGTTGCCGAAGCACCAATCGATATTATAATCACTATATTCTGGGCTAGATCTGCTTGGAAATACGGCTCTAGGGGTTATAAGTATTCTCTATTGGATGCTGGTTTCGCTGGTGAGAACCTCTATATAGCGTCAAAGATCCTTGGTCTCGGAACATGTGCTGTAGGTGCTTTCTTCGAGGAGGAGCTATGTGAGCTACTTGGAGTGGATTGCGTATCGGAGATCCCTGTTCTCATCATGCCTGTCGGATATCCTTCTGAAGAAGGGTGGGTGTTTTAAATTACCAGCCCGCAATATATCTTGGTGTTAAAATGCTAAACCCAGGCTATAGAGCGGATATAGGTATTATAGGGGGATCTGGTCTCTATGATCCAGGCCTTCTTAAGGATGCGAAGGAGATAAAGATCCACACGCCCTATGGAGAGCCCAGCGATCTCATAGTGATTGGGAACTACGGAGGAAAGACAGTTGCTTTCTTACCAAGACATGGTAGAGGTCATAGAATACCTCCTCACAGGATAAATTATAGAGCCAATATATGGGCTTTAAAGAGTCTCGGGGTTAAATATATAATAGCTGTAAGTGCTGTGGGAAGTCTCAGGGAGGACTATATGCCAGGAGATCTTGTTGTCCCTAATCAGTTCATAGATATGACGAAATCGAGGCGCTACACCTTCTTCGACGGGCCTCAGGTTGCCCACATATCTATGGCTGAGCCTTTCTGCGAATTCCTACGCCGCAGAATAGTTGATGTAGGGAGAAAACTGGGCTATAGGATCCATGATGGGGGTGTCTATATATGTATAGAGGGTCCCAGGTTTAGCACCAAGGCCGAGTCGAGGGTGTGGAGAGAGGTTTTCAAGGCCGATATAATTGGAATGACCCTTGTTCCTGAGGTTAATCTTGCCTGTGAGGCTCAGATCTGTTACTCAACATTAGCAATGGTCACTGACTACGATGTATGGGCAGAAAGACCTGTAACAGCTGAAGAGGTGTCAAGGGTGATGGCAAGCAATATTGATAAGGCTAAAAAGATCCTGGCAGAATTAATACCACAACTACCCCCCGAGCCCCAGAAGGATGATTGTAGCTGTTGCGAGGCTCTAAAAACAGCTCTGGTCTAGCTCTTTGAAAAGGGTAATAAGAACATGATCTTCAGTACGACCGAAGAGCTAGTCCAACATATAGATAGTGTTTTAAGGCATGTTGAGAAGGTTTATAAGATCATCGCTAGAGAGATCAGGGAGAAAAGCAATATAGTGTTCCTCACATCTGGATGGCTCAAAAGCCCGGGTTGTTCATCTACAATCGCTTTTTCCCTTTTACGAAGGGCAGATGCCTACCATACAGACCTAGGTTTCTTTACACGATACATAGCCCCCTACTACGAGATCCGAGGGGAGAACGATCTAGGATTAATAGTCTATGATAATCCGGTAGAACCCTGGAGAGGCTATATAGCTAGGCATATCAAAAGCCTATCTCTTCTCGGACTGAGAGGAATCTTTATAAAGTCCGGGAGAGCATCTACAGGTAAGGGGGAGGGTAGCGATACAGGGAACGATTTTGAGGTGATCGAGATCCCCGGTGATATGGATATCCTGCTAGCCCACCACATACTCTCCCTAAGAGCAATACTTGAAGTGTCTAGCGAGAGAGCCTTATCCCCGAGGATAGCAAGGATCTTGGATGAGCTGAGAGATCTCAGCCCCATTATACCCAGCATGATTAAGGAGTATGGGGGAGTGGTTAAAGAGATCAGGACAAAGATCCGGGATGGTGTAACCTTGGTAGCAACCTGTGTCTCAAGATCTTTCTTCGAAGGCCTCCTCCTAGACGGGCATGGTAAGTTCATGATCCATGATGCTCAGGAGTTTCAAGAGTCTCCAGGATTAGAGGAACACAGCATGATTGTAGCATATGTGGATGCAGAGAGAGATCTCTTGCCGCCAAGCATAATCACTGGGAGATCAACAAAACTGGTTCTAAAAACGGACCCGGTGATTTCCCCAATATACTTCAGATTACTATCAATGATCACAAAGATCTCTTCAACCCCATAGCGATCGCCGATCCACATATAGTTTGTTTAATCTAAAATTACCCGGAGCGGGATCTCGGAAAACAGTGTAAACATATTATCAATGGGAAACTTATTTCTAAAATAATCAGTCTAGATGGTGATGGGTAAATACTATAAAAACTCTAGGTAGCGAGACGCTAGATAGAAACCCCATTCCATAAACTCAACCATCGCCTATGAACCTGCAAGGAAAAAGAGAACTCTGTAGATACCCTGTAGATAAGATGTAAGATGGAGGTCCTGGCGTTGGAAAAGCTAAACGCTAGGACTTAATATTCAGTTATATTAACCCCATGTATTTATAAGCTCTCTAGCGGCACTATACATACACGTAGTAGGAGTTGGAAAGGGTTGGAATCGAAACCGAGTCTAAAAATAGGTGAACTGAAACCCGGAATTGAGAATGTGAATGTGAGGGGCAGGGTTCTCTCAGTAACCCCCTCAAGAACAATACAGACAAAAAGTGGGTTGAGAACAATAAGTGAGGCTGTAATAGGCGACGAGACAGGAAGGGTTAAGGTAACACTATGGGGCAAACACGCTGGTACTTTGAAAGAGGGAGAAGTTGTTGAGATAACCAATGCCTGGACATCAGCGTATAAGGGAGAGGTTCAGATCAATGTGAGTTCTAAGACAGAGCTTAAGGTGGTTGAGGACGAGAGCATCCCGCAGGCAGATGCAGTACCTGAGGAGTTTGTTAAGGCGCCAGAGGACTATAGGCCTCAGAGAGGAGGCTTTAGAGGAGGCAGAGGTTTTAGGAGAGGCGGTTTTAGGAGGGGCGAGGAGCGATGATTAGTCGCGACATGAAACCCCTAAGGCAGGGAGAGCATGTGGGTATGGAAGGAGAGAACTATATCGTAGCGCTTAGCGAGGAGGAAGCATTCGCACTAAACCCGGCTGCTTATTATATATGGACCCTCTGTGACGGTACTAGGACTGTGAGTGATATTATAAACAAGACTGCCGACGATCTCAAGCTGGACGCCTCAGAAGTAGAGTCGCCTGTAGAAGCCATAATAGAGGCTCTATTAGAGGCAAAGTTAGTGGTGCTTTCGGAACAGGTTCAAGAATCGAGAAGTGAAGAGGGTTAAGATTACTCGAATCGTTTCACGCTTTTTTATTTTCAGTTTATCGCTTTTAAGACGTGAAAAAGGTTTTTTAGTAAACGCTTAAATTCTGCTAGATTAAGTACATATTGAACCATATTGAGGCTTGATGAGAGATATCCTGTAGCGATCTCGATGCTGTTTAATTTGATAGCTATAGTGATAAAATATATGATCTTTAGTAGCACCTTCTCTAGAGCCGTTTACTCTGAGATTTTTCACTCGATAGGAGATACATCTAATAGCCTTACACTATTCATAGGGACTCAGGTGTATAGGACCAAGCCTTCTCCCCGATACCCATTTGGGGTTGGGAAGGTGCTCTATATATCGAGCCTATTTTCATCAATAATACTAGCAGGATCTATATTCTATATGATAATAGCCGAGAACATACGGATCTATAGCATCCCCGAACAGCTTGCCATGAATTCTAGCGGGTTCTGGATCTATATGTCTGTACCAATATTATTCGATATAGCGACAATGTTTATAGCTATAAGGATGATAAGATCCAAGCAGGGGCGTCCGATAGTTCTCGGACCACTTATACTTGAGGATCTCATGGGGTTGTCGGGAAATTTAATGGCTGCTGCTTCTCTAGCCCTTTCTAACAGGATCTTGGATATATATATCTCAAGCATTATAGCTTTCATAATACTTGCAGGCTCGATCCATATAGGTTATAGAAGCATAGAAGCCCTCATAGGTCATTCAGCACCAAAAGAAGTTGTTGCAAGGATCATAAAGATAGCCCTCTCAACACCAGGCGTTGTCGATGTAAACGATGCGAAAACCATGATCATAGACCCGGATAGGTATCTAGCAATAATACAGATCGAGGTTAGAGAGGATATGACCGTAAAGGAGGTTGAAGAGATAAAGGAGGATATAATAACATCTATAAAGAAAAACCTACCCGAGATAAGATACCTGATTCTCGATATAGTTAAGCCCCGCGAGCCTGAGAAAAGCTATGTCAGCCTATTGAGAGAGATAAAGGAGATCTGATCCCCAAAGAAACCAAGATCCTGATAGGAATACCATCTATATTCACGAGATATTATGGTTCGTCAATAACCCCTATCCTTATGTCTGGCAACCTCCCATACAAACTCAGAGCTAACAAGATAGTTAGTAACAAAACCCAAGGCTATCCCAACGATATTAGAGATCATAACACCAACTATACCATGGAGTGCAAGAACTACAGCATAGTTGACAAGATTACCTAACCCCACAGCTGCGTGGTACTTGAGAAGTCTCTCATACCATTTGCCTGTTAACCTGAATCTCTTAAAAGTCCATCTATCATTGAGGATAAAGTTATTTATAGTAGCCAGCTCTATCGCAACAGGGGATGATATAATTACAGGAACCCCTAGCATGCTAACCAGTATATAGAGAACAGACATATTAACCACAACCCCTGAAAGCCCTACTGTCATGAACTTTGGGAGCCTGTATTCGCTTAGCTCCATAACCTGCTTCACAAACTCTAAGCTCTCCCTCACACCCAGCTTACTCTTCCCCCTTTTCCTTGGCTTAAACACGTATGGATGTTCGGCGACTCTTCTATACTTGCCTTTTACAAGTATTTCTAAAAGGATCTTGAAACTTCTCCCATGCTTTTCAACAGCTTCTATACCAACCCCCTCTATAACGCTTCTTCTTATTAGGAAGAAACCTGAGAGCGGATCCTTTATGCCTCTAGCCTGGGGGATAAGGATCCTGGCTATGAGTGCAGCGACTCTTGATATAAACCTTCTATGAATTGGGGCTCCTTCGATCCCTCCGCCTTTGATGTATCTAGAAGCTATAACTACATCTAGATCTTCGTTAGAAGCTTTTTCAAAAAGTCCCGGGATCGTTTCTGGGGGGTGTTGAAGATCGGCATCCATCACAACGATATACTTACCCCTAGATTCTGCGAAACCCCTCATGATGGCGCTGGTAAGACCTCGATGCCCGCTTCTAACAATGATCCTCCCGGGTATTTTTAACCTCTCTACAACATTTCTAGCTATTTCGGCCGTACCGTCTGAGGATGAGTCATCCACAACTATTACTTCATAGCTAACAATACCCGCGCTCTCCAAACTGTTTTTGATCCCTGTGAGAAGCTCCTCTATATTCTCAGCCTCATTGTATGTAGGGATCACTATGCTGATATCCACACTATGCTTTCTCTCCACACTGTTTGCCTCAGATTCTTTACTATCACCAGGAATAATGAGTGCACCAGGTCTCGAGTCTATCGTTCTATGCCCATAGGGATCAGAGGATCTTTAGTCATTTTTTCTCCATAGAGGAATCTATGGGGGGAGATGAGGTCGGTGCTTGAGGTTGAAGTAAAGGATCCGGCTGTTATTGAGACACTGAGAAGCATAAATAGCCCTACACTATTCTATGATAATTACTGTAGACTATGCTATAGGTTTGCAAAAGCTATATGGAAGCTTAGTAGGGGTAGAATAGCTGTTGTTGGGATGTACTCCAAAGAGGCAGGCTGGCTGAGATCATTAATGGATCTGAAGACGTTCTCATCGGTATCATGGTTTGTAGTACCTGGTAAGGATATTATATATGGTGGTAGATCCTCGATAATACCGATAGTAAAGGAGATTCTTATAGGACTTGTCAAAGGAGGTGGAAATGAGTTCAAGGATCCTATGCCTACCACATGCTCCGAGATCCTTCCCTGTGGTGGTATAAAAGGCTTCATATATAGAACTATTCATATACTAATCAAATCCCATAAAGTGAAGCTCCTATACCACTAGCCCTGTCGGTAGATATATCTCCTGAAGTTCCTTTCGACGGTTCTCTCTACATCCTCTCTCGATATACCCTTAACCTCGGCTATTATCGATAACGTCTCACCCAACATATCTGGGGATAGCCTCATACCCCTATAATTATAGGGTCCGTCGCTCTCTACAAGAATACTGTTGAGATCAGCTAATCTAGCTATCCTTTTATGCTTATCCTGCACCTTTATCGCAGCGTTTATCGACACCATATATCCAACATCAATGATCTCTTTCAACACATCCTCAGGCCCGTTGAACCAGTGAAATATAGCTCTCCTCACACCCGAGCTTACCACCATCTTCAGAGCATCTCTCCACGCGTCAACAGCATGTATATTTACAACAGCATCTATGCTTGACGCCGCCTCTAAGAAGGATCTGAAGATCTCTGATTGTTTTTCAAAACTCGATTCTGGGAGAAATCTCTTATCAAGGCCAACCTCACCTATACATGGCGGCTTCTCCTTGCCTATAAGGCTTATCAGGTGTTCTAGGTTCTCTCTAGATTCTTTCTCTATATTCCATGGGTGCAGCCCAATACATGGGATCACGTTGTTCGTGTATTTTCTATATATACCCAGCGTCCTGATGGACGAGCTGAGGTCATCGCTAACAGCTATAATAACATACCCATTGGTTATAAACCTCTCTATCTCTGGATCGCTGAACTCGTGGAGATGGCAGTGGGCATCATATAGGGGGGATCTTATCATATTAGAGCCTCCTTGTTAGCGATCTAACTTGATATTCTCAAGCCTCTCACTAATACGAATGGGATCTCTACTGGAACCCCTATCTCCCACCATTTAACTTTATATAGTGTGCGACCTACAGCGCTTATCCTTGATAGGAGGTTAGGTAGTGTGTCTGTTATCCTTACTTTTTTAGCAGCACCCACTATATCGCCATTCTCTACTATGAGGAGTGCGTCCCTGGATACTGTGGAGAAAACACCCTCTACATAGTTGTGGAACCTGGTATACCAGTTATTGGTAATGATAAGCCCTCTCTTAAGTTCTCTTACAAGCTCGTCATCACCCATATCTCCTGGCTCTATTGTGAGAGACCATGGTCTAGGATATATCCACCCAGCATTACCGGTGCTCCCCACACCCATATGGCTAGCTGTTTTGGTATTGTGGAGGAGTGTTTTGAAAACACCGCGTTCTATGAGGGTATTAACCCTGGTTGCTATGCCCTCATCGTCAAAGCCCGAGGAGCCTAGGAGGTCATGTTTAAGGGGGTTATCCTTAAGGGTTAGAACATCGCTAGCCACTTTATCTCCCGGCTTTTTACCTCTGAGGAAGGATAAGCCTAGGATGTATGATAAGGCGCTGAAACCTCTTGCCACAGACTCCAGGAGCTCTCCAAGCACCATGGGCGATAACACCATGTCATATAATCCTGGTTCTACGGATCTCTGGGTTCTCGATAGCCTCGCATACTCAGCAGATCTTCTAGCCACATCTTCAACCTCTCTGGCATCGTAAAACCTGGAACCATAGCCCCAGTGACCCGAGCCCTCACTAACGAAAGATCTGAGATGCGATATGAAGAAAGTCTTTCTTTCACACCTGCTAAACCCCTTAGAGGTTATGAGGCATCTCTCCTCAACACCTAGATCTATGACACCTGCGACTCTCTCAGCACCTTCGCCAAGGGCTGTGTTTATCAATATCTCCGACACCTCGCTGGGATTTTCCAACATGTCGTATACCTTCTGATCGAAACCACCCTCTAGGGGTCTTGCACTAGGATCTGGATCTGGTAATGGTGCGTATAGAAAAGATCTCTCTGTCCGGTCTATCCCTAGTGCTAGTTCTTTAATGGTTCTCTCTATATGATCGATATTGATCGTGTCAAAAGACAGCTGGAATACTCTCTCCTTAGCAGATAGGTATAGGGAGGCTTTTCCAGATACCCAGTTCTGGGTAACAACTACCTGGTTATTAGCTATTCTCACCATAGTTCTCTCGATGTTGTTCAAAAGCACTGCGCATTCATTAAAACCAGCTTCTAGAGCCTTCTTAACAATCCTATCTCCAAAAGCCATAGGTTCACTCAATAGGAGCCACCCCGATGGATATTTTTGGGAGCCTGATATTTGGTCCGCCCATCCATACCGGGATCCCCTGCATTGGTTCTCCTTTGCCACACATACCCGGAAAGAACTCCAGGTTCTTATCAGCCGCTACAATGCTGCTCAAGAGATCGCCTGTTGTTATCTCAATCACAGGATTTCTAACAGGCTTGGTCAGCTCTCCCTTCTCTATTAGGAAAGCCTCTAAGCCTATGTATCTATGCCGCCACCTGGTATCATCTATGTTCCACTCCATGTTGCTCTTTATATACACACCAAGATCTATATCTTCTATGAGCTCCTCAAACTCCATATCCCCTGGGGCTAGGTAGGTGTTGCTCATCCTAACTATGGGTTCCGAGGCGTGATTAGTTGCTCTGGCAGATGCATTGCTTGCAACACCCATAAGGTGTGCAGTCTCTCTATTGTGGAGCAGGTTCTCTATAACGCCCTCTCTATACAGGATCTTTGGTCTTGCTGGTACACCTTCATCGTCGTAGAGGTAGTAGCCGCTGGATCCAGGTATTGTTGGATCATCTATTATCGTTGCATATCTATTACCTATCCTCACCTTACCCACCATCTCGGGCTTCACATAGCTCTCCCCAGCTTGGGCAGCCTCCCTACCAAACACTCTATCAGCCTCGAGCGGGTGTCCCACCCCTTCATGTACTATAAGACCCACAACCTCAGATCCTAGAATCACATCCACTTTCTCCTTAGGAGGCTCTATACCTCTGAGCAGGTTCTCCTCCATCCTCGATATTGTTTCTTTCAGGCTATCAACAAGTTTTATCTCTTCGAAATGCTCTAGACCCCTAACAGCCCCAATCTCGAGCCACTTGTTAATAGTACCCTTCTCAGGCGAGGATAGGACTATGTTTATAAAGCTCTCTATTCTTGGAAGCCTGCTCCTTATATATGCTCCATCACTATTAATAACCATTTTCTCTTCAATAGACTCGCTATAGCTTGTCAGGAGTGTTGATAATCTAGCCTCTTTCAAGCTTTCTAGAGCTATCGTATATAGATCTTTTAGAAACGAGATCTTGAGATCCTGTGGCATGCTGTCAAAGCTCTTTTTAGGCTTAACCTCATATGAGGATCTGCCAAGCCTTTCGCTTGAGAGCTCAGTCTTTCTCTTAATAGATTCCGAGAAAACCCTTGCAGTAGCCACAGCTCTCTCAACAGCTTTCTTTATACCTTCAGCATCAAGCCTGGTAGTGGAGGCAAAGGCGAGAGCACCATTATATATAACCCTAACACCTATACCCTCAGAAGCTCTATAAGTGATCCCGATCACTCTATCAGCCCTTAGGTTTATATTGCCGCCCTCTATCCTGTGATACCTGGCTTCTGCATATGTTGCTCCGAGAGATCTCGCATAATCAACCGCAAGGTTAAGGATATCTTCCAACAAGACCCAGATACTATATATCTAAAGGGAATTATATGGAATAAACAGCTATGGCCAGCAGATCCTGTAGATGATACTAAATGCTCTAACAAGCTAACATGCCGTTCTCACAGCATTCTCACGATCTGAGATATAACTATTAGGATCATACCAGCTATGATCGAAACCATATACCCATATACCGTAGCTATGTAGCCAGAGAGAAGCCCACCAACCAAACCCCCGATCTCCCTGATAGCCAGATATCTCCCCATATCATAGCCAGCTGTAATAGATGAGTACTTATAATAGGCATCGAGCTCGGATAATTGGTATGATAATGAGAAAGTTATAAGGGGAAATGCCAGAGGGATACCATGGCTACCATCTCTATAGCTGATCGCTAGCGCGAGCCCCGACAGGATCGATATAGCTAGCGATATTCTTCCCATAAACACTCGGACAGGATCTCTCAACAAGGGAGTAATAATCAGCATCGAGAACCCCACAAGTATTGGTGATGTGTAGAGATACATAGCGAGCCCTTGTGAACCCATCTCCCTAACCAGTATCGGTGGTGATGGTGTTACTACTAGCTCAAATGCCATTGCAAGCATCGATGCTGACATTGCTGTGAAAAGCGGGTTTCCATTGCTTCTGAACCACCCCCACATTGCTTCTATAGTATGTAAACTACCTGGTTTTCTCTCAAGTATAGATGTTATTGTAAGCCCTCTCAACACCATGGATCCATAGATCTTTTCTAACATCAGCTCCGCCCTATAAATAGCCCTTCTAAAGAACCCCTGTGGAATAACCAGCAAGTGTATGGATGCTATAAGGATTAACGCCATTACCAGCAGGTCTTGGTAACCCGCTGTTAGTGAGAAGTATATAAAGACTCCTCTAAAGATCCAGTAGAGCCCCTTTAAAATATAATTTATATATCCCCACTCATCCGGATCCTTGTTCTCCATAACATCGATCGAAATAGCTATATGCCCTGCTGAAGAAGCGATCGCGTGGAGTATATATCCAACCGCTATTATACTTAGGCTGTCTGAAAAAAGTATGGATAGCATTGAAGAGATCATGAGGCTTGAGGCTATTATTGCAAGAGCCCTGATCTTATAGTTATCGCCAAGAGGGCCGAAAGCCATTGTGGATATTATATAAAAGAGACTCCATAAGAAGCTTAGGATCCCTAGGTACATGGGATCTGCGCCTAGCTGTGAAGAAGCCTTATAGATCGTGACAGCATCGAGAAGCCCTATGGATACCATGAAGAACACGTAGGTTAGATAGAGCCTCAAGCCAAATCCAGTGTCTATGCTATGAACCACGTGTTATGTATAAAAACATTCCCGGTCTATGAGAGTTTACTATTAGGAGTATTTCTTTCTTAGCATTTTAAATTTCCAGAATAGGTTCGCAACATTATTATCCAGGATCTCTGTGAGCCTATAAAAGCTTAGAGAAATTCATAAAGACAGAAGAGAGCCTTCCTATAATGATAAGAGACCAATACGGGCCGTATGGGGTCGCTCAACGGGGCTGTTTTCTTTTTGATATTCGTAGGAGGGGGTATTTAACAAGCTCTGATCGGGATTGTTCTCGGTGCGAGTCTTCCCACACTAGCCATGGATAACGATGGGAGCGTGCTTCAAGCCATGTGGGGGATGAGCTAGATGGGGGCCAAGTGTCGTTGGGCTTATAGCCACCCATGAACCCGCAGGGTTAGAGATCCTGCGGGTTGAGGTGGAAGTCCCTGGATAAGACCATTGAATGAAAATAAAGTGATCAGAATAAACACCCAGGGACAAACGGTTTACGAAGCTAAGATAAGGTGATAATATCAATTTTTATTTATATCAATAACCACGAAGCTTGTGTCTGTGCTTCTTAAGTGGTTAGGTATTATGGGATCTTTCTTAATTATTGCACCAGTCTATACGCTTAATTAGCTCTTTGAGAGCATGAATCGTGGGGGTATCAACGGGGTATAGGCTTGAGGATCTGGTGTTTCTCTTTAAACAGCTAGAGGGTTTAGGGCTTAGGTTTGTGATAATAGGTAATACCTGTATTTATTATGCTATGGGGCGGAGGGTTTTTGAGGATGATGTAGATCTATATATATACGAGGGATCCCTAGTATCTGCCGAAAGTAGCCTGAGAAGCATTGCCGATGAAATGGGATGGGATGTAGGATCGACAGAGCTTGGAACTCCCTCTTTGATCGTTAGAAATAAGGGTGAGGAGATAGTAGTTGATCTCTACGAGGCTCTCTACGACTTCTATGTCCCAGAGGAGATCATTGAGGCGTCAAGGATCATTAGTCTAGACAGCATTAGCATGAGAATTCTAACACCCGAGCAACATATAGTTTTAAAAGCAAGGGCTGGTTCCGAAGAATCTGTAGAAGATCTCGCTAGATATGCAGATCTGGTGGAGAACGGAGAACTCAAGGTTAACATCCAGGAGATCAAGAGACTGGCGCAATTGTTTGAAGATATGAAAACAATAATACATAGGCTCAGAAAAGCCGGCTTTCAATTATAATTTATGGACATTAATAAACAGACACCACCCATGTCTTGTAACCATCATCGTAAGCAGGGAGCATCATTCTAAATTATATGGATTAAGCTTTGGTTTTTATAAACCCTCATAAAATCATAAGCAATTAACTATAGTTTGGTTTCTTGCCTATTACGGAGATTGCTGATCAATATTCACGATAAATGCCGCCGCGGGGATTTGAACCCCGGACCTACCGGTCTCTGCCGAGCATTCTTCAGCCGGTCGCTCTCCCAGCTGAGCTACGGCGGCACCACTATTTATTATTACAAAGCGATAATAAATAGCTTGATCTACGATGGATATTGTTATTACTAACGATTTATCTAAATAGTATGGTGATCTCATGGATGAGAAAGAGATCTTTAAGATCCTCTTAGAAGTGATAAAAAACTCGTACTCCCCATATTCAAGGTTCAGAGTAGCATCTGCTGTAATGTGCAAAGATGGAAGAATATATACTGGGGTTAATGTGGAGAACTCCTCATACGGTCTCTCAATATGTGCTGAGAGAGTGGCTGTTTTTAAAGCAGTCTCAGAAGGTTGTAGAGCGATATCGAGGGTATATGTGATTTCGGATCACAGCAAACCAATTCCCCCATGCGGCGCTTGCCTCCAAGTGATCTCGGAATTCTCGCCAGAAGGAGATACAGAGATAATCATGCTCTCACCAACAGGCGAAGCTGCGAGAAAAAGGCTTACAGAAATGCTTACTACGCTCTTTAAGGGAGAAATCTTGCAAGATCGGATAACCGTCAAGAAGTAATTACTTTCCCACCACTTATAGTCGTTATTCTATGGAGAACCAATGATCGGTTGCTCTGAGACTGCCGATGAACCTCTGCCGGAATCCGTTAACATGGTGCCTTGTGAGCACTTTACTGCCAACTTGAAACAATTAAGCGTAACGTGTCCGGCAAGACCGGCTTCTCAGTGCGGCGGCCGGGATTTGAACCCGGGATCGCCGGCTCGGGAGACCGTGGGGGTAGTGTGGTGTCATATGACGGGATCTATGGTAGGTCATATGACAAGTCATATGATAGGCAGGCCGGTGCTCCTCTTGGTTGGAATCCTTTTGCCGGTCTCAATTTAGATTCAGAGGTTCAGGAGTTTCTCAGCTGGGTTAGGGATCTAGTTTCTAAGAGCTATTATGAGAAGAATATAAAGATCTATGCGAAGTATCTGAGGTATCTAGTCTCATCTGCTAGGTTCGCCCAGATCCTCGCTACGAAATCCCCTAAGGTTAGGACCCACATACTCAAGGTTGTCGCTAATTTCACTAGATTCCTCGATAATAAGTATGAGACAACGATATATAGCGATCACTATGAGATCCTTAAGAAGAGGCTGAAGATAAGATGGAGCATCGAGCCTCTCACCCCTAGGAGAATCCCGAGTGTTGATGAGCTCATCGATATAGTCTCTATATCAAGTGATATCTATATAAACTATGCTCTATTCATATATCTCCTCTCAATCTCAGGGTTAAGACCCTCTGAGGTGAGGCATCTAGAGATTAGGGATATAATAACACCTATCATGAAGGGTTTAAGCACTAAGAGAGCATACTATTGCTTCGTAACAGATAACTATCTAAAGCTAGCCTCGAAACTAGGTCTAAACAGGGTAAAGCTCTCAAGCACAGGTGTATATATGGCTAGGAAGGCTATTAAGCAGAGATATCCGTGGTTCACACTATATTCCTTAAGACATTTCTTCGCAACATACATGATTAGAAAGGGAATGGCAGAGGCTAAGGTAGACTTTATACAGGGTAGAGCACCTAGAACGGTGCTTAGAAAATATTACATACACCTGGATGAGGGTGAGGCGTTGGAAGAGCTGTATAGGGAATATAGAGAGCTGATTAGAGAACTTGATAATACACTGTATAATGTGATAATTGGAAAGATAAGATAGCGAGGGTAACACCTCAAGCATGTGGTCTATGGTTCACCATGCGTACTACTTAAATACTTCCCATACCATAGTAATTAATGAGAGGTATAGATATATGGATAAAAGATCTAATTCTATATCTATAGACCTAAACGTTATATTCAGGATACTAGATGTGATTTCAGACCAGCAACCCCATATAGTTAACGAGATAACAGCAAAGGCAGGCCTATCAAAGGCCACCGCCGTCAAGTATATCCCTCTACTAGAGCTTCTAGGGCTGGTGGAGATCAGAGGTAGAAAGCCTAAAAGGGTTTTGATAACTGAGAAAGGGCTTAGGATATATACGGAGATGCTCAAGCTCTACGGACTACTTGGGATCCAAGTTCCCTGATCATCGATATCACGGAGACTAACACATTGATAAAGACAGCTAGGAATGTTAGTGGGATTATCGCTGCAACTATATTTGCTGATTGCTGGGCTTGTTGCCTAGCTTCAGGGCTAAGTAGTGTGCTTATAACGAGTATCGCTGGGGTAGCTATAGCTGCATAGTATATAGCCCTTATCAAAATCGGGATTATCCTCGTTACCAGAGCTAGAGCCATTGTCCCACCATATTTGTTATTATTAGCAGTATCATTAATATTATAGCCATGTTAATGAGTATCTCGAATTCGTTATATTCTAAAACAGCTATTCGTGTGATCGCCAGGCCACATGCTCTGGCATCAGAGCTATCTATATATCTCACAACATAGTCACACCCACTTGGTGCCTGCAGAAATAGTAATCCTATCATTGGATCTCTCTGGAATATAATTCCAACAGACCCATTACTCGTTGTAGTTGCCTCTGTTAATCCCGTGCTAGGTATATTATTAGCCTCTAAACACGTTGCTACACTCAAAATACCTGCACCTGTGCTTCGGCAATCTTTATTTCTTGACCTTGACACCTGGCTATCCTTGATATAACTAGATTCGTATTAGATGCATAGCGTATCTCGACCACTATAGCTATTTTGCTGGGGTCACTTATCCTACCACTAGGTATTTCTATAGCTACACTACAAGGTGGGGGTGAGCACTTTTCTCTGGCGTTGGGGTCTAGCTGGCTATAGTCAAAAATCCCCACCAGTCTAAAGCCTAGCTTCTGAAGGAATTCTAGAAACATATCAAAGGAGCTACTCAATAACCTTCACCTGTGGCATCCCCTGCTGGGTCGGGGGCCTAACACTTGTTATGCTTGCTAATATCTGTTGAAGAATGTTCATAACATATGGTAGCACCATCGATTTGATATCTGGTATCGGGGTGGATTGTGTTTGTTGTTGTATTTGTATTTGTTGCCTTGCAGAATCTAATTGCTGATATGTCTGCATTATACTCTGAACAAGCTCAGAGGTGAATAGAGAGCTTGCTGAAGCTACAAGCTTTATAGCTAGCTCTAGCTGTCTTTCAAGGAACATAGTGGCTATTACTAGGTGTTTAGGGTCTACATGCTCTATCTCATCTAACATTTTATATAGCTCTATAGCCTCTGCAAGGATCTCGTATGTTTTCTTCTTCTTCCTCTTAGCAAGTGATCTTAGCTCTGCTATAATCTGTTGAGAACCCCACCTAGCCGTAGCCCCTAGGATCCTACCTACCGAAAGCCCTTCCTCATCAATCTCTTTCTTCTCCACTATCATACCCACCCTGTATCTGTTGCTTCAACTTCTTCACAAATTCCTCATATATATATCTATCTTTAAACCTGACTAGGGTTATATACTCAACACATGTATCGCATTCCTCGCTATGTAGTTTCACAGCGTATAGCGATAGCTCTATACCATACTGCTTCAGGATCTGATTCATTATCTCGTATTGAGATTGGATAGATGCCAGAATATTTTCCATAGAGCCCCAGCATAGGTATATCCATAGAGATGATTTATATGCAGGCCCCAGCACCGCAATATAGAGGCGAGGGGGTGGTTACAGACATGCCAGAATATATAACTATGGTAAAAGCCTATATTCTGGAGATGCAGAATGGCTATGACATTTGATATATCAAGTATAGTGAATCTCATAATGCAGTTGCTACCATTGGTGATAGTGCTCTCAATTCTTCCAGCAATCCTCAGGCTCTTCACACAAGCTTAGCGAAATAGATAAAACCTAGGTGGTAGCAATGCCTATAATGAATGACAAGGTTACCTACACAGGGTTAGACATAAGGCCACCAGTGACTCTACAGATGACAGTATCGAAAGAGAAGATTTTATCAGCTAAGGGAAAGTTTGGCCAGACAGTTGGTACTCAAACAGTTGATAACGTTAGATGGGGGCTAGAGGTACATGTATGCCCACCTGATCAAATAGACTGTGCAACCACACAGTTTGCATTATCAATAGTTGTGTCAAGCGATAGAGGAAACAGTAGGTGGATCATCACAGTGAACTTCGAATCATATTATGTATCACCAGCACCAGCTTCATTCCAGCAGGAGCTATTCAAGTTCGGTAGCGAGACAGACGTAGTTGTGAATATCACGATAAGCGATGGCCAGGTAAGTGTTGTAGCTAATGGGAGACCTGTGGTTGTAACAGATACATTTAAGAAAGTGGGGCAGATAAGAACCTTAAAGGCGAATAACTACTTCTACGATACAGCTGGGGCGGAGATAACTGAATTTGGTGCTAGCGATCTAGTGTATAATGTTACAATACTTAAGGGCTTCGATATTGGTGCGATACTCAATGTAGTGATACCTTTAGTAGTTACATCTAGCGTATTATCTATAATACCTAGGCTCTTGGCAAGGCTAAGGGTTTAAGGGGTTGTTAATGATAGCTATAGCCGATCTATGTTCTTTTTTGCAAAATAGATTTGTTGATTTCGGTGATGGCTCGGGATGCATTACTGAATCACCAGTAGTAGAACCTGATAACTGCTATCTTAGCGTAAATTTTTATGTAGCTATGTATTGAGGCGATACTGTGGATTAGGACCGATAGCTGATAAGGTAGATGCCTTTATAGCTAAATACCCATCATATAGTTTCTATGATTATTATCAGATAATTCAGCTTAGAGATATACCTTATCCCTTTAAATTAACCAAAAATATAGAGATAGATAGCAAAGCAATAGGGACTAGAACAATAGCAATATATGCTATAGTAGTAACTGATCAGCTATTCACGGATTATAAGGAATATGCGAATATGAATTTCATAGAGGCTATATATTTTAGTGTAAAGGGTGCTTATGAAAGTGCTAGAAACTCGTATCTGACTGGGAGAGGATTATTTGATGGAAAAGGATTTGCTGATAAATCATATAGGGCTTTAGGATATTATGAGACATATAAGATAGCTCTAGGGCTCTACGTAGCTAAATTTCTAAATTATGTAAGTGATGTAGAGGTATTTAGGGATATAATTAATAGGATAAACCCATATGCTACGCTATATAACGCATCATTTAATGGAGTTGGAGATCTCAATGCCGAGACTGCAGCATTAACTATTCTAGCACTAAGCAATGATCCATATAGGTTTAGCCCGCCATCACCGGCTATATCAACCCCACCTTTTGCTGTGGAAATAGCATCAAGAGGAATAGCAACAATAATCGGGTTGCTTATAGCATATGGAATAATCAAGAGATACCTATCTACTGTGGAAAGATACAGGCGGTCCCTGTGATAGTCAGGAAATATCTAAGATAGAAACATAGAAGCATACGGGATAAGAGTATGGCAGATCTGAATCTGGCCCTGGATTACCTTAATAGGCTAAAAAGGAAATTCGGTATTAGAGCTGTTATAAGTGAATACCCATCGATACCTATAGTGTTTTATTGCCTCAACATCGGCTATCTAATCCCAGGCTATACAGGGTTCGCACCAGATACTCCACCCTTCTTTGTTGATGCAGAGAGTATAGGGATAGATGCTGGTTCTAACATAACTACATATAAATACAGGCTAAGGGTGCAGAATGTGGTAACAGGGGCTTATGTGATTCAGATATATGTTGAAGAAACAAGAGGGGCCTATGATTACCTATTTATAAAACCTGAGAATGTAGATCCTAACTATACTAATTGCGATATGTATTTCGCAGGGCAGTATCTTGGTAAAGTCAGTGCACCTACAGCTATCAGTCTAGCGCCAGGAGACACATTCCCATCTATGAGGACAGCGGTTAGACATGTGGATGAGCTAAGCGGGCTAATGAAATACTGGGGCTACACGGATTATCAAGATGTGTATATATGGGCGAAGGAATTAATAGCTGCTGCGACTCGAGGATATTATTCAGGTGTCCTCGATATATATGGACCTATAGGAAAGGATCTAGGATCCTCGGGCGAAATAGTGATACAGGTTTCAGAGGATCACTTCTGGGATGCTAAATATTGGAATGGGATTCTTGGACATCAAACACTGCTTGAAATGTTTAAAACATATAACTTGATAGAAAACCCATATCCACTATATCCCTATAAAAGTAAAATAGTTGGTGCTACAGAGAGAACCGGTAACGGCCCTTGGTGGTTTTTGACTCTTTTAAGCCAGTGCGGTGATCCTCTTCTAGATGCTTGGTGGGGTCTATACTATGCTGCTATAGATGACTGGGCCAATGCGAAATCAAAATGGGATGCATTGGCATCTAAATGGGATGGAGTAGGTCTACAACCATCAAACTCAGCTTGTAGAGGCTCAGGATATAGCACGATAAGATTAGCCGCAGCTCTAGCTTTAGGCACTATGCTAGCAAAGAGGGGATATATACCCTGGACCACAGTTGATTCTATGTACGGAGTTTTAGATCAGCTACAATGGCAGGGTAGTGGATACTACTCACCAGATGGCTCAACAGTATATACTATATATAAACCCGACCATAGAGGCGGATTTATAGTAAGCTATAACAAGGTAGGAAGCTATGGATTTGTGCCGTTTAGACCATCCCTTATCGAGGATATCCTAAAAGAGTGGAGCTCACCACCTGAATATGGTGGTGTATTGCCGACAAATAGCGAGACAACCATAACATCGATGATTGCATTAAGATTATATAGATCTTTTAGATCTTAAGCCTCATAAATCATAGCGAGGATCAACGCTAGTATAAATATGTGTAGAAATACTGAGAAGAATAAGGATAAGGCTAGTGATAACAGAGGTCTCTTGCCAAGAAGACTAATAATCATTGATGCAGATATAATTATATATTGGAATATCTGGCATATTGAGAGTGGAGAGAACAATATTACAGCAAGAGGAAAAGACGAGGCATATATATAGGTAAGGGGGTTTGCAAGCTCCCTAAGGGCTTGGGCAGGTGATATGAGAAATCGAACCACTAGACTAGCTATTATCGATGCAATCACAACCCCAGCATATGGGCTTATAATTCTTCTGAGTATCTCCGACCATCTCGTTTTAATGAAGAAAGATAGAAGTATAAGGCAAACTATGATAATGTTTATTAAGCCAAAGATCATTAGATGCTGTTCCAACACAATCCCTGGATAGATTCTTTCACTATATTATAAATAACAAAATAGATATAAGCATTAGCCTGGAAATATCTAAGGTTATGTGTAGGCTATAATGGGATAATATATGGCCAGGGCTAGGAAGAAGAGGGTTTATGGAACTAGAAGCACGGGCGGGTTATTGATATATGGTGCTGAGAGACTTGCTAGCCTAGTTATTGGGGCCTATAGGACGCAGGCCAGGCAAGAGGCTCCGAATTGGAGCAGAGATTATCTAGCAGGGATAAACGACTATATAACTGATGAGCAGAAGGTGAGGACTGCCACGACAAAGCTGAGCCTCTGGTACCAGGCTCTAGCTGAGAACAGATCAGCGATTATACAGGCTTTCGATGCTGTGAAAGCTAGATATGCACAGCTCCTAGCAGGCCTAGTAGTCCCAGCCCCGGCACCGGCGCCAGCCCCAGCAGCGCCAGCACCTAGAGCTGTGCCCACACCATGAGCCTAGCAGATAGGCCGGTTGATGAGATATTAAGGGAGTTAAGGGGTGCAGCCCGAGATACTTTTTTAAACCATAAGGCTCTCTACATAGAATCGCTTCTATCGGCATACCACCTAGACCCAGCCAGGATAGGATATAGAAGGGATTTGATAGAGGATTTCCTCATAGAGCATTGCAGCGGTCTAACAGTTAATGAGTGTTTCGCAAAGATCGAGAGAATGGTTAGAGAGGCTGGTGGAAGGAGAAAGCTAGAGGATCTAGCAGATACCCTAGCTAAGAGTATAGAGGACATGGCTAGGGCCATGACCAGGATAGATATCTATTGCAGCTCTTGGGGCCTTGATAGGGATACGTGTGATGAGCTTAGAAAGGTAGAGAGAGATCCATGCCTAGATGGACAGGTTGTTAGAAGAGTGCTCACAGGATATTTCAGAAGCCTAGGAGCCACAGAAGCAGAGTATAGAGGTGCTGTGGAAGAGGCGGCGAACTATATTGAGAGCCTTAGAAAGGCAAGGCTATGTGTTAGATGGGATCACGTGGCCAACGCTATTAGGAATATGTATGAGGCTGAGAGGGCTAGGAGAGAGGAGACGCTGTTAAGGGCTAAGGATATCCAGAGAACACTTGATAGGTTTCTGAGGGAGAGGGTCGAGAGGAGAGTAGAGGTTCCAGCAGTAGCTAGAGTACCCACCCCAGCACCCACACCTGCAAGGCCTACCCCACAGCCATATCCTGCAAGACCGGCTCCCCAAAAACAGCCCAGGATTATTCCCTGGCTTGGGAGACCAGCTGGTGTTGAGCTACCACAGCTAGCTAATAGGCTTAGAGCTATGGGTAAGAGGTTAGAGATACTTACCGAGGGGGTGTTATACAACATATATCTAGGCTTCTGGCTAGAGCGTATAAGATCAGCATATAGGGAGAGGAATGAAACACCAGATGAATTCATAGGCGCTGGTGGCGTTGCATGTGTAGAGCTAGATGATATAGCAACGACGCTGGTGGTTGTGGAGTTCAGGGATAGCTCTTTCATGCTTAGAACAATAGATTTCTGCTGTAGAAACTGCATAATGTATTATAGAGGTAGAGATGGAAGGGTGAAGCTGTATTGGACCTTACAGACCTGATCAACATAGCGTCTTCTGCTGGAGTAGCGGTTGTCATAGCGGTCTATCTAACATATTGGATAACCAATAATATGTCGCAAAAACTCGATAGAATAGTTGAGAAGCTCGATGACATACTTAGAGAGCAGAGGGAGTTCTACAGGATGATAATTGAGGAGCTTAGAAAGAAATCGGGCTAGGGAGAATCTAGAGGGCGGGGATGAGATTAGCAACAATATCGCATATAGCCTATGGTGTGCTCACAGCCTTTTCAGAGTGGTATCTAGCAATTATTATGAGCCTAATGTTCATCCTCTATGAATTAGATGAGGAGCTCCACATAAGAGATAAAGCCTATAGAGACATATTAGAGTATATGGTTGGTCTGAGCATAGGAGCACTGGCCAAGCTTGTTCTAAATATGCTGTAGCTTCACCATCTCATATACCATTAGAAAGTAGCCAGTATTCTCCTAAGCATGGGCAGGGCCTTAGCGGCAATATCTTTAAAGCCCTTTGGATAGTCGGTGGCTGGGCTTGCAATCCTTTCAAGCCATTCTATAAGCTTTTCCATGACCTCTCTATCTATGGCCAGATCCACGGCTACCTGGCTGAGGCTCATCGCTATATTAACATTAACTATAACCTGCTTCTCCCCCTTTTCAGATGCCTCGATATAGCCTCTAAGCGTTTTCACGAATATCTCTTTCACAAGTTTCTTTTCTTCGGCAGTTAAAGAATCATATAATAGTTTAATATATTTAGGAACTCTAAGGCTGATCACAGCTGTTTCATTGCTGTTCATGCTGCGCTGTACAATAGCTTCTAGGTATTGGGGTTGTAAACGGTTTTCTGTCTGTAAACGTTTGTAAACAGGGGATTGGAAATAGGGGTCTGTGGCTGGGGGGTCTCCAGAGGAACCAGAGGTGCTTCTCATGGATCCTGATCACCATTATATTATCTCATCAAGTAGATCTTTTAATGCGTTCCTGAGTTTCTCCCTTAACTCCTTCATAACCTGTGTTAGATCGGTTTTTACAACATATAGCCCGTCTATGTCATCGAATCCCTTCTCGCTATTACGCCATATCTCATTTAGCATAGCTATTATTTCATCGAGATCATCTGAGATAGCCTCTATATCTACGGTTCCAAATCGCCCTTTCACAATAACTGGGTAGGTGTATTCAGGCGGCCATTCAATTTCTAACCTGTAACCGCTATATTCTATGTAGTTTAATGAGATTCTTCTTCTAGTTGTTATGTCTAGTGTGTAGGCGTTATCAGAGTGTTTAATCATTTTTATTTCTATGCCGTTTGCATCGTCGCGGTATACTCTGGTGTTTATTTCTTCTATCTCTTTGGCCATGTCTTTTCCCCCGTGGTTTTCATATGTAGAGTTTAACGAATCTTTCATGTATCTTGGGTGGATTAGAGGTTATTTTGTCTCTGCGTTTCTCGAGTTTCTCTATGTATAGTCTTATGGCTTTTCTTATCAGCTCGCTTCTACATATACCATGCTCCTTGGCCAGGCTATCTATTTCCTCTACTAGGTTCTCGGGGATTCGTAGTGATAGCATGACTAGCTTTTTAGTCATCTCATACACCCTAGATCATATTCATTAGTATTTCGATCCATCTTCTCCACGGGATCCAGTGTCTGAGCTTTATAGCCTTATATGGGGTTGGCTCTCCCTCTAGTCTTATCAGCTCCCCCTCGACCTTCATCGCATGGCTTGCGTTGATGAAGTAGAAGCTGAATCTCCTCAGATCTAGCCATGCTATCCATGTCCTTTCCGCTACTCCGTATTTCTCTGCATATTCCAATTTCGACAGCTGGATCCAGGGTGGATATCGGGGTCCACCGGTTATGTCGACATATGCTATTGGTTTGTTCATGTATTTCACTATGTAGTCGAACTTCTCCTCAGGCTTCTCATGGTATCTCGGGATATACTCGGTGCTTCCTGTGCCTAGCCCGCTTCTCTCCAGGGTAAATGGTGTGGTTGACATCATGCACTCAAACAACCGTTCTCTCTTTATCGTTGCCTTCCATCGAAATACGTATCTCTCTTTCATATGGCTCCACTCCTTTAATAGGCTAGCTATTCTCTATATGATATAGCTGTAGGATACGCATGGCTCGATCCCCGAGATCTCGATCTTTATTATAGCTCCCTTCAGAACTATGTTGAGCACCAGCTCACCGTCTTCCTCGCTTGTGAATATGGCTTGGACAGCGTCTAGGTCGATGCTCAGGGGTCTATCACTTGGTAGCATGGGTATTAGGTAGTAGAGGATTGCTTTCGGTGGGAGCCTTGATCTAAGCATCTTAAGGATCTCGTTCTTAAGTTCTTCGCATCTAGATATTGATTCAGATCTAGATTCTCCCGAGACCTGAGCCTCTCGACCCAAGACAACTCACCGACTCTGTGGTATCATTACTAAACTTATAAACCAAGTCATATAGCATGTCATATGACTTATACGAATATACATATCAACTAAAGGCCGTTAACTTATAAGGTTCTAAAACAAAACCATATTCGAGGAACCAGAAATGGACGGATCTAAATTTGTAGAGCTTATGGAAAACTGCGGGGTGAAACCAAAAGACCTTGGAATAGACCCAACATATAAGTTAAAACTAAAGAAAGGTGAAAGGAGACCTTCTAAAGAACTTGTTGAGAAGCTCCTTGAGCTATGTAAAGAGATGCGGCGGCCGGGATTTGAACCCGGGATCGCCGGCTCGGGAGGCCGGCGTCCTAGACCAGGCTAGACGACCGCCGCCAATAATATATTAAATAAGCAGGGTTTTTATTAATTCGCACCGGGCGTCTTATTACGATGCCGTAGCCAACTGTTTCAGATTTCATGAGGGTTTATATGGATTGATATTAGATCATAGTTCTGCAATAATGGAGCATAGTATAAGCTCTATTATTCTATGGGATGCCTGTCCAACAATGAGGGTAAAAATAAAGACCCGAGGGGTGGGTTAGAGGTAAAGAGATCCAGGATGTGGGGGTTTCCCCACAGCAATGAACCAGAGAAACTCAATGAAGAGGAGTTGTGGGTAGGGGTCACCCCGAACGGGCGGAGGCCGAGGATATGGGCCCCGATGAAAGGAGCCCTGAGGCCGGGGAAGCCAAGGGCTGAGTGGTTGATAAAAATATCAACCGCGGTGAAACCCGAACCCCAAACGGGGTTTGTAACAAATATAAGGGTTTGGGGCGAAAGATATCTTGGCAAGGGCCCGTAGCTCAGCCAGGATAGAGCGCCGGCCTCCTAAAGGCTGGTCTAGGTTAGCCGGTGAAGCCGGCGGTCCGGGGTTCGAATCCCCGCGGGCCCGCCACAACATCCAGAGCTCCTGACCCTACTTCCTTATTAGGTTTAGTGCTTAGCATCTTATGGAAAGTGGTTATTGTGGAGCTTGTGAGTGAGCCTTTTAGATATATTGCTGAGAGTGTGAGGAGAGATCTCTCTAAAGAGCTATCTATCCCAGAGAATGATCTGAAAATCGAGATCCCGCCTAGATACGAGTTAGGAGACATAGCTATACCTCTCCACGCGGTTTCTAAGAAGCTTGGTTCCAGCCCAGAGCATATTTACGATACTATTAAAGACAAGCTTCTTAGGAACAAATATATTGAGTCAGTATCGCTTTCTTCAGGATATCTTGACATATGGATCAATACCCAGGAACTCTCTAAAATAACTTTCCACGCTATAGAGGAGCTGAAGGATCTATATGGTGTTGTGAGAACTAACAATCCGAAGAGATATGTTGTGGAATATGTTTCTGCAAATCCGGTGCATCCGCTCCACATAGGTTCCGGGAGAAATGCTGCTCTCGGGATCGCTATATCTTCGATGCTCAAGCTTAGGGGGCATGAGGTGATCACAAGGTTCTATATTAACGATATGGGTAGGCAAGTGGCGATCATGGTTCTAGGCTTCATGCTCCTCGGGATGCCAGATCCTCCTGAGGGTGTTAAAGAGGATCACTGGATCGGATATATATATGCGTCAACAAATACAATCATAGAGATCATCCAGCTAAAGAAAAAGCTGGAGAAGCTGAAAGAAGAGGATCCCGAGGAGTATAGGGAGAAGCTAAAGATCCTTGATGAGTTGATAGCAGACGCTTCTAGACTGAGTAGTAAGTTTCCATCCGTATTCGATACGCTTGTTCAGAAGCTATCAAAGATCGAGGATCCTGAGGCTGAGATATCAAAGCTCATGATCTCGTATGAGAAGGCCTCAGATCCTCAAGTGGTTAAGGCTTTTAGAAAAGCCGTTGACCTATGTATAGCTGGGTTCAAAAAGACCCTAGAAACGCTTGGAGCCCACTTCGACTACTGGGATTATGAGAGCGACCTAGCATGGGAGGGTGTTGTTGAGCAGGTAATACAGGCTGCTAGATCCTCGAGGTACTTTAGCTACTATAAAGGAGCTCCTGCCCTTGTATTCGATGAGATCTTGAAGGAGAGGGGTATAAGAGAGGAGTTGAGATTACCAAAAACCCTAGAGATCCCACCGCTGATACTTATGAGAAGCGATGAGACGACACTATATACGGTAAGAGATATAGGGTATAGTGTGAAGAAGTTCTCTGAAACTGGTGCAGATTATGTTATAAACATAATAGCCTCTGAACAGACATTACCGCAAGCCCAGCTAAGGCTAGCACTATATGCACTGGGATTTAAGAGGGAGGCCTCAAACCTGATCCACTATAGCTATGAGATGGTTATGCTACCTGGGCAAAGAATGAGTGGAAGGAGAGGTAGATATGTAACGCTTGACGAGGTGATCGATATGACGATCAATAAGAGCAGCGAGATCCTGAGCGGGAGGGGGGTAAAGGCCTCTGAGGATATAGCGAAGGTAATAGCTGTCTCGGCAATAAAATACGCCCTAGCCTCGGTCTCGCCATCGAAGCAGATAGTATTTAGAGTGGAGGAGGTGCTTAACCTTGAGAGAAACTCAGCACCATATATTATGTATACCTACGCGAGGGCTTCAAGCATTCTAAACAAAGCTGAAAGCATACCCCCTCTAAATGAGGTTGATTTCAAAGCAGGGGCTGAGGGCCGGAGAAGACAGCTATTGATCGAGATTTCAAGAGCGCCAACAGAGCTTACTAAGGCTATAGATGAGCTTAAAACCGAGGATATAGCTTCGATGCTTAATAGAATTTCGGATCTCTTTAACTCATGGTATCAAGAGGATCAAGTTATAAGGGATCCAGACCCAGGTGCTAGAGCATATAAACTCCATCTAGTGAGGGGGGTGAGACAAGTTCTCGCGAAAGGGTTGATGGCTCTAGGTATAAAGCCTCTGGAAAGGATCTAGCTATGATTTTTTCTAGAGAGCACATGACTGATGATCTCATGGGCTTTCTCTGCATCAAGCAGTGTTGGTGTCTCTACATCAGCTCCCCTGCATTTCTCCATGAAAACCGTTATCTCCTTCACGAGAGCCTCTGTACCTTTGATCTTTAGGTGCTCGTGTTCGCCGCCCTCGCTTTTACTAATTATGTATTGATTAACATAGTCGCCCTCAATATAGCTCTTAGTGAGTGAAATAATAACCTTCCTAACTTTATTTCTCGAAACACCATCAACATTAATAAACACGCTGCCACCTCTATGCTTAGCATACATTGTGAACGCCTGGTCTATCTCAAGGCTATGTATAGACCAGCTTATAGGAACTATGTCACTTTCTATCAAATATCTAGCTAGATCTATATCATGGATTGCGAGATCTAGTAGGATGCTGTTCACCTTAGCCCATGGAGGTCTCCTACTTAGCCTGAGTAGGTATAGGTCTTCTGGAGATTCCTCAGCTTTTGATAAACGATCCTTTATCCATATACTTATTGGATCGAATCTCACTACAAAGCCAGGCATAGCGACTACATGTCTACTTTCGGCTAGGTTTCTCAACATCCTCACCTTATCAAGGCTATCAGCTACGGGTTTTTCTATTAACACATTAAACCCCATCTTGATCAGCTCTGCTGAGACATGGGCTAGACTATCTATAGAGGTGGCAATTATTATTCCTAGGAGATCTCTGTGCTTATCAAAATCCCCTAGATCTCTGGCTATAGTGGCACCTACTTTCTGTGCGAGAAGACGCGCTCTCTCGATATCCTTATCATATATTATAGATATGTTAGCTATACCTGTTTCATGGATTCTTGTGACTATTGTTGAGCCCCACTTACCTGCTCCCACTATACCTAGTTTGTTCATTCCAACCCCTACCTTATCGCAGGGTAGTATAAATAGAACGACAGCTGATCATATGTAAGCCCCTATAATCCTGACATATTTAGGGGTTTGGCGCATTATTTCACCTTCTCAATAACTATCTCTCTGTCAGATATTCTGTCAACCACCTGGATCAACCCATACCTGGTAAACAGATCCAGGGCTTCGCTAAGCTCTCTCACCTGGGCTTCTACAGCGTTTATCCTTAGCCTCTCCCCCTTCTTTATTTTTCTAAGGCTAGAGAGGATAGCAGCAACAACGCCTCCGCACCTCTTAGCCTCCTTCTCAAGATCTAGTACACGGGCCTCTGTTATGGGGCTCACCATATGTTGGAATACCTAAAATGCTTATATCTCTCGTTTAGATCGATCGATTAGATATATGGGTAGGAGAATTCTGCCAAACATCAATTTTAATTTTATTAATTAACCCCCATGTAGAGGAGATCTTGATGAAGAGGCCGAGGCGCTTCTGATCGAGTGATGTGTAACTCCGATCTGATCCTCGACTATACGACATATAGCAATAACCGATCCGTATTGGGGATTTGACGTAATTTTTATATTGCTCATGGTATACATTTTTATGGGACATATCATGGTGTGCAAGAATAAGGTTAAGGTAAAAGACACAACTACGGGAAAAGAGATCGAAATAGCCCCTGAAAAAGTATGGCCTCTAGCCCCTAAGGGTAGAAAAGGGGTTAAGATAGGTCTCTTTAAGAGCCCTGAGACGGGCAAGTATTTCAGAGCAAAGCTTCCTGAAGATTACGAGTGCTAGTAGTCATAGATCATATCATCTAGATCGTTTTTAAACAATACTTTTGTTCTTATGTTCTTACTTACAGTACTTTTCATGGGAGGTTGTGTTATGATTGATGGTGAGGGTTTAGGAAAACAAGGCTCAGGCTTAACCGATAAATGGTACGCATTATCTCTAAAGCTGCATAATATGTATAGAGGAAAGATAGAGACATTAATCAAGGTCCCTGTAAGGAAGCTTGAAGATTTCGCTATATGGTACACACCAGGTGTTGCTGAACCCTCAAGGGCTATAAGCAGAGATCCCGATCTATCGTTCACACTAACATCCAGGTGGAATATGATAGCAGTTGTTACTGATGGAACAAGAGTGCTTGGTCTTGGAAATATAGGTCCCGAGGCAAGCTATCCAGTTATGGAGGGTAAGGCGCTCTTATTCAAATACCTTGGCGGTGTCGATGCCGTACCACTACCTATAAGAGCTGGTAGCGTGGACGAGTTCGTAAAGATCGTTAAAAGCATTGAGCCGGCCTTTGGCGGTATCAACCTAGAGGATATTGAGAGCCCTAAATGCTTCTATGTGCTTGAGAGGCTGAGGAAAGAGCTCAATATCCCTGTTTGGCACGATGATCAGCAAGGTACAGCGACAGCAACACTAGCTGGGCTGATAAACGCTCTCAAAATTGTTGGGAAAAAGATCTCGGATGTTACAATAGCTATGATAGGGGCAGGAGCATCGAACATAGCAACAGCGAATCTATTGATAAAATATGGAGCAAAGCCCGGAAACCTCATTATGGTTGACTCAAAAGGTATACTCCATAGCGAGAGGGATGATATAGATAAACTTGCGTTCGAGAACCCATGGAAATACGAGCTAGCGATAAAGACCAACGCGGATGGGAGGAAAGGAGGAATTAGGGAAGCCCTAAAGGGTGCAGATGTCGTTATAGCAGCATCAAGGCCAGGGCCTAATGTGATACAGAAAGAGTGGGTTAAAGATATGAATAAAGACCCTATAGTGTTCGCCCTAGCCAACCCTGTCCCAGAAATATGGCCTTGGGAAGCAAGCGAGGCTGGGGCGAAGGTGGTAGCTACAGGCAGGAGTGATTTCCCAAACCAGATAAACAACAGCCTGGTATTCCCAGCAATGTTTAGAGGGGTTCTTAGCGTGAGGGCTAAAGCTATAACAGACGAAATGGCCATAGTGTTTGCAGAGACCCTTGCTAGATATGCTGAGAAGAAAGGGCTTAGGGAGGACTATATAATCCCAACAATGGAGGAGTGGGATGCATATGTTGAGACAGCCCTTGCGGTGGGGCTTAAGGCTATAGAGCTTGGGATCAGTAGGTTGTCGCCTTCTAGAGAAGAGCTTTTGGAGGATATTAAGACACAGATAATATCCTCCAGATCGAAACACGAGACGCTTATGAGGTCTGGTTTGATAAAAGAGTTATGGTGACATATCATGGCTGGGGAGAGTGAATATATAATAAGGATTGCTAGGAAAGAGGATGTGGATCAAATATCAGACCTAGTTCTAAGACTTAAAAAGCTCAACGAGGAGTTCGATCCACTATATACCGTGAGACAAGAGGCGCCAGAGGTTGTGAGGAAATACGTAAGCGATTCACTTGGCAGAGAGGATGTAATAACCCTTGTAGCCGAGTCTTCGGGAAGGGTAGTAGGTGTCATAAGGGCTGAGATCAGATCTAGAATCTTCTACGAACCCCTTATAGCAGGCGTAATAACGGATCTATATGTGCTTCCAAGCTATAGGAGAAAGGGTGTGGGTGAAGCGCTAATATCATCACTAACAAAGATCCTTAAGTCCAGGGGAGTGACACTCGTATCGGCCGAGTTTCCCCCGATGAACAAGATCGCTGTTGAGTTCTATACAAACCTGGGCTTTAAACCCCTGCTATATGTCTTCTTCAAAGAGCTATGAGCAGTATATGTTATAGATCTCTGCTAATGGTTTTTTCTCCTTCCCTTGGTTCCTCAACATCGTTCTCAAGGGATATTGGGATAGGTCTTGGATCTGGGAGGACTCTTATGATCGCGTCTCCTTTACCAAGAATGATCATGAGATCTTCTATGGCTTCTCTGCTTATTTTTAGGAAATTGGATGCATCGAACCAGAATCTCTTGCTCGGAGTGTTAAGTACTATGAGGACTCCTGTGTTCTCTAGAATCCTATCCCAGCTATCGCCAAAATCCCTGAAACTCTGGGTTGCTAGAAGGACTGAGAGACCATAGCCTCTGCTGAGCTTTATCAGGTTTAGCACTCTGTTAGAGCTCTTTCCATGTTTGCTCAGTACCCATGCCTCATCTATTACGAGAACCCCCCTTACGGTTTTGGGATCTATGCTTCTCGAAGACATATAGTTCAACATATCGTGGAATACCATGTTCATCGCGTAACTTAGCATCTCTTCCCTTTCCTTCGAGATCCCGGCTAGAGAGATTACATTAATAACACCCTCTCTGACCGAGTAGTGCCCTATATTGTGTGGCCCACCATCTAGAAACGCTATTTCATCCACCACCCTTGAGATCATTACGTTCTCAGGGTTTTCTCCATCTATAAGCCCTGCCATAACGTGCTGCCATGTTGGGAGAGGGGTTATTTCATATGCCTTCTTTATAGCCTTATAAAGAGAGGCCTGTGCCCTGATATCATGTACCTCGTAGGAAGAGACTATGGATTCAAATACCTGTCCAGCCCTACCGACAGGGTCTATATAGTATGGATATAAAGATCCCAAAGGATCTCTAGGTACATCTATAAGATTGAAGAAATAGCCCCTCCTTTCCAGCCTACTTTTAATATCCCCCTTAACATCGATCATTAGCACTGTGACTGAGTAGAGGGAGTTCATCTTAGTAGCTATACTCAGGAGAGTCTCCGTCTTCCCAGATCCTGTTGGTCCAACAACCACCACGTGGGGGCTCATTGAGATGTTTGGGTTCCAGAAGATATTCCTACCGCTGTTTATGACTCTTCCAAGCAGTATCCCATTAGCACTTCTACCCCTAGAATGCAGACTAGTCTTTATGAACGGGGAGAAGTATATAGCCTGTGATGAGGTTATTATGAGCTTGTTCCAAAGAATCCTATCAAGGATCCTCAGTATAGGGCTATTGCTCCCCACGAAAAAACCTGTTAAGAGCAGCTATTGCCCCAAGCCCTCTAAGATCCTCGGTATATATTCCCATGCTTCTCAGCTCTTCCCTTAATATCGAGATCTTGTGCGAGAGCCTTTCAATAGCCTCATTCTCTGTAGATCCTTGTGAGATAACACTGAAAACCATGTTTATCGAGAAGGGAGTCTCTCCACTGAGTATCTTTTTCTTCATCCTCCTCAGCCTCTCAACCTCTGTTCTCAGTTTTTCGTTAGTTGGGTCTGCTTCGAGCATGATTTGCTTAACTTGTATAGCTTTGTCTATTTTGCTCATCACCTCCTCTGGTTTGATCGGTGAGATAACCACTCTTAGATCTATTGGTGCGTTCTGAGATAGGGTTTTAACGTATGAGTTAAGTATTCTCTGTACCTCCTTACCATCTAGATCGTCTAATGTTTCTGTAAAATCTCTAACTATGAGAAACCCCCTTGCAAGGCAACCCTTATTATCACAGCTAACAATCCTCCCATCAACTAGCCTGAGATCTTCTGACCCAAATAATATTTTGGCAACATGCTCCCGTATCCTGAGAAGCCTCTTTATATCTATAATCCTAACCCGCCCATAATTTCTAGTAGCTTATAAGATGTTCTCAGAGCTGTTGAGATCATTTCCAATATGTTTTCCGGCTCTAACAAATATTCTCTATAAGCCGCTCCGCTGAAGATCGATAGTTTTAAGGGCTCTAGCAAGGCTGTAAGCCCCAAATTCACCATGTTAATCCCAGGAGATAGTCGGCCTTGTCCAACCACATAGCCGGTTCTCAGAGCCGTTACCATATATGACGCATTCCTCTCAGCAATAATTAAGATCTGGCTTCCTCTGCCCGGGAGATTGATAACTTTTGCCTCCTTTATAGGCGAGAGATCCTTATGGGAGATCGGAGGTATATGTTTATAAAACCCACCCTTGGTGCACATCATATCGATGAGACCGGCTATCTCGGCATATTCCTCCACACATTGTGCAAGTTCATGTATATGGATCTCTCTAGAGGTAATCCATTTGAAACCTTGATCCTCAATAACTGTGACAATTCTTGCTGGAACCTCGCACCCTCCTATGGTGATTCTAACAAGCCCTTTGCCTCTCTCAGTTTTTTCGAAAGACATGTTGGTGCATTTAATATTAACGTATATATTTCCAACAACCTCACGGGATCTATCTATCTTTACTGTCATCTCGCTTTTATCACTATAATGCTCTAGAGATATAGTGACAACAGGCTCCTTGATTTCAACTGCTAAGGGTGCTCTGTAGAAAGCCTCGCCTCCAAAACCTTTAAGGTCGCTCTTTATAGCTGTTATCTCTAGCCATGCATCTCCCTCGATTGGTGCTTCTTCGAGGCATATTCTCAATTCTGTCTTCTCCTCGCCTCTATTATTAGAGCCTGGATGGAATGTTGCTAGACCTATAATTCTTCCCCTCGATATTACCCTCGCGACATATCTATATAGATCGTGGAACCTATTCCTACTAAGCTTTAACACAACCTCAGCATATCCAGGGGAGCCGCATTCCATATGCAAACCTGTTCTCGATACCACGATCCTAGCATGTTCTATAGTTACTTTTGGGGGTTCTGCCACGATCTCCACCTCGATTCCGTGTTTGGTTATGATATCTCCCAACTCTATATACGATCTCGATGTTTTTCCAAGCACTCTGGGTGCCATGGTTATCTCTATATTTCCATCTACTCTTGTTATGTTAATGACATCTACATCTCCGCTGACCGATACGCCTGGTATTTTTCCACACCCACTGATAATAACTCCCGGTATTTCTCCAACTCTTTTTTCTATCACCACTTCTCCCTCGCTGGGCTCTATCACGCTGATCATGTTCTTCTTAATACATACTATTTTATCTCCATATCCACCACATAGGGTATCTGGATCTTTCTTAACACTCCAAATCTCTTTTCCCTCTACGGATCTTATTGTGAGGTTTTCCCCTGAATCTATTACTAACCCATTGTTATTAGTAGACACATATCTATAACCGTCTAAACGGATCTCCGGCTTGATAATGAGAGAACCTTTGATAACTATCAACTCTCCGTTAACCATCAATACGTGTGAATCTGAATCCCTAAGCCTGCCCAGATATGTTGGTCTGCCTGGTAGCCTGGCTATAGGTTTGAGGCTTCTAAGATCGCTTTCTAATAGCCATCCACCCTTCTGATCGTATAGAATAAGAACCCTATCCTCAGGGATCCACGCTATGCCTACGGATCTTAGGGGTGTCTCTAAATATAATCCCTTACCGATATATACAGAACCCCTGTTCCTTAGCGCTATAGTAGCTACCCTATACCCCATGGTACACGCTACTGGCGGGCTGTTTGTATCGTATATCACATACCCACCATGCTCGGCACCAAAGTATATTCTCGTATAACCACCTGTCTCAAAGGCTACTACGGCATACCCCTCTCTTTTCTCCATGCAGAAGCTTGTCACGGCATATAGAAACCCGTGATCTGTTGCTAACACTCTCTTCCTAAACCCCTTCTCTCGAATCAAAACAACAGATCTATCTACATATCGTACCGATCCTAAGATCTCTTTTACATTAACGGGTCTGGTTCTTATGCTGTCTTCAGATAACTCTGCTAGGTAGCTTTTTCCCTCGCCAATTACTATAATTGTGTTATCGCTTAGCGAGGCTGCTTTAAAGATCTTACCAAGATCTTTACACATATTATTAAAACAGACCTTCGAAACATCGTGATACACCCAGGGCCTATTGATATTGCTTTTCAAACCTATCAATGGTCTCACGAGCACGTCCCCGATCTCTGTTTCAACATAGACAGTGTCAGGGCTGATCCTTGACTGAATGAGACGTGGTTTCAAACTTAGCAGAGGCTCCGGCAATTCTATTGTGAGCAGATCCTCAACTCTATATGGGATCTTTATTGAAAGGCTCACTGAGATCACCTTAGGAGAAGTATATAGAGTAGCAAGAAACACATGCCCATAATGATCGTGTTCCTCGCGGTTCCGAAGAATATCTTTGATGCTATTAGCGATGATACCGTTACTGATGACAGAAGCATGACGATCATGCCTAGGCTATGTGCGGCTGAACCCATCATCGGGACTATCTGTGCAAGCATTATTGGCTGTGCTAGGGTTGCTGTAAGTGATAGCAAAGATCCCACGATCCTATTGGTATTCTTTGCCATCACATCCATGATCTCTTCCGAGAATCTGGTGATAACTACAGGCTCGACCCCACCCTTTTCTCTGAAAAAGACTAGAGAGAATATGATATAGTGTAATATCCATGGTGCGTATGAGCCTACTTTTTGTGCCTCCTTATCTAGGTCGAGACCATCTAGTGTTCTATATGCCTTGGCATAACTGCTTATAGAAACCAGAATATCCCTAGCCCTCCCGAAACCGGCGAGATAGTTTGCGAAAATCACTAGCCAAGGGATACCCACAATGATCATAGCGATCGATAATATGATAATGATGCTCTTCATTATATTCATCTGGATGATTGATAAGGCTAGTAGGTATATTGATACATATGCCAATACTATAAGGCCTATAGAGAGTACGCTTAGTAAGGAAACACGTAACATCTTGTCCCCACTTATTATGAGTCTGAGTGGAAGGGGTGTTTGAGGCAGTAATAGAACTGCTACTGGTGTGCCTAAACTAACCATGATGCCTGTGCTTAGCGCTATATGATCGCCGAGGATCGATGAGATCCCTAGGACGAGGATCGGTATTGTTGTGAGCACCATTGTTATCACCAGACCGATCTGGGCTGCCAGGTCTATCGATCTCGATGCCCGTCGGGAAGCCTCTCTGATCATCTCTAGCCCAAGCGTGTTTAAGGTCTCTATACCTGTTCCTAAGCTTATGCTTGAGAGATATGTTATCAGAGTTTTCTTAACACCTCTAGGGATCCCTGCTAGTCTATCTAAGGCCTCCTCAAAGCCTATGTATTTGGATGCATTGATAAGCCTTCTTGAGAGACTTTTAAAATATCTAAACACCCCAGCCTCGCTGGTTGAGATAAAATGAATGGCTTCTATAAGCTCGAGCCCTGTCCTAGTTATTGCTGATGCCATGAAAACCAAATATGGTAGTTCCTCTGATAATCCTTTCGCCTTCTCCAAGGATCTCGAGACCCTGGCTAGGATCTTGTGTAGAGATAAAACAGATCCCGAAATTGCGAGTGCTATTGATAATCCTACGCTATATGGTATGGTTCCCAACAAGAGGGTAGTGATAGTTGCAAGTGATAAGGAGAGTATCACACCTATAATGGCTGTTATCAGCTCTCTCTGTAGAGATAGATAATCCCTGTAACTCGATATCGAGATCGCCAGTAACTCTGAGTATTTCCTTACAGCTCGTGAGAGGATATCCATGGCGGTACCGAACCCTAATCGGTTTTGACTAAGATGCTCCCAGAATTCCTTGTCCTGTTAGCTCTCCTCAATCTAATGCTTCTCTCCATGATCCTTGGGCTGTTTTCCTCCACAGAATAGATCGTATGTATATCTATGTCATCCTCCACAAGGATCTCATCCACTCTCTCTACACACCTACCTACCCCCTTACCATTCACGCACCCGATACCCATGATAACTATAGTCCATATGCTGCCGATCTGGTGCTTAGACATGTTTATAGGAGGCGACATAAGCCTGGTTATAACCTCCTCTGAAGACCCACCGTGGAATGTTGTGAGAGCCCCCATGCCCATGTTTAGAGCTTGAGCTAGAACCTGGGCTTCCGCACCCCTGGTTTCTCCGATCACTATAAGCCTATTGGCAGAAGATCTGAGGGCTGCTTTGGCTAGGAAGAACTGGTCTATGTGGAGCGCTCCCAGCTCGTATGTTGTATATCTAACCCACGAGCTGTTCTCGGGGATCTCGATCTCAGGGGTATCTTCTATTATAACTACTTTCCAGCTGGGGGGTACGTAGCTGTTGAGAAGAGCCCTTAGAAGTGTTGTCTTTCCACTAGACGGGGGACCAGCTATAACTATAGACCCTCTACTCAGTATTATCTGCCTTAGATACTCGGCAACCTCCCTCCTAATAGATCCTTTCTCAATGAGCAACTCTATGCTTATCTTCTCTTCCAACCTCTTCCTAATAGTTATCTCCGGCCTGTTACCAGCTATTGTTGGATCTACTAGATGTACCCTGTGCCCTCCATCCTCCCTTGGGAGCTGTACGTCGACTACAGGGTTTGACCTAGATATATATGTTCTAGATCTTGTGGCTATATATTTTTGAAGCGATAACACTTCTTTCGCATTCAAAACGATGTTTGTTCTGATCATATCCACCAAAGGATCCTTCTCGACAACTATCCTATGCCTAACCCAAACAGCACCTGGGCCGCTAATGCTTATATCCTCTATATATGGGTCGTCGAGAAGAACCTGGATCCTGCCGTATTTAAGCCTCTCCTTCACTAGATATGTGGCCATATTCACATAATCCTCAGGAATTCTATATACATTCCTCAGAACCTCGGCAATGTAGTAATCATCAAGATCCCTATCCTCAGGGGCGAATCTGAAAAGGTCTCTTGATAGATTATCTATAATGTCCACAAGATCCTTAGAAGGTCTTGGAACCAGATCTGCTAGGTATAGATACTCCCCATCAGAGGATACAATCAAGATCCTGTAAGGCCCAACACTATATTCTATAACAACATCCTCCACCTCCTTAACAGCGGTGTTGCTCAGTAATGCATCATAATCGTTATCGTTAGAATCTCCATGCAATATATACTCTTTAGGATCAAAATCCCCATAGCTAGGAAAATACATAGAATTCGTATTAATTCTGCTAAATATGGTTTTTCTAGAAAAAAGCTTATCTAGTTTCAGCAAGTGCACGAAGAACACCACACTAGATCCCTGTCGCTCTTATAGTCCTCACAATGTTAGAGCTCGGTATTGTAACTGTGACTATAACCTCGTTAACCTTAGCCGCGTTGTTTATTGTTAGAGGGATCGTTATCGATGATCTGGGATTAATGCTCTGAGGAAGACTTATACCCAGCAGATTGCCTGAAGTAGTATTTACACCACTTCCGGTGGTAGTGTATACCACCGTAATGTTAGAAATGTTAACAGGCTCGTTCCCATTATTGCTCACGGTTAGTGTTACTAGGAGTGAGTCTGCGGCAACACTTCTAGAGACATAGGTAGCTGTCACGGGATCTAGCTCCGGCATTCTCCCCATCTGCCCTACCAGCCATGATTGTAATATGAACATAACTGGTATGGCTATGGCGACTGCTATCATTATAACTACCAGCTCGCTTAAACCTTTCGATATTCTTTTCCTCAACCTGTCTCCCCCGAGATCATGTGGTGTATATAAAAGCCCACAGGGTTGGGCGAAAATATTCAGAACCATGGATCTAGAGCCGCCCACTTGAAGAGAGAGTTTCCTCAACTGCTCAGTGTGAAAAAGAGGTAGTGAGTGGTGCTAAGAAGGTCGATACCAGGTTAGATCTGCCTGGGTATATGTCTATCTACTCTGCCTATTTAGTCGTATGTTATACATGCTATGAAACAATAGATGTGAGATAGAGGCTATCTGTTTGATAGCTCTTGCTAACCCGGTTTCAATGATCTCTGGTAATGGGCTCTCAAGCGAGTAATAAGGGTATTGTTATAATATATCTATCCTTGCTGGGTTGTCTTGTTTAGGTATTTTCGAGATCTATTTATATTAGAGGCTTTGTCCGGCTTATTGAATGCTTTGCCTGGGGGTTATGAGAGTCATAATACATAACCGGTTCCTGCTCTGATAGGGTTTGTTAATGCTGGTTTACCTTTCGATTTTATTGCTTTTACGCTATGTTTTATATCTTGTAAGGATTATTCTCTGTGACCATGCTGCGTGGATGTATCTTGCGCAGAGTTCGCAGTGAACAATACCAATATGTGATGATAGCGATAATAGTTATACTCATTGGTATTGTGATCCACGATCCCTTATTCCTTGGAGAATATACTGATTACCTGGCGCTGTATTACAGATCCCCTAACAGCGTCTTATCGGGCTACCCCTATGTTGACTATGAGTTTGAATACACGCCAATAATAGCTGTTCTCTGGCTGGTTGCATCTAAGATCGCTCTTTATCTCTCAACACACGGGTATGATCCTTTCTTATCCATGCTGAGAAGCCTTTTTGCTATAAATATTTTTTTCTATATAACATATGTCTATATCATATATAGGATCTCAAGAGAGAGGGGGATACCAAGGATTCTTTCTATGCTCTCTATAGCATCGCCCTCTATTGTTTATTACTTATTTTATAACTGGGATATAATCGCGACCTTTCTAATGATCTTGGGTGTTTTTCTCTACATCAAAAACAGGGTTTATGGATCATCTATTGCGCTGGGTTTGGGAGCGTCTGTTAAGGTTATACCCATATATGCGTTGTTCTCTATATTCATTACGATCCTAGCCCGCAGGATCGGGAGAGCAATGCTCTTCGCTCTTCTCGGCTTATCAGTGGCAGCACTCCCTTTCTTAGCATTGCTACTTATATATCCCTCTGGTTTCTTTTACTTCTTTAGCTATCACTCAAGGTGGTATTGTGAAAACTGCTTCTATAATCTCTTGACAGATGATATATATGATCAGAGTCTCAGAACTCTCTCTGTTATTCTCACTCTCTCTATGCCATTTATATATACAATTGTGTCTCATAACAGGTATATCAAAGAACCTGGAGCAATGTCTATGCGCGCACCACTAATGTCGGTTGCACTCTCTATAAGTTTCTCATATATCTACTCACCACAGATGAATATATTTCTGGCACCTCTTTATTTATTGCTTAACAATAGGTTGAGATATCTGTTGCTTATCCAGGATATACTTAATGTTATGATAATGGTTCTCTGGTTCCATGAAGGAGTTATAGCAAGTATGATTGGTATTGAGAGCAGGGGACCATGGTTCAGGGAAAGCCCTATACAGTGGATAGCCTTTGTAAGAATAGCATTGATATGGGTATTAGCTGTAGTTGCTAGATAAACCAGGCTTCTAGTTTTCTCCACAGCTACACACTTAACTTAATAGGTTATAGCGTCCATGCAACCCCTAAGCAGTCTACTCCGGCGTAAGACGCTCCATTCTATAGTATAGGTAGATAAAATTGTGAAACACTTCTATGTGTAGTAGAAAGATATTGTGTGAGGCTCCTAGCTACTTGCTCTAAGACGTGAAAACAAGCATGAAGTCTTTTCGTATTGAAGACTTTCTAACGACACATAAAAAGAGGATCTAGCGTTGTGAGCCTGCATTGGTGGAATGAAGTTATCATAGTGGTATATGCTCTAATGGTTAGCGTTACCATGGCCCGGCGATATGCTATCCGATCCATGAGGCTCTGAACTAGTATCTCTTTCTTTGCTCTTAAACGAACCCTTGTTATAAGGTGATCTCAGGATCCTTACTATCTCCTGTGCCTTCCACTCAGAGATCCCTTCAACCCTGCTGAGTTCCAGGGCGCTTGCGTTGAAGACAGAGAGTACGCTTCCAAATCTCTCTAGCAACTTTCTAGCCAGCTTCGGCCCTATATAGGGTAAACTCTGGACTATGTATACTTGCCACTCATCCACGGATCCTAGCTTCGGCTTCTTATGGATCAATGGGCGTCCACCCCCAATTCCAGGGCTTTGGGATTTCTTGGCTAGGGAGTGGATTAGGTAGGCTGTATCTGCGATATCCTGTGTATAGACAATACTCACACCATCCTCAAGGATCATTCTAGCTATTGTTCCATAAAAAGAACTCCATTTATCTGTGGTCATTTTCACCTCGCCTGGCGATCCTTGGACAAGCAATACTACCTTATCATAGACATCAAGGAGTCTTCCAACCTGGTCAAATATTCTTCCATCAAAAATACTCCTTATAAAATCCGGTACTCTTTTCCTCTCGATCGCGATGCTCTCACCAACTATATAGTCGCCCACATCGAGGATCTTGTATACTATATGATCACCTAACCTAGCCAGTAGCTGCGGTATCCCTGAGGATCTCTCACGCTCATCAACGATGATTTTTGTCAAGAGGCTCATCATTATTGAGATATTGTGGAGAGGTATATTTAACATTACGCTTTATTTGCCTAGGAACGCAAGTGTAGTTGAAGGGGTTGCTTCTCTTCAGGGATTTCACAGCGATTATACCTTTACTTGCTCTATCTATATGTCTCCGGATATTTATTGTATCGTTTTTCTATAGCTAGAACTTCTATCTAGTTTGCAGAGATCTTTATTCCCATGGGTTTATGGATCGTTGTCAGAGCTCAGCAGTGTGGATCTTTCATCTAATATGGACTCGGCTTAAGTTGTTTTACAAGATCTATGGTCGTGATTCTTAATAGCGGATCCTCTCTTGTTTATATAGATGTCACATGTTCTATATCAAGGTCAGCTGGGTTTAGTATCACCAACCCCCTATCCGTTATATCTATTTCATATATTCTCTTATCATGTCTGGTGTTCCTCATTTTCTCTATCATTAGGTATCTCTTTAACACTCCTCCAGAGATCTTTCTCCTAAACCTGATAACACCATCGGCTATATGCTCTACACCCCATCCAAAAGCAAACATCGTTGTTACAGCGTATTGTGATACTAGGTATGCTGTGAAGCCCCATTTACCCAGGACTCTTTTGACCAGATAGCTGTATTTCCTAGCCATTGCTGGTTTTTCGAGCCAGAAGGCTGAGATAGAGTCTATGACTAGCCTCGACCTTCCATATCCAAGTGCTTTCTTAGCCTCGATCACCTTACTTATTAGCAACTCTATATCCATATCCTGGATAGACCACGGATCCTCTTGGCCCTTTAGAGCATCAATTATTATTAACCTCTTCCCAATAAAGGGTTCCCAGTTCCAGCCGAATCTTCCCACCTGATCTAGAAGGGATTCTCGATCCTCCTCTGTCGTTACATAGATACACTTATCACCATCAACTATGCCTTGGTGGATGAAGTGGAGGCTAAGCACAGTCTTACCAGTACCAGGTTCCCCAACTATGGCTATGAAGAACCCTTCGGGCACTCCTCCCTCAAGCATTGCGTCCAGGCTATGCACTCCTGTAGATATTCGTGTAACCATCTTCCCTCATGATAATATAGCGCATAGTGTTAATTAGAGTAGCATGTTAGGTTTTTAAATAGAGTTTCATGATCCTTTTGAAAACTTCCTCCCCTGTGTCGCCAGCCTCTCTCAGCATTCCGTATAACATATAGCCTGGTACTGTGGCTAGGTAATCTCTATACTGGTTATTTGGAAACTTCATCACAATTGCCACAAGCTTCTCCAACATGCCGGCGATTTTAGAAGAAACCTTCGAGACTATCTCCTCAACATTCCCTCCCCCAGCCCATTCTATGAACATCTCAAGACCCCTCGATCCTCCCTCTATTTTGTTTGTTATAACATCAACAAGATCATCTGCTACCTGGTATAGCACCCCTAGGTTTTCTCCGAAAGTAGCTGCTAGATCCTCGTAAGGCTTGCCAGCTCTGGCAGCCTTAGCACCGAGAAAAGTAGCTGCTCTAAACACAGCGCCCGTCTTAAGCCTTGCCAGAGTCTCATAGCTAGCAATTCCAGGGCCAGGGCCGAACACGTCGATAACCTCACCGCTTGTTGCATGTAGCCATGCTTCTATCACCTTTACCAATGCTTCAAAGCCGTATCTCTCTATCATTAACTGTGCCTTTGGTATGAGCATGTTTGCTATTAATACGGTTTTAGAAACACCGTATTTGATCCATGATGATAGAGAGCCCCTCCTAATATAGTCGAGATCAATTATATCGTCCAGGGCGAGGGATGCTGCATGAACAAGCTCTACAGCGACAGCAGCGTCTATGGCATCTTCAACCCTCCCTCCTAAGCTCTCGCATACAAGTATGGTTAAAACGCCCCTGAATCTCTTCCCCCCTCTTGACATGTAGTTAACGATCTCGAGAACCTCTCCCTCATAGTTCTTAACAACACTCTCCAAAGCGCTCTCTATCATTGATTTTCTGCTCTCGACATATTGCCTCAGAACTTCTAGATCGATGCCGAGAGATAGATCCATGACACTTCTCTCATGTACCGAATCGCATATAGGGTAATAAGTAGCCTAATGGTTTTTAACCCTTGATAAACAGTACTAATCGGCGGGTAGGGCCGGGGGGTTCGCCCACCCCCATACCCGAGGTGGGCGTAACGCGGGGGCCAGTAACCGCTCCAGGCCATATATGGGGCTGCGGGATCCTCACTCCAGCAATGAAACCCGCCCCGTGGGGCTTGTGGTGGTGGGGGCCCTCTCGGAGGAGAGGGTCTAACCACCTTTACGAGGGGAAAGCGGCCAGGCCCGGAAGGGAGCAACCTAACCCTCGGCACAAGCGTTCACGGGTCACCGGGGGGAGCGGGGAGGGAGGGTTGATCCCGCAGCTCTATATATGGTTTGGAGCGGGGCCGCCTGGACATCGATATAGACCTAATTATTAATATTCTCGAAGTGTTATCCTAGTGGTGGCTATACAGATATGGTTGAGGCTCCGCATCCTCACATAAGGATCAAGCTTGAGAGTTTTGAGGATATGGTTCTTTTTATGCTTAGCCGGGTTTCTCCAGGGTTTCCGTTAGTGACTATCACTTGTAGAGAGAGTGAATGCCTCACACTATCACCACTTTCGGAGAGGGTCTTTGTTATAATAGAGTCGCCGGTTCCTAAGGGTAAGGAGTGTAGGTATTACTATATAGACGATTCGGGCGCTATATCATGCTCCCAAAGGCCTATTATAGGGAGACCGAATCTAACCATTATAAAGGTTAAGGAGTATAGTTTTAACCTCTAGCTTATAGCAACACTATAGGATAGGGCGTGGTAGGGTGGTTAAAGGATATTACCGTCCCGACCCCTTCTTAATGATGGTGGTCTTTTGCCCCGCCAACTGGGACCGGAAGATCTTGCTAATGTGGTGTTAGTATCAAACCCAGCTATGTTTAAAGACTCTTTGAAAGCCCTCTTTACGGTAACCAGGATCTCTGTCGATAAGGATAGGTATGAGTCTAGCATCTGGCTCTTAGATCTCTCCACGCTTGAGTATGAAGCGATAGAAAGTAGCGTTAGTGATAGGTGCCCAACACCAGCTCCGGATGGGAAGCATTATGCGTTTCTCTCTAGAAGGACTCTTAAGGAGGATTCGAGGGGTATAGAGATCTGGGTCTCGAGGATCGGTGGCTCTCCAAGGCTGGTTACAGTTTTCGATCTCGGCGTTAATGCTCTCTCATGGTCCCCAGACTCTAAATACCTCGCAGTAGTAGCGGTAGATGGTAAGATTGAAGAGGATGTTAAGGTTGTGGATAGGATAGATCTGTGGTTTAATAACGAGGGCTATACGTATTCTCTCCAGAAGACCTTATATATAGTTGATACTGAGAGTGGTTCTAGACAGAGGATCTCACCTGAGGGTCTTAGGATCAACACAGCATCATGGAGCCCTGATGGGAGGTATATAGCATATGTATCTAGCAGAGATCCTGCAACCCCATATATACACCAGCTATACCTCTATGATGTGAAGAGAGAAGAACATATAAAGCTTGTGGATGGTATAACGATAAATGATATCGCGTGGTCGCCATCATCAAATATGATAGCTATGATCGGTCATAAGAGGGAGAGAGGGTTTGCAACCCACAATAGGCTCATGATCTATGATATCTTTGGCAACGAATTGGTAGACACTAGAGGTAAGATCGATAGAAACTTCCTTAATACTATGAACTCTGACGTTAGGGGGCCGTCATGCGCACGCAACATAGTCTGGGGTGAGGATAACAATATATACTTCATGATCTCTGATTCAGGCGAAACTTATGTGGGATCTTACAATCCTTCGAAGGAGTTGTTCGAGACAGCCCTGAGGGTTCCTCAGAGCTCTGTTGATGAGTTCAGCGTTGTGAGGGGGGATCTAATCATAGCAACAATAATGAATCCAACGATGCCTAAAGAGATATATATAAAGAAGGGGGATGAGATTAAAATGGTAACACGCTTTAACAAGTTCTTCGTAGAGACATACAGTCTTTATAAACCTCAGCACTACAGGATAAGGGCAAGCGATGGTGCATCGATCGATTGCTGGATCATGACCCCGGATAAGGTGGAGGGCAAGATCCCAGCGATCCTATATATACATGGCGGTCCAAAGACCATGTATGGGTGGAGCTTTATATATGAATTCCAGTACCTAGTCTCCAGAGGCTTTGCACTAATATACTCGAACCCGAGGGGGAGTGATGGCTATTCAGAGGAGTTTGCAGATATTAGGGAGCATTATGGTGAAAGGGACTATATGGATCTCATGGAGGTTGTTGACGAGACTGTAAAAATATATAGTTTCATAGATAGTGAGAGACTAGGCGTTACTGGGGGTAGTTACGGGGGGTTCATGACTAACTGGATAATAACCAACACGGATCGTTTTAAAGCTGCTGTAACCCAGAGGTCGATTAGCGACTGGATCTCTATGTTCGGTACCACCGATATAGGTCACTACTTTGTCCCAGACCAGATAGGATGCATCCCGTGGGAGAACCCTGAGAAGTGCCTGGATAAAAGCCCTCTAAGGTTTGCCAACAGGGTTAAAACACCCACATTGATAATACATAGTCTTGAGGATTATAGATGCTGGGTGGACCAGGCTATAGCTTTCTTCAGAGCGCTCAAGCTAAACGGCGTTAAAACAAGGCTCGTACTATTCCCCAAGGAGAACCACGAGCTTAGCAGGAGTGGTAAGCCTAAGCATAGGGTGGAGAATCTTAAGCACATATCAGGCTGGTTTGAGGAGCATCTAAAATAACTCGGGTAGAATATATGGACATGCTGAAGGTTCTAATACTAGCAGGCGGGTCTGGTAAGGAGATAGAGCCCCTAACAAAGGGCGAGCCAAAAGCCTTTCTAAGGATCCTTGGTAAGAGCATAATCTCCCATGTTGTGTCAAGGTTAGTGGCAGTCGGTTATAAAAACATATACATAGTGAGTGACAAGCCCGAACTTATGGAGAAAGAGGTTAGTGAGTACAAAAGGGTCTCGACGATAAGTGTGGTGGAGCAGAGAGGAGTAGGTGTAGAAGCAGCCCTCTTATCAGCCCGCAATAAAATGGATCTAGAGGAAGGGGAGAAGTTCCTGTTAGTATATGGGGATATACTGGTTAATCCCTCAGCATATATCTCAATACAGAGAGCAGCATTCGAGAGTGGTTTTGAAGGGGCAATGCTAGCTGTCCCGGAGACTCCTCTTCAGAGCCATGGTGTGATTGAAGTTAACGAGTGGGGCGAGGTTGTGTCCGTTAGACAAGCTAGCGAGGCTTCCTATCGAGGCGATGAGGCTAGATATATATCGGGAGGGATCTATGTTTTTAGCTCCACGATCTTCGATCTTGTCGAGAAACTAGGCGATATAGTGAGGGCCTACGACGCTATATGTAGGGAGAAAAGGATCAAGGCTATCTTCTGGGGGCATTATTGGGTAAACATAGGAAGTCCATGGGATCTTCTCACAGCCAGCTATTACATGCTTAGCGAGCTGGATAGGAGTTATATAAGTGCTAGAGCATCTATATCGAAGTCAGCAATCATAGAGGGCCCTGTAATCATAGAAGATGAAGCAGTGATAGATCATAATGTGATTCTTAAGGGGCCTTTATATATAGGTAAAGAAGCCTTCATAGGTGTTAACACCTTTATAAGAAACGCAACATCCATTGAGGATAGAGCTGTGGTTGGTTCTTACTCAGAGATCAACAGATCTGTTATCATGAGGGAGGCAACCATAGGTAGGGGTAGCTATATAGGCTACTCGGTAGTTGGTGAGAGAGCAGTCATAGAACCCAATGTTGCTACATGGAACATAGCATACAGACCTGAAAGAAGATCTCTAGCCAAGGGGAAAGAATATGCAAGGATAGGATGCACAATAGCAAAGGGTTCTAGGGTGAAAGCCGGATCTATATTAAATCCAGGAGAAATAATAGTCTAAAGATCTAAGATCTATACTATGTATATATTCACTCGCTAACATGTTCCTATCTGAGGAGCCTCTGGATGCAGTGGGATAAGGAGAGATTTAGGAGGATGTTTCCAAACCTCTATAGAGAGATCAGTGAAAGCGATACTAAAATTAGTATTAGTATTAACTATAGAAGAGGCGAAGACCCCTGGAGAGGTTATGAGCCATCGCCCGAGGATTTTATAGCCAGAGCTAGCACTCCGGAAGAGGCTGAAGAGGTTATAGAGTATCTCGAGAGAACAGGCAGAATCTCTAGAGAGAAGGCAGAAGAGTTGAGGAACAAGCTCCGCCAGAAAGGCTTGGAGGGCTTCGGAGAGAGAAGAACACCTGGGTATTATTTCAGAAAAATAGCTAGCAAGAGTACCAAGGATGGAGAGCTTGGAGAAGCCGAGGAGAAAGATATGCATATTTGATCTCGACGGAGTGGTTTTTGACGTATCACAGAGACTCGCAATAGCTGAGAGCGAGGCTAAGGATGATAAGGAACTGTTCTGGAACATCTTTTTAAGAGAAGATCTCATGGATCTGGATAAGCCTAGAAAGGCAGGTATAGAGGCTATACAGAGATGTATAGATAAAGGCTACTATGTTTTATTCCTAACCGGCAGACCGGATAGGCTTATAGATAAAACCAAAGAACAGCTTGGGAGGATAGGGATCACACTGGGGGAGAATATATATTTAATAATGAGACCGTCAAGCGGTTCTAAAAACATGTTCAAGCCTCCCTTTATATATATCCCAAGAGTGCCGGAGAGGATGGATTCTAAGACCTTTAAGCTAAAGATCCTGAACGAGATCTCCAAGGTCTATGAGATAGTGGAGATCCATGAGGATGATGTAGAGATCCTGAAGGAGATTTGGAAAAGGTATCATCATGTTAAACTCTATCTCCATATAGGGGAAGAATGCAGGGTATACGAGGGTAAAAGGCTCTTCTAATTATCTACAGGGTTTGGGCTTTATAGCGATGACATAGTATTACTTAGCACCAACCATTGTCTCTAAATAAGGATCTAAATCAGGCTAGATAGAAAGGATAAAGAGAAGGGATGAAGGATCCTTCTTAGAATAAAGGGATAATCTATGAAGGGTTATTGGCTGGGCTATCTCTTCTTAAGCCCTGTTCTCCTAGCAGCTATATGTCCTACCTTCCTGCCTGGAGGAGCTCTTCTAGATACAGTGGTTGGGTGGGACTCGCTCTGATGAGATCCTCCTCCAAATTTATGCGACACAGGGTTCATAGCAACTCCTCTGACTCTTGGCCATTTCCTAGCAGTAGCCTTATACTTATGATAAGATGCGCCAGCCTTTAGGAGAGGCTTTTCCAGTCTTCCCGCCCCTGCCGGGACACCTATTGTTGCTCTGCAGCTCTCCATAAGCTCTACCATTTTCCCGCTTGGTAGCTGGATCAATGCTTTGCCTGGGGTCTTGCTAACAAGAACAGCATAGCTACCAGCCCTTCTAGCGATTGTACCCCCATCACCTGGTCTCCTCTCTATATTACAGATCTTGGTTCCCTCAGGGATCGCCTTTAGAGGCAGTATGTTTCCTGGGAGCGGGGGAGCTTCTAAGCCTATCTGGATCTCCTGCCCAATGCCGAGACCCTCAACTGCTACTGTGTAGAACTCTATACCATTTGCTGTTATTATCCTTGCCAAGGGCGTCCACCTACCCGGGTCGTGTAATAGTTCCGCAACATAGGCGATCAAGGTTTTTTCGCCTAGCTTCTCTTGAGGCGGATATCTAGCAGGCGCTACTTTTATGTGGGACGGTGATCTGAATACCGATGTCCCTCTCCCAGCCCTTTGTTGGAGAAGCCTCTTGCCCATAGGATCATCCCCTCACAATAGTCCTAATTTTGTAGCAACATCGGAGGCTTTATATTCATCTGAGAGTCTGACATATGCCTTTTTCTCTCCGGTCCTGGTTATGAGGGTCCTTACACTGACAACTTTAACGCCATACAGGGTTTCTATGGCTTCTTTGATTTGTTTCTTGTTAGCGCTCCTCGCCACTATGAATGTGAGCGTATTCATCCTCTCAATGAGGAGGATAGCTTTTTCGCTTGAAACAGGTCTCACTATGATCTTTTGTAGATCTAGGCTCGGACTCTCGGTCTTTACCTCTTCACTCATATATAGATCACCCTGAACTTTTCTCCCAGCATTTTTACAGCCTCTTCAGATATTATCATAAGCCTCCCAGGAACGCCTCCAGGGGCTAGGTGTTCGATGCTTAACAGGTTTATATGCACAGCATCAACGCCGGGCATGTTTCTAAAGGCTGCTATAGCCTTTGAATCCTGTTTAGATACAACTACCAACACACTCTTTGGCTCAATATACCTCCTACCCCTCATCTTACCCTTACCAGCTCTTATCCTAATTCTACTCTGAACCCTCTCTATATCGCTCCACAAACCTATGTTTTTAAGAAACTCCTTAGCCTTACGAGCACTATCGAGATCCTCGAACTCCTGTGTGACAACTACCGGGAGCGTTAGATCGTTGCTCACTATATGACCCCTCTTTAGAACATACTCTCTCATAGATGTGGCTGATATCGCGCTTGCTATAGCGTATAGTCTCTCCTTATGGTTTATCTCCTCCCTCACCACCTTCGCTGATGTGGGGGCATGGGCTCTCCTACCACCACGGGTCATTGGCGCGAACACCGCTCTTCCGTTATCAAGCCTTGGGACCCTTGCAACACTATAGCCTACACCCCAGCTCTCTCCAACCCTCCTCTTACCAGCTAGGGGGTCTCTTCCCTGTGGTTGTATAGCTGCTGATAATGCTGCGTGGTGAGCCCTCCTTATAAGATCGATCCTAACAGGTATCGAGAAAACATCTGGAAGGGTGATTCTAGAGACCGGCTTACCCTCGATACTATATACATTAACCTCGGGAGGCTTCATGATCCTCGGCACGACGAGCTCTATAGCGCCCATCCAGGATCACCCTATACCTTTGACTCCAAGGATATATACGTTATTCTCGGAACACCGCTAACCTTATACGGAGGATTCCTTATAGGGTATCTTAGCACCAGGGGTCTTTTTGGAGGTCCTTGTAGGCTTCCGTGTATTAATAGATAATCCGATCTGACGAGACCGTAGTGGGGGAACCCGCCGAGGGGATTTATCTCTTTAGGATCCTCCCCTATCTTTAGTATCCTCTTATTATACTCAGTCCTCCTGTGAAAGCCCATCTGTCCAGGTTGTGGAACCTCTGAGAATGTGCTCCTTGCAGGGCTCCTAGCACCAACCTTCCTACTACCCTTTCTATGTTTATGCCACCTTGGCAGCTCTTTCACACCGAACCTCTTTATAACTCCCTGGAAACCCTTACCCTTGGTAACCCCGATCACGTCTATAAACATTCCTGGTGAAAACACTTCTGAAACCTTGACTGGGTGTCCGAGAATCTTAGAGACATATTCTAGCCTTCCTGCAATGTCAAGGCCTCCTACAGCTATTTCCAGGAGATCTGGTTTCTTCTTCTCAAGACCGCCAGTTAGCTTTGGCTGTGTTGCTACTATCACAGACACCCTCTGGATCTTTGATAATGCTTCCATAGCCAGTTTCAATGCCTTATCAATATCGTTGGGCCTGAAAGTAACAATCTTTCTGTGGATTTCAAGCTCCCTGGGAGGCTCGATCCACCCCTCTGTTAGTGTGTAGAGCCCCTTAACCGGATCGCTTGCGTATACTCTGAGTGCTAGAGGTATAATAGGGGGTGTCTCCACAACCGTGACAGGTACAAAGATCTCTCTCCCCTGGGTAGGGCTCCCCTCTCTATCATCTATTATTATAGCGTGAGTCATCCCAACCTTATATCCTATAAAACCTAGTAGTACTGCTCTGTCGAGGTTTATAGTGGGCCAGCTCCTAACCCTAGGAAGGAGTCTAGAAGCTCTCTTCCTAGGTCTGAAGCCAAGGCTCCCTCTCCTTGGCGCTGAGAACTTCCTATGCCCCAACCATTACCACGCTCTGTCTGAATGATACTCAGTATAGAGAGCTTAAAACCGTTTAACCTTGAAAATAACGCTGTTCAGAATTGCTAGGGTTATGTAGAGAGCCTCATATGTCCTTATACTCCTCACGCCCTGGAGAGGAGCGCTGTTAAGTTTGTAATGGTTAAGCATATCTATATTCCACCCCTCTTCTTCAGCTATCTCATCAGGATCTTTATCCGGAGATCCAAAGATCACAGATATGCCTTTCCTCACACCCTCTATTCTTGCAGCAAGATCTTCCCCGTGGGATCCCTCTTTAGTTGACACTATATATAGGTCCTCGTCCGAAGCTTTAACGGAATCCTTAAGACTATCATAGATCTCAACAGAATATCCCCAATATATGCTTTCAACTTCTCCCTGTGTGGCTAGACGGCTAACACTACCGTTGGGAGTAACAACTACATATACCAGGTCGCCTTTTCTAACCCATTTCGCCTTGTTAGCATCAAGACACACGATTCTTGCTAAGCCGGCTTCTAAACATATATTCCTATTATCAACACTCAGAGCAAGAGCAGGTCTAATATGCTCCCTAACAAGATCTTCTTCAGTAACGTGGGAGGCGGTAGCCAAGGGTGGTAGGAGACCTACGGCCCTAAGATCGCGGTCTATTTTGAAAAGCTTCTTCCTAAGATATGGTGGTGATGCCATATACTCCAAGATCTTTCTCATAAAAATGAGATCTCTAGCACTAGACCCAGGATCCCTATATACACGTATCTTTCTAACCCTGAATATAGCTGCAGCCCTAGCAACAAGTCCTAGTACCATGGTTCTCTTTGCTATCCCGTGCTCGACGGATATCAGAGATGATGGTATATGTATAGATAATCCTAGCCCTCTCTCAGGCGGCGGCCATGCAAAAACCTTATCCAAGTCCTTTGTCAAGCAGGATCCCTATTGTAGTGTTGTAAAAAAGAAGAATTATGAGCTATGGTAATAATCAATGATCGATGTTTATCTGTGGGTTGTTTAAAGCATCGAGGGTTCTCTATTGGTTGTTGCGGAACAATAATTATCATCGATCCTATGTGGCTCTGGTGATATGCTTGTGGGTGTTGACGTACCTGACTAAAAGATTGCAGGATAGTATGCTGGGATCTAATTGAATCGGATCTTTTCGGTTTTTATACGTTATTATCTATAAACCATAACATATACCCAGTTAACATGAAGTACAGTTTGGTTTAGCTCCTTGGCGCCTCCATGATCCCTAAGGGTTTCTAGGAGAACAACTCTTGCCGGGAGCGTGTTTAATCTACGGATCTCACTGTACATCCTTTTCAATGTGGTCTCTAGATCGAATGATTCCATCTCAAATGCGTCGAGAGCTTTTATCCTCTCTTCATAGGATGCTAGATACGCTCCAGATAGGTTGACCAGCACCTCTCCAGGATCTATTTCACCCATATCACCAAGTATCTTGGTATCTATAACAACTCCTTCACCAGTCATAACCCTAAATATATATTTCTCGATATTCCCGTCTAACAACATCTGATGGATCCATCGATAATATATGGGGGGCGTCTTCTCCTCAGGCACAACGTATTTTAAGACATATTCAAAGACCCAGACCAGGTCTGCAGACACCTCTCTTTGCTCTCCAAGCCATTTTATGACGAAATACTTACCGCTATTCTCAAACTCTCTTGCCTCCTCGATATGAGGCTGCATATGTTTCTGCTCCTCTACCTGCTATCTATAACGGTTCTAACTCTTATTAAAATAATCTCTTCCTAGCCACCCAGTTTTTCGCTTGGGTGATAAGCAGGGGCAAACGGATTATTAGGTTAAGATTGCTCTGAACTTAGAAGTCAGCGAAACTAAGAGCAGAACAATTGATGGCTAGATATGGAGCCCGAGCTGCTGGTTAGTGATCTCCTCAGTCCCAGAAAGAACAGAACCCCTGATCTAGGTTAATGTATTTTTCACCATTGAGACCCTCCTCGATGATCCCTGTGCAGGCTAACCTAGAACCTTCCTCGATCGAAGCGTACCTACTCCTATGGGAGTATGCTATTAGTCTTTCTCCTTCGTATATGTCTCCGCTATACGCTCTTGCTATTCTAACTATATATATGTATGGGAACAGCGATCCCTCGGAGGAGTCTTCAATCTCCAATATAGCTGCATATCTTCTTGAGGAGAGTTTTTCCGAACATATCCCAAGGATCTCTTTACGATCACACCTAACGATCTTAATAGTGACTCTATAATCCTTATAATAAAGGCTTGACATGCCTCTCATAATCTGGAGAACTCTGGTTCTCAGACCCATCCCTTCAAGATCCTCTTGAGCCTCAGCAATAGCCTCTCGGAGTGTGGGTTTTCTAAAAACCCCCTCGCTAATAAGGCTTTCCAGGCGTTTCAAATGCTCGGGCCTGGCTGAATAGCTAATCACATCTATATCGGATCTCTCATCAACGGCGCAGTAAAGGAGACTCCCCGTGATCATCCATTCTCCCCCGACGTGTTTCTCAAGGATCTCTATGATCTCGCGGGCAGCCGTGCTTAGAGCGGTATTATCATAACATCTGGGCATCCTATACGGTGGGATCACTGTCTTAATATCGCTCACCAGCACCATAGGGATCTCCCTAGCTGTAAAGAGAGGTTTTGAAAGGTAATGCCTATAACTATTTCTAACCACGTTGTATGCAGATCTATAGTCTTTATACTTACGACCGCCAACAAGTCTTGGCATTGCCACTACTCTGGATTCTTCATGGCAGCATCCCTTCACAACCCATATACTTTTGTCGAAGAGCTCTAGATAGTAACCCTCACAAACCCCTTGCCCCTGAATGTTTGTTAACGTTCTTCTATGCTCTCTTATGCTCAGGGATCTCCACCCCGCCTATGGGGATCTCTATTCCTGCTGGATCATGTATTATTATTAAATCTAGCCGAATGAGATCCGTACCTATGATCAGAAGATCATTCTCTAGATAGCTCAGATCATTGATCCCATTACTATTAAGAATCAATATGGAGACCATCCGTCACTAAAACTAAATCAGCAGAATCCTATAAATATTTATCCTAGAATATAGTGAGAGGAGGCTATGGTATTTAACTAAATTAAAAGATCCGTGATTCTAGCTAATGTTTTCTATTAGAGTATTGCTGGTTATAAAACATAGATCTCAAGGTTATATCGCTAAGGCGGGTAGATCTTTGCAAGGACTGCAAGATCATATGCTGGAGAAGCTATAACAGCCTCACCAACACCTAGTGCTGGTAGCATACCCTCTATATCGTTGGGAATTACTATCGAGTCTTTTATTACTTTCCTATCTATATCGGATTTTATAGCATGGATTATCTTGGTATTAGTATTCTTGAGAGAGTTCTCGCCAAGACTGCTTGGTGACTGTGATACTATCACCAACCCTAGGTTCCACTTTCTAGTCTCTGCCAGCATATCTCCTATAACAGATCCACCCTCGGTTCTTCTGAACACGTGGTGTGCCTCATCAACTATCACAAGCTTCTTGGTAGCCATGAACTCCTTATTATTTTTAGACAGGAGCTCTGTTACTTTCAATATGACTAGCGATGATAGTGATTTAAGTGATTCTCGCTCCATCTCAGAAAGATCTATTATCGACAAGCCTGGCGAGAGTATATGGCTCAACACATCGTTATTAATAGGTGATCTTGCCTCCTCATCTGCTAACAACTGGATCTTCCTCATAAGGGAGAATCTAGTCTCGGAAACCCATCGAGCATCACCCTTATAGTCCTCCAATAGACTGGCTATTTTTGTGAAAATATTGGTTCCACTAATATTTCCAAGAGATCTCAGGACTGTTGATAGAAGATAGCTCTGAGCAGGGGTAAGGTCAAGGACGCTCTCCAATATCTCAAGAATATATGTGGGTTTGGATATAAACTCGCTGAGCATTGTTGAGACTATGGGCATGTTTATCCTAATATATCTATGCTCAGCTGATCTACCAACAAGATCCCTATACTCCCCATGCCAGTCAAGTATGATCACCTTCACACCCTTAGCCCTAGATCTTACAGCTATAGCTGCTGCAGTGGTGGATTTTCCAGAGCCTGTGGAGCCGAATATCGCTATGTGTCTTGTAAGCGTATCTAGGGGTAAATAGATCTTCTGCTTTATCTTGGATCTTATGGTCTCGCCTATCAAGACCCCCTCACTGGTTTGGGGTATCATGGGGACTGGTAGCTCATCTACATATGGCGATGCCTCTTCAGCGAAAAAGGCATTCATATCCAGGAAGCTACCACCATACTTTCTATGGATTACAAGGCTCTCGAGAATCTCTTTCTCAGAGAGCTCTCTGATCTTTACAGACCTGTCCGAGAGAGCCTCGATCGTTGATGATGCGAGCCTGCACATCTGACCAACATCTACCTTCTTATCAACACAGATCACCACAGTTCCTCCTAGGTATTTTGTTATCCTTGTCACGACATAGATCTGTGACGATCTAGGCATCCTCTCCCTCAATATATATATCATATTCTCGATAGCAGCCCTCACAGAATCTCTAGCAGAGCCCCTATCCCTCTTACCAGTAACCTTTACGAGTACCTCAAACCCAGATGCATAGAGAGATCTGCCGCCAATATCGATCTCGAATACATTATCATATCTCGCTCTATCCTGTAACTTGTTCCTTTTCCTAAATAGTAGCAAAAAAGATCCCTCACGAGCCCAGATGCTTCTTTATAAACATATCAGCCTCTGCGATCTCCCGCGATAGATCCTCTATATAGCTGATTTTGCTAAGAAGATCTTTTGATGTCTCTAAAGATCTCTTTATCCTCCTTAGATGAACCATACTAAGGTTAAAGAATCTAGAAACAGTACTCAGGGATACAGGATCCCTTATAGCCATCTTAGCAGCTATATATGCAGCAGCAGCCTTGCCTCTGGTTGTTCTCGAATATATGCTGGGATACTCCTTCATTATATCGATCACCTTCTTTAATACGGGGCTTCGTTCGAGGAACTCGGTCACCACCTTATTGTTGATATGATCGAAGATTCTAGAGGGCTTACGCCCAGCCATGAGATCTTGTAAGGCTTCATTAGATACAAAAACCCCTTTCTTAAGCCTCTTCTTACTAACCAGGCCTCTGTATATTTTGTAAGCCTTGCCTATACTATCTAGCCTGATTACTTCTTCCTGGTGCCAATGTTTATTGTTATGGGAACGTCTATATATAGCGCTAAGTTCTTCTGGATAGCTTATCCTGCTATACAGCTCTGAATCACTATTATATATAATATCGTTAACAGAGCCGCAGTTAGTGCACACAGTATAACCCCTACTGAGATCATATACAATGTCTGTGGAACCACAGTAGGAGCATCTATACATAGCCTCCCTAGCTATTCCTGGTCGGTCTTACCATTAATGGGTTTCCTAAAGATCTTTACCTCCTCGCTCACTGTGAGGGTGGGGTGAAACTAATTGATTGTCAAACAGCTATTTCAAATACAGATCTAGGAGGTTCGGGTTGAGTTCAACGGCGCATTGGAACTCATCTGGGACTACGTAGATGAATGGAATCACATCCTTTATAGAGCTAAGTCCTGAGAGAACCATCGATAACCTGTATAACCCTATCCCAACACCTCCTGTAGGTGGTAAGCCGTATTCCAGGCTCCTTACATAGTCTCTATCCATTGGATGGGACTCTACATCAACTCTCCCTGCTTTCTTCCTCAACTCCTCCTCTTCTTTGAAGAAGTGGTATTGAAGAACAGGGTTGTTCAGCTCTGAGTAGCCGTTACCTATCTCAAGTCCTCTTATATATAGCTCGAATCTCTCGCTATACTTAGGGTCGTTTCTATAGGGTCTAGCAAGGGGTGATATGTCCCTTGGAAAGAGAGTTATAAAGGTTGGGTCGTTTATCTTGGGCTGTGCTGTTTTCTCAAAGATCTTCTCGAGGATCTTTCCCCTTCTAGGATCTGTAGCTTCGATCCCCAGGTTTCTCGCTATTTCCATGATCTCAGTCTCATCCTTATTAGCTATATTCACACCGCCATACCTTTCTATAGCCTCCTCTAGAGTGATCCTCCTCCAAGGTCTTCTAAAATCTATAGTATAGCTATCATTATCACTCTTAACCTCAACCTTATAGTCACCATAGACACTTTTAACAGACTCTGAAACAAGCTCCTCAACAAGAGACATTATATCGTTCCAATCGGCAAAAGCCTGGTATATCTCTAGCTGTACAAACTCGGGGTAGTGTGTAGCATCTATATCCTCGTTCCTAAAGCAGACGGCTATCTCGTAAACCCTGTAGAGTCCGGCGACTACAAGCCTCTTTAGATATGTCTCTGGAGCTATGCTTAAATAGGCATCCCTCTTGAGAGCCTCAATCCTTGTTATAAAGGGTTTCGCAAGAGCCCCCCCATAGATCGGTTGGAGCTTGGGTGTGTGGACCTCTACAAACCCCTTGTCATGAAGGATCCTCCTCATGTTATACTCAAGCTTGTAGAGATTCACTATAGCGTTCCTAACCCTCGAGTTTAGCAGTATATCTAGATACCTTTCCCTATACCTTTGCTCGGGATCCTTGATCCCGAACTCGTGGAAGGGTATGGGTCTCCATGAAAGGGAGAGGATCTCGATCCTCTCAGCAAGAACCGATACCTCACCGGCTTTGGTTTTGATCACACGCCCACTAACGCCTATGATATCCCCTTTATCTATGATCTCGAGGAGCGGACGATCATCCTCTCTAAGGGAGTCGGTTTTAACAACGATCTGTATTTTACCTGTGTTATCATAAAGATCCATGAATGTTATTTTTCCATGCCTCCTAATATGCCATACTCTGCCAGCTACTGAAACGCTATCACTAGTCTCATCCCCTGGCTTCAGATATGCATATTTAGAGACTATTTCTGATGCTGGGGATGATACATCGAATCTATATGCTACTAGATAAGGATCTCTGCCCATCTCCCGCAGTTTCTTGATCCTCTCTTCGATCTCCTTTGCCCACAAAGAGATACATCCTATTATATCCTTAGCCACGTATCAAATAAGCACTGAGCTCGGCGATCATAATGTGGAGGATTATAGGTAGGGTTATCGATCAAGCCGTGATCCCATATACAATAAAGATCCTGTAAAAATATAGCTAGATTAGATGAAAATACTGCGTGGGTATGGTGTGGTGAGAAGAATAGCTAGCCTCATAGCAAAGATATTCAAGCTAGTCCGAGCCAGAGGAACATATGCTGAGAACGGTGTGTATATATGGAAGGAAGGGCGTTATGTCAAACAGAATATAGATAGAGAAAAAGAGCTGTTTAGCAATGCGGATTATTATCTGATCTATTTCCATAACAACCTATGTCCATCCTGCAGGAAGTTCTACCCATTATTCGAAAACGCTTTAAAGAGCGTTGGTAATGAGTTCACTAGAATTCTTCATATAAAAGTCGTGTGTGACTGGTTTACGACCAAATGCACAGATCCTGTAGCAAGGAAGCTCTTCATGCTTTTCAACGTTACAGCAACACCAAAGCTGCTTCTCGTAAAAATAGGTCTCGATGGGTCTATACATGTGGTTAGAGATATAATAGATGATCTAGGCACATCTATATTCAGCCACGAGCATATCTCAAGAGCCCTTATAAACCTTACCGGGAAGAATGTTAGTGGTATTGGCGGTGAAGAGCCTAGATAAACTTGTATTCGGAACAGCCGGAATACCGCTCTCAACCCCTAAAAAGACTTCACTCGATGGTATAAGGAGGGTCAAAGAGCTTGGTCTAGGCGCGATGGAGCTGGAGTTCGTTAGAGGTGTGAAGATGAGCAGATCCACGGCTCAAGAAGTGAGGATCTTGGCAAGCAGTCTCGGGGTGATCCTCACGGCCCATGCTCCTTATTATATTAACCTAAACTCACAGGATCAGGATAAGCTGAGGGCAAGCATCCAGAGGATCCTTGAGACGGCGAGAGTGGGGAGCGAGAGCGGAGCTTTCTCCATAGTATTCCATCCAGCTTATTACGGAAACAGCACTCCCCAGGAGGTTTATAAAAGGGTTAGAGACGCGTTGAGATATATAGTAAAGGTATTGAAGGATGAGGGGATCGAGATATGGATCAGACCAGAAACCATGGGAGGGCTTGCGGAGTTCGGAGATCTTGACGAGGTTATATCGTTAGCTGAGGATGTGGAGATGGTGTTGCCAGCCATTGACTTTGCACATATACATGCCAGATCGCTTGGGAAGTATAACACATATAGCGAGATATCGAGCGTTCTTGCAAAGCTAGAAGAAAGGCTTGGGAGAATAGCTCTAGATAGTATGCATATACACATATCAGGCATAGAGTACGGAAGTAGGGGCGAGATAAAACATCTAAACCTAGAGGAGTCAGATCTCAATTATAAGGATATATTGAGGGCGTTGAAGGATTTCAAAGCAAAAGGGGTCGTGATCTCAGAATCGCCCAATATAGAGGGAGACGCTATCCTGATGAAAAACACATATGAGTCTCTATAAATAAATATGCCAAGGAGATATGAGTGGATCATATTACATTGAAGAAGAGCTGTTTACGCTAAATAAGAGGTTAGCTATTTCCACATCGGTGAGCCTCTGCCTGTAAAGAAGAGAAGATCCTGTGGAGCGAGGGGTCGTGCTAGATCTTTGAGCTAGATCTAAGGCAGTTTTATCAGTTACCGGTTACAGCCTTCACCGCTTCTAAGGCAGCGTCGTTATCGTCTGTGAAATACCTTATACCGTTTTCTATCAGTATTTTTCTCCCCTCCTCCTCTCTTGTTCCTACAAGTCTTACAAAGATCTTCTTATCAGAGCCTGTTTCCTTGATAGCCTCAACAATCCCACTCGCTACTTCATCGCATTTAGTTATACCTCCATAGATGTTTATAAATATGCTTTTAATATCAGGCCTCTTGAGGAGTATCTTTAAAGCTGCTTTAACCCTCTCCTTGTTAGCCCCGCCCCCTATATCGAGGAAGCTGGCTGGTCTGCCGCCATATAGCTTTACAAGATCCATTGAAGCCATGGTAAGCCCAGCCCCGTTACCCATGATCCCTATGTCTCCTTCGAGCTTTACATAGGTGAAGCCATATTTACGGGCTATGATCTCATCTTCATCCATATCCCTCGGATCATGCTCTAGAGCTGAGACTAGATCTTGGTGCCTATATAGAGCATTATCGTCTATCGTTATCTTCGAGTCCAGCGCGACCAGATCCTGTGTCTCGGTTATGACTAGTGGGTTTATCTCAACAAGATCTGCATCATAGTCAAGCATGATCCTATAGAGGGAGTTTAATATCGAACCGAGTTTGGATGCAAGCTCTCCACCAAGCCCCATACCCTCTGACAAGGCTCGTGAGTGATAGCTCTTAAGCCCTACTAGGGGGTCGATATAGATCCTCACAATAGACTCTGGCTTCTTAACAGCTATCTCCTCTATATCAACACCCCCCTCGAGTGAGCCGAGCACAACATATTTCCTTAAGCTTCTATCAATAGTTATGGATAGATAGAGCTCTCTTACGATCTTAACCGCTTCTTCCACAAGGATCCTTCTTACTCTAACACCCCTTATCTCTCTTGAGAACATCTCCCTCGCTATTCTAAGAGCATCTTCCCGACTATTGACGATCCTCACACCCCCAGCCTTTCCCCTACCCCCAACGAGTACTTGTGCCTTAAGCACGGCAGGGATTCCTACAATGTCTATCGCTCTTACCACTTCATCAGGGTTTGAGATCAACACACCCTTCGGGACTTTTATGCCGTATCTTGAGAAGATCTCCTTACCCTCGAACTCGTAGAGCCTCAAGATATACCCCATATGGTAGTTTGGAATAAGAGGTTAAAGCTTTCGAGGGATCTGATAGCGTTTTGTGGTAGTCTTAGCCTTGGCTACACTTTATCTCCCTAACCCTTCTAACAAGCTTTACAGCAGCCTCAACAGCTCTTCTAGCATACTCCTCAGCTCTCTCTAAGGCTTGGAGCCTTGTAGCCCCGGGACCTATTACCCCTAGTGTTACTGGTATGCCGTACTCAACACCCAGATCCAGTATCTTTCTTGCTGCCTGGTGTGCTACAACCTCATCGTGCTCTGTTTCGCCCTCGATAACGGCTCCTAAAGTTACTATGGCGTCTACGCCTCCTTTCTCCAAGATCTTCTTAACAAGTATTGGTATATCGTAGGTTCCAGGGGCTCGTGCTATGATCTTTACGCTGGCTCCTAGGAATCTTGCGTGATCCTCAGCTTTTTCAAGCATGATCTTAGTTATGTCATAGTTAAATTCAGAAACAACGATCGCTATCTCTATCTTTTGCTCCTTGCAATCCTCACTCCCTGATTGGCCCAACATCTGGGTATCCCTGCCTAATACCCTTGCCAGCCTTTTTAGTAAGAGCCTCTCTACCCCTCATGAGTAGCTCAACAAGGTTTTCAGCATGTTTTCTAGATCTATCTATAGCTATTTTGTAGAGCTCCTCCTCACTCTCAGCCTCATCCTCATGTACAGTGACATCTATTACGTGTTTGTTAGTCATTAATTGGACATTAATTAGTCCGATGCTGAGGGCTAGGTAGCTTAGCTTGTCTGTAAGGGTTTTACCCACCCATCCGAGGGTTATCACTATATCACACCCCTCCTCCTCGATCAGTTTTTTAGCGGCAACAGGTATGTCCTTGATCCCTGGTACTGTGTATCTCACGATCTTAGCGTCGGATATTCTAGACTTTATCACCTCGATCACGGGAGAGGCCATATCAACTCTAGAGAATGTTGTATCAACAACCCCTATTTTCCTCATACGCCTCCCATCTCCTTGAGGATCTCGTCACCCTTGATCAGTATAAGACCTTTCTCAGCAGCATATTTCTCAGCCTTCTCGAGCGCCATGGAGTCGCCCTCATCGAGCATCTCAGCTATAATAACGCTCGGAGCGAGTCCTAGCTTCTCTGCAATAGCTATGCTTAGCTCCGTATGCCCCTTCCTTCTACCTATACCCCTGCTCACCAACACGGGAACATGTCCCGGAGCTACAAATTCGCTATAAAAGATCCTTCTAGCCTCTTCAGGAGCACCAGATACTACTAATTCCACAACGTCGTGGAACCTTCTTATAGTTAGAGCCCTATCTTTATCAGATATGCCGGTTCTTACTGAGAAGTGGTTTATATAGATCGAATATGGCGGTGCATCACCATACCTAAGCCTTCTAGACGTGAGACCCGAGAGCTGGGATATCGATGATAGCAGGTCGCTTAGGTAGGGGAGTCCCAGCTCTTTTGCTACAGCTTCTGAGATTGCGTGGCATATGAGGCCGCCGGCTTCTCTTCTGAGTGTATATATGCTTCTGTAGTCAATGGATCCTGCGTAAAAGACCATATCAACCTCCTCTTCACGCCCGGCAAAGTCGTAGAGGAGGATAGGCTTTCCAGCCAGCAGATCTCTCCTGACTCTCTCCCAGTCTACCATCTCTCTCCACTATAACTTTTTCACCACCAGGTCTATTATAACCAATACGATAGACTATTCCAGCAATAACCAGTATAATGCCTATTATTATCCCAATAACTGTTGGAAGCAGGTTATAGTCCCTCACCAAACCGTGAAAGAGATCATCAGACTGTATGGGGATATTTGCTCCTGTATTGCTGGTTATAGCCCCACTGATGGTGACTGGTTCAGCTAGATATACAAGCGATACTCCTCCTAGTGGTCTCATAAAAACAGCTAGTATTATTAATACCAAAATGGCTGAGATCCTTCTCCAAATCACATCTCTATGTAGCATTAGCTTCACGCGAGGTTTCTAGATATAATATGCCTGGTTTTATCGCTTTCAACTACAAGCTCTACAGATACAAGTATATCTGGTGGATAGAACTCAACCTCAAACGAGGATCCAGGTTCTAGATCTTTCATAGGATTCATCCTCTCAGACCCTGTTTTAGAGAGATATGGAGACTCGCTCTGAGTTTTGGTTGTTGCCGATGTGACAGTATATCTATAGATGAGAGTCACTGTCACAACCTTTATCTTTTTATTGCTCTTATTAACTATCCTAACACCTCTATTGGTCTTCTCAACAAAGATCTCTGGTGCTGACATAAGGGTATCCCTTATAGCTAAATATGTTGTAAGGCAAATATCTAGAAGCTACCATGAAGCTGTAAACATTACTTTTTACTTAACACCCATTCTTCTAAGTATATGGATTGCTCCTGCAATATCTAGTATAGATGTCCCCACAGATTTGTATAGCTTTATATCCCTAAAGACACACCTCTTCCCCCTAAGCGCCTCACCGATCTCTACTACTTCTATCCCCTTCACGTCATCGCTCTCCTCCAAAACCCCCTGGCGTGTATCTACTAACGCGCATCCAGCTCTCTGAATGGTTCTCTCATCAAGCTCCCTCACGGGTTTTGGGGCGCCTACTGAAATCACTATCGAGCCCGGTGATAAAAGATCCCCTATTACTACTGGCTCTGACGAGTTTGTTGCAGCTATAACTGTTGTGGCAGTCGCATTAAGATCCCTTGCTGATACCTGCTCAGCTCCAAACTCTCTAGCAAGATCTCTAGCTTTTTCAGGGCTTCTCGTACTTATCAAGATCCTACCGATCCTAAAGAGTTTGGTGAAGACCCTTAGGTGGTAGAGAGCCTGTGTCCCTGCGCCTATGATCCCGAGGGTCTCTATGCTATATCCTCCGAGAATGATCTGGGCAAGAGCTGACGCTCCAGCTGTTCTCCAGCCTGTAAGGCTATACCCATCTATCAGAGCCTTTAGATTACCTGTAACATGGTCTATAACCACTACAACGCCCTTAACCCTTGGATACGCTTGAGGGAAAATCCCAACTATTTTGACCAGAAACCCCAGTTCCTCGTGAAAGCCTCTCATGATCCCAAACCAGGATCCGCTGATAATGCTCGAGACCCTCTCGAAAGCTATATATTGGGATAGGTAAACGTTTCTAATATCCTCCACAAGACCCTGTGGATCTACTACTGAATCTACCTCCTCTCTACCTATTATGAGCAAAGAAGCACACCATGGTATATCTGCTCTATAGCTAATAATATCACCTTGCTCATTGATCAAAACGAGCAATGGTTAATATCCTAATCATGGTCACAAATATAGAATAGACATAGTGCTTGGAGGATTAGGAAGAACAGGTTTGGTGCAGCAGAGTTTATGCTAAGTATGGATTACTGGTTAACCGAAGCTCACGTATAAGAAAAATGTTTAATTCGGAGCCGATTTATATATAAGCCGTTCTCCAGATATATCATGGGTCGCTTAGATGAAGAGGTTCGAGGAGGAAGAGGAAGAAGAGTTCGAGGAAGAATGGGAGGAGGAAGAATTCGAAGAAGAAGAGTTTGAGGAAGAGGAAGAAGAGTTCGAGGAAGAGGAGGAAGAGGAAGAAGAAGAGGAATGGTAATAGTTCGTGCAAATCGAAGATTTTTGCAGGTGCGGATCTCTTTAACTTATAACTTACTAACCCTTGTCTGTTCCAGCTAGTTTCAACAACTCTGAAAGCCTCTCTTCATACTCTCTGAGCCTTGCTTCTTTTTCGTCAGCGAACTTCTTTACCTCTTCAGGGTTTGGCGATCCTCTGAATCTTTTTTTCTCTAAGAAGCTCATCGAGTCTTTAAGCTGCGGATATTCTTCTAACAAGCACTTGGATCCTTTCTCCCTTATCTTGCTAGCTATAATTCTATGTGCTTCTCTATGGGGTATTCTTTTCTCTATAGATAGGATCTCGGCTAGATCTGCTGTTAGTAACTCGGGATCCCTTGAGATCTCTTCAGATCTCTTCTCATCGATCTCAATGTTACTGAATAGATCGTGTAGTATGGTTAGACCTTCAACAGTGTTATCAAAGATCCTCCAGGAGATTCTGTTGATCTCCTGGAAATCCAGGTTATACCCACTGGGTGTGGCCCTATAGATATCCAAGATAGATGTGAATAGCCCCAAGGACTCGCCAACCCGTGCCCTCAGTATCTCAAGCGTGACTGGGTTCACTTTGTGGGGCATTATGCTGCTTGTGGCTGTATGCTTGTTGGGGATCTTTATGATACCATATCTACTCATCGATAGAATTATCAGATCCTGTGTAATTCTGCTTAGGAAAGCTAACAGGCTTGTAACTATGCCCAATGGGAGTATTAGGAAACCCCTGCTCGAAACCATATAGAGCGTGTTTCTACTATGTCTGGCGAAACCCAACTCCCTTGCTATCTTATCCCTATCAAGATTCACGGTGGTTCCTCCAACAGCCCCGGCTCCCAGTGGCATCACATCAACGATCTCGAAGGTTTTTTCTAACAAGGTCAAGTGATCCTCGAGCTCTTCGTCTATGCTGAGCAAATAGTGTCCAAACGTTATTGGCTGAGCCTCACGTGTATGGGTATAAGCTGGGAAGAGGGTTGATGCATAGATCTTGGCTTTCTCTATTAGGGTTCTTCTTAGCTTTATGAGAAGGATCATTATCCGTGCTATGTATTTCTTTGTCTTTAGCCTAAGGGTAGCGGCTATATGGTCGTTCCTACTCCTCCCAAGGGAGAACCAGCTTGCGACGCTGCCTATTCTATCTTGTAGATATAACTCTATTGCTTCAAAAACATCCTCAGCCTCGCCATATTCTAAGAGTTTTCTTGGCTCTTTTTTAAGCTCCTCAAGACATGAAAGGATCTTCTCTCCATCGCTTTTAGGTATTATATTATCATCTACAAGAGCCTTTACCCTAGCCCTTTCTACCTCTATAACCTCTTCCAGGATCATCTCATCATATTTTAGCGATGAGGTGTACCAGTTGAGGTTCTCCTTACCGAGAAGGGGCTCTCTATAGAGCGTTTCTCCTCACCCTAAGGGCTGAGAGGGAGTGCATCCCCCATATCTCTATAAAGCCTATAGCCTTCTCCTCAGATGGATACCATCCCACGTCATAGCTCGCTATGTTCTGGCTATATATCATATACGGGCTTTTCCTCGATATAACAGTTACCGAGCCCTTATAGATCCTCACTCCTACAGAGCCTGTGACCCACCTATTCATCTCGTCTCCCAGAGCCTCAATAGCTCTTCTTGCCGGTTCGAACCAGAGCCCGTTATATACTAGATCGCTCCATATGGGTTCGACCATCCTCTTTATCCTCAGCTCTCTTGGCGTTAGCACAGCTTTCTCCAGATCCTCGTGAGCCTTTATAAGTATAGTAGCCGCAGGGGCTTCGTATACCTCTCTCGACTTGAAACCCACAAGCCTGTTCTCGATATGATCTATTCTTCCAACGCCATGGGATCCTCCGATAATATTTAAAGTATTTATCAGCTTCACGGGATCCATCTTTTCACCATTAATCGCTACCGGGATCCCCTGGCTAAACTCTATCTCCAGGGTAAGCGGGTTGTCGGGAGCTTTTTCAGGAGATACTGTCCATTTGAATGCCTCCTCAGGCGGAGGGTGTGAGGGGTCATCTAGCTCTCCACCCTCTATGCTCCTTCCCCAGAGGTTGTCATCAACGCTGTATTTTTTATTAACGTTGGGAACCTCTATTCCCCGTGCTCTTAGATATTCGATCTCATCTTTTCGGGTCATACCCCAGGATCTCGCTGGGGTTATTATTTTTATATCAGGATCTAGAGCCCTTATTGTAAGATCGAATCTAACCTGATCATTCCCCTTTGACGTAGACCCGTGGGCTATAGCGTCGGCACCAACCTTTTTAGCTACTCTTAACACTTTCTCAGCTATAAGGGGTCTTGCCAGTGCAGTGCTGAGGGGGTAGGAGCCCTCGTAAAGAGCGTTCATCTTTATGGCAGGGAATATATATCCTCTTGCAAAATCCTCCTTAGCATCTATGGTATAATGCTGTGAAGCTCCTGCCTTAAGTGCCCTTCTCTCAACATCTTCGAAATCCTCCTCCTGTCCTACATCTACGGTAACTGTTATTACCTCTGCCTGGTATTTTTCTTTTAGCCATACTATACATGTGGTTGTATCAAGCCCTCCGGAGTATGCGAGAACAACTCTCACGATACACACCAGGATCTCTTGCCGTAGGGGTTTTTAAGCCATGGTTGAAGTATATTTATCATACGACAATAGATTTATAAATTTATAGGTAATACCAAAAAATCTTTTAATAATAACTAATAACCTATAAATAATATTTATAACATACAAACTCAGTTCATAGTGTTAGGCAACAAGCTCAACTGGCCAGTGATGAGAGAACGATCTGTTTATCAAAATATTAGGGTTTGTTAGATATTTATGATAGGAGCCCGCCGATCCCACACCTTCTGAGGAGACACTCCCTAGGAGGAAGGGCAGCTCGGCGGGCTACACCACATGACGAAGATCATCGGCTCTGAATAGTGATGTGCCTAGACCAGGCTGATCATTAAAAGATAACATAGCATTATCTATATAGTTCGAATTGATTTTATACCAACTGCGGGTTTATCGCTCTATGACCTGGAGAGATACTGAGGAGCCTTTAGCTTATACAAGCCTACCTATATTGGGAATACGAGCTGGGCTTTTCGAATTAAAAGAGGAGATATCTTTTACCATAAACTTTCCATAGCAGGATCAGGATAACTGAGATAAGTTCTAAAATATGTGTTTTCTTGGTATCTGTGTTAGTCTTTGTCGATCTTTCAGTCCTTAGTGTATTTCTTTAAACCTATATACCAAATACCAAAACCACTAGCAGTAACAGTGTTGAGCCTATCTCGCTATTTTTGACCTCACTATAACCTCTAGATATTGAGGTAGGAATTCCTGGGTAGGTATGTTTCCTGATCGTTGTAGTTGTAAATACTCTTCACCGATGTTCCATATACTCTCTACCCACCCACTTGCGTTTACCTTGATTAATAGGAAGAATGGTGATGATGTTACTCCGTATAGTTCGAATGTGATCCTTGCAGCATCATTGTTACACTGCTGAGTGAACCAGTCACATACAACTTCGACCACGGTTATATTTCTGAACACGCCTCCCTCACTCTTGAGATAGTTTATCCATTTTGGATAGAATACTTGGCAGTGGGGGCATAGATTGTTATGAAAATATAGAAAGTAATAACCAGGTTCTCTCGGTATGAAGGGTCCCTGGATATTCAGTGGTACAAAGGAGTTGTTCTTATACACATAGATACCGTTTGGAATTTTTGAAGGGTTCTCATCACTAGGTTGGCTTTGAAGCAGTATATAAATAGCTATTAGGGATCCGATAAGTATAAGTAGGATCGCTATTAAACCTAGACTACCTATGCCTCTCACGAATCCACCCAATATGATGCTATATGCTGGGTATTAAATTAAATGTTCATCAATATTCATTGCCCAAGATAATTTTGGGTGCCCAGCACGCTTCCTTTACTGATCATGTGTAGAATCGTTAGGGTTTCATCCACGTTCGCTAGAGAGTGTTTTCATAGATATTTAAGCAGGACTTTATATATGATTTTGCCTCTGGATGTTATGTATCCATATCTAGGTCTTCATTTCAGAAGACGATCTAGGGTTATATTGCAAAAGATCTTTAAATTGCAATGATGATAATGTTTATTATTAATAATTTGTTCTATAGCTATATATATGTGTTAATTGTATAATTTTACCATATAAGGAGTGGGTTTATAATTTTGTTTTGGATAGAATAGTGGTGGGAACGATTATGGGAGATTATTCCAAGGAATTTCTAGAGACGCTGGCCAGAGCTCTTAAGGAATGGCAGGAGGAGATGGCCAAGGCTGGGTATAAGGATAGGCTTGATAGATTCACTACAGACTCAGGCATAGAGGTGAAGACAGTATATACACCGCTAGATATTGAGGCAACACGGTATATGGATAAGATCGGTCTTCCAGGGCAGTACCCCTTCACAAGGGGTATACACTATAACATGTATAGAGGCAAAGTATGGACTATGAGGGAATTCTCGGGCTTTGGAACTCCAGAGGATACTAATAAGAGGCTGAAATACCTAGTAGAGCACGGGGAGACAGGGCTTTCGATAGCCTTCGACGAGGTCACACTCTTAGGCCTAGATCCTGATCACCCCTTAGCCGTGGGTGAGGTCGGGGTTGAGGGCGTTTCTGTCGCATCTATATGGGATATGGATATTCTTTTCAAAGACATCGATATGGGTAGTATAACTACCAACATGACTATAAACCCACCAGCACCCGTTATGCTGAGCTTCTACGTAGCTGTTGCTAGGAGCAGGGGTGTTCCTGATGATAAAATTGGTGGCACTACCCAGAATGATCAGTTGAAAGAATTCATAGGTCAGAAAACATATGTCTTTCCACCAAGACCTGCCTTGAAGATCGGGGTTGACGTTATTGAGTGGAGCGTTAAGAATCTTCCGAAATGGAATCCAATAAGCATCTCCGGCTACCATATATACGAGGCTGGTGCGACACCTGTTCAGGAGCTTGCATTCACACTTGCCGATGGTATAGAGTATGTGAGGGAGATGATCAGGAGGGGGTATGATGTTGACAGCTTTGCCCACAGGCTCTCCTTCTTCTTCGTCTCAGGAATAAACGTATTTGAACATGTTGCCAAATTCAGGGCTGCTAGAAGGATGTGGGCTAAGATCATGAGGGAATGGTTTAACGCTAAAAAACCTAGGAGCATGTGGCTGAGGTTCCATGCACAAACAAGCGGTGTTGAGCTAAGGGCTCTCGAGCCTTATAACAATATAATAAGAATCACTCTCCAGGCTTTAGCAGCTGTTCTGGGAGGAACCCAGAGCCTTCACACCAACGCGTTTGACGAGGCCCTTGCACTCCCCACAGAGTTCTCGGCGAAGCTTGCTCTAAGAACCCAGCAGATTATAGCATATGAGAGTGGTGTAGCCGACACAGTTGATCCTCTGGCTGGTTCTTACTATATAGAGTGGCTGACCGATAAGATCGAGGAGGAGGCATGGAGGATAATAGACAGGATCGAGTCTATGGGAGGCATGCTTGAGGCTATAGAGAAGGGATATCCACAGAGGGAGATCACGGAGAGCGCTTATAGAAGGCAGAGAGAGATCGAGGAGATGAGAAAAATAATAGTAGGCGTCAATGCGTTCAAAGGAGAGATCCTTGAGAACGAGGTTAAAATACCATTGTTAGAGATAGACGAGCCTTCTGTGAGAGCGCACCAGATAGAGAGGCTTAGAAAGCTAAAAGCATCAAGGGATCAAGCTAAGGTGAATACAGCCCTAACAGAGCTTGAGAGGGCTGCAACGAGGAATGAGAACATAGTCCCATATGTGTATAATGCAGCAATATCTCTAGCAACGCTTGGCGAGATCATGGGCGTGCTAAGGAATGTCTATGGAGAGTGGAACGAGCCAATAATATTCTAGCCATGAATAAAGAATCCAGGTGGGAATAATGATCGCAGAGCTGTTGAGCGAGACTCCTGCCATAGGGTTTAAGAGAAGGTATAGGGTTTTGGTTGCAAAGCTAGGGCTAGATGGTCATGACAGAGGAGCTAAGGTTGTTGCAAGGGCTCTTAAGGATGCTGGGTTCGAGGTGATCTATACAGGGATTAAACAGACGCCCGAGATGGTTGCTAGAGCAGCTATACAGGAGGATGTCGATGTTGTGGGGATAAGCATACTCAGCGGTGCCCATATGGCTCTCGTCCCAGAGGTGCTAAGGCTCTTGAAGGAATATGGGGCTGAAGACGTGCCGGTAGTTGTCGGCGGTGTAATACCATGGGACGATGCAGAAAAGCTCAAAGCAATGGGGGTTTCTGAGGTTTTCTTCCCAGACTCTCCCCTATCACAGATCATTGAGAAGGTAAGGGAACTGGCTGAGAAGAGGAGGAAGAGACTTGAAGGCTAACGATGCTACAGTATTGATAGAGAAGGCGATCTCCGGCGACTTGAGATCCATATCCAGGCTCATTTCTATCGTGGAGTTCCCAGCCGAATCGGGTTCCGAGGTTGTTGGAAACATAATGAAGATTCTTATGAAGAGGGGTGGGAGAGCCCATGTGATAGGTGTCACAGGATCCCCTGGTGTTGGTAAGAGCACGCTCATCTCAAAGCTGATAGCGATGTTTAGGAAAAAGTCGTATAGGGTTGCTGTGATAGGGATAGATCCCAGCTCTCCATTCTCTCTAGGTAGTTTTATGGGAAACAGGATCAGGATGCAGATACACACACAGGATCCCGGGGTTTTTATAAGAAGCATGGCTACGAGAGGGGTTAGAGGAGGTCTTAGTGCCTCAACAGTACTGGTTCTAGAAGCCCTAGACGGGCTCGGGTTTGATAAAATAATAGTAGAGAGTGTTGGTGCCGGACAAACAGATGTGGATATAATCAACATATCCCACACAGTGCTCAATGTAGTCATGCCAGGGGCTGGCGACGAGATACAGGCTCTCAAGGCTGGGCTGATGGAGATAGGGGATATATATGTTGTTAACAAAGGGGATAAGCCCGAGGCTGATATAACTCTGAAGGAGGTAATAGATGTTCTTAACTATGAAGGGTTTGTTAGAGAGAGCGGCTGGAAGCCTAGAGCTATAAAGGTCTCTGCAGTTATGGGGACAGGTGTTGAGGAGCTGGTTGGAATTATAGAGGAGCACCTCGATCACTTAAAGAAGGTAGGTTTCTTCGAGGAGGTTGTTAGGAGGAGAAGGATCTATGGCTCCTCTATAGTTCTGAGACACATTTTAGAAAACAGGGTCGACGAGATCTTTAGGAAAGAAGGTGGAGAGATGCTGAGACTCGTCTCCGAGGGAGAGATAGATCCATATACAGCATCAATAAAGATTATGAACAGAGTCCTGGGGAGGGCTTTTTGAAGATATTTAACGAGATCCTCGGAAGATATGTAGAGATAGAAACCCCTGTTAATAGGATAATATCCATGAGTTCTGGTTTGACCGAAGCCCTCTTCATGATGGGTCTCGGAGATCTTGTTGTCGGGGCTGACGCGTTCTCAAACAAACCGCCAGAGGCTAGAAACGTGAAGAAGGTTGGTAGTTACATGCATGTAAATATAAACCTTATAAAGGAGTTAAGACCAAACATAGTCTTCACAATAACCGGTGTCCAGCGGGGGATAATAGATACACTTGTTAGAGAGGGATTCCCGGTATATCCTTTACCAATGCCAACAGACGTTGCCGGCATAATATCTAATATCTCTCTACTAGGCTATGCAACTAACCATATCACAGAGGCTAGAAAACTCGTAACAAGGCTCCATAGGGCTGTGGGAAGGTATCTATATGAAGAGGTTATTGAAAGACCAAGGATCCTTGTTACCCTTGACTTCGGACCAAGAGGAGGCCTCTGGTCTCCTGGGGCTGCTAGCCATATTAGCGATGCAATCCATATTGTAGGCGGCGTTAGTGTCTCTGGATATGAGCCTGTCTCCTATATAGAAACAGCGAAGATCATAGAGAAGACCGAGAGAATAGATCTTGTTATATATGAGAATAGTAGCTACATAACATCCGAGAAACCCATAGGATATGAGGCTCTTCAAGAGATGCTAAGCAAAAAAGGTGTCGATTTTAAAAAGCTAGTTGTGTTTAATGAGGAGAGACTCGCACATACAGGACCCTCATTTATCCTCGAAAGCATGGATATTCTCAAGAAGCTCGTCAGCGAGCTCTAGTAGGATCTCTATCAAATAGCCGATTTTATGGTTCATCTTTCATTACGAGGATCGCGGGTCACGTTTTCATCCATGCTTGGTGTAAGTCTATCAGTACAACTATCATGTTTATAAAACCAGAGAATGGTTGATAGTATGTGGGGCTATGTTTTTGCAAAGATCTTTTTGTATATAGCCTTATACTCAGCTACAACAATATCTGTGTTCTCTGCTATGATCCATAGTTGTGTGATGAAGAGCGCGGTAAAGAGCGGGGCGAGCTGAACCATATAGAAGCTATACTGTGAGTGGTTACCAGCTATCCAGAGAACTACGTATCCCAGCCATGTTAGAAAGCTAGCGATCGTGAGCATCGAGACGCATTGAAAAACCTTTGCAAGGGTTACAAGAAGGATTGCAAGAGCCAAGGAACCCATGTAAACATATATATTACCCCTAGCAACGGTGTCTGGCGATACCGTTAGGTAGAAGGGATTTTCGCCGTACAGCCACATCCACGGGGCTGAGACTGGAGGTCCTTCGCCGGGCGGCGTTTTTGTTCTAAGATGCCAGTTTATAGCGCCAACCACGCTTTGATCATACCAGGTTTGAGGGCTGAAAGATACTATTATGGGAAGGTTTGCCAACATGAAAATAGCTATTGGAATGATTATGAGATCTCTATATATTTTCGCGATACTGTTGCCTCTCCTTATTATAGCTATAAGTAGCAGAGGGAGTGCAGCGAATGCACCGCTCATTTTTGTTGATATAGCGAGTCCGAGGAAGACTCCTGATAGTGTTAAGGATCCTTTGAGCATGGCGTATACGGATAAGGCTGTAAAGAGGGCTAGGAAGATATCCAGCATAGCAACCCCGGCCATGCTTCTTACCAAGGGGTCTGCTGCTGTTAGTATCGATGCAAGCACGGCGTAAACATTACTCCTGGTTATCTCTCTTACTATGAGTCCAACGACTATGCATAGTAATCCTCCAGAGATCATGCTCGGAATTCTCCACATATCTGGATAATCCCCCAAGAGGATCATTGGTATCATTATAAGGTACTTTCCTAGAGGCGGGTGCTCCATGTTATAATAGTTGTTAATATTATCTGCATCCCCATACTCATATCCAGGTTTAACCTCTATAACACCCGGGATACTCGAGATCTTCTCTAGAGTATCGCGCGACTGTACCTCAACATATATAGCCCACGCTTTTTCCAACCTTTTGATGATCTTAACTCCCTGTATCGATTGGATCTGATTAGCCATAGAGTTTAAGTCTATGGCTCGACTTATAAACACGGTAGCTGTAGGGGTCTGTGTTTTTGGCTCTATACCGAATTTTAAGAGAAGGTTTCTTGCAGCATCTACGTACCACACCTCGTCAGATATGTATGACTCACGGTAAGGGATAGAGGAGTAATAACTATCAACGGCAAATACAAATCCAAGGAATATTATGATAAAGGCTAGGGCTACATAGAGGGTTCTCCCCGTGGCTCTAGCACCTAACTATCTGCTTGGAAGCCTGACTCTGTTCACCTTTCTAGAAGACCAGCTATATCTCCTCAGCCTACTCGATCTACCGAAACCACATGCTGCACAGTATTTTTTAGAAACATTATAGGCGACTCTCCCACATCTTCTACACTTTATATGGACAACCTTACCGGATCTCTTCCCCATAGACGGTGTTCCTTTAACCATGGCTCACACCAGCCCTACTTAACCTCTGAGGGTGATATGAGAACAACATTTTCTCCCCTTATAACTATGGTTCCTAGCCTTCTCGTTGTACCGTCGGCTTTTATCTCTTCAGCATTATCGAGCACTATATTTAGATATACATCAAAACTTCTAAGCCTACCCCTAACATCCCTATCACCCCTAAGCCTTACGAGCACTATCTGACCTATAGAATCACTTAATATCTTGTGAGCCGTCTCAGCCACTCATCTCACCACTGCTTCACATAGAATTGAGTCTAGGGATATTTAAAGGCTATATCTAGATCTCCCCTTTGCTCTTCGATATTTGCTGATATTCTTTCATTCTTTAATGATTATTATACCTAGGACTTCCACCCAGCCCGTATGGTTTCTGCTCTTCGCTATTCCAGGAATTATGGGTTACGGTTGAGCCATGTTTCTGTAATTCTGCCGCGTTGAGGAACCTCGATTACAACAAGGTTCGCATAGCTATGAATCTCATTAGAAACACTGGTTAAGGGAAACGCTGATAAATTCGAGCTGAACCTCTATATTGATTAACCATATCGGCTGTATAGCTGCTATGCATACCTGGAATCCATGGCTATATCGCCCCTACGCACCTTATACACGGTGCTATAATGACTATCCAGAGACATCCTGCGGTGCCCAGAGGATTCAGGGATCTGGGGCCTGAGGAAATGATTCTCAGGAAAAGCGTTATAGCTAAAATAGAAAGTATTTTTAGGAGGTTTGGCTTCGATCCGATAGACACGCCTTCTGTAGAGCTTTTCGAGGTTATGGCTGGCAAGTATGGTGAGGAAGCCGAGAATAAGCTTATGTGGAGGTTTAAAGATCCTTGGGGCGATAGGGAGTATGCCTTGAGATACGATTTAACAGTCCCACTGGCTAGATATATAGCAATGCATAAAGACACTCCAATGCCGTTCAAGAGATACCATATAGCTCCTGTCTGGAGGCACGAGGAGCCTCAGAGGGGGAGGTATAGGGAGTTCTATCAATGCGACGCAGATATAGTTGGCTCGCCATATCCAGAGGCCGATGCCGAGATACTACTGCTAGCCGAGACTATATATAGAGAACTTGGGATAAACGGTGTTAAGATCCTTATAAACGATAGAAGGATCCTGAGGGGCGTTTTTGAGAAGGAGCTCGGGATAGAAAACCCGCTAGGGGTTTATAGGGCTATAGATAAGCTCGACAAGATCGGTGTTGAGGGTGTTAGGAAGGAGCTTAAATCGCTAGGTATGAGTGATAGTGTTATCGAGAAAGTGCTGGAAGTTATATCAATGAGAATGCCTCTCAGCGAAGCCATCAGCGATCTTATGAGGAGATATGGTTCTAACGAACATGTTGTTAGCGGGGCTAGGCATTTAGAAGAGATCTCCTCGATAGTTAGGTCTAAAAACATAGTGTTTGATATGTCACTAGTAAGAGGGCTGGATTACTACACAGGACCGATATTTGAGGCTATTACTGAAAGCGTGAAGATAGGTTCTATAGGTGGCGGGGGCAGATATGATAGCTTGATAGAGCTATTCACAGGTGTAAGAACGCCCGCTACAGGCTTCTCTATAGGGCTTGACAGGGTTATCGAGGTTGGACTAGAGCTAGGGGTTTTCAGCTATTCGAGAAAGACATATACACAGGTCTATGTAGTGATTATGGAGAGAGATAAAGATATACTAGAATACTCGCTAGAAGTGATCAGGGATCTTAGGGAGAATGGTATAAACGTATCATGGGATCTTATGAGAAGATCTCATCAAAAACAGAGAGAACATGCGAGAAAACTATCAATACCTGTATTAATATATATAGGCAAGGCCGAAGTTACGGGCAATAAGGTCACGGTATACTTAACAGAGAGCGGGGAGAGAGAAGTTATAGAGAGAACAAGCCTGGTAGAGTATATAAAAGGAAAGATATCACAGTAACAATAAAAATATCCCACTCACGCTGGACAATCAAGGATCTGTAGAAGGCTTGTTATACTGTATTAAGCTTGTAAGGCATTCTAGTACGGGTTTCTATGTTGTCAGAGTTCAGGGTTAGGAAGATCCCTAAGGATGAGGAGACGATGAAAGAGATAATAGACGAGATATCAAGGAGAGAGTCTGCTCTTAGCGAGACTGGAGAGGAGAGCGAAGAAGTTCACGTTCATGAGCACGAGGCCCATGGGCATAGCCACGGAGATCCTCTTCATGAGCAGCTGCACATGCTTGAATATATACTCTCACAGCTCTCACAGGTAGATGCTAAGCTTGCAGAAATAAACCGCGGGATCGGCGAGATCTCGTCAAGGCTTGAGGAGCTGGTGAAGATCTCGAGAGCAGCTTTAAAGGTATCGCTTGCAGGGATCGTCGATAACCGTGAGATTAGGAAAAAACTTATTGAGGATGTAATGGAAGAAATATAGGGTGTCTGGTTGCCGGAGTTCCAAGGGATAGAGGTTGTTCAGATAGCCGTACCCCATGGTGTGAATGTAATAATAGGTCAGTCACACTTTATAAAAACAGTCGAGGATCTATACGAAGCTTTAGTTACATCCACGCCAGGCATAAAGTTCGGTATAGCTTTCTGTGAGGCTAGTGGTAAGAGGCTTGTGAGGCATGATGGTAACGATGAAGAGCTCAGGAAACTGGCTATAGAGGCTGCTATGAAGATAGGTGCTGGGCATGTCTTCGTGATCTATATGAAAGACGCATGGCCAATAAACGTTCTTAATGCTATAAAGAACGTCCATGAGGTGACCAGGATCTATGCGGCTACCGCTAACCCCCTCCAGGTGATTGTTGGGAAAACAGATCAGGGAAGAGCTGTTCTCGGGGTTGTTGATGGTTTCACACCACTCGGGGTTGAGGGTGAAGAGGATATTAGAGAGAGGAGGGAGTTTCTAAGGAGGATAGGCTATAAGAGGTAAACGATTTGAAAGCAAAGGTGAGGATTGTATCGTATGGCGAGGATCAAATCAATATAGACTCGATCAGACTCACAGTATTGAGAATAATTGGCGAGAAATATATAGAGGAACCAATAGATCTTGGAGATAACCCTGAGGAAACATTAGAAAAGATCGCTGTAGAGCTTGGCGAGGGATCCTATGTCGAAGCCATAGCTGAGGCTAAAAACCAGGTCATAAGAGTCGGTAGGTCGAGAACAGATCTAGGATCAAGTCCAGCGAAACAGGCGATCTTTTATAGACCTTCTAAGCTCTTGAGGATCGGTGTTTTGAGGAGTGTTAGAAATAACGGTCAAAATATAGGCTTGTCCGATAGCTCTGCCATTGTTAACGCTGGTAATGCGAACCAAGTAGACCAGGTAGAAGGACTGGAAAGTGGGAGCATAGCAGCAACTGATCAAGGTACTCTGTCAATAGGGCTTAGTGAGCTTAGCGATATTGAGTGGTATTATCCACAAGGTGAGTTCTACGTGTTCGAGGGGGATCTGAGGATCGATGGCGAGTGTGAGGCTGTGGTTATTGTTACAGAAGATGGTGAAAAGATACACTTCGTCAGAGCTTCGGGCATGGATAGGGCTGTTGTTATGAAGAAAGCGAGGACTACTGCTAAGAGGAGGAAAAAGAAGGGAAAAAAGAAGGCTAGAGGATCATAGATAATAGTGCTTTTTGTAGATGGAGCCTATTCTCAGCTTGATCCCATACAACGCTCTGCGGTCCATCGATCACCTGGTCCTCCACCTCCTCTCCCCTACGTGCTGGTAGGCAGTGCATGAATATAGCGTCCTTTTTAGCAAGGGACATTAGTTTTCCTGTAACTCTGTAGGGCTCTAGGTCTTTGATCCTCTTATCCCTCTCTCCTTCTTGTCCCATCGATACCCATACGTCTGTATAGATCACATCGGCATCTTTAGCAGCTCTTACCGGGTCGTCGAGCACCTCTATAGATGCTCCGGTTACTTCGGCTAATCTATATGCTCTTTCGAGGATCTTTTTTGAAGGATAATAGTCAGGCGGTGTTGCTATATACAGTGTTGCTCCTAGCATTGAGGAGACGGCTATCAAGCTATTCAGAACATTATCCCTCCCGTCACCGATAAAGACTATCTTTAACCCGGAGATTCTCTTCTTCTTCTCATAGATCGTGTAGAAGTCTGAGTAAGCTTGTAGGGGGTGCTCCTCATTGCTTAGGGCGTTTATTATAGGGATGCTTGAGGCGCTGGCCATTTCGTATAAAAGCTCGTGGGAATATACTCTGAGGGCAAGGCCATCGAGGTATCTGCTAAGAACCCTCGCCGTATCGCTCACACTCTCTCCTCTACCTAGCTGGAGTTCGTTCCAGTTCATGTATATAGCATCTCCGCCTAGCTGCTTCATAGCAAGTTCTAGGCTAACCCTTGTTCTAGTGCTGTGTTTTTGAAATACTAAGCCGAGGGTCTTACCCTTAAGTATGTTTAGCACTCTCTCTCCGGAGTAGTATTTGCTTTTCATAATCGATGTGATCTCTAGTAATCTCCATATCTCATCGCTTGATAGATCAAAAGCGGATATTATGTGCCTCCCTCTCAAACCCACACTAGAAGCCCGTTAAAACAATGGTTAGAAAGGTATAAGGATTAAGTGAAAGATTTTTATCTTGTTTTAATAATTCTGCATGGCTATAGATGGTGTTATGAGGGGTATAGCGTAGCTATATGAATCTCTTTTCAGGATCCCTAGTACCTAGGGTATAGTTATATAGTACTAGCCAGATCATTTGTTATATTTCGGACTTCTCTGTTTTCACATTAGCTAGCTCCTTCAATAATAGATCTAAACCATAGCCGGTTAGGGCGCTTATCAAGTAGATCTTCTCGTACCCATTGCTCTTAAGGATCTCCAAAACCTCCCCGATCTCTTCCTTAGATGCTGCGTCCACTTTGTTTATCAACACAACCACTCTCTCCATCCCTAGAAGCGATGTAACACTTCTCAAGACTCTTAACTGCTCAGCTAGGCTATAATAAGCCCCTTTCCTTGGATCTATGAGGAATAATGCTAGGTCAGCGAGATTCTTTATAGCTGCTACAGCCTTCATCTCTATCTCGTTCATATCCTCCAGGGGTCTGTCCAGGATTCCCGGGGTGTCTATTATAGCTATCCTTCTTCCCTCTATATCCAGGTGTCCCATAATAACTCTCTTTGTTGTGAAGGGGAAAGGAGAGGTTTCGGGTTTTGCAGATGAGATCCTGGATACAAGGGTTGATTTCCCCACCTGGGGCATTCCACAAACCACTATGTTTATAGCTTCCTCCGATATGCAGGGGCTTCTTGATACCTCCTCTACGGCTTTTCTAAGAAGCTCAATACCTCTCAAACCCCTCCTGACTGTTGAGAGAACTCTACCAACGTATTCTCTTGAGAGCGCTTCGATCTCGGCTGGATCCTCTGATTCAGCTATCCTTCTCCTATAATCTCTATAAAGGTTCGTCACGATATGAACAACTCTTCTACACCTATCTATTAGATTATCATACATCTTCTCGGAGGCTATTAGGGCTATCTCGGCATAGAATGGATGCATCGATGAGGATCTCGGTAGTCTTGCACATCTACCAACAAGGTCTGCTAGTAGGGAGAACACCTTATCTATCTTAGCTAGATATATAGACCTAGCTCTAACAATTCTCGTGCTTCTCGCAATTTTCCCAGATATATCTATTCTCTCTCCATACGCTCTAAGCACCGTGCTCCTTATATACTCTGGGTCATAGATCTTGGTATTCCTCATCTCATTGCTAAGACATACAGGCATTTCCAGACCCTCTTTTATAAGCCATGACTGCGGGTCACACGGTTCGTGAATACATCACACATCAGCAACCTGGCTTCTATCATCCCCATAGATGTATTGGAAAAGCTAGTTTATCTATGTTGCGCAACTCCTGGTCTATCTACTTCTTCCCAGCTCCTTTGGTCTCTTTCTCTCTGGATTCCTTCTTAACGCTCTCTTTCTCCATAAAGATCGTTGTTCTCTGCCTACCTCCCATTCACCATCCCTAACAATCTATATGTGGCTGGCAATATATCTTCGATAGGTGTGGCTTGACAGCTATCTTCTAACAAGGTTTTTAAGCAGGTGCTCCAGCTTTTCTCTCTCAACAAAAGTTACATTGTCTTCAAGCTTCTTCTTAGCCTCTCTATCTATACCTCTATTTGATAGTACTGCATAGATCTCGCAACCTAGTTTGGCGCAGATTTTTATAGTATTTACTATCTTCTCAACCATCTCGTTATCGTCTCCACGATCCCTCTGGATTACTAGGGCTGTCTTCTGATCCTCTATTCTTCCCACAATATCTGGTGCTGTTCTCTTGAGCTTTACAGCCTCGATCCCCATTTCATACATTTTTCTCAGCATTGGATCTTCTTGCGCATGGATCTTGAGGATCTTGTTAACATAGCCATACACATATCTCTCTGTAAGCTCGTGCAGATCTATCCTAGACACTATTTCCTCGCCGAAAAGCTCGATAAGTTTCTGGGCAGTCTCTATGGAGGGATCCATTGCTTCCCGCTCATACTCATACACGGCTTTTCTGCTTGTCCCTATCATCTCTGCAAGCTCTCCTAGGCTAAGCATTCTTTCAATCCTCTTTCTATGAAGGGCGACCCCATTGATCTTTACGAAGAAATGTCCTCTCTTATAATATATAGCTACTTTCTCGTTAGAGAGATAGAGATCCAGCGTCTCTGGATCCATAACGCTTATATCGGATCTATCCATCACCACGCCCGGCTCTAGATCCTCATTTAGATAGGTCTCAGATATTATTACTGCTGCAGAGTCTAGCATCTTAGATGCTAGCTTGAGATCTTCTATCTCCTCTCTAGAGATCTCTGAAGCGTCTCTTCCTATCTTTATAATGATCCTCTTGTTTACGACAATATCAACAGATCTCCTCTCTCCACGCGGGTATTCTATTATATCAGCATCCATATTGTGTTTCTTAAGTATATCTAGGGTTTTCCTCAAAATCACAGCTATTCTTTCATCCCTAATGCTAGATGTCCTCCTCATAGTGTGATCCTTCATCTCCCCCATATATTATAGAAATAATAAAGAGGGTTTTATATTTTTTTATAAGTGATATAGTATCTGCCTGGGTTAATATGCATCTATCGGCATAATCGCTTGAAATAACTCCTCTAGATCTTAGCTCTAGAAGCATTCTAGATGTTTTCTCGTTACAGTCAAGAAGTCTATAGAAAGACGTACCAGAGACCTTAGCTATGATCATGGGGACTCTTATATGATCGGCTAGATCTCTTGGTATGTTAGATGCAAGATCCTTTGCCTCGCTCCCAAGCACAGCATGCCGATCACCGCCTACAAGATCCACATACGTGATCTCAGCTCTGGCAGCTTCTGAGAGCCTCTTCTTATCCTTCGGCGACATGTTTGCAAGGCTTTTGACAAGCTCTTTATAATAACTCCCTATGGGATCCCTAACCCCTCCCAACTCCATGGCTATACCCTCGACTCCTTATAGCTCTTCAGAACACCGCTCACCATTATAACAGCTCTATCAGCATAGTCAATAACCCGGGGGTCATGGGATACTATGATCACTGTTGTCTTGAAATCCCTATTAAGGCTCTTAAGCATCTCTAAAGCCCTCATACTACTATCCCAGTCTAGATTAGCTGTAGGTTCGTCTGCGAGTATAACGCTTGGTGTGTTAACCATAGCCCTCGCGATCGCAACGCGTTGTTTCTCACCACCGCTTAGAAATCTTGCTGGTTTGGAGGCCATGTTCTTGAGCCCTATATACTCTAGGATCTCTGAGACTTTCTCCTCTCTGATCTTCTTAGGCACTCCTGCTATGAGCAAGGGTATTTCTACGTTCTCATACACATTAAGATCTTCCACAAGCCCGTAGTCCTGAGGTATATAGCCAACAACAGTATTCCTGATCATTGCCAGCCCCTCCTCATCGAGCATCGATATATTATAGCCGTCAACGATCACATCACCTCTATCAGGCCTCAAGAGCCCCGCAATGAGTTTAAGCAGGGTAGATTTTCCAGAGCCCGAGGGGCCGTGTATGGCCATGATCTCACCTCTGTTGACAACCAGGTTAACACCTTTTAGAGCGATAGTCTCGCCAACCTTAGGATCCCTGTAGATCTTCCACACGTCTCTCAAAATAACTACAGGCTCTATAACCATTAGACTCTAAGCCCCATGTTATAGAATAAGCTATGAGGGAAATATTTTAGAACAATACGACAGGATCCTAAAACACTGTTTCCAAGATCAGGATCCCGAGCACATGAACAATTGGGCAATTGTTTCTATGTTATACGATAGCTTCATCTATGGGTTTGTTTTAGTTGCAATCTATCATGTTCTTAGCTCTATCAAAATATTTTTCAGCCAGCTTTTCTTTTCCATTCTAGTGCTCTAGAGATCTAGCAAGAGGGTTTATTCGCACATTTAGGTTTTTACCGATAGATTCCGTTTAGTAGAATTTCATTTAATAGTTTGCCTAGGCATATGATGGCAGATTATAAAAGCTACGCAGTTATATTTACACAAGATCCTTCAAGGTTGGCACTATTATTTAGATGAAACCATTATTACCATGTATTTGTTAAAAATCATGGTTAGATCTGGTGGATATTTATAAGAATTCTTACATAACTGTGAAACGGGGGTCTTATGATCTACGGTTTGGAGGTTCTCCACGACCAGCTTACTGCTTCTAAATCCCGGGATACAATGATCTATGGCCTAGCTAGGTGGAATCTTTTTGCAGCTAATAAACCCACTACTGGGTCTTTGGTAGTCCTACTAGTCCCTGAGACTATAGCACACCATATCATACCATATGGTGATGTAAATATATATCTTGAGCCATATATCTAGAGGTGAAATTATATGGTGACGTTATCAAGGGTAAGGGTTTCTCGAGGTATATCTAAGATCGCGGTAGTTATAGTAGTAGCAGTGATTGTTATTGCTATAGGGGCTTTCCTCTACACATCATATAGCGGTATATATTCAGCAAAACCCCCATCCACACTAACAACCACAGCACCGCAGACCACAGTGCCACAGCAACAGCAAGCTCCCCAGATCCAAGCCACGCTCACGATTTTAGCCTCCTCAGGAGATCCAACACTAGCCCCCTATCTAAGGCTTGTTGCTAGTGATTTTATGAAAGCGAATCCCAACGTTAAGGTTGAGGTTCAGCTAGTACCCTTTGCACAGCTTGTACAAACTGCTCTTACGGCTCTTCAGAACCAAAACCCGTCTCCTGATATAATAATATTCTATCCCTCCCAGGCACCAACCCTTGGACCTTATCTGGTTGATATGAGGAAATACCTAGACTCTGGTGTTTTCAACAAATCCGATATACCGTTCTCCTCTATGCTGCCAGTGCATCTTCTAGACGAGAAGGGGAATCTTATAAAGATCTCCGGTATTCCGTTTCAGCAGGTCTTTGGATATGTAATAGTCTATAGAAAGAGCATATTTGAGAACCAACAGCTGGCTCAGGAGTTTAAGGATAAATATGGCTTTGACCTTAATCCTAATACATGGACATCATGGGATCAAATGATAAAAGCGGCAGAATTTATCCAGTCTAAGAAAGAATCCCTAGGAATAAAGTATGCTCTTCTATTTCCAAACGGTTTAACCCAATCTATATTTAATGGTTTTGTCGGGATCTTCTATTCATATGCAACACAAGATCCATGTACAGATGTAGCTCCAGGAAGCGTTGGTGGTTATTGGACATACTTTAAAGAGGTTAATGGAAAGATAGTGCCTACCCTCAACTGCACAGCCGGTATAAAAGCCCTCGAGACATATAAGAAGCTTGTTCAGTTCCAACCGCCTATAGATGTGCAGGCTATGGAGTATGATCAGCTGAGGGACTTCTTCTTAACAGGTGATTATGCCATGGTGGCAGCCTGGACAGCGTTTATACCGATCTATAATAATGCATCTGTATCAAAGGTGGCTGGAGATATAGGTGTTGCTCCACTACCCGGAGGGGCATCTGGTCAGGCTCCTACATTTGCTGGTATAAATCCATATTCAAAATACCCCGACCTAGCTGCAAAGCTTATAGCCATGATGATATCGCCTGAGGAGTATAGAAAGGGCGCGGAACAGATAGGCTTCATCCCAGCTACCTATTCTGGATTGAAAGTAGCCTCAGAGGTCCCCGCCACATCTTGGGTCAAGCCTTTAATAAAGATTGTTGAGGAACAGAGGACGGTGGATCTAAAGAGGGTCACTATAGTTAATAGTATAACTAACTTCTTCACAGAGCTAAGACCTATCTTCATCAAAAACGTTGCGGACTTTCTAAGAGGAAAGCAGAGCGCTGAAGAGACTATAAATAATATTGTGAACGACTGGATAAAGATTATGAAGATAGCAACATAGATCGATCTAAATAGGTGTCCAGTCATGTTTAAACAACGCTTTTTTTGTATAAGAAGACAGGGATTCTTTTGGGGTAAAGGGATAAGGGATCGATCTATCTATTTATTAGCGCTCCCTGCTCTCGCCTACCTAGTCTCCTTCACCATCTACCCCATACTATCTAACGCGTTTCTGAGCTTCTTCACATACACCCTTAGAGGAGATGTTGTATGGGTTGGTTTTAGGAACTATGCATACCTAGCTGAGGATCCATTTATAAGTAGGGTTATATTTAATACACTTATCTACACGGTAGTTGCGCCAATGATCACAGTGATTCTAGCCATACCTATTGCAGCCTCGCTTAGGAGAGTTGGGGGTGTGTTTCTGGTTCCTCTGTCTATCGCATCATTCATACCGGCAACTACCGCAGCTATAATGTGGTATCTCATGCTAAACCCGTTTCTTGGTATCTCGTATTATATTTATCAGTATAACTGGGCATCGTCGATATATACTGTGGTTATCATAGAGATCTGGAGATCCCTTCCAATAGCTGTGCTCGTAATATACTCAGGCCTTAGATCTATACCGAAGCATATTGAGGAGGCAGCATATGCAGATGGCATGGTTGGTGTTAGGAAGTTCCTCTCTGTAGATCTTCCTCTAGTGTCGCCACAGATCCTCACAGCATTTGTGTTATCAATGATCTCGGGTCTATTTCTATTCGACCCGATCTATATAGGTACCTCACAAGCAGGGCCGAGGGTTCTTGATAACCTTGCGTTCTATGTGTTTGAGAATTTCTACACAGATATCAGGCTCAGGGGTTATACTGCAACGCTGATCGTGATAATGACCGTTTTATCCACAATCTTGGCAGCTATCTATATTAGGCTTGTTTCGTCGAGAACGATCTTAAGGATCCCTATGGTTTCTTTCGCACCATCTAGAGAAATGCCGAAGGCTATCCACTATGTGGTGATACTCCTTGCCTTAATATTCACGCTCCTCCCAATAGCATGGCTACTAATAGTCTCTCTCAAATCGCCTAAGGAGCTCCTCAGCATACCCCCAACAATTATACCCAACAGCCCCACCCTTGATAATTATCATTATGTCATATCAACGGGACTCCCCTATCTGGTGACATCTCTCGGTATTGCATCGATAAATACGTTTATAACGATTCTCCTATCATCAATGCTAGGCTTTGCTATGGCAGCATATAGGTTTGGGGGTAATAGGCTTTTGATCTATGTGTTATATTTGACAGCAACACCAACTCTGATCTATATAGTGCCTCTCTTCGCAATGATCCGATTCTTCAATGTGATAAACACATGGTGGGCTCTTATAATAACATACCCGATAATGACGGTTCCGATAACAACATGGATTATGTATAACTATTACATAAAATTCCCGAAAAGTATTGATGAAGCCGCCCAGGCTGATGGGATGAATAGGTTTAGAGTATTTATAAAGATAGCTTTCCCGCTGAGCAAGGGAGGTATGGGTGTTGCAGCTGTATATTCCTTTCTAATCAGCTGGGGCGCGCTCTTATTCCCCCTAGCGTTTACATACTCACCATATGATCTATCAAACCCTCTCAGCTTCTCTGGCGCACAGACTTTTTCGGTCTATGTGGCTAATCTGATGAGCCCTGTTACAGCAAATTATGGTGCTGTTGCTGCTGCTGGTGTTATAAGCATGATACCCCCAATAATCCTCCTGATCTTTATTAGGAGGGATCTGGAGAAGATCTGGGGGAGGTGATTAATTGCTAGAGCTGAAGGGCATAGTGAAGAGATATGGGGCATTCGAGCTAGTTATAGATAGAGTTGTTTTTGAGGATAATAAATACTACATTGTGCTAGGGCCTTCAGGATCTGGGAAGACAACCATGCTGAGATTGATAGCAGGACTTGAGGTTCCCGATATGGGCGATATAATTATGGATGGTAAGAACATAACGTTCGAACCTCCCTGGAGGAGAAATATAGGTATAGTTTTTCAGAACTATGCTCTCTACCCTCATATGACGGCTTTCGAGAATATAGCAGTTCCTCTGAGGATTAAAAAGGTTCCTGGAGGGCTGATAAGGGATAAGGTTATCGAGATCGCTAGACTGCTTGAGATAGAGGATCAGCTTTATAAATATCCGCACCAGATGTCGGGAGGACAGCAACAGAGAGTAGCCATAGCTAGAGCATTGGTTAAAGAGCCAAGAATACTCCTTCTCGACGAACCTTTAAGCAACCTCGATGCAAGGCTTAGGATCGAGGTTAGAGGTTTCTTGAAAAAGCTGCAGAGAAGGATCAGAACCACTATAATACATGTTACACATGATCAAGAGGAGGCTCTCGCCATAGCAGACGAGATCATATTGCTAAATAGAGGAAGAATAGTTCAGAAGGGTTCTCCAGAAGATATATATAGAAGGCCAAGGGATATTTTCACATTTACATTCATAGGGCTGAGTAATCTGGTACCAGCCGAGATCCTTGGCTATGGGAGTAAGGGTTTGGTAGGCTTCAGACCAGAGGACGTCTATATAGAGGATGGGGAAAACCACGATCTCGAAGGAATCGTAGAAGCTATAGAATACCTAGGATCTCACTCTATAATTACGGTTAGAATCAACAGCACGATAACTATAAAGGCTAGGGCAAATCTTGAGAGAAGCCTATCCATAGGGGAGAGAGTTAGAATAAGGATCAATAGGGATAGGATCCTTAGATTCGATAAAGACCAGGTCCCGGCTATATAGCACGTTCAATGGCGAGTTACTCTGGGATTCGGGCTATGTAGCCCCTGCACTCTCTAGTCCCAACAGCTATTCTATATATGTTTCTAGGCAATACTCTCTGGATCAACCCATAGATTTTGAGCACACCTCCCCTATATAGTATTGGTGAATAGGTACCCTCGTATGAAATAACCTCATCTATCCTAACACCAACCCCAGAGGTTTCAAGAGTTTCAGTCACCTCAACCCTTGATGGGTATTGAAGGGCTCTACACTGTCCGCCATCTATTACAAGCTTTGCTTCCACGCATCTACCAAGGTTTATTGATATCTCTTCCCCATATCTAATTGGATCCTCTGGAAATACGAAGGTTGTTTCAACACCTTGAAAAAGGATCCTTCTATATGGGCTATACATATCTCTGGCAACCTCTAACGGAATATCATGTAGGAGAGCAGCATTCCTAACCCATCTCTCAAGCCTATCCCCCGATAATGGGATCCCGATTTCGCTTGCTTTCCAGTAAACCTCCTCGGCGTTTCTACAGCCATATACTATAAGATCTATATCGCTTAGACCTATGGAGTGAAAAGAACCCAGCATGCTTCCCCCAACACCGATCTCTCCGAGCCTGATCCCTGTTAGTCTCATTACATTCTCTATGAGTTCGGACGCCTTTTCTTCGAGAGGGTCTCTTGGGTTTGTATATACCTCATAACCCCTCTCTTCTGGCAGTAGGTGGTCTATTATATCTAGATAACTTATAGATGGCATTTTAGAACCATAAACAGGATCCCATTCCTCCCTATGATACTTGCTAAAGATCTTCTCCGCATGATATACCGAGTATCTCTCCAATACCCTTCTGAGCGGAACACCTCTAAACCTCCAGATACTGGGTTGTCTTCCAAGCTCATCCTCGGCTGGTATGTATTTGATATAAGTGAATATTCTTCCAGGTGGATGCATAGATCCAAATACAATGTGTACATTCAAACCCTTATCAATAATGATATCATGATCTATCGGCGCTCTCCTCACCACTCTGCCCGAGTCGCAGAATATCCCAGACCGACTTATTAACAGATTCAACGATCATCCTAGCTAGTATTAAAAGCTAATGCTGTTTACCCGCTCAAGCTAGATCTGAGATCTAATATTATAACCCTTAACAAGATCTGCTAGCTGTTATGATTCGTAAGATATCTTTTGAAAATACGTTACAGACTAGCCAGGATTCAGGCCCCGTGTTATTGCATAGGTGCATAGGTTAGGAATCCTATGTGACAACACATACTACCTCTTCAGCGATATAACAATGAAAATCGAGAGAAAGCTCGCCGGCAGTATCTAAATAAGCAGTATGCTTGCTATATGGGCACATGGGTCTGAAAGATGCAGAGTTGTTTATAAAGAGTTGCTGCACGTGGCTTAGCAACCATATATTTAATAAAATACTTTTTATCACGATGGAGTAGGGGTTGATCAGTGCTAACAGGCTTTACAGACTTATCTTGTTGGTGATCTTAATAGCAACGATTCCTACGGCTATAAGTATGTGGAGCGATAAGACTATGATATCCGCTAAGATAAAAACCGGAGAGGCAAGAATATATATAACAAGCTATAAGATTCTCGCTTTCAAGGAGCAGAAGAAGGAGAGATGTATATCAAGCGATGGTGAGGCTGCGTTCAGCAATAACAATAGATCTGTGAGTGTAACCTTTACAAGTATATCGCAGGGTTGGTACGGATGGGTAGGGCTCGTGATATCAAACGAGGGCGTGTTTCCAAGAAACATCGAGAAGCCAGATGTTGTGGCGCCCATAAATATATCCACATCTAGGTTTCTCTATGGCCAGTTCAGGGCCCCCGGTATGTCGGGTGTATGGGGTGATGTTGATATATGTATGATGACAAGCAACCTAGTATCTAGCGGAAACCCGTTTCCAGGGAGTGTTGATATGGATTCCATATATCTACAACCAGGTTATAAGGCGATCGTATGGGTATTTCTTAACTACACCGGTGTAGAGGATCTCTCCTCGGTGTCGATAACGATCAGCATTGCTGGCTAGTAGAATGAGTGTAAAAATATTATAGCAGTATGGGTTTGCTATGTTATACTCATTCATTTGTAAACACCATGCATTGTTTCACGATCTTGGCGTTGCTAGAGATCTCTCGGCATCTCCATCATAGCTTTCTCATGCGTGTTTGGGGCAAGCCAGTCTATGAGTTCCTTAGAATCCCTAGCCTCTATGAATACGTTTATCGGTCCAAGGCTACTCTCACGATCGTCTTCAACGAATGAGAGCTTTCCGGCAAATGCTGCCTGTTTGTTGATCTTGAAGGAGACATATCTCTCGGTGCTGTTCTTCGCAATAATCCTTCTAGCGGTATCAGCTATCTTTCCTCTAACGATCAATTCTCTGAGTTTTAGAAGGGAGGTTATCGATCCCGATTCTCCTACTAAAACTCTATATTCGCCTGCATCAACTACCCTGAAGTCTTCTATGTTGAAGATATTCAGAATAGCCTTTCTAACCTTCTCAAGATCTTCTGTTGGTCTTACTTCAGCCTCAACCCTAAGCCTCATATCTATCCAAAAGTACTAGTCCTATTGCTACTTTAAATCCTACCTACACGAAGATCTATAGATCTTCATGTTGTAATTAAGTTAGAGATGTAAAGAAACAAAACCCTTCTCAGCTTATACTATTAGATCTTTGCTACCTTTTCACCTTCATTTAACCAGCATGCAGAGAGATGCTTATATCCTACCTCAAAATACGGTGGATCGTTGATTTTGCATTTCTCCATAGCATAGGGGCATCTTGGGTGGAACCTACAGCCTGGAGGTATTGAGAGAGCGCTTGGGATCTCGCCTATTATTGGTACTTCTTTGATCCTCCACCTACCCTTGGGATCTGGGGATGGTACAGCAGCTATGAGGGCTTGTGTGTATGGGTGTTTAGGTTTGAGAAGGATCTCGTCTGTCGGCCCATACTCAACGATCCTTCCAAGATACATGACATTTATATAATCACATATTATGCTAGCAACGGCAAGGTCATGTGTTATGAATACGTAGGTTAGGTTCCTTCTCTCCTTTAGATCTAGCATTAGCTTCAATATCTCTGCCCTTATTGATACATCGAGCATTGATACAGGCTCGTCTGCAACCACTAGCCTGGGGCCCAGGATTATTGCTCTAGCTATATTGACTCTCTGTCTCTGACCACCACTCAGCTGGAATGGATATCTATATAGGAATTCCTCGGGGGGTGTGAGTTTCACGTCTTCAAGGGCTTTTATAACCATTTCAAGCCTCTCCTTCTCATCTTTATAGCCGTGTATTATCAATGGCTCCTCAAGGATATCCTTGATCGTCATTCTCGGGTTAAGCGAGCCATATGGATCCTGGAACACTATCTGGATCTCTCTTCTAAGCATTTTAAGCGCCCTACCCCTCGCCTTAGCCATGTCGAATAACAAGCCTCCTTTGCTCTCAATATAGGGTACTCCAGCGTCTAGAAGCACTTTTGATAGCTCATCCGAGGGCCTATATACTATAGATCCTTCTGTAGGTCTATATAGACCTACAATAAGCTTCCCCAATGTCGTCTTTCCACAGCCAGACTCGCCTACAAGGCATGTAACCTTCCCCTTCTCGATCAATATATCAACACCATCTACAGCCTTAACCACTCTGCTCTTTCTAGCCAGGATCTCGCTTATAGATCTCGCCAGCGAGAAGTACATCTTAACACCGATTCCAGCCAGTATAATATCGTCTCTACTACTAAGCTCCTCAATCTTTATACCCATCCCTATCACCCCTAGCTTTTAGATATTCCCTCTTTATGTAGCCAGCATGCCGATATATGTCCATCACCCACATCGAAGTATGGCGGCTCCTCTCTCCTACAGATCTCCATAGCAAACGGGCATCTTGGGTGGAACCTACAACCCGGCGGCGGGTTCCTGAGATCTGGGGGAGATCCTGGTATCCATGCAAGCTCTTTAGAACCCCCTATTCTTGGAATGCTTGCCATAAGGCCTTTGGTGTAGGGATGCGCTGGCTCTGTATAGATTTTTTCTGAAGGGCCTAGTTCTACTATTTTCCCGGCATACATGATCGCGACCTTATCAGCTATCTCAGCTACTAGGGAGAGATCGTGGGTTATGAGGATTATGCTTAAGCCTTTTTCCTTCCTTAGCTTCTTAAACAGGTTCAGGATCTGTGCCTGGACAACCACATCCAGCGCCGTGGTTGGCTCATCAGCTATAACAACATCTGGCTGGAGGGCTAGCGCCATAGCTATCACAGCCCTCTGCTTCATTCCGCCGCTGAACTCGTGTGGATAGTTGTTAACCCTCCTCGGATCTATACCGACTGATTTAAGCAGCTCCGCAGCTCTCTCCAGAGCCTCTTTCTTATCTACATCCTCGTGCGCCATTATAGCGTCTGCTATCTGATCACCTATCCTCTTAACCGGGTTGAGGGCGTTGAGGGCGCTTTGGAAAATCATGCTTATTCTCTTCCACCTGATCTCCTTCCTCACTCTCTCCTCAGGTAGCTTGAGTATATCTTCTCCATCGAGGATTATAGATCCCTCAACAATCCTGCCTGGTGGTGGGACAAGCCTTAGTAGGCTGAAACCCAGTGTTGATTTGCCAGACCCTGATTCTCCAACAATTCCTAGGGCTTCTCCCTTCTCAAGGGTGAATGAGACCCCATCCACAGCTCTAACAGATCCTCTTAGTGTGAAGAAATATGTCTTGAGGTTCCTGACCTCTAGCAGGGCTGTCATAGCTTACCATCCATCCCTGGTTCTCAGTGTTAATTAAACATACACGCTTATAACTATATACATTAGATTTAAAAATAGATCCTAGAGATACGTGTGTGTTAGTATTAATAGGGAGATAGTAGATCTGTTCCATACCTCTTATAGAGTATCTATAACACTGCTTATCAACCACCTAGCGCTCGTAAGAATGTGAATACCATGGTAGGGAAACCACAGATCCCGAGGGCTTTAACGATAGCTGGTGTTGATAGTGGTGGCGGTGCTGGGATAGCAGCTGATCTAAAGACATTCGCAGCCCTCCAGGTTCACGGGCTTGTTGCTGTGACAAGCGTTACTGCTCAAAATACTCTTGGGGTTTTCGGGATCCATGATATACCTCCATCGATGGTTGAGCTCCAGATCGATGTTGTTGCTGAGGATATAGGTGTTGATGCTGCTAAAACCGGTATGCTGAGCAACCCGGGTATTGTTAGAAGTGTTGCTAGATCTGTTAAGAAGCACGGTTTCCCACTTGTAGTGGATCCTGTGATATTTGCTAAAAGCGGTGATAGACTGCTAGTCGAAGAAGCTGTTGAGGTGATGGCTAAAGAGCTATTACCCCTAGCAAAGGTAGTTACCCCCAACAAGTTTGAGGCTGAGAGGCTCTCGGGAATAAAGATAGAGGGTCTTGAGGATGCTGAGAAGGCTGGGAAGATCATTAGGGAGAAATATGGTCCAGAGATCGTGGTTGTTAAGGGAGGACATCTATCAGGTGATAAGAGCATAGATATAGTGATCCATGGTTCTGGAAACGTCACAATGCTAGAGGGACCCAGGGTTGATGGGTGCACACATGGCACGGGATGCTCCTTCTCAGCAGCTATAGCTGCATATATAGCCAAGGGCGAGGATCTCTTAAACGCTGTTAAGAAGGCTAAGGAGTTTGTAACAATAGCTATAGAGAGAAGCTATAAAGTGGGTAAGGGTCACTGCCCAGTAAACCCAACGGCATATTTAGAGCTCGATGCAGAGAGATACAGAGCTGAGAGGCTTGTTGAGGAAGCCATAGCTATTATAGAGAAGAGAGCCGAGGATGTCGCTAAACTCATACCAGAGGTTCAGAGCAACCTCGCATACGCCCTACCCCACTATCTAGCCAAAAGCCCTAGAGACGTTATAGCAATACCAGGGAGGATCGTGAACTACATGGGGAGGGCAAAAGCCTCAGGACCCCCGAGACCAGGAGCTTCAAGCCATGTAGCCAGAGGAGTTCTAGCAGCTATGGAGATCTACCCTGAATATAGAGCAGCAATGAATATAAGATATATTCCAGGGCTAGAGGATATAGCATCAAAAGCAGGCTTCAAGATCTCATGGTATGATAGAAGGGAGGAGCCCGAGGATGTGAAGAGAAAAGAAGGAGCATCAATACCCTGGGGCGTTAGAACAGCGATAAATAGGATAGGCTCGATGCCAGATATAATAATAGACTACGGAGATTTCGGAAAAGAGCCTGGAGCCAAGATCTTCGGCAAGGATCCTATAGACGTGGTTAACAAGCTACTCAGACTAATAGAAGAACTTAAGAGGAATAAAACGATAAGCTAGATCATCACCCACATATAAAATAGATTCTTAGCAAAATCCGAGACAAACACAGTTTTATAACCTCAACTTCGTAACCCCTTACACCTTCAGGGTATAGATAGGAAATATTTATTGTTTCGTCAGGATATCGCTGGCTAGGTGTGGCTCTACGATCTGTCGAAATATCGACTAGAAAAAGAAACAACATAATAACTAAGCTCCCAGCCGGGAAAACCTCTCGAAGGTGCATAAGATATGGGTAGGAAAACCCACAGGCTCTCTAGGAGAGTAAAGGCTGTGGTTGGTGTTGAGAGTGCCATAGTCCTCATAGCCTTCGTAGTAGTTGCAGCTGCGCTAGCCTTCGTTGTGCTTAATATGGGGTTCTTCACGACTCAGAGATCCAAGGAGACAATAGGATCCGGACTAGCCCAAGCAAGCAGCGCGCTAGAGCTTGATGGGTCAGTGATTGCTAGGGTTAATACTACCAATAACTCTGTCGATTGTATTGTAATACCGTTAAGACTTTCTGCAGGACAGAAACCGGTGGACTTGACGCCTAACCAGACAAACATAGCCCTGTGGGTAATGGGGAGATATGGTTATTTAAACATATATACTGACGATTCACAGGCCGTGAGGGATGTGACCGACTTTAAGATAGAATCTCTATGCGATGTAGTTATGCCTAAGGATAATGTCACAGCAATAAACGCATCAATCATATGGCAGGCAGGCAATAATAATGATACTGTTCTGGATGCAGGAGAGAAAGCTTTAATAGTTATAACATTCAATGGTAACTACACATACAATAACGAAACTGGCACTAGCAGTGTCGATGTAAGGCTCCGTGCATATAATGTGTTCAAGGTGGAGATAAGGGTGCCTATAGGTGCTGCATTGACTGTGGAGAGGGCTATTCCAGCTTCTCTCACACAGAAAGTAATAGATCTAGGGTAAAGATCTGAAACCAAGAATCTTTTTATTATAGTTCCATTTCAACACAAACATTACTTTACCTTACATTACGTTATCCACCGTTTAGAATTAACTACTGGGCTTTAAACTTGATCTTTCTACGAAGCATTCCTTTTTGTTGGATAGGATGCCTAAGCTCCGCCCCTGTAACAATCGGTCTTCAGAGACAGGGTAAAGTATTCATGAGATGTCCGCCGATAGGGCTTTCAGTAAATTCAGTTTTAAAGTGAGTTAAAAGGAAGCTTGGCCAGAAATATCGATAAAACCCTATAAATCCTTGACATATAAGTATTATGGTGAGGCCTGCGCGGGCCCGTCGTCTAGCCCGGTTAGGACGCCGCCCTTACGAGGCGGAGGTCCTGGGTTCAAATCCCAGCGGGCCCACTAACTATTCGTTATCTAGTTCATAGAGATCTTGGGATCCACGCGGGGTTATAGTAGTATTGAACTTGATTAAATGGGCTCTTCCTATTTAGCTGGGAAATAATCCTCTGGATAGCTTGGAGCAATGTTTCTATCACCCTCCAGGGCTTTGTACAGTTAGCCTTAATCCTGTTTTTGATGCTGATCTCTGGCCTGAGTTAAAGTATCTATGGAGTTTGGGATCAGGTCTATTTTAATCAGCATAACTAAGGGCTAGTATGCTGATTCTTAAATCATATTCTCATATTCTTAAGTCATATTGAGTTCTTCTTCGTACAGGACATTCCTTCCCAGACGATTCCTTTTTCTTTAGCTTTAGAAAGCTCTTATCCCTTGTGTATGTATCGTGTATGTATCCTAATCGCTGTATGAGCATAATGTGATGGTAAATGGGGATAAAGACCGCGAACCTCCCTATTTTAAAACCTTAAGCTTTGTGAAAGATGCTGTCTCCCTCCAGCAACATGTATTGCTAACTGCTTAACAAGAACACTAAAGAGTTTCTTGAACTTACAGTAACAATCCTTGCAATCATAGAAACATCATTAATGATCACTAGAGATACTGGAGAGAGAAAAACCGGAAAAACCATATAGACTAAAGCTGCTTATAACTTATCATCACGAGTATAAGAAATAAAACAGCCCGTGACAAAATCCCTCTACATATGGATCGGCGTGTAATAGGAAATATTTATTGTTTCGTCAGGATATCGCTGGCTAGGTGTGGCTCTACGATCTGTCGAAATATCGACTAGAAAAAGAAACAACATAAGAACTAAGCCCTAGCCAGAGGAAAAGTTGTCGAAGGTGTGTGGTATGAGAACAAAAGATGCAGGTAGAAAAACCTACAGACTCTCTAAGAAAGTAAAGGCTGTGGTTGGGATTGAGAGTGCCATAGTCCTCATAGCCTTCGTAGTAGTTGCAGCTGCGCTAGCCTTCGTTGTGCTTAATATGGGGTTCTTCACGACTCAGAGATCCAAGGAGACAATAGGATCCGGACTAGCCCAAGCAAGCAGCTCTCTGGAACTCGACGGCACAGTTATTTCAAGAGTTAATATTAGCAGTAAAAAAGTTGACTGCCTCATAATACCGATAAGACTCTCTGCAGGGCAAAAACCCGTGGATCTAACGCCATCTAAGACTAACATAGCTTTCTGGGTTCTAGGTGAGTATGGATATGCAAACATATATGATAAAGAGACACAAGCTGTGAAAACAGAGACAAACTTCAGTGTAGATAATTTATGTACTACTGTAAAGTCAGGGTTATCTGGCGATAGCATAAATGTTTCGATCATATGGCAGACTGGTAATAACGGAGACAATGTTCTGGATCCAGGTGAGAAAGCCTTAGTTGTGATAGCTTTCAGTGGTAATAATGAACTTGATGCATATAAGGTATTCAAGGTGGAGATAAGGGTGCCTATAGGTGCTGCATTGACTGTGGAGAGGGCTATTCCAGCTTCTCTCACACAACCAGTAATAGATTTAGGTTAAAGATCTTAGATCTAAGAGCTTTTTTTTTTTATCGTGATCCTACTTCAACACAAAATACAACTTTATGTTACTTCACACCGCATTGTTTACAATCGACGTTAAATGCTAAGCCTAAAACATGATCTTTCTATAAATCGTCTCTATGTTTAGTAGGTAGAATTTCTAAGGCTTCCACCCCATAATAGCGCTAGTCATCGGAAGCGGGCGGAGTTGCTCTATATTCTATCACAACACCTACAAGGCAGTTGAGCGATGTTTGCCGATAGAGCTCGCAACAAACCCGTTATTTCAAGTAGGTTAAGGTAGGTTAAGGATAAACACATGCCAGAAATATCGATAAAACCCTATAAATCCTTGACATACTGCGAGTAAGTATTATGGTGAGGCCTGCGCGGGCCCGTCGTCTAGCCCGGTTAGGACGCCGCCCTTACGAGGCGGAGGTCCTGGGTTCAAATCTCAGCGGGCTCATTAATTCCACTGATAGTTTTTCTCGGGGATCTTTCCAAGGTTGTTAATAAGCGATCATCGATAAAGGATGATTGGTTATTCATTAACATCAACACGATATATAGTTTGCTGTTTGCTTATGGGTCTTAATATGGGCTCAGTATTATTGGCTAGGGAGCAGTAGGCTTGGTAGGTTTGGAACTATTAATTTTATCAACGATTCTCTTTTCATTTAGTATGGGTTATCATTATGCTGGTGCTGTTGTTGGTTCTGCATATGGTGGGAGGGCTGTAGGGCTTAGGCTGGGTCTTGTGGTGTCCTCTGTGCTTGTTCTGATAGGAACTCTAGTTACACCGGTGTCTAGGACCTATAGTAATCTATACTCTGGGAGTTTTGATGGCTACTCCTCAATCCTATTGGGATCTTTTATAGCGACCTCCATAGCAACCTACTTTAAAATCCCCACATCGACTATACAAATATTCACCTTCTCAGCCCTAGCACCAGCGCTTGCTGGAGACGGGAGTCTGAGTATTGGGATCTTAGCAGTGCTTATGGTATCATGGGCTCTGGCGCCGATTCTCTCCTATACTGTAGCTCCATTTATCATGAGGATCACTCCTAGCAAGAAATGGCCCCTGTTATTGGTGATGGTCTTCTCAGCACTAGCCCTAGGTACTAATGATACAGGCATGGCTGCGTCTTTCCTAGGGGAGAAGGGGGTTTCTAGGCACTATGCAGCGATCATGGCTGGGATCTCAGCTTCTCTCGGGCTTGTGGTTTGGGGCTCTAGACTTGCCAGGTTTGTGGGAGACGAGCTAGGGATCCAGGGTGAAAGGAGATTCCTAGCGGCTCAGTCGACGAAGATAGCGATACTATTGATCCTCAATAGCTTTGGGCTTAATGCTTCGATGAATCAAACCCTCGTAGGGGCTTTAGCAGGTTTAGGGGCTCGGGGAAGGGCTATTAGAAATATACTTATAGGCTGGGCGTTGAGCCCGGTGCTTGGTTTAGCTTTATCAATGCTGGTATATATGCTACTCAATATATATTAACCAAAGGGCATTTCTATTGGTGCATATCATGTATAGCTATGTTTCGGTTGAGGTTAGGGATAAGCTTGGCTGGATTTTTATGAACAGGCCTGATAAATACAACGCGCTCAGCACAGCCATGATCGGTGAGATCATATCCTCAATAGATACGCTGGAGAGGAGTGAAGAGGCAAAGATCCTTGTGCTTAGTGGTCGTGGGAAGGCTTTCTCAGCAGGCATAGATCTTGGAGAGCTCTCGTCGGCAAGAAGCCCTGACGAGGCCGGAGCCCTATTCCAAGCCCTTGCAAGGCTTTTCAGAAGGCTTCTAATGGTTGAGAAACCCCTCATAATAGCTGTTAATGGAGACGCTTATGGCGGCGGCGCAGAGCTCCTCTGGGTGGGAGATGCTGTTGTTGTTTCTGAGAACGCGAGGATCTCTTGGGCTGAGGCTAGGTGGGGCTTGCTACCTCCTGTGCTCTCAACATTAGGGATCCTATCGATAGGTCCTGTGAAGGCATCCTATCTAGCGATGAGCTCAACAGTAATAACTGCTAGGGAGGCCCTTGAGCTCGGCTTAGCTACCCATATAGCTCCTCAGGAGAAGCTTGAGGAGACTGTTATCAGCATTGCAAGATCCTTTATGGATAACTCGCCCCAGGCTCTGAGAGCCATAAAGAAGATCAAGAGGAGCGTCCTATTAACACACCTAGTAGAGCTAGGAGTATCGGAGCTTGAGAGACTCTCAAGAAGCGGAGAGGCATTAGAAGCAGCACAAGCATTTAGAGAGAAGAGGAAGCCTAGCTACCGGTGGTGATTGTCTGCAAATATTTGATAAAATATAAGCCTTCTCGAAATCTCTATTGGTGAAAGGGCCGCGGTAGCTCAGCCTGGTAGAGCGCTGCCCTGGTAAGGCAGAGGTCCCGGGTTCGAATCCCGGCCGCGGCTCTTATTACCTGGATCCCCACAGATCATTGATCCGTTTATTTCCCTATTATGCATCATACACGGCTAACCTTGTTATCTGAGCAATATAGCCATATCCCATGATCCTCTAATATTTGCTCCCTATCAACTGTTATTACGGCGATTCTATTGAGGGTAGGGATTGTTGGTGGCGGTATTGTAGGGCTCTTTACGTCATACTATCTCCTCAGGAGAGGTGTTAATGTTACGATTATCGACACGGATCCTGCTGGTGGAAGGGCTTCCGAGAACAACGCTGGCTTTATCGTATCAACAGCTTCCAAGCCCAGGTTATCATTATCACTGCTAGCTAGAGCAGTGCTTGGTTTCCAGGCCCCGGTGAGGGTCTCTCTAGCCAGGCTTGTTAGGAATGCTCGGTGGTTTTTGAAAGTATCGAGATCCTATGGCTATGGTGATGATATTATTGCCAAAATAGCTAGGCGGAGTCTGGATCTCTATATAGAGTTTCTCTCAAGCGAGGGCATCGATGTTGATCTTGTTAGAGGTGTTATCTCGGCTTTCAAGAAATGGGAAGATGCTGTTATGCTTGCTAAAAGTATTGGGGGTAGGGTACTTGATGAGAGGGATCTCAGGGATCATGGCTATATAGGGCTTGGCGGGGGTGTCTATGTAGAGGAGGATCTATCGATAAACCCCTTGAAGCTCTATTGGGGTCTTAGGAAAAGGGTCGAGGATCTCGGTGCCAGGGTTGTTATCGACGAGGTTCGGAGAATCAGGGTTGATGAAAAAGGGGTTGTTGTTATAGTGGGTAAGGGTTCCACAGAGCATGATTATATAGTTATATCAGCTGGGAGTAGGTGTGGTGAGATATGTAGAAGCATAGGTTATAACCCTATGGTGGAGCCTGCCAGGGGAATTGTAATCCTCCATAGAACCAAAAGAGCGGGGCTTATATCATCCCCAGCTCTTCTAGAGGACTACGGTGTTGCTGTAGCACAACACGGATCCGAGCTCCTGAGGGTGACAGGCTTCTTCGAGCTTATAGGCCATAGGGTTAAGATCGATAGAAGGCTGACTGGATGGCTTATTGGTATTGCTAGAAAGCATGTTAAAAACTACGGAGAGGCCGAGCCATATACTGTGAGAATGGGGTTCAGACCCTGCTCGGCAGATCTTTTACCAGTGATCGGTAGGATCCCTAGTTATAAGAATATATACATAGCTACTGGCCTATGTAGGCTTGGCATTACCATGGCTCCTATAGCAGGTAAGATAGTATCCTCAATGATACTTGGTGAGAGTCCACCTATGGATCAGGAGATCCTTAGTGCTATCTCCCCAGCCAGGTTTGGTGGAAGGAAGGTTCAGGCTTTATAGCTTAGTAATGCTCTGTTATAAATCTAATCCCGATGACAGCTAGCCCCTGGATCTTTGTTGATGCTTTGTTCTCTTTTATACTCAGAATAAGCTGTTTAGAGGTATGTGTAGGAGTATTTTAAAGCCTATATGTGTAAAGCAATATATCCGGGCTTTTATTGAGAAGCATATTAGTGAGGATCAAGAGTGGTAGGTCTGAAGGGCTCTTAGGGCTCTATGGAAGGATAGTTGATGGATCTACGCCTGATGATACGATCAAAAACTCTCTTACCTTCGAGAGGATCGATCCTACAGTGAATTTCGTATGGATAGACGACCCAGCCCCAGGGATACCTCTAAACTCGTTTGCAGCTGTGTGGGAGGGGTATGTGGAGATCCCGCGGGCAGGTAGATATCTCTTCTTTCTAGAGGCTGATGATGGTGCTAGGCTCTATATAGATGGCAGTATTATAATAGATCTCTGGAGTAACCGGGATCCGAGAAGGGTCTTTTCAGACTGGCTAGAGCTTTCCGAAGGCCCCCATAAGGTGAGGATTGAGTATTATAACGAGGGATCTTTTGGCAAGATAGGGTTTGGCTGGAGCTGGGAAAAGGGTTACTATGAGATCATACCTTCTCGCTATCTCTACACACTGCCAAGCAGGTCTATCATAGTAACTGGAATACCTAAGACTTATAAGGTGATCCTCATAGCGGAGGGTGAGACTAGAGAAGCGATCTTCAAAGGGGGGTTAGCTCTAATACCCCTAGGATCTAGGGAGAAGCCCATTGAGGGTATTATAAAGGTTTTTGACGAGGATAATAACCCGCTATATATAAGTCCATATATCGAGATACTACCTGGGGACGTCTTCAGCCTCGAGATGATGTAGCTTAGCTATGTTAATAATTATGCTAGCTGATAGCCCATACAAGGAATGCCAGCGTTCCTAGGAGGAGGGATGCTTTAGAAACACTTCTCGAGATCGATGCTCTCTTAACAGCTATACCCATGTCCCGCGAGACTGGTATGCTTGCTACCGATGCGAGGAAAATGATTATGGATGTTATTGAGAGGGCTAGGTATCCAACAGACCACCTATAGATCAGTGGAAGAGCAACTATAGCTAGTAGAAACACTAGCAGGGCTATGGTTATTAGGGATGCATAGACATAGCCTCTGGTTACTGCAAGCGTTCTAACTCCTTGCTCTCTATCACCGCTAATATCCTCTATACCCTTAACAATCTCCCTCGATAGGCTCATTATGAATGCGAAGAGCCAGGGGATGAGGGCTAGGCCTAGGGATTTGGGGTCTATATTGCTCTGCACACTAGCATAGGATATGCTCCCATAGAGTATGGAGTTAGCGCTCAGCATAGATACAGCTATGTTTCCAACAAGACCTAGTCTCTTTAATCTCCAGCTATAAAGATAGGTTAACAATGTATTGGCAGCCACGAATAGCCCGACAAAGATTCCTAGGAGTGGGAATGAGATGAGAACCCCTAGGGCGAAGAGAGCGATAGAGATGGTGAGAGCAGCTCTAGGAGTTATATCTCCTCTAACTAGCGGGCGCCAGGGCTTGCTCCTCCTATCGATCTCTATATCGTAGTAGTCATTCACAATATACCCACCAGCGGCAACTGCGAGGGCTGGTATTGAGATCAGGAGAACTGTATATAGATCCCGGGTCGCATTTGGATCTATCACAGCAGCGCCTACAAGCACTCCGAGGAATGTTATGAAAACGTTATGGGGTCTTGAGAGCTTTATAACGGAGATCAGGGTTTTTGAGGGGTTCAACTGTTCTCTCCACCGATGTTGAGTGTTAATCTATAAAACTTTTCATTATGGATACTTTTAGCAATGTCTTGTCTATCAGCTTCATAGCCTTGGGCTCGGCTCTTCTGTGTAGTAATCCTCACCCCCAGCTAGGATCCTCTGTATCGTAGCATATAGGTTGTCGAAACCCCTCCAGGTTATCGCTGAGACTGGTATGGCGTCTATGTTTTGGAGTGCTGTGTCTACTATGCCAAGCACTATCTCCTCCTCATAGCTTGATAACCCCTCCTTCCTAGCACTCTCGATCAATAGGTAGGGATCCTCTATCCATGATAGGACGTTTGATAAAACATCCTCGGGGTATAGATCTATTTTGGTTAGCACAAGAATCTGTGGCTTCCTTATCCTAAGCCATGTTGATAGGAAGAGGAGGAGTGTTGATGCAAAGGACGAGGCCCTGCTAGCCATAAACATATCTACTAGGAAGAGTACTAGCGAGCCCGAGCCCTCGCTCAACTTATCAACGATCAAGGGGCCTGCTGGTCTGAAAGCAAAGATCTCCATCTGGCCAGGCGTATCGACTAGATAGTAGTTAGCCCTTCTCTCCTCGATCATATCCTTTATAGCGTCTATATAGCCTATCGACATATCTATAGATGCTATCAAAGCCCCGTTAGGCCCGAGGTTATATTTATACATAACATCCCTCGCATTAACAAACCTCCTCAGATCAATATCAGGCGTGTATGGGAGACTCTCAGCAGCAGGATCCATGTTAACTATAGAAACATCAAGCTGGTTAGAAACCATCCACTCGCCAAAACCACTAGCCAGGGTAGTCTTACCCGAACCAGCCGGTCCCAGTATGAAGATGAAGTAAGGCACCCACCAGCCCCAAAACATTATACCGAGTAAGATTTAAAGCTACATAGCCCATGGTACCTTTATAGTATAAGATGCGTATCCTTCACAAGATATATAAACCCAACCCATATTGCAAACCACCTCGCATGTTGCATGTGTAAACATCAAGCCGCGCGTATAGATTGTTTATAAACAACCCCCATGGATGTATGAAAAACCGTATCTTCAATCCGAGCTAATCCATGGTGAAGGTGAGCATATGAGCTGGGAAAGAGAGAAAAGACTGTTACAAGCAGCAGCAATGCTGATAATGCTGACGGTGATAGGCTCTGCAGTCGCCATGTGGAGTGATAGCCTAAAGGTGATGGTGACAGTAAACACAGGGGACGTTGATGTCGAGTTCAGCCCGCCATCCACAAGCGATACTGGTATAGATCCTGGGTATGATAAAGATGTGGGTGCGTGTTACGCAAACCTAGTAGAGATCGAGAATGAAGATGAGGGTAATCCAACAGGCAATAATGATCTAGATCTGAATATAACGATAGTGAATGGATACCCAAGCTATAACTGCACAGTGACCTTCGATGTGACAAATGTTGGGACAATACCGGTTAAGGGACCACATATAACTATAGTTAGCAATAACCTTGGAAATGCCGTGAGCTGGACTCATAACATGACAGAGATCCAGATAGATCCTGGACAGAGCGTGTGGTTCTGGATAAGCTTCCATATCGAGCAGGCAGCTTCTGAGAACGCTGTATACACGTTACAGTTGAAGCTGATGTTCCACCAGTGGAATGAAGAGCCAGCAGGAGGATAAGGCAGCGAGGCAGCTGAAGAAGGGGGATCATAATGCTAAACATGTTGAAGCCAAGGACTTCGGGCATGAGAGGGCTGATAAGTGTACTCCTAGCCATATCCATGCTAGGGATCATAGCTACTGCTGTGGCTATGTGGAGTGATAGCCTAAAGCTACAGTCAACTATAAGGACAGGGGATGTTGATATAAGGTTCGGCGGGTCGCCCGTAACAGCTGATAACGAGCCTTTCTTACCAGAGCCAAAGGATATTGGTAAGTGTCTCGCCGAGCTCAAGGAGATTCAGGATGAGGAAGAAGTGGTGAGAGATAACTACCCCCAGTGGGGTAGCAATGCCGGTAACAACGATCTCGAGTTGAACATAACGTTAGTGAATGTATATCCTAGCTACCAGTGTAAAGTAAACAATGTATTTGTGGAGAACTCAGGCACGGTGCCAGTGAAGATCCTGGTGAAGTTCGTGCTGCCTCCTAATGCTGTATGCACTTTACACCTAGACCCAATATTCGGTCCGGTATATGACTGCGATATGGACGGAGATGGAGATCTAGATCTCAATATATGGGGCAGCTTCGTGACAACCAATGGCACACAGATAGATCCTGGCCACTTTAAGACCTTTACTGTTGAGATGCACGTGAAGCAAGGAGCACCTGAGAATGCTACGTTCAGCCTCGAGTTACTATTAATAGGTATACAGTGGAACGAATTCCCCTCGTGAGGGAGTAGGGTTGTATAGGAACAAAATATCTTTTTTTACCCTTCCTAGAGTTAAAAATAATGCTAGTTATCTATATGCTTTTATAGCCATAGCTCTCTTCCTAACTCCCAACCTTGTCTTCCTAGTCCCAAGTCTATATGGTGTGTATCTTACCTACCTGGTTTGGTGTGTGTTGGTGATCCTGTTCATACCCTTGGTGAGCCATAAGGGTCTTGGGGGTTTAGGTGTTAGGGATGTTGTGAACATAGGCTTTATCCTTATCATTCTCTTTATGTTGTTCGGTTTTCTCTTGGGCTTCTATTACAGGGGTTCCTCTCTCCAATCTCTCTTAATAGATCTCGCTCTACTGGTGATAAGGATCTCAGCTGCAGAGGTTGCAAGGACATGTATTATGGCTGTAACTTCTAAAAGATCCTTAAAACTTGTTATGGGAACTATTGTTGGATTTTTCTTCGGTTCCACGCTCTTTTCGACCAAGTTTACGAATCTATTTACACCATACGGGGGTCTCTTCAGTAATATATCGAGCTCTATCCCCCAGGTGATCTATAACATCCTGATCTCGGAGATACATATTCTTGGCGGTCTATACCCAGCACTGGCTTTTAGGTTTATTGTTGATGGTTATTGGAGGATCTCCCCATATATTCCTAATATATCCTCCTTTGGTGCTATTTCTCCTGTCATCCTTTCTTTAATATATTTGTTCGCATTGATCCTCATACCGGGCTATGATAGTATTAAGGGATCCTCTGAGGCTATTTTTAAGAGATCTGCTAGGAGGATCGCATCTATAGCTATCGATATCATGATCTTTGCAATAATTATCCTCGTATCCTACTCTCTATATGCAAAAATAGTCCCCCTCGTTGTTATAAGCGGTAGCATGGAGACCACAATAAACATGGGTGATATAGCGCTTGTGATGAAGATCAGAAACCCCTCGGAGGTTAAGGTAGGAGATATAATTGCATTCTGGAATGAAAATCAAATAGTGATCCACAGGGTAGTTGATATAACAGAGAATGGATTTATAACAAAGGGCGATGCAGTCCCATCACCCGATCCATTTATAGTTGAAAGTAACGCTATTATTGGCAAGGTCATAGGATCTATCCCAAAGATAGGCTGGATCACGATAATAATGAGATCTACTCCCGAGGGTTTGAGAAACATAGCGTTCCATATATATAGCGGTATATATAGTTACTATCCATTATTGCTGAGCGTCGCAATAACAGTGACATTAATAATAATTATAACCCACAAGTTGAATATAAGCTTTAATAGAAAATCTTGGTGAGACCATGATGGATAGAGAGAGGCTATTAAGATTATCACTGCTCTTGGCGATAGCTTCAATAATACTGATTGGGGTTGGTGCTTTCATAGCGGTTGGCGCATTTACCAGAGAGCCGTATATTGTTAGTGAGAAAACACTCTATAGAATAACCAGGGTATCTGAGCTAAACCTAACATTCGTCCTAGAGCCTAATGAGATATATGAGGGAGAGGTGATTCAGCCAGATAGCTCTATACCCATCTACCTCTCCCTAGTAAGGCTTCTCATGGTTAACTACACATACTCACTAAGTCAAGGCGTAGCTAGTGGTGGCATGAGGGTTAATGTCCTCCTAATACACCCAGATGGTTGGGTGAAGAAGTACTATGAAACTCCCATAAATACTGATTCAAGATCCGTGTCAAAGGTATTCAGCCTAAATCTGAGCGATGCGACAGAGCTTATGATAAAGCTCTCAAAGCAGGTTAAGGCTAAACAAGACATGTTCACCCTAAGGATCGTTGTGGATGGTGATATAACAATCTCACACCAACAATATGCGAGAAGAGATTCATTATCACATGCCCTGGATCTAAAGGTGTTGGTAGGGTATAACAAGATCGAGATATCGGGTAACCAAAGCATGAGGAGCGTTTTCGAGGAGAAGAGCAAGAGTGTCGAAACTGCCAGACTAATGGGGATGAGTGTGGATAGCGCCAGAGGAGTCTCATTAGCACTCACAACAGGAGGAGTTACCCTCACACTGGTATCAATCGTACTGAGGGTTAATGCGAGAAAACCCGAGAGGCCTGAAGAGATCCTTGAGAGTAGATATTCACAAGCGATAGTTGAGGTTAGCAGCATCAATATGCATAGCGGTAACTACAGAAATATAGTATATATAGAGAAGCCTGAGGAGCTTATAAAGCTATCAAAAATACTTGAGAAACCAGTGCTCAAGGAATGCTATGATACAAAGAAGTGTGACTACTATATAATGGACCAGGATACAGCGTTTATGTTAAAAACAAACGGGTATGAACAAAAACGAACAGAGCATGAACAGGTGAGGAATCGTAAACAAGGTCAAAACGATCCTGAGTAATTGAAAATATGATCTTTTTTTAATACGAATACGTTATTTAACAAGCAGGTTTTGGCGGAGTTTAGTTAACGTTATCCCCCTAATTTCTATAAAGTGGTTTATAAGTATTACTCTACTTACGTCATAGATAACATATAACCCCCTTAACAGAATTAAAGTAGATAAATATGCAGGGCAAGGAGGATACCTGGGAAATTAGTAGTTATAATGGAAGGATGACTGGTAATACGTATAATACGGAGAGCATGCTTAAAATTATGCTCGCGATTCTTAACGATGATCCTAGGATCAAGATAATCATGTTGTTAGCAGAATCCCCGGCAAACGATATCTATATTAGTTTTAGAACAATAGCCAGAAGGATAGGTATTAACTACAGCAAGCTGAGGCACTATCTCTCCCAACTGGAGGCGGCTGGTCTTGTGGAGAGTATTAAGATACGCTCAACTAACCCGAAAGCAAATAATAATAACAATAGGATCAATAATAATAACAAGTGATATACGTATTACAAGTTAAGACAAGAATTCAGAGAGACGGTAAGAAAGGTTCTAAACCGCGGAAAAATTACTATATACTATCTCTACTTTATTTCTCTAACCGCTACTCTTATATGTTTTTATATGTAGCTTTTATTTCGTATAGATGAGACCAATTAATTGGCGACAGGAAGATAGGGCTTACTATGGCAGTTAATTTAGATGTCTATCGGAGTCTAAGCCTGGTTAAGAATGAACGGTTTTCTAATATAAAACTAAGGGCAGAGTTATAGCGATTCTTCTTAGTAGGCTTGTCATGCTATTGTAAATATTTAAAAGATCCTCGAGATCTCTTTTAAAACTTCAAAGCTATAAATTAAACCGGTTCATTCTTAACTTGGATTTATGTTAATAAATTAACTCTAGGAGTTAAGGGTATGGAATCGGGCTTTAGGCTATATATTCCTCTTATAGGTGTTGCTTCTAGATGCTGTTTTTAGGCTGTAGAATGTAATAGAGTGTTAGGGGCTTATGGATCTATATGTTCCTAGCTGGGCAGAGGTTATTGTTGAGGGTAGGGCTAGGATTGTTGCTCCTAAGCGTGAGCTGTTCTTAAGAGAGGATGGGGTTTACGAGCCTTCCCATGCTCCTGTTTTCTATAATCCTGTTATGGTTTTTAACAGGGATCTTATGGTGGCGCTTCTCAATATATATTCAAGAAGCATGGCTAGGATTAGCACTGCTTCGGATCCCATGGCCGCGACAGGTGTTAGAGGTATCAGGATTGCTCTTGAGGTTGAGGGGGTCTCTGAGATCTTTCTAAACGATATAGATCCTACTGCTTGTAGGATTGCTAAGCTCAATGTGGTTATTAACTCGCTTATGGGGGTTTCGAGGATATATTGTGAAGACTCTAACCAGCACATGATCTCGCTCTCGAAATCCGGGATCCATGTTGACTTCCTAGACATAGATCCCTATGGATCGCCCTCACCTTTTATAGAGAGCGCTGTAAGGCTCCCAAAGATAGGTGGTTTGCTTGCAATGACAGCAACAGATCTAGGTCCCCTCACTGGAAGATACCCGGCTAAGGTTTATAGAAGATACCACGCAACCACGACACGGGATTTAGATTTCGGTAAAGAGGCGGGGTTGAGGATCCTTGTTGCACACTCTATTATAAAAGCATCTGAGCGTGACATAGCACTAAAACCTGTTATGGCTTATTACGCGGATCACTATTATAGGGCTTATTTCTCAATAGATAGAGGTGCTTCTAAAGCAGATGCTCTGTTAAAAAGGCTGGGCTATATAGTGGTATGCAAGGGCTGCGGCTATAGATCCGTGGCCACAGAGGTAGAGGATCTAAGGTGCCCTGTATGTGGTTTGAGAGCGATTACTCTGGGCCCTCTATGGCTTGGATCGCTGGCTGATAGAGAAATCCTAGCCAGGCTCTCAAGAGCCGAGGAAGACTTCCCATGGCTCCAGACCAGAGAGAGGATCTCCAGCCTCGCTAAAATACTCTTGTCCGAGGAAGATGTTGGAAGGCCTTACTATTATAAGGTTGATTCCGTAGCCAGGGTTGTTAAGTCAAACATGCCGCCCATTGGTGAATTGATCGAATGTCTCAGATCTATGGGTTACAGGGTCTCTAGAACACATTTCGATAGGATTGGTGTGAGAACAGACGCTGATTTCAAGGATATAGCCTCGTGTATAAGAAGCAGGGGGGTTGTGAGGCGACAGGGTCTCGAAGCTAGCTCTTCAGGATCTCTTGTAAGCTCTTCTCGTAGGGAGGTCTAGCGATCCCCTTCTCGGTTATTATGGCGCTAACAAGATCTGGTGGAGTTATGTCGAATGCTGGATTTATTGCCTCTACATCTTGTCTGGTTATGAGGAGCCTTCCAAGTATGTTTTTAACCTCCTCGGGGTTTCTCTCCTCTATAACTAGATCCTCGACCCTTGTCTCAGGATCTATTGTTGATGTTGGTGCTGCAACATAGAACGGGATTCCATGTCTCTTTGCTGCTAGGGCTATCATATATGTTCCTATCTTGTTAGCAACATGCCCTGTCCTCAGGATCCTATCAGCACCAACGATCACCTTGGAGACCATGCCTCTATACATTAGATAGCCCACAGCATTATCTGTGACCAGTTTAACAGGGATCCCATCCCTCATAAGCTCCCACACGGTCAGCCTTGCACCTTGGAGTAGGGGTCTTGTTTCAGTAGCTATAACCCTGATCCTCTTACCCTGCATCCATGCGTATCTAATAACACCAAGGGCTGTTCCAAAGCCCGATGTTGCTAGAGATCCTGTGTTACAGTGGGTGAGTATCACATCGCCGTCTTCTATCAATTCCTGGCCGTGTTTTCCTATCATCATGTTTGCCTCGAGATCCTCTTTCTGTATCCTTAACGCCTCCTGAATAACGAAAGACCTGATCTCATCTACCGAGGCTCCTCTACCTATAAGTTCGTAGACACCATTCATAACCCTCTTGAGAGCCCAGAAGAGGTTAACCGCAGTGGGTCTTGTTCTCGAGAGTCTCTGCGAAGCTGTCTCGAGGTTTCTTAAAAGATCATCCCTGGAACCTGTGCTCTTACTAGCAACAACAGCTAGCGCTAGAGCAGCAGCAACCCCGATTGCTGGAGCTCCTCTTATCTCAAGCCTCTCAATAGCCCTGGCTATTCTTTCGATATCATCTGAAGAGACCCATACCTCCTCGTATGGGAGTCTGGTGACATCGAGCCATACGAGCTTTCCGTCCTCGAATTTAACTGGCATTAGTATATCCATACAAATCACTACGTAGAAGTACACCCATCGCGGTATATAGGCTCTACAATATGGGTAGTACTATGCTTTGGTATCTATTCTAGAGCCTCTATAGAATATCTCCCAACGATCTTTAGGGATGTTGTGTATCTCTTCATCCCCTCTATAGCTGTCCCGCATTGCGAGCATTCAAGCTCTGCTAGGAAGAAGTACTGCCATGGTGATAGCCTAGTTGGTCTTGAATATATAAAGCTCATGTTAATCGACTCCTCAGCTATTGGTGCTAGAGCTCTATATAGCGCTCCCGGCTTGTTTGGCACTGTGAATATTATTGCTGTGTGGGTATAGCTACTCCCAGCACTGCTATAATCGCGAGAGATTATAGCGAACCTGGTTCTACTCTCACTATCCTCGACACCGCATATCTTCTCAGATATATCCTCCAGGGCTTTAGGAGATGCTATCACGCCACAGTCTGTGCATCCTCTCTTAAAGATCTCAACGGCCTCGGAGGTGCTTCTAGTATATATTACTTGGGCGCCTAGCTCAGAGATCTTACTCCTAGCCTGGCCAGCTGCGTGGGGGTGGGTGTAGATAACCCTAGGCTTTCCCCTAACAGCAAGACATAGTGTGATCTTCATCTCAACAACCCTGATAATCACGGGGCTTTTCATAGCAAGATTATCTATAACCTCGCCAACAGGACCCTCAAGGCTGTTTATATATGGTACAACGCCGAGCTCTATCTCGCCAGCCTCGACAGAATCAAATATTCTTGAAACGCTATCCATTGCAACGAGATCCTTGCCAACAGCTCTTAAAGCAGCCTCCCATGTGAAGGACTTTTCAGGGCCTAGGAAACCCACCCGCATCGTGGAAACCAAGATTATATCGTTGGGTGATAAAAATATAGCTATATAATAAATATTAAGGTCTTGGGATAATTCTTCGTTGAGAAGCACATGGATAGGAGGATAGATAAGCTAGCAGTAAGCCTGATGCTACCACCGATCATAGGCCTTATAGCTGCAATAGTCTCTATGCTTGAACAACCTGGTGGGAGTAGTGTGTGTGATATTAACAGCTTTATCTCATGCTCCCAGGTGATATATTCTAGATACTCATCATTCATGGGGATAAGCCTGTCAATATGGGCAGCACTTTATTTCACGATAGCAATTCTGACAGCAACAGCCTATCTAGCGGTTAAGAAACAAACAGCTATGAAGATATACTGGGGCATCTCAATCGCAGCATTACCAATAATAGCCATCCTGATCTACATAGAGATCCTAGTTATAAAAGCGCTATGCATATACTGCACAGTGATGCACATATCCATAATAACCATGAGCGCTGTATCCACCACCTATATAACGAGGCTGGGTCAGTAATAAACCTCTATAAGCCCGAAATACTATTATTTCTATGGGCGGGGGTGCCCGAGCCAGGTCAAAGGGGTCGGGCTGAGGACCCGATGGCGTAGGCCTGCGTGGGTTCAAATCCCACCCCCCGCACCAGCATATCAAAAGAATGAAAGATCCTTAGGATCTTAGGTTCTATTTATATGGTATCTATAGATGCGCCTCATATCTATCAACAGTAACTGAGAAGTTACTTATACAAATGTCATGCTGATTACACAGTTTATATAATACTCTGGTTCCAGCAAATATATAGCCATATAACTAGATAAATACTTGAGGGTTCTCTATGGTATCGTCAAGGAAATTAGTTGGTATCGTGATAGCTATAATAGTTATAATCGGGGCTGTAGTATTCATAACAACATATCGGGGAGCGCCCCAAGAGGTGCCTAAGGTAACCAGTCCGACAAGCCCTGTGGTAACCATGACAACACCGCGACCTATAACAACCCCCACAACACCTACACAGCCTATAACGCCAGCAACACCTCCTGTAACTACTAAGGATGAGCTTAGGGTAGCGATAGGTACTGATCTCGACACGCTGGATCCCCATGATCAGACAACAAGCCTTGTTGATAACGTGATTATGCATGTGTGTGAGAGGCTGTTCGATCGTGATGAAAAAGGCAACCTAGTACCAATGCTTGCCACAAAGCTTGAAGTGTCTAGCGATGGTCTAGTATACACTATATATCTTAGACAAGGGGTTAAGTTCCACAACGGTGAGGTACTTACAGCAGATACTGTGAAGCTTAACTTCGATAGGATCTTTAACGCGACGGCTAAGAAGAGGCTTTCTACATATCTTCCGAATGTAAAGTCATATAGGGTTGTTAATGAGAGCGTGTTTGAGATCACACTATCTAAACCATTCTCTCCATTTGCAATGTCCCTCTCGCTGGTATACATAGTTGCGAAGGAGGCTATAATCAAGTATGGAGATGTGCTTCCAAGAGAACCAAAAGCCCTTATATGCACAGGACCGTTCAGAATGGTGGAGTGGGTAAAGGGGACAAGGGTTGTGCTTGAGAGGTTTGACGGATACTGGGAAGGTATTGTGCCCTTGAAAAGGATTGTGTTCTATATAGTGCCTGAAGAGGCTACGAGGGAGGCTATGCTGTTAGCAGGAGATGTGGATCTCGTATTCTGGCCCTCGCTAGCTTCTCTCCAGAGGCTTAGCCAAACCCCGGGGATCAAGATTGTCCAGTACCCAACATATAGATATGTTATGCTCCACTTTAACTTCGATTACCCAGCATTCCAGGATAAGAGGGTTAGGTTAGCCTTTAATTATGCCCTGGATAAGGAGACGATAGTATCGAAGATATTCTATGGAACCGCAACAATAGTTAAGTCACCATGGCAGATAGGCATGTTTGGATATAGTGATGTTGGCTACTATAAATACGATCCTGAAAAGGCTAAACAACTACTCGCAGAAGCTGGTTTTAAGGCAGGCCCTGATGGTGTGCTTACCCACCCACAGTACGGAAAGCTAAGCATCAAGATGGTTCATATGAAGGGTAGGTTCCCGGGAGATGTAGAGCTCGCCCAGGCTGTTCAGGGGTATTTGAGAAACATAGGTGTAGAGGTCGAGCTTGTAACAGGTGACTGGCCGTGGTATATAAACACCATATATAGCTCTCCAGCCGATAAGGCTAAGAATGGGTATTGGTTATTCCAGAGGAGCTGGGGTCCCAGTATTCCGGACCCCTATTACACAGTATTCTTCCTATACAGCTGCAATATGTGGGTAGGCCCTGCTAACATGACCCACAAGGGTATAAACCTAACAACTGCTGGAAGAAATATAGGGTATTACTGTAATCCCGAGTTCGATAAGATCCTCGATCAATATATAGTTGAGACTAACGAGGCTAAGAGACTGGAGCTGGCAGCTGCTATGGCAAAGATCCTTTGGGATGATGCTCCAGCAGTATTCCTATTCCAGCTAAACATATTCGTTGCTGCTAAGTCAAATCTCGAGGGCTTGATCTTTGTCCCTGGAGAAATGATCTATCTTGGTAAGGCGTATTTCAAGTGATCCTAAATGGGGGTTCTCACAGTATATATAGTGAAGAGGGTTCTGCTAGTTCTGCCTACATTGATAGGCGTAATAACAATGATCTTTTTTCTCGTAAGGATCCTTCCAGGGGATCCTACACACCTACTTGCTGGAGAGCAGGCCAGCCCTGAGATTATAGAGAGACTTAAAGCAGAATTCGGTCTTGACAGGCCTATATATGAACAATACATATTATACCTCAAATCAGTACTAACCCTGGATTTCGGAACATCGTATAGAACATACACACCAGTGATTGTTGAGATAATGAGCAGATTTCCAAACACCGTGATCCTAGCCCTTTCAGCAATGCTTATAGCGATCTTTGCGGGGATAGCCCTGGGTATTGTTTCAGCACTAAGGGTTGGTAGTGTTATAGATAGAGCAGTTATTATCTTCACCAGCATATATGTATCTATGCCCGTCTTCTGGCTCGGACTGCTGCTGATATATTTCTTTGCAGTACAGCTCAAGATCCTGCCAGCAGGGGGTATAGGTTCTCCGGCCCATGTTATTCTACCCTCCCTAGCGCTTAGCCATACGCCCCTCTCATATATCGCGAGGATCACTAGGGAATCGATCTTGGAAACCCTATCTCAGGAGCACGTAAGACTGGCAATAGCGCGGGGTTTGCCCCTTAGATCTATACTTATCAACCATGTCATAAGGAACTCGTTGATAAACGTTATTACAGTGATAGGTTATTTCACAGGTGTTCTGCTGGGTGGGGCTGTTGTTACCGAGACCGTCTTCGCATGGCCAGGTATTGGGAGGCTTTTGATAGAATCAATAGCTGCTAGGGACTATATAATGATCCAGGGTATAGTTATATTTATCGCTATGATCTTCATATTTGTTAACCTTATCGTCGATATAACATACAGGATCATAGACCCGAGGGTAAGGCTATGAGCACCAGGATCGCCTATACTCTCTACAGCCTTGCCAGGATGATCAGAGAAGATAGGTATTTCGCAGCCGGTTTTATAACGATCTTGGTTGTGATTATTCTATCGGCAGCTGCCAGTATAATATCACCGTATGATCCGTACAAAATAGATCTCATTAATAAGCTTAGAGGACCCTCACCAGAGCATCCTATGGGCACAGATCAGCTTGGTAGGGATCTCTTCACAAGGATACTCTATGGGGGTAGATATACCCTCTTTCTAAGCGCTTCAGCAGTCTTACTAGCATTGGTAATAGGCCTGTTAGTCGGTACACTCTCAGGCTATTATAAGGGCTGGCTAGATCTAATCGTTCAGAGGTTCGTTGACATATTAATGTCATTCCCATCCATTATCCTTGCTATAGCTCTAGCAACAATGCTGGGATATGGTCTTGAGACCCTAGTGATAGCCGTAGCTATAGCTGAGTCGCCATTCTTGATCAGGGTTGTGAGGGCTGCTGTTATAAGTATAAGGGATCTCCCCTATATCGAGGCTGTCAGGCTCATGGGTTACGGAGATCTGTATGTTATATTGAGACACGTGATACCCAATATAATGTATGTAGTGATCCCGCAGGTAACACTCCAAATGGGGTCGGCAATACTCATAATAGCAGCGCTGGGTTTCTTGGGGATAGGGATAAAGCCCCCTACACCGGAGTGGGGCTCTATGCTTAATGAGGCTAGGGCGTATCTTATGGATTATCCACATCTCCTCATATTTCCAGGGCTTATGATTTTCCTCTCGATAGTGAGTTTCAACATAGTTGGTGAGAGTCTCAAGATGAGGCTCGATCCTAAGGCTAGAAGTCTTATAGGGAGTAGATCTAGGTTAGTATGGGGGTTATATAGAGGTGGTAGGAGGGGTCTAGATGAGCGCAATACTAGCTATTGAGTCGCTTTCAATCGCGTATCAGACCGAAAAGGGGCTCTTGAGGGCTGTTGATAACGTAGATCTTAGGATTGAGGATAGGGAGATAGTATGCCTAGTAGGCGAATCAGGATCTGGTAAAACAACAGTTGCCAACACGATCCTAAGGATCCTGCCACCCAATGCCATAATACTTGATGGTAGGGTTCTCTTCGAGGGCGTAGATCTCCTGAACATGGAAGAGGAGGACATGTCAAAGATCAGGGGGCGTAAGATCAATATAGTACCGCAGAACCCCTCAACAGCCCTTAACCCTATACTCAATATTGAGACTCAGTTCTGTGAATTTCTCAAGCATAAAAAAGGTATTAGAGAGAGGGATAGGTGTAGGGAGATCGCCATAGATCTTCTGGGTAGGGTTGGTATAGCAGATCCTGAGAGGGTTCTGAAGCTCTACCCACACCAGCTAAGCGGTGGGATGAAGCAGAGGGTTTTGATAGCGATTGCTATATCGACAAGCCCTAGGTTATTAGTGGCTGACGAGCCTACATCGATGCTTGATGCTACTATACAGTCACAGATCCTGGATCTGTTGCTTGATATAAATAGGAGGGAGGGGCTCTCAATGCTATTAATAACACACGATCTTGGAGTGGCAATGAGTGCCTGTAATAGGATCTATGTTATGTATGCTGGCGAGATTGTTGAGTCAGGATCCACAGAGAGGGTTATTAGCAAGCCTCTCCATCCATACACGATAGCACTTATCGATAACGCGTTTCTCAGCTTCAAGTCCCAGGGGATTAAGAGAGCTGTTAGCGGTGAACCACCAAATCTCATAGATCTTCCAAGTGGTTGTAGGTTTAGCTCTAGATGCCCTATGGCTTTTGATAAGTGCGTGAAAGAGCGTCCTAACCTTGTTCAGAGGGGTATTGATTCTGTGAGGTGTTTTCTATACCATGACGCCTCAGCCTAGGAAAGAGTCCATAGTAGTCTTAGATAATGTTTATAAATACTTCCCAGCCATAGAAACGATCTTTGGAAGGTCGAAAGCATATATAAGGGCTGTTGATGGTGTTTCGCTCGATATATATGAAGGCGAGATCCTAGGGCTCGTTGGAGAGTCTGGGAGTGGTAAAACCACCGTCGCCAGGATAGTTGCAGGGCTTCTCAAGCCGGATAGTGGTAGAGTTCTCTATAGAGGCTTTGATATATATTCAGGCAAGATCCCGAAGCATATTAGAAGAAAGATCCAGATGATCTATCAAGATCCCGAGGTATCTCTAGATCCTAGGTATACTGTTAAGCAGACAATCGAGGAGGCATTAAGGGCAGCAGGACGTAGTACTAATGAAACAAAAGATCTCGTGAGATCCTTAGGACTCTCTGAAGACGTTCTTGAAAAGATCCCTCAGCAGCTTTCAGGAGGTCAGAAACAGAGAGTGGCTATAGCACGGGCCCTGGCCATGAGACCGGATCTATTGATAGCAGACGAGCCAACCTCAGCGCTCGATGTATCAACAAGAACCCAGATACTAAACATACTGCTAGAGCTTAACAAAAGCTTCGGAATAACCATCATGATAATAACCCACGATCTCGGTGTTGCAGCCTATATGAGCGACCGCATAGCTGTGATGTATTTAGGAAAAATAGTAGAGGTTGGAGCTGCAGAAGAGATTATAAAGGAGCCTAGGCATCCATATACAATGGCCCTCATATCATCAAGCCCCTCAGCATCGAGACTATCTAAAGTTAATATAAAGCCTATTGGCGAAATAGCATCACAGATCAATATACCCAAGGGCTGTAGATTCCACCCAAGATGCCCATTCGCCATGGAGATCTGTAGGAGGGAAGAGCCACCATACTTCGATGTGGGTGATGGACATGTATCAGCATGCTGGCTACATGGAGGTGCTCCTAAAACCTAGCTAAAGATCCTATATTCCTAAATAAGATAAGTGGAAATAGATCCTAGTTTCGGGCTACTGTTAGTTTGGATACGTTAGCAGCCAATACCATAGTGGTATTAATTCTACTCCGTCTATTTTCCCACTATAGTTCCACGTCAGTATTCTAACCTTCTTTGGTTTCAATTCTTTTTGTGCCTTCTTTAAAGCCCTTAGTTCTCTTTCCTTTATCTCGTTCTCAGCATAGGTTACCTGGATCAGTTCCTCCGCTTCGAAGTTCTTGCTTATGACAAAATCAACCTCTGCTCCGACGCTTTTCCCATATTCTTTCCAATAGTACACCTCGTTCTCACCTCTTCTGAGGAGCTCAAGATAGACCGCGTTCTCCATAGCTCTCGATATTGAGAATTCATACCCTAGGGCTGTTGGATACCCTGTATCTATTATATAGAGTTTTTTAGGGTTAGTCTTCCTTTTCCTCTCACTCTTCTGGAAGATCTCTACGGTGAATGCGAAATAGGTTTCTCTCGCCCTGTTGAGCATCTCTATAACCTTCTCCTTACCGATCGAGAAGCCCAGCGATCTGAGATAGCTATAGATCCTGTTTATAGTTACTAGCTGAGCATAATTAGATATAAGATATAGAGCTAGTACTTCAGCTAGTGGACCACCGCCTAGGTCTCTTACAACCACTGAATCAAAATAAGCCCTAAGTATACGTCTCTTATCACTCTCTAGAGTAACGGCTGGGTAGGCACCATAGTAAAGATACTCTCTCAGCATCGAGAGCACCTTACCCCTTTCAACACTATAGATAAGAATATCAGGTTTCGGATCATAGCCTAGGAAAGATAGATATTCTCTAAAAGATAGCGGGTAAACCTCATAGTTCACGCACCTACCTCTCAACTCGTCTGCAATTCTCCTAGGTATTAGGGAGGATGATGAGCCTGTTATATATATTCTAGCATTGAGCCTTTTCCTAAACCAGCCTCCGTAGTCTCTAACAACCTGCAGTTCGTCAAGAAAAATATATTTAGGCTCCTTACCGGTGAGCTCTTGGAACGCTATAAGCATGTCGTCTAGATCCAATGCCGATAAACCCCTCAGCCTCGCATGCTCAAGATCTACATAGAGGATCTCATCCATACTAGCTTTACCACTCTCAATAATCCTTTTAATAGTTGAGAAAAGGAGATAGGTTTTACCACTCCTCCTAGCACCCGTAACCGCTACGATCAGATTAGAGTCTAGAGGCAGCGCGACCTCCCTATCCCTTACCTCAGGGATACCCCGGCTCAGCCACTCAGCGATAACATGCTTGAAATCCTCAATCCTCATATTTTTCTACCAATACTGGTCTATTACAGACCGATTTATAAATAAAAGTGGTCTATTACAGACCACTTTATAGCTAGGACAGCTAATCATAGTTTAATAGCGATTCAAGAGATTTGTGTGCTAAGAGCTTCTCATTAGATGCTCAATACATTGATCTTTTATAGATAGCCGAAAATCTCTTAATGACGGAAGAGCACACTAAACCAGATCATTAACCAGGTCAATGATCCATAGGATTGTCTACAGCTATCAAGGGCTTCCTCGCGATTCACGGAAGACTCCCAACCAGTTGGTGTGTATATTGTGTGGTTATAATCATATGTGCTATAGCCTTGATTATAATGCTGCAAAAGAGGGTTGAATGCCCGATTCTTTGTATTATATTATTAATGACCCAGCCGTTTTGGTCGTGTGTTATGTTATTCGAAGCCCTTGTTCTTTATGCTTTTTCCTCTGCTTCTAATGTTGCTGAGGGATTCTAGCAATATTTTTCTCTCTATACCTGCCACGATACGTCTTGTGCTGATCACAGCGTCCGGGTTTACTGAGATGCTATCTATACCTTCTCTCACTAGGAATTCCACTATCTCTGGATAATAGCTTGGTGCCTGACCACAGATCGAGACTGTTCTTCCATTCCTCTTGGCACCCCTTATGATCATGCTCATTGCCTTTAACACTGCTTCGTCTCTTTCATCGAAATAGCCCATGGAGCTTAGAAGGTCTGAATCCCTATCTATCCCGAGGATCATTTGTGTTAGATCGTTGCTACCGATGCTGAAACCGTCGAAGTATTTAGAGAACTCATCTATCATGAGGGCTATTGATGGGACCTCAGCCATTGCCCATATCTTGAAATCCCTTGAGCTCTTAAGCCCCTCCTCAGCCATCAGCTCTATTACCCTCTCAGCCTCCCATACCGTTCTAACCATGGGGATCATAACCCATACGTTCTTCAACCCCATCTCGTCTCTAACCTTCTTGATAGCCTTTAGCTCGAGCTTGAATGCATCTCTATATAGAGGATGTATATATCTTGAAGCCCCCCTCCAGCCTATCATCGGGTTTCTCTCATCGGGCTCGAACTCCTCTCCTCCTATTAGCTTCTTATACTCGTTGCTCTTGAAGTCGCTGAACCTGACAACAACCGGTCTTGGAGCGATCCTAGATGCAACCATAGCTATACCGCTTGCAAGCCTGTCTATAAAGAACTCCTGCCTCTCAGTCTTTATGAGGTAGAGCGGGTGGTAGCCAACCCAGCTTGATATTACGAACTCTATCCTCATAAGACCTATCCCGTCGAATGGGAGTCTGAGATACCTCTCTATAGCCTCAGGCTCGCCTAGGTTCATATAGATCTTTGTTGCTGTGGGTATATAGAACTCCTCCCACTCCCTCTCCCCGGTCTTGGTTGTGGTTTGTGCTAGGCTAACCTCTACTTGGCCGTTCTCTATGATATCTCTATAGGTCTCGGGATTCTCCATAACCTCTATCACGCCCCTACTACCATCCACCTTAAGGATCTCTCCATCCTTTATCGAGTCAAGAATCCCTGGCACACCAACCACAGCAGGGATCCCTAGCTCTCTAGCCGTTATCGCTGCATGGCTTGTAACACCGCCCCTCTCAGTAACTATAGCGGAGGCTATCCTCATTATTGGAACCCAGTCTGGATCTGTCATTAAGGTGACGAGGATCTCGCCCCTGTTAAACCCCTTAGCTTTAGCCTCACCTATATCTCTCAGGATTTTAGCCCTACCAATAGCTATTCCGGGCGAGGCGGCAAGTCCTTTAAAGACCCTCTTTTCCTTAGCAATACTTCCTCTGGGCTTCTGGCTAGGCATGTTTAGGCTTGTAACAGGCCTTACTTGAAGGATATATAGTCTTCCGCTACTATCTATAGCCCACTCTACATCTACAGGACTTCCGAGAAGCTCTTCCAGCCTGATCGCTACTTTAGCTATCTCTATGGCTTCTTGATCCGATATGCTCTGCTCACCAGCCCTCTTCTCATCAACAGGTTTCTCACTATTAACACCCTTTACAGGATCATAGACATACTCTCTATCCTTTTTAGAGATAAACTTCTCCACAACCTTAAGGCTCTTCTTATCTATAACAAGCTTATCAGGTGTTACAATACCCCTCACGATATATTCTCCCAATCCCCATATGCTCTCGATCACAACTATATCCGGATCCCCGTCAAGCGGGTTGACAGTGAATGTAACGCCAGAGGATCTGGAATCAACCATGAGTTGAACAATAACAGCCATTAAGAGGCTCTCCACATTCACAAGCCCTTTAGCCTTTCTATAGACAAGGGCTCTTGCATTGAATAAAGAGGCCCAGCACTTCTTTATAGACTGTATAACATTCTCAGCCCCTATAACGTTTAAGAAAGTATCGTGCTGTCCCGCGAAAGCAGCACTGCTTAGATCCTCGGCTACTGCCGAGCTTCTCACAGCGACTCTGCATCTCTCGCTCCCAGTTACCCTTAGACATAGATCTCTATACGCGTTAACCACATCCTCAGCTATTTCTCTAGGCATCTCAGCAGACTCTATCTTCTCTATAATATTTCTGCTTATTTTATCCACTCTATCTTGGGAAGCTTTTTCCTCAAGAGTCTCTATAGCATCTTCTATAACCCTTCCAAGCCCGCTCTGTCTAAGGAACTCGCTGAAAGCACTTGTAGAGACTATAAAACCAGGGGTTGTCGGGATCTTGTTTTTAACAAGCCTTATTATACCGAGGGCTTTACCGCCAACAACATTTATATCCTCGGGAGCCTCTTCCAGGCTGATCACGTATTTCTGGGTAGCTGTTTCTTCCATTCATTATACCCATAATACTAGTTCATATAGGGTATAAAAATTATTATGATAACACCTAACCAGCTAGGCTTTATATGGTGACGAGCACGTAGTTTATAACCCCCAATGTATAGAAAACATATTGGAGCCGCCGTAGCTCAGCTGGTAGAGCGCCGGCCTTGTACGGTGTTATAGAACCGAGGTCGCCCAGGATAGCCGGCGGTCGCGGGTTCGAATCCCGCCGGCGGCTCTAGTCTGTATATCATGGTTATAACCCCTTACTCATAATATAGATTGCGTGGGTAGTATGCATGTAATCATACTTGCTGGTGGTTTTGCTACAAGGCTTAGACCATTAACGCTAACGAGACCCAAAGCCCTTCTTCCTGTGCTTGATAGACCTCTAGTCGACTGGATCCTTGAGGAGGTTGTGAGGAGTGGTGCTAAGAGGGTGACTCTTGCTCTTCACCACATGCATGATAGGATCTTGGGGCATGTTCTCTCTAGATGGGGTGATGATGTATTGATAGATCATTATGTTGAGCACGTACCTCTAGGTGATGCTGGGCCTTTGAGGGAGATAAGCGAGAAGCTTGGTATAGACTATCCTGTGGTGGTGATCTATGGCGATATCTTCAGCTCTATAAGCATTAAGAATATATATAGCTACCACAAAGCTAAGGGCGGTATAGCGACAATCGCTATTACAAAAGCCAGTGATGTGAGGAGATTCGGTGCTGTTGACATAGATAGCGATAACAGGGTTAGAGGTTTTATTGAGAAGCCACCGATAGAGACTCCAGGCTATATAAATGCAGGTGTCTATGTATTTAGCGAAGAGGCTATAAGGCATATAGAGGTGGGGAAGAAGCAGGGTATAGGTAGGGATCTTATGCCAAAACTCCTCAAGAAGGGGGATGTATATGCATATATACACAATGGTGTGTGGAACGACATAGGCATGCCTGAGGACTATATAAAGGCTAACATAGACGCCCTCAATATGGTGAGCGGGGATGGTGTATATATAAGCCCTAAGGCTTTTATCGAAGGTAATATAGAGACAAACCCGCCTCTCTATATAGGGGATGGTGTGAGTATAGAGGATGGAGCATCTATAGGATATGGTTCAATAATAATGAAGGGTGCAAAGATAGGCAAGGGCTCTCTTATAATAGGAAGCCTGGTTATGGAGAGAGCTATTATAGAGCAGAGTGCCATTATAATAAACTCTATAATTGGTGAGGGGAGCTATATAGGTAGATGGGCCAGGATTTCTAAGAAATGCATAGTGGGCGATGGAGTATATCTGGGCGACACCGCATGCCTTGGTGAGGGGACAATCATTCTTCCCTACAAGGATCTCGGCACAGTGGATCTATGCAACGAGACGGGGAAAGTGATCCTCTAGCAAGTCTAATAGTTTCGACCACCTCTCTCTACGTAAACACTATACGGCAAAGCAGATATCACACCACAGCATAGAGAGTAATAGGTGTGAATAATGGCTCTGAAGGTAATCAGTGTAAAACTAGATGAAGAGACCATAGAGCTTCTAGATAGATATGCCGAGAAGCATGGAATGAATAGATCCGAGGTTATCAGAGAAGCCATAAGAAGGATCATAAACAGTGCTAGGGAGGATAACAAGGCTAGGAGCATGATTACTTATAAAACCGTCAGGATATACACATAATGAGCCGCCGTAGCTCAGCCGGCAGAGCGCCGGGCTCATACGGCTTTATAGAACCGGGGTCGCCTGAGAAACCCGGAGGTCGCGGGTTCGAATCCCGCCGGCGGCACCTAGGCGTCTTCATTCTCTTGTGCAGCTATATAGAATGAGATTATGTAGAGTATTAATAGTGCAACTCTGGAAGCTATATCGCTTAGCCTGCCTCCTCTAAGGATCAGCATTGATATATAGTTGTTGCTTGATTTAACACCAATGGATCTATCTAGAAGCTCCATATAGGTTATAGCATCGCTTAGAGGTACGCGATCCTCGGATAGTATTATTGATGTCGAGATCGCTAGATCCTCCAGGTTTGCTGCAATACCCCGTAATATATTCTCTGGGAGGCTGTTTGTAACAATATACCTCGCCAGGTCGTGATCGTATCTGAATAGCTTTAAGCTAGAGATCCACATTGATGCGTATAGTCTGAGCTCTCGGTCTACGTGAGAACTATGCTTAGGATCTTTTTTACCGTTTATAAGATCTATTATTCTTAATGCGTAAACAACCGGTTGAGGAGGCTCCCACTCATCGGTCTCAAAGCTTGGTAATGTTCTATCCAGGATATGTGTAGAGCTATCAACATCTATAGACATCCAGATCCCGGTAGTAGGGCTTCACCAGTGTTACCATTTTAAATAATAACCCCCAACGGGCTATCTGTATCATCGACTTCATATTACCATCCCAGTCTCTGGTCTATATGATCCCCGGGCTCTAAGGCTTTCAACCAGAATCGAGGGATCTCGCAATACATAGGTATAGATCTATGGCTCTCTCTATCTCTCCTATCGAATTATACTCATCAGGCGTGTGGGCTACTCCTTCAACGCCTGGGCCGAGTGTTATTACTTCAGAACCTTTTAGTCTGTAATAGACACTATCATTCCTACCAATACTTATAAATATCCCAGGGCTTTTACCGGTCTTCTTCTCAGCACATGTTCTAGCTATGTTTATGATTAACGATTCCTGGGGGGTTATTGATGGGGGAACAGCGCTTAGGATCTTTATCCCATACCTAGCACCAACAGCTTTAGAGGCTTTTTCGAAAGAGCTCTTAAGCTCCTCCACGACTCTATCAACGTCCTCCTCAGGGATCACCCTCCTATCGAAGCTGAACACAAACTCACCAGGCACTGTGTTATCCTTCCTAGATAGGGATTCTGCATAGCCCCCCAGATTTATTGTTGGATGGGCAGCCTCGGAAACCTCTACAGGCGCCTTAGTAACCCTTGATCTGAGGATAGGGCTATAGATCTCCATGAACTTTAGAGCAAGCTCAGAGGCCTTTAAAAACGCGTTCTCCCCAAGCCAGGGGGCGCTTGCATGAACCTGCTTCCCATATATGCTGACAACTCCTCTCACAAGGCCCTTATGACCTATTATCAGCTTGCTAGATGTGCTTGGTTCTGCTATAACCACATACTCAGGGATCTTTTTAGCGTTTTCAACATAATATCTGGTCCCAACACCCCCGGACTCTTCATCCGGGACAAAAACAGCCTCTATGGTTAGGTTTTTCCCAACACCACTGTCACGGATCTTCTTAAGCGCTGCTATAGTAGCGGCTATTCCGCCCTTCATATCCGTAGAACCCCTACCATAGATCCTATCTCCCTCAATCACTGGTGTGAATGGGTCTCTCGTCCACCCACTACCTGGAGGCACCACATCATAGTGACCATTGAAATGGAGAACCCTACCCCCGCTACCCCTCCTAGCATAGACAATATATCTAGGATACCCCCTATGCTGAGGCGAGTAGGGGTAATGCTTATCCACATAATCCTCAGGGATCTCTATCAACTCTACCTCAAACCCTATCTCACCGATCCTCTTAGCCAGCATTTCGGAGCATCTCTTATACTCATACCCAGGGGGGTTTACTGTTGGGATGCTTATCAACTCCTTAAGGATCTCTATAGCAAAACCCACATACTCATCCACGGCTATCACATTATTAGTGTTAGTTGGGCCTGATAAAAATAACCATAATTATAGCCAGCTCTAACCACCGATAATGGGTTACTCTCTACCTTATACTCATATCCTTACCGAGATCTGCTGGCCTGGCTATTAGGCTTCTTAGCATACTAACTATAGGTAAGAGAGCATAGAGAGATACCCGATATTGATACCGCAGTTAGTGAGGATATGTATAAAGGAGGCTCTAGAGCCTGGAGTGGTTTCTAGAGAGATAGAGGATCTAGGGATCAGAGTTGATAGCGAGGTGAGGAGAGGTATTGTGAGGGCTCTAGAGGAGATCGCAACCACCCTGGTATCCAGGAAAGGTCCATCGCTTTATTGTAGACTGTGCCGCAAAGGCCCCTATACTAAGAGGGGTGCGTATCTCCATCTACTCAGGATCCACTCGGAGGATATTATGAGTATTGTTAGAGAGGAGTTTGATAGAGTTATAGGCCAGCTATAATTTTTCCAGCTCTCTGAGGCTAACACCTTTCAGATCGATTTCCATGTTACACCCTATCGACACTAAGATCTTTCTCACCAACGCTCTCATAAGATCTAGTGCCTCTTTCTCCGAGATCCTTAACATTTTCTCCACCTGGCTCCATGGGTGTCCTTGCAATGTCTTCACGATCGTTAAGAGCTCTTCTCTCTTCTCAAGCTCTGCAGGGTAGCTACCGCTCCAATAACCCCTCACAAGCTCTGCAATAGCGTCGTTGCACACCTCATATGTCATAATCCCTTTCACGTATAGTACAAGCCTCTCAAGATCTATCTTGTCGATTCTACATAAAGCACTGCCAGACGCTTCTGGGGTTTTTTGCACCCTCATTAATAGCCTAGCCACCTCGGGCTCGAGATCCTTGTATGTATCATGCATGCTTTCCAGCACTCTCTTTCTAAACCTGCTGCTCATAATCTCGATCATATTGCTTGTCTCTCTATCCAGGGGCTTCATAACTATACATGTATACTCACCAGAAACAGGGTTTCTCTCGGGCGACATATGCACGGGCGTGAATCCGTTCTTTATCCAGAATCTAAGGAGCTCTTCAGTAGCTCCAAAGCCAGATCCTATCCATGAATACCCCCTGGAAATAGCCTCCTCCTCTATTCTCTTTAAAAACAGAGATCCTATCCCTTTCCCCTGAGCATCCGGGTGCACAGCTATTCTGACTATCCGCCACCCAACGGTTTTTGCAAAATCTACTAACCTGTAGTGTTTAACTACCCTATCCGGTATAATATTCCCAGGCATTTTGCCTGTAGTGAGTATAGATCCTAGGTGACTCTCTACAGGACCCTCCTCAGCAAGCTGTGCAGAAGCGACTATTTTTCCGCTGGGCGTTGCCATAGCCCTAACGCTATGATGAGGCGCATCGGCGATCATTCCAAGATCGTCTGGTTCGTTTCTATAGTGGGCTAACACATATATACCGAAGAGGCTTTTAAGAATAGACTCGCCTTTTTCTGTGAAGAGCTCTTCTGGGTCTAGCTTGAGGTATATTAGTTCGCCCCTCGCTATAGCTTCATAATCCTTCTCATCAAGCTTCTCCGGCTCAGCATCTAGTAGAAGTGTTCTGAACTGCCAAGCCTCTACGGGATCGTTGGCAGCATATCTTATAGGCTCGTTCATCTCCACAACTATTGTTGTTGACTTCTCGTCAGATCTTATTCTCTTGAGGAACCTTAGCGTGAAACCCCTCCCGGCACCTTCATAGCCGTGGATTGTTGTTGCAAACACAGATCTGTTGGTGGATTCCCAGATCCTCCATAACATATCCACGGGGAGTCCGGCTGCCTCGTCTACAATAGCTATATCTATATCGAGCTTAGGGATCACCGAGGGTTCCCAATACTCTATTGAGAACCTATCGCCCTTGATTTCTATCACTCTCCCGCCCTTCTTAACAACCCTATACGGGATCTTCATCATATCGAGGGTCTCTATAGTCATTCTCATTAGCTGTTCTACATTTAGGGCGGATCTTGCGGTAACACCAACCCTAACCTTGTTCTTGATCTTCAATAGCTCGTTTATCAAGCCCACAATCCCTATCCCTATAGCGCTACTCTTACCCCTACCCCTATCAGATACAACCACTATTGATGTTCTTTTCTTAGGCTTTTCAACCAGTTTCTCCAGCTCTGATATAACTCTAACCTGGTCCATTGTGAGGGCTTTTGAATAGATCTCCTTTGGAAAGAGTGTTTGTTGAGGGATCTCTATCTTTTCTCTCTGCGGCGATTTTCTTGGCTGCTCAGCTATCTTTATAATTTTATCTTCATCAGAGTCATAGATGCTCACACCGTCGCTTCTCAGCAGGTTATCTATGAACCATCTCACAAAAACATTTCTAGGGATAGGTTTTTGTGGGACTGCTAGCTCCTCTCTGAAAAGGTTCCTCGCACTAGGCCATTTATCCAGCGGGGGTGTTATGAATACCACAACACCTCCTCCCTCTACTATTCCTACAAGCCTTCCAACATCGTTTGGCTTCAGGCTATCGCTAAGATCCATTATGAGTGCGCTGAAAGTGGTTCCAAGGTATTTCTCAGAATCCTCGTACCTGGTGATCTCCACCTCTGCGTCTTTGCTTAGTTTTGATAAGAGTTCTCTGAACACCCTAGCCCTGATCACCTCTTCGGCGAATTCGTCGTGGTGAACATATAGGATCTTGGTTTTACCCTCTCTCCTTGCTGAGTATATACCGAGAAGATCTGCGGTGATGAGACCTTGCTTCACGGGATCCGAGCCTGCTATAACTACGAGAGTTCTGTGTCTAGTTGCTCCTATTATCTTCAAGATCTTTTTATAGTTCTTTCTAAAGCTTACGTAGTTACCCTTAAGAATCTCTTGGAGCATTTTTCTGGTTATCTTGAATCCTTTCCCACCGCCCTCCGAATCCCTTGCGGCCATCTGATCTCTGATAAGTATTACGGCTAAGGCTCTATATAATTCTTGATCGTTAACCACATTCACTATCTAGCCTGTTTCTTCCTAGTCGAGACGATCTTAACAATATCGCCATCGCTTAGCACATGATCAGCGCCGAGCCTTGATTTTGTTTTTGCATCTATAGCGTATAGGAACCCCTCACCCAGCTCAGTATGGATCATATATGCTAGCTCCCTAGCCGTTACACCCCTCCTCGCCAGGATCGCGTCGGGTAGTATGTTCCCACTACTATCACACATCCTGACAGGATCCTCTACAGGGTATACCACAATCATATCTAGTGCTTCTAGAACAGCGGTGTTAATGATCCTCTGTACTCCTGTACCTCCAAACCTCTCCATAAAAGACCTTATCTTCTCTAGAGCTCTCTCCTGAGCGGGTGTCATCCTACCTCTATCTATAACCACGTAATCACGATCGCCCGGAATATACTTGATCAACCCGGCTGCTGATGCTCTTCTAAGGGCTAGCTCTGCCTCAGCCGATATAGGCACCATTATCCTTCCCTGCAGCCTTTTCTCAAGACTCTTTATGATATCAATAGCCTCCGGGATATCGGCTTTGTTAGCAGCTATAATAGTCGGCTTAGAGATCCTCCTCAGGCTTGATACGAAGATCTGTAGCTCCTCATCTCTCCACGAAGAGAACTTACTCCCAGAGAGCTTTGTCTCTTCCAAAGCCCTCACTACATGGCTCTTCTTTATCGAGAGGCCTGAGAGTCTTTGGGAGAGTCTCTCTATAGCCTCTGAGAGTGGTAACGCGTCCAGCGCTTTTGAGAGCCTACTCCAATCGCTCTTTATTATAGAGGTTAGCCATAGGTCGAACTCCCTCTCTATGAGGATAACATCGTCGTAGGGATCATAGCTTCCAGGCTTGACAGGCCTACCCTCAGGATCTGTCGAGCCCGATGCATCGATTACGTGGATAAGAACGTCAGCCTGTCTGAGGCTGTCAAGGAACTTATTCCCAAGCCCTCTCCCCTCATGGGCCCCTGCGACAAGCCCTGGCACGTCTATTATTTTCACTGGTACAAACCTGTTCCCCTCTATGCATATCGAGTTCCTAGCATCACACCTAGGCAGTCCAAGGGTTTTGTGGGGGCATGTCTGCCTAATATATCCTATACCTACGTTCGGCTCTAGGGTTACGAAGGGTCTGTTCTCGATCTTTACTGGTATCATTGTTAGGGCTGAGAATAGTGTTGATTTACCCACATTGGTCTTGCCTATGATGCCGACGAGCACGCTTGTTTGGGTTACCATCTATTCTTGTAACCCCTCTACACTACTACCCTCTACTCTCTATATATTTTGCTCAGCATTCGAGATCCATTTCCTGTGAGCATATGGATGCAATGCTAGATATCCTCTTAGAGATCTCCAACGGATCCTTTCCACCTATATATGTTATCGGCTCCACACCGATTCCTCCAAGATCTATAACTGCATCAACGTTTCGCTCTACGAAGGCATTGCTAACATCAGCTACTATTGTGTCCTCATCTACATAGCCTCTTCGAGCCTGGATCACTTCGTACTTGAGCCCGAGCTTTTCGAGCGCATCTATAACACACTTAGTAGCCTTGATATTTGCTATCGCCCTAAGATCTCTTCTCCTCCTAGCTATGTTAAGCAATATCTTTCCCAGATGCCTACTAGCCCCCCACGCGGGTTTTGACACAGTAGCTATAGATCTTCCCACTTTCGTTATCCTCCCAGGAAATGCTGCTATATCGTTGAGCGATACCGCACCTTCTTTTGCATATGCTATGTTCATAAGCACCTCTGGGATTAGTATGTACACACACTTCTCTCGGGATAGATAGTCATAGGCATTCTCAAGAGCCTTGAGAACATTCACGCCGGAAGGTATCTGTATTATTTCTGAACATATCCTGCAATCAGGCGGTATGCCTGGATCAAGCTTCCTATGAGCCTCACACAGCCTTAGCTCTGATAACCACCTCAGTATTTGCTCGGTGAGTATGCTGAGGGCATCAACCTTTCTATCTTCCTTAACCAGTGCAAGGATCCTCTCTACTAGCGAGTGGAACTCGGCACCATTTATACCGATCGCGGAGATCTTCGCCAGGATCTTTTCCTCCGAATATGCAGGGCTTCTAATATATATGTTAACAGTTGGTTGCGTAACCCCAAGGATCTTTGCGATCTGCATCTGCGTATAACCCTCACTCCACAGCCTTCTAGCCAGTGCAGCCTTAACAGGTGTCGATATATATTCCTCAACTGCGTCAAATGGTAGCCTCAATCTCCTCAAACATATTATTGTTAGCCTATTTTTATCCCTATAGGGTGGTTATTATATATTAACACACGAGCCCATATTATGTTGGCATTGACTTGATTCGCGATTCTCAACGGTTTAAAAAGCTGGCAGAGCTTAGAAGATCTTCATGAATATTACCTTAGTTCTCACTAATATCGCAAACCCATAATTGTTTACTTAGGCTGTAACACATGCTTTATCTTTATATCGTTTCAAAAAGAAGATCTATTATTGGGAGGTATATTGTGGAGGGGATAGCAGACTTACCGTTACACAGCGGTGCTGTGCCGAGATGGCTTTATGAGTATATGGAGAGGCTTGGGCGTGCAATAATAGAGGTACTTGTCGAGGAGTATGGCCCTAGCGAGGTGGTTAGGAGGTTTTCAGACCCTCTCTGGTTCCAGGCATTCAATAATGCTATCGGCATGGATTGGGATAGTAGTGGCTCTACCACGGTTGTTCTCAGGATTCTTAAGAATATCAGCTGGAATAAAGATCTAGGTTTTCTTGTTCTCGGGGGTAAGGGTGCTGAATCGAGAAGAATTCCTGAGGAGAGCACTATAGCTGTTGAGAGGTTAGGCCTTGGCGAGGATCAGGGCTCTGTGATTAGGAGGGTTAGCTATATTGGTGCTAAGATCGATAGTGTTTTATTACAAGACGGACACCAGATCTATATACACGGGATCATGGTTTCTGAGGATGGTTTATGGACGATAATCCAGCAGGGTATGAACATAGAGAGGGGATATGCTAGGAGATATCATCTCTCAAGCGATACTTTCAAGAATCTTCCATGGGATCCTCATAGCGGTTTAGCATCCAACCAGATCCTAAAGCCCCTCAATCTAACCGATAACGGTTCTATGGATACTGTGAAGCTGATCGAGGATCTCTTTTCGCAAAGCGTATCAAAAATACTGAGCGACATAGCTCTGGCAGACGCGTGTATAAGGGGTAAGAGAACGCTTATAGGCAACCCATGTAGGGCTTCTAGGAAAGAGTTCACCATAGGCTACTATAAACCTGTGAGCATTAATGCAGGACTCATAGAGGCTATAAATAGGGCTCAGCTAGAGGGGGCTAGAAGGATAATCGATATACTCGGTGTAAGGGGCTTCGGTCCCGAAGCAATGAGGGCTTTGGTGTTAGTAGCTGACTTGATATATGGCTATACACCTTCTAACAAAGATCCTGTGAGCCATCCAATGGATCCTTTCAAATACTCATACGCCCACGGCGGAAAAGACGGGGTTCCGTATAGAGTGAGGAGGGATCTACTAGAGAGAACCATAATAACCCTTGAAGAGGCTGTTGAAAGGGCGAGGCTCGGTAGGAAGGAGGCTATAGAGAGTCTTAGAAGGCTCGCAAGATTCTCCTCAATGATCCTGGATGGATAGCTTTACCGCTTATTACCCGCCTCAGCCATGCTTATCGTTGGAGGCGGTAGGGAATAGAGGTTTATGTCGAGGTACTTCTACTCTTCCTAACGGGCTTTCTGGGAGGGCTTATAGGCGCCTTAACAGGGCTTGGTGGTAGTGCTATAGCTACACCAATTCTTGTGAGCTATCTAGGTGTCCCTCTCAGGGTAGCGATAGGATCTGGGATAATAACCACGATAGCCAATAGCAGCACTAGCGGTGCAGGCTACCTAGCCAGAGGTCTTGCTAACCTGAGGGTTGGATATTCACTAGCTATAGCCACTATCCTCGGATCCATAGTTGGGGTTATAATAAACATAAATATTCCAACAAAGATCCTCTATATAGTGTTCGGCGTTGTTCTAGCTATAGCACCGCTACCCGGCATTATATCTAGCAAGGATCAGATTTTCGTTGTTAGACATACCAATCAGGACCCAATATCTATGAAACTGGGTCTTAGGGGTAGCTATTATGATGAGAACAAGAAGGCTCGTATCGAGTATGTAGGTTCTAGGTATCCTCTATCATTCCTATCAATGATGGGTGCAGGGATCATCTCAGGCCTCCTCGGAATAGGTGCTGGTGCCTTCAAAGTTCTATCAATGGACTATGTTATGGGGCTTCCCTTTAAGGTATCAACAGCGACAAGCTCATTCATGATAGGGTTAACAGCAACATCCGGCGGTATACAATACCTAATACTCGGCTATGCTGACCCATTGCTAGTATCCCTACTAGTCCCCGGAGTCATACTAGGCTCATACGTATCATCAAGGATCCTTAACAAGCTTGCAAGCAAGACCCTAAGGTATATATTCACAGTCGTCGTCTGGCTGCTAGCTATAGAGATGATATGGAGGGGTTTATAAATGAGCAATCCTGGCTTGGCTGAGCGTGCTGTGTATAATATCTTAAAACTTTCTGTGATAGCCTCACTAGTGGTTATAGCGATAGGGGTTGTATGGATGTTCTACCACCTACACATCCAGGGTTTTCCGACAGATAAATGGCTCACCTTTAATGGTACACGTATAAGTGACTTTGTACATATGATCTCTAGAATGGATCCTAGAGGGATTCTAGGGCTTTCAGCAATTATCCTGATACTAGGCGTGGTTCTAGCTATAGTCTCAGTGCTCATAACCTCTCTAAGAATGAGAGATAACAGTCTAGCAATCGTCTCAACAATACTCCTAATACTCCTACTGATCTCAACATCAATAGGTCTAGTAATAAAATCTAGGGGTTAACCGGCTCTCGCGGTTAGTTTTCTACCGATATTTCTGGAAAGCTTCAAGATCTACTGGCTTAGCTTTTTAATAGTCCGTGGTTTTTGTGTTTTGTTACATAACAATGCATTATTTCCCTATCATCTCCCAGATATGGAGGATCTCGAGGATTTCATCGATATATAACCTGTGATCGCGATCACGATTATCAGTATAACGCCAAGGATCATGTGGATGTCCGAAGCAATTATTGAAGGGGAGAAATATATATGCATTCCAAGGGCTACCTGAGAAAGTGTTAACAGCAATGCTAGGAGCGAGAATATCTTGAGGAGAGGGGATCCAGATCTTATTGAGCTGTAGGTCAGAAAGGCTATGAGGATCAAACCGACGATCCCAGCTGTTGCATGGAGATCCCTAAGATAGTAGAGACCGTAGAAAACCATAGCAAGTCCCAATATATACTGTGCAATAACACCCACACCAACCAGGACGCTGATCAGCCCAACAAGTCTCATGGTATATACCAGAATGTAATAGCTGCAAAGGATAAAAACCCAATGATAATAATATATATATGGCGGGGCAGCGCAGCGGGGTAGGGCAGCCAGGTAGCCCGCGGGGCTCATAACCCCGAGGTCGGTGGTTCAAATCCACCCCCCGCTACCAATCCCCCCCGCCGCCATAGTAGAAAACCTGGTTACTAC
>BEWT01000017.1 GCA_003116855.1 Desulfurococcaceae archaeon AG1
TATAATGCTGAGGAGGTTTCGAGGATTTCTGGCGTTCCTGTTGATCTTTTGAGGAGTGTTGCTAGGATCTTTGTTGAGAGGAGTGGTGTTGTTACAAACCATAAGAAGCACGGAATCATACAATGGGCTATGGGCTTCACACAACACACAAACGCAACCATCAATATCATCAGATCAGCCGCTATAGTCCAGCTACTACTAGGAAACGTAGGCTTCCCAGGAGGAGGAACACACCCATTCAGAGGACACAGCAACGTACAAGGAGC
>BEWT01000018.1 GCA_003116855.1 Desulfurococcaceae archaeon AG1
CTACTATACTATAGTATAGTATAGTATAGATACCAACTTGCAAAAGGGTTGAGGGGGAGTGGGCTAGGTTACTATAATCTGGGAATATTCTCTCAAAAGCTGGCCTAGCCATGATGATGCTTCGGAGCATTCTCTTTTGTATCTATCTCTGATAGCTCTATGTCTACATAGGCTCAGCTGTTTTATATTTGCTAAGCAGTTTCTCAATCTATATCTTGCTTTTTCGCATAGAAATAGATATACCTCTTCATAGCAGTAGCTCTCATCATTGCCAAGCCCTTTGCATAACTCTATATATTTCTGTATATATGTATACAGCCCCTTAGATGTGATCATAATTATATTGGGGTTAGGATATTTACGCCCGCAATAGCTATGAGGATCCTTAACACGTTTATTGTTCTTCGCCTCTTCCAAGCATCTTAGATATTCCTCTGAGTATTCCTTCTCAACATGGATTAACCCCTTGCCAAGCATCATCCCAAGCCATCTCCTAACCTCTGATAAACCCATGTTATAGAGATACGATATCTTCAGCTCCAACTCATCACTATGTATTTTACCTTTATTTTTTATTAGAATAAAAAGAGTAGTATATACAGGATCATCTACAGAGTTGTTGGGCTCTATAGCCCTCACCTCTTCCCATAGATATCGAGACTTATTTTGATATACTTTCTGCATTCTTTTTCAGCCTCTTTTCTAGACATCTTTGGGAAGGCGTATTTCATTCCTCTCACACATATCTCTAGCTCTTCTTGATATCTTCTCCGTTTCTCATCAATGCTCATTCTCCCAGCCTCACACAGTAGAGCCTAAACTTCTTCTTTCTCACTCTAATCCATGATCTCCTTATCTCCCTTCTCCTAGCCATTTTCGAGAGTATTTTAAGTGCATAGATCCTTAGATTCTTACCATTATAATAGGGTTTTAGAAAGGCTAGGATCTCGCTTAAAGTAGCACATTTAGAGCCCTTGCTAGCTAGAAAGATTAGAAGCCTAGTCCTGATATTCATCTATTCCACCTCCACCCACTCCTCACTCATCACAGCTTCTCCATCATATTTAGAACCACTATTCTCTCTATGATTCCTTTCGCAATCTGAGACCCTTTCCTCAGTCTTATCACCTGGGTTGGGGTGTAGATTTCAACATATCTTGCTTCCCGATCTGTCTCATGATCTATGTAGAGCGAGTCGTAGCTGTATATGTATGTTGCTATTATTGTTGCCGAGGCATTTACGAAGCACTCAACCACCACCTTCCTCTCATATATCGATATGATCAATTGGAGTCTCTCATTTCTCTCATTGGGGGTGGGGGAAAAAGCCCCCTCAACCTCCTTACCAACCCCCCCAGAGGTTTCTTTCCCAACCACCATCCCGCCCACGCTCTCACCATACCAAGATTCTGCTAAGGAGGTATATAAATACCCCCCTCTTTGGTGTTATTTGCAGGGTTCTCTTTAGGAGGTATCTTTAGAACCCCCCCAGGGGGGTCTCCCTATAACCTCTAAAGAGAAGCCTGAGCCTGAGAAATAAAAAATTATCTAGCTAAAATGGGGCTAAATTTTAACAAAAAAAGAGGATTCTCTTAGATGGGTTATTCTGAAGCCCCAGCCGCTACAGCTCTAGCGGGGGCTCTAACCGCTCTAGCTGGGGCTCTAGCTGCAGCCTTTTCTCTATAGTAGCGCTCTTTAGCAGCCGCAGCTGCTGCAGCAAATGCTGGAGATAATTCCTCTCTAGCTATCGCTATCCAGAGTGCTAGATTATTTCTATACCTCCCTTGGGCTTCTACGTCTCTCCTAAACCTCTCCATTGCTTCAGCATAATTCCGAGTCATTACTGGAATAGCCGATAGAAGGTTCTCAAGGGCTCTGGCCGCCACATCAACTGGGGCTAAACCCTTATACTTACCCTTCCTTCTCCTAGCCATATCGCACCCTCAATACTATTATCCCAATTTAGCTAATAACTTCTCAATAGCGTCTCTAAGCCTCTCTATCTCTATGGTTAATTGCTCCAGCTTGGTGCTTACCTCTTTGAGATCGTTAGATATCAGCTTATAGAGCAATAGGATCACTATCCCAGCAATACCATACTGTATGAGTACATCCTCGATAGCGATAGCTACCCCCTCAGGCTCTCAGTTAAGCCCCTTATCAGCCTCATTATCTCTATAACCGTAAACACTGATAGAAACATGAATAGCATTGGTAGGATATTCTGGGCTGTAGCTGTGATCTGGGGCTGTGAGGCTAGGATAGCCGATACCAAGGTATATGTAGCTACGCCTGTGATCACAAATCCAGCTAGCCTAACTATTAACGATAATGGTATCCTCGATAGAGCTGCTATAATCGCCGCAGCCACCTAATCACACCCCACACTATTCCTATTGCTATGAGGGCTGATATAATATATCCTATTGCTATCCCAGTTACCCCAGCCCCAGCCCCTCCTATTGCTATGCTGGGCTGGAGCCTATATGGTAGATCTGAGTATAACGCTATTGCTATAATTGATGCTGTCTCTATGTTTAGATCCCCCACTCCAGCCATATTGCTATCATATAGCGTGGCTAGGGGGCTTATGCTGTTTATTGTGAGTGTGAATAGCTCTACATCACTAGCTATTGATAGTGCTTTAGCTGTGTATAGTGCTAGCCCCAGCTTATACGCCTCATAGTAGCCCAATGCATAGTATGTCTTATCCTGAAAGCCCTTACCATCAAATTTCCCCCTAGCCCTCCTATAGCTATCCTGTGCTGTGCTGTATAGCCCCTTGAGTAGCCCCCTCACACTCTCATAGAATAGTAAATTAACATACTCATAGTAATCAACCCAGTCCTCAGGTGTGAGTGCTACATTCTTTATCGCTATCCCATCCTTGGTAGCTATGTCCACTGTGGTTATGTGCTTGAAAGGATAGGGTATATCTCTATGCAATAGCACTTGGTGATAATCATAGAAGGGCTGGGGGTATTGGGCTAATAGAGCATCTATCTTATCAGCCATAGCATTGTTAAGGCATAGCCTCCTAACCACATAGCTAGCTATGTAGTTAGAGCTTAGATAGCACACATTGGGTTCTACTACTGGGGATTCCCTTAAGCACCCAGTTCCATCTCCAAAATCATAGAATTGTGATCCCAGAAAGCTACATATTTCTGATAAGGATACCATTTATATCCCATTTCTAGCCCCTGAGCCTCCCCAGCACCCTTGGGAGTATCGAGATCACTCCCACTATGGCTGCCAATGGTATTACTGTGTTTATGATAGCCCCCACATCTATACCTCTAACTATCGTTACATTATACACCAGCACATCACTGCCATAGCCTGTGATCTCAGCCCCACTGGGATCGTAGAAGTAGCTATTAGCCTTAAGCGTCCTTATCTGTGAGAACCTCTTAAATGTATCAGTGTTGATCACACTCTTACCATTAGCCGTTATGCCTATCACAGTATCAGTGAAGTTGATCGATACCACTACATCACTCTCAGAGCCGAATCTGAATAGCTCAAACTGGAAGCTAGCTGTAGGCGATACATAGAACGCCTCGAAATACACTGTCAAAAGCCATCTATTGTTACCCCTATCGCTACTCACTACTACAGTTAAGGCGTGTTGTGTAGTAGTGCAGTCGGGCTGATCCTCAGGACATACATGGACTTCTAGCCCCCACCTCACATTATCCACAGTTTGGGTTCCTACTGTAGAACCAAGCCTCGATTTAGCAGCTAGGATAGTCTCTTTTGGTAACACCATTTGGAGCGTTACAGGCGGCTTTATGTTTAGCCCAGTGTATGCTACTTTATCACTCATTACAGGCATTGGCAGCACCCCCTCTATACTATGCTATTTAGCTACTAAATAGCCTCAGGATCGCTGGGAGTATCGAGAGCACTATTATCAGTGGGAGTAGCTGCATTATCAGGTTTACTAGGCTTGAGATATCGAAGCTCACAGCCATATTTCCACCAATATCATGTGTGATTAGAGGCTTATATCCCCAGAGCATCCTGATAGTCCTGATATTTAGAGGGTTACTCTACCCGCC
>BEWT01000019.1 GCA_003116855.1 Desulfurococcaceae archaeon AG1
CTCCCGCCCTCTAGCCCGGCAGTATCCCCGCCCGCCCTCGGGTTGAGCCCGAGGATTTCAGCGGGGACTTACCGGGCCGGCTACGGCCGCTTTAGGCCCAATAATCGTCCCGACCACTCGCGGGGCTGGTATTACCGCGGCGGCTGACACCAGACTTGCCCCCCGCTTATTCCCCCGCCTTCTTACAGCGGGGAAAAGCCCCTCTTCGGGGCACTCGGGGTGACCCCGTCACGGTTTCCCGCATTCCGCTAGAGCGTACAGAGGCTTAAGATCCTCTGTACGCTCTATTTGCGGAGGTTTCGCGCCTGGTGCGCCCCATAGGGCCTGGGCCCTTGTCTCAGGGCCCATCTGGGGGCTCCCGCTCTCACGGCCCCTACCCGTTATAGGCTTGGCGGGCCGTTACCCCGCCAACTACCATGATGGGCCGCAGCCCCATCCTCGGGCGCCCACACCAACATCTAGGTGTGGGCCTTTAGGTGGAGAACCATTCCAGGCCTCTCCACCTATCGGGGATTAGTCCCAGTTTCCCGGGACTATCCCCGTCCCGAGGGTAGGTTAGCCACGTGTTACTCAGCCGTCCGCCACGCCCCTTTCTGGGGCGTACGACTCCCATGGCTTAGCCCCACCCCGATAGCGGTCGGGTCCGCCAGGATCAAGCGGAGTCGCGGCCGCAAGGCCGCGGGGGTTGTGGCTTGGGGTGGTGCGTGGTGTTTCTGGAGCGCCTATGTCGGATCCGAGCCTTACGGGGATAGGATCCCCGGGGCTTCGGACCCCCATTTGTTATCATGACTGTCCCCGCGATTGGAGGCCGGTGCTTCATCCCAGGGATGTTGCATCCCAGTCGGTCCGAGCCGCCGCCGGAGATCGCGGGGAGGGCAGAGCCCAATATAATTAGTGGTTTCTGGAGCTTAAAACCCTTTCTATGGGGATCGAGGGATATATACAGCTAGCACCCCTGTATTTCCATTCGCCCCTGGATATCTGTTGATGTTTTTTGTTTTTCTTCTAGAAGCCGGCCTCTGTCCACGCAAGGATAGGGATTTCTGCATAGTCATGTATTGCTGTTAAGCCCAACTAACCAGAATCTACCAACGCTCATGACCGCAGGGAAAGTAAGCCTGAAGATATTAAACCGTGGAGTAGGAATCGCTGGTAATAATCCTAGCGCCAGGTATATTATTTGGTGTCCTTATGTATGTGCTCAATAGGGATGAGCTGATCCACAGTGAGCTGCACAGCGACGTGATCGAGATCCTTGAGGAAGGGTTAAAAGCGATCGATCCTGAGAACGCTATTCCCAAGAAACTGAAGCTCGATAGAAAAACAATAGAGATTCAGGGCAAGAGAATAGAGCTTGGAGAAAGGGTAATAATAGCAGGTTTTGGAAAAGCATCTATAAAAATGCTTCGCAGCATAAAAAGCATCCTCGGAGATCTTGTAAGCCAGAGCGCTGTAATAGCCCCTAGAGAGCGTGGTAAGGAGGAAAAAAGCCCCGAAATCTTGTTTGGAGAACACCCGATCCCGGGAAGAGATACCCTCGAGTCCTCGAAAAAATTACTAGAGATCCTTAGCCAAGCAGGCAAAGGAGACACGGTACTATTATTAATATCCGGCGGCGGATCAGCCCTCTTCGAAATACCTCTAGAAGGGGTTGAGATAGAGGATATAGCCATGGTAACACAGCTATTATTAAGATCAGGAGCAACAATAGAAGAGCTAAACATCGTGAGGAAACACCTATCAGCAGTAAAAGGCGGGCGGCTAGGCAAGATGCTTAGGGAGAGAGGGGCTAGGGTGATCACACTAATAGCCAGCGACGTGATAGGAGATCAGCTAGACACAATAGCCTCCGGACCCACAGTACCAGATAGATCTACCTACTGCGATGCACAGAAAATACTAGCCAGAAGACTAGGCAGCCACAATATCCCGGAAAACATAGCCAGGATCATTGAGAAAGGGTGTAGAGGCGAGATCGAAGAGACACCAAAACCCGGAGATCCATTGCTAGAGAGCATAGAGAACATAGTAATAATATCGAGCATCGACGGTTTAAAGGCAATGAGAAGAGCATGCATAGCCAAAGGCTATAGATCGTTGATATTAAGCAACATGATAGAGGGAGAGGCAAGAGAAGTGGGAAAAGCACTAGCAGGGATAGCCAAGACAATACTAAGCTATGGAGAGCCAGTAGAACCACCAGCAATAGTGATAGCATCAGGAGAAACAACAGTCAAGGTCACGGGAAAAGGTGTTGGTGGAAGAAACCACGAACTAGCCCTCTCAGCATCACTAAAACTAAGAGGCTGGGAAGAGAGCATAGTAGCATCAATGGGGAGTGACGGGATAGATGGGAACAGCCCAGGAGCAGGCGGTATAGGCGACTGGAAACTCCTCGAAGAAGCCGAACAGAGAGGAATGGATCTCACAGAATATCTTGATAACAACGACAGCTACACAGCATTATCAAGGCTCGGGAGAAGCATATACACAGGATATACAGGCACAAATGTGGGGGATTTTATAGTCATAGCTGCTAGGAGAAAAGCGAAATAAATATATACGCCGAAACGATAGTGATTGAAAAGAGGTGGAGCGGGGGTGGGGGTATGTGGAGAGGAAGGGGATCGGTACAAGATTAATACACTCGGGAGAAGATATAATAGTACCTGAAAAACCCCTAGAAGTACCAATATACCTCACAGCAGGCTTCATAACACCCTCGCTAGCCAGAATGTATCTATACTCCAGAGAAGCAAACCCAACAGTAACAGCGCTTGAAGAAAAGATAGCAGAGATCGAGGGCTACCCATCAGCAGCAGCGTTCTCTTCAGGAATGTCAGCAATATCAACAACCTTCCTAACCCTCTTAAAACCAGGCTCTAAAATGCTGATCCAGAGGGATATTTTCTCAAGAATAGTCGTCCTAGCAAGAGAACTCTCAGAGAAAATGAACTTCAAATTAATAGAATCATCAGCAGAAGAGATCGCAGACAATATCGAGAAACAAAAACCCGACGTGGTTTTCGTAGAGTCAGAGTCAAACCCTCTATTAAAGGTAGTGGATCTAGAGGAAATAGGGAAGATCTGTAAAAGCCAGGGATCAATACTCATAGTGGACAACACAATACCAACACCAGTAAACCTCAGACCCTCAGAAATGGGGGCAAGCATAGTGATCCATAGCGCCTCAAAATACCTAGGAGGGCATAACGACATAATAGGCGGGATAGTTGCCGGAGAAGCAGATCTTGTGGAACAGATAAGGGATAAGAGATCGGATCTCGGAACAATAATGGATCCCTTCACATCCTTCCTAGTAATAAGAGGGTTAAAAACACTCCATATAAGAATGCACCACCATAACAAAAACGCAGAGATCCTGGCAAAAACCCTCCAAGATAATAAGAAAATAGCGAGGATCTATTACCCAGGGCTAGAGAACCACCCAAGCCACAGGATAGCCAAAAAGATCCTCAAAGGCTATGGGGGGATAGTAAGCATAGAACTCAAAACAGATCTAGATGGTACGCTGAAATTCATGAGAGAGCTGAGAATAGCAAAACCAGCAGGAACATTCGGAGGACCTGAAACCCTGGTAAGTCATCCAGCATCAATGAGCCATAGACACCATTCAAAAGAAGAGAGAGAAGCCATGGGGATTAGCGACAGCCTTATAAGGATCTCGGTAGGGCTTGAGGATATAGAGGATATAATAAACGATATAGAACGCGCTCTAGAAAACCTCTAGAAACCCTTTATACTAATAATACCCATAAGCTCCGCAGCCTCTATACACCACTTAGCAACCAGCTCAGAGATCATCTCAACAGCTCTATCCTCACCGACATCGACACCGAGGTACCTCTTATAAACCTCCCTAGCAACAGAAGGATCTATTCTCGTCTTAACGAGGGGTACGAGCATGGACACCAGACTCATAACATCCCTAACACTACTAGAAATAACTAGGTTTCTGAGATACCCAAGATCCTCCGACGAAATAACAACAGAACCCGGATCCCTGCCCATCTCCCTAGCAACCTCCTGATAAATCCTTATAGGCGTATAATCCCCAACAAGCCTGCCGGAAGCCAAGAAGGGCCTCCATTCGCCCAAAGAACCCGTCCCCGATAAAAAACTACCCAGAAAAAGATAACAACTAAACAACTAACCACGAGCCCTAGCAAGCCTCTCATGAGCCCTAGCAAGTTCCCCCGAAGCTATGGCGGCTATGAGGTTCACTTCCCCAGCAAGGACGGCCGAGGCTATGATCTCGGCCAGCTTTACAGCATTAGCCCCAGGTGGGTTACCAGGTCCATAGACACCGAGCAATGCTAGAGCCTCCCTCTGGGTGGGGAGCCATGTACCTCCACCAACAGTGCCTATCTCAAGACTAGGGAGCGTGACTGAAGCGTAGAGATCGCCATCCTGTGTCTCCTCGAGCCATGTATATGCAGTGCTGCTCTCAACAACCTGAGCCACATCCTGGCCAGTGGCTATAAAGATAGCGGCTACAATGTTAGCGGCATGTGCATTCAAACCAATACCTCCTGCCATTGATGTTCCAAGAAGATTCTTCCTATTGTTAACCTCAACCATATCCCCAACACTCGTCTTTAACACGCTTGAGACAACATCTTTCTTAATAATGGCTTCTGCAACAACGCCCTTACCTCTACCGAGAATAGAGTTCATATGCGATGGCTTCTTATCAACACACATATTACCACTAAGGGCTATCAACTCCGCCCCGCCAAACCTCTCCGCAATAAACCTCGCAGCTTTATCAACGGCTATTGTAACCATATTCATACCCATAGCGTCTCCTGTGGTGAACTTGAATCTAAGCCATACATTGTTACCAGCTATATACGGATCTATAGATACGAGCTTACCATGCCTAGTAGTACTCTCAGCAACCCTCTTAATCTCTTCGAAATTCTCTGAAACCCATTTCACAAGCTCGAGGGCCTTCTTAACACTAGAAACCTTGAAGAGAGGAGCTCTAGTCATACCATCCCTATATACTATAGCATATGCACCACCACTCATCGTGATAGCCTTGCTCCCCCTAGAGACGCTTGCAACCAAAGCCCCCTCTGTTGTGGCTAGGGGTATATAGAAATCACCTGAAACATGTTCTCCAACAATCCTCAGGGGGCCTGCAACGCCCAAAGGGATCTGGACAGCACCTATTGGGTTCTCTATATTTCTACCAACGACCTCCTCAAAATCTATTATGGTAGAGCCTATAGAAGATAGCGAGACCCCTTTTACCTCTTCTAGGAAGAGTCTTCTGACAAGCGTGCCAAGATTCTTATTACCAACAATACTGTCAACGTCGCTTAGCCTGACCTCGCCCTTCTTAAGCTTGTCAATAATCTCTCTAAGTTTATCCTCGCCCAGAACCTTCCCCATGGGCAGCACCGATCACAGGTCTGAACTTAATGCCATATGTTATCAAACCCGAGGAACCGTCAACCCTGAGCCTTCTAAGTACAGCCTCAACCCTCATCCCCTTCCTAAGATCCTTAATATCCGCATCAACAATAACGCCATAGAGCTCGAAGCCCTCGTCAAGCCTCACAACACCTATAACCATGGGAGCGTTATCCTGCATCCTAGCGGGAACTTGATATAGCACTGTATACTCAACCAGAGTCCCGAGGCCTAAGGAAACCCTAACCTCAACATCCCTCGAAGAACACCTAATACAGGAAGCCCTGGCGGGGTAGAAGCTGGCTCCACAGGCTTTGCACTTAGAATACCTAATCCTGTATAGGTTATTCCTCATCCTCCAAATCCTTGGAGCAGAGTCTTTCAACATGCTACCTCACCCTCCTCATAATAACTGAATAACTCTGGGAACCGGGGCCATTCATACTCTGGACAGCCCCATAGCTATCGCTAAGCTCGGCTTCTCCGAGTAATGATCGGAAAACCTCGTATGTCTGATAAATGCCAGTAGCTCCCCACGGATGCCCTCTAGCCTTAAGACCTCCACTTATATTCACGTATGTTGTGTCTATTGATGAGGATTCCATCGAAATCTTTCTAGGAGCATCGCCTCTTTCAACAAGGCCTAGAGATTCGAGAACTATATATGCATAAGGAGTATAGCTATCATGAATCTCTATATATTTCACACGATCCCTACCGATCCCAGCCATCCTCAAGGCGTCATCAAAACTCTCCCGCACAGATCGGAAGAAAAGAGGATCTTCTCTCGAGATAGCATCACAAGAATCGTTAGAAGAACCAACACCCGAGATCTCAACAGCAGTATCACCAGGCATACTTGATATATAGAGAGCAGAGGCGCCATCCCCAAATGGGTAAGCATCGAGAAGCCTCAATGGCTCTGAGATGATAGGAGAGTCCTTGTAAGAATCGCTCTTAAGCATGAACCTGAGCTGAGCATGGGGGTTTTTCACGGCGTTTTTATGCATAAGAACAGGCCATTTGAATAGATCTTCATAGGAGTATCCATACCTATCCATATAGATCTTAGCTAAAATAGCAGCCTCAGATGCCGGTGAGATACCATATAGTCCCGTATAATCAGAATCGCCGATCATAGAATAAACCTTAGCTATAAGCGATACAGGGTACTCAGAGACCTTCTCAACGCCAATTACAAGAACCCCTTTGGACAAGCCCGAGGATACTAGAGAATAGGCTGTAAGAATTGCTGCCAACCCGCTAGCCTCTCCCATCTCAACCCTAAATACTTTAAGCCTCCTCAAGGCGAGATGATCAGCAATAACTCCTGCAATCCCTATCTGCTCAGACATACTCTCTGGAGCCATTGAAGAGATCACTAGAGTATCAGGCTCGACAGAGCCATAGCTACTCTCAAGCCTCCTAAAAGCCTCAAGAGCTAGAGCCTTAAAGCCCTTATCGAAATGCCTATCAATCTCAACAGCGCTGCCTGCATTTATAAACACGTTTCTTATCATCTATCGACACCACTATGCCTTCACGATCTTCCTCCTAACCTTAACATATTCTCCATACGGTATGTAGCTCTTCCTCTTAATCATCTCATCAACCGTAGGTGCAAGGGCCCTCCTCTCCTCGATCCTATCTAGAACAAGAATTGAGAATGCATCAGAACCAGCACCACTCCCAAAGGGTGCCAGCAAGATCCTCGAGCCAGGCTTAGCCATATCAAGAACCCTTGCTAACCCTAATAAGGCTGAGCCATTGTATGTATTACCAACATATGGGGTCACTATCCCTGGGAGTATCTTTTCCCTAGGTACACCGAGCTTTGAACCAACCTGTAGAGGGAACTTCCCGTTGGGTTGGTGGAATATAACGTAGTCGAAATCAGAGATCCTCAGTCCACTCTTATCTAGAAGCCCTTTAACAGCATTCATAATATGGCTGAAATAAGCCGGCTCTCCGGTGAAGGCCTCACCATGCTCGGGGTATGGGAAACCCTCTCTTCTCCAGAAATCGGGGGTATCTGTGATATAGCTATAACTATCCTCTATAATAGCCACAGAATTAGAAGGATCGCCGATGACAAAGGCTGCACCACCACTGCTAGCGGTGAACTCAAGCACATCTCCAGGCGAAGCCTGGGCCGTGTCGGCACCTATCACAAGCGAGGCCTTGATCATACCGCTTGCTATAAGCCCTACACTGATCCTCATAGCCTCAGACGCTGCTCTACATGCGAACTCGAGATCTGATGCGAGCTTTTGAGGAGGTATACCGAGAGCCTCAGCAATTATGGTGGCGCTCGGCTTGACAGCATATGGTTTAGACTCTGTACCAACAAAAACAGCACCAACCTCTCCAGGATCGATCTTTGCTCTCATGAGAGCATATCTAGAAGCCTCCCAACCGATGGTTATGGTGTCTTCATCCACACCGCCTACCGCTTTTTCCTCGATCCATAGGCTTTTAACAACAGAGTCATCATAACCCCAGATCCTGGCGATCTCAGACGCTCTGAGCCTGTATAAGGGGATATATGCCCCCCAACCCATTATACCGGCCTGTGGCTTTGCAGACAAAACACTTACACCTCCTTATCTTGGGCTATGGGGTATATATATTATCGTCAGATGACTTTACTCAAATCGACAATTGTCGAAAGCTAGGATGTTTTCCTAAGAACAACAACTATAGAGACTGATGTGATGTATGAGAACGGCAAGATCCTTCCAAACCTCTCAAGCATGTGGAGCGCGTTAAAAACTCTGCTAATAATAGACCCTCCTTTCTCAGATATCCGGGAAGGTATAAGGGATGTGAAGGTGTGGAGAGGAACAATATCGATCACCTTAAACCCAGAGGATCTCACAGTCTCGATAACCTCTGGGAGAGAGTAAAGCCTAATATAATACCCCCCTAAATCCCAGTAGAACCTATAACCCTTTCTAAAGACACCCAAAAGAGAACCCAGATACTCCTTAACAGAGTTTCTGAAAACAAGCGCCTCATACATATTATCAATACTACTAGCACTATCAAAATCAAAGACAACGATACCCCTGCTCCTAAGGATCCTATTAATACCCATTAAGAAGAGATCTAGTTCTTCTATATGGTTAACAACAGAACCAAGCGCAACTACAAGATCAAAAGCACGCCTCCTGAGGGGAGGTAGTCTTGCATCAGCCACTATACCCTCTAAACCTCTGGATTTGAGAATACCAATTGATCTAGACGATATATCAACACCAACAACATTGTATCCAAGACCTCTTAGATAACTACTCCAATAACCAGTGCCACAACCAATATCGGCAATAAAAGACCCTTTTGGAATACCACTAACAATACGGTCTAGGATCTGCTTCAATACCAAGTAATGCTCCCTATAGAAGGGAGAGTAGTTGGCAAAGAAAGTATCATACAGATCAGCCACAGAGTCGTAGAACTCTATTAACCTAGCAACAGAGGATCTAGCCTTACTTCTCGCAGTAGATTTAGAACTATCAACCACAGCCTCACTAGAGGATGTTGTCAGAGGCACACACGCCTCCTTCGTTTAACTAATAGATAGGGGTTAATTAAATCTTTAGCCCATATGATACATAGAGAGACCAAATAACTGGCAAGAGTAACGACAGCATATAAAATACATTTCAAAAGGGCTAGGAAGCACTAATTACCGGAGATACTAAACAGTACTAACGTTATATTGAGATCTTATGGGTATTTTGAATACTATTATACCTATAAGGCTTTACAAAGCCGAGAGTCAAGTTCATAGAAGAATTAACTGGAGTATGAGTCAAAGTCAAAGTATCAGAGACAGTAATCAGTAGAAGCATTTTCCATACATTGAAAGATTACAACCCTTTATAGTATAGAGGTATCAGAGATAGGTATCAAATGCTGCGACTAGTTATAGACTTTCTTACGATGTTATGAAGCGGTTTATCAGCGATCAACAGAGCTTCAAATAGATCATTTATAGTAAGTAGATATGAAGGATCGTGGATTTTTAGATGTCCTGCAGACTATGTGTAACGATCATTAGTAACTTATTAGGGGTAAGGATCACCACACTTGATAATGTTACCTCCAGATGCTTTTCTCAATCTATTCATAATAGCAAGCCCGATACCTTTCTCATCGATCCCCACAGCTATGCAGAGGTCGGCATTGGTCTTATCAACGCTTCTCAACGCTTTAAAAAGATTCTTAGCTATCTCAAACTTATTACCTTTCGAGCCCATCGAGATGTACTCAACACCCAATAGATCCCCCAGATAGGATAGCTCATCATAGCCAACTATACATAGCTTATAACCTTTTCCGATAAGATCCTTAGCTAGATCCTCAACACAACGGGCTATCCCGGGCGCGTCCTCGATCAGGATTAGTTTTTTATCAGGAGCATAGTGTCTATACCTCATACCTGGGGCGAGGGCTTTTTCCGCTTCCCCAAGACCTCTAGCAAAATCTGGGATTGATACCTTAATACCAACAACCCTCTCCAAATACTCAGGATCAACAGGACCCGGGCGAAGGAGTATCGGCGGTTTTCTTGTCAGATCCACTACCGTAGATTCAACCCCTAAGAAGGTCTCACCACCATCTATCACGAGATCCACCGAGTCTCCTAAATCCTCGATCACGTGCTCAGCGGTGGTAGGACTCGGTCTCCCAGATCTGTTAGCACTTGGTGCAGCAATAGGTCTTCCAAGCTTTTCTATGAGGGCTAAAGCAACTGGGTGTGCAGGCATCCTCACAGCAACCAGGGGCAACTTGGCGGTAGCCTCGTCAGGAATACTTGGCCTCTTCTTTAGAACTACTGTAAACGGACCCGGCCATAGAACCCTTAGGATATCGATAATATCGCTGCTAACATCCTCAACAACCTCAAACAGCATGTTAAATGAGCTTATATGGAGTATCACTGGGTTATCCATGGGCCTCCCCTTAACCTCAAAGATCCTCCTTATAGCTCTTGGATTATAGGCATCTGCTCCAAGTCCGTAAACTGTCTCTGTGGGGAAGGCAACGATTCCCCCTTTGCTAAGCACCTCTACCGCTTCAGCTATTTTCTCCGGATCCGGTGCTAGGGGATCTACACGTATAGTCTTAGGCAAAACCAACCCTGGATAGGCTGAAGAATCAAGTTGTTCGGGATATCTATACGATCCTAGGTGCTATTATCCTCTCAACACTGAGCGTGGGCCTACCTCCGATCTCTACCGGAATCTTAGCCGGCGGGAGCTTGAAATATCCAGGTATCCTCTCAGCGATTCTCTCCTCATATGTTGGTACAAGCTGGTTCTGATAGAAGATCCCTATATATATTTTATCTCCCCACCCAGCGTATTCCCACGCTTTCTTAATCTTCTCATCAGCCTCTTCAGGACTTTTAACAACAGGATCCCAGCCGGGAATCGATTCGAGTTTTGCAACCCTCTGTGAATAGACCTCTTTGGTATATACATCGTTATATGTCGGACACGGCTGTACAACCTCGACCAATGCGAGCCCCTTATGTTGTATAGCCTTCTTAATCAGCTCCTTAAGATGGGGAACATCGTAGGCATAACCCCTGGCTATGAATGTAAATCCAGAGGCGAGAGCCAGCCTTATAGGGTTAACAGCATCCTGTATATTAGCCCTGGGCAGCGACTTTGTCTTGATACCTCTTGGAAGCGTTGGAGAAGCCTGACCCTTTGTGAGTCCATAAACCTGGTTGTTATGAACTATCACCGTTATATCGGGGTTTCTCCTACCAATAGATACAAAGTGCCCAACACCAATACCAAGCTGATCTCCATCACCACCAAAAACTAAAACCTCAAGCTCCGGGTTAGCCAGCTTAATCCCAAAAGCAAATGGAATAGCCCTCCCATGGAGCGAGTGAACACCATTAGCATTTATATAATGCGGGATTTTCCCGGAGCACCCTATACCGCCTACCACAGCCACCTTCGACGGATCTAGCTTAAGCTCGCCAAGAGCCATTATAGCAGCATTAAGTATACCATAGTCACCGCAACCAGGACACCAGTCAGGGTTGAGTCCTGATTTGAATAGTTGCTGAAGCTGAGCCATAGCCCATACACCTTTATACCACATAAACCACCACTACGGAGCTAAAAAGGAAGAGCCTCATGCAAGATGGAAATAGCTGGATATAAGGGAGAGAGGAATCTAAAAAGATGGGCCGGGGTGCCCGAGCGGCCCAAGGGGGTGGGCTCGAGACCTCCAGCATAGAAACGTGGGAGACCCACTGGGGCTCCCACCCCGCGCGGGTTCGAAT
>BEWT01000020.1:0-9777 GCA_003116855.1 Desulfurococcaceae archaeon AG1
TTTGTAACAACACCACTCCTCTCAACAAAGATCCTAGCAACACTCCTCAAAAGATCAACAGGAACGCCAGAAATCCTCGAAACCTCCTCAGCATTATAATCCTTCAATAGATCCTTAAGATCCTCGAGATCATCCTGATCTATGTTCCATCTACCCATAAGCCTTCTAAACTCGTCAAGTTGATCTATGGGTGGGTCTCTTTCGAAGAATGCATAGTGGAGTATATAAAGAAGTATCGAGGCATCAGACCCGGGTCTGAATGGAACCCATATATCTGAAACCATTGCTGTTCTTGAGAACCTTGGGTCAAAACATATGAAAATAGCCCCCCTATCCTCCTTAGCCCTCATCAGATGTCTCATTGAGAGGGGATGAGCCTCTGCTGGGTTTGAGAAGAATAGGACCACATCTGCTAATGATAGATCCTCGAGACTTGCTGTCTCAGCGCCCCAGCCATATGTCACTCCTAACCCTGTTACTGTCGAGCTATGACATTTCCTATACTGCGAATCTATATTCGACGTACCTATATATACAGCTAGCTTGCTCACAAGATAAGCTTCCTCGTTCGTGAGTACAGAGGATCCAAGGATCTGGACAGGATTCTCTCTACCCACATAGAAATAGCCATCTTTATGAACTGGCGCCCCAGTTCTTCTCCTCCACTCAGCTAGGATCTTGGAGAGCCTGTCAGCTATATATTCTAAAGCCTCATCCCACGTGATCGGTCTCCAGTTCGGAGGATATTTCTTGATAACAGCCAATAGATCATCCCAGCTCTTAGCACGAAGAATCTCTTCAACAGGCGGTTTAGGACCTGTTCTCATCATTGGCCTCAAGAACCTGAGGTTGTTTTTGATAAGCTGATACGACGCCACACCCTTCGGACATAAAGCTCCCTGGTTTATATAGGAATCCTTAGATCCTGCTAACCATATAATTTTATCACTATCTACGTAGAAATCTATAGAGCATCCAACCGAGCAGTATGGACATATAGCCTTAACAATTCTAAGCTCTTCCAAACCCCTTTTCCCACCGATCTCGCCCAGCTCCCATATCGATTTATAGATGGTTTTCAAAGCAGTGACCAATTTATTCACCCTCAGGGTAATAAATACTCTCATACACATCTAGATGAACCGTTTCTACTACTAGGAAATTAGGACATACTGAGATTACACTCAATTTAAAGAAAAGCCTATGCGAAACACCTGGAAGGCACTAGGTAGTGGATATGAACAGCATATCCCCCAACCCATAGGTTATTGCTATTGCTAAAAGCATGATTATAGCTATTAACACCTATCCACCAGATCTTTGAGTGTTCTCATGATAGTTATCCCTGTCACACTCAGTCTTTCAAGACCAATAGCCTTTGATATAACGTCTTCTCCTGTCAATCCCGTGAGAACCAGAATCCCCCTCACACCCGTATCCATAGCTAGTTTCATATCAGTGTCTACTCTATCCCCTATAATGACCAAATTTTGTCTTGGTATACCTAGCCTCTTTTCAACTAGATCTATGATCCATGGGTTAGGCTTTCCAGCAACAAAGTCAGGCTTCCTTCCTGTTGTCGCCTCCAGCGCTGCAATAATCGCTCCAGCACCTGGGTCTAGTCCGTCCTCTACGGGGATCACGTGATCCGTGTTTGTAGCTATGAAGAGCGAGCCGTTGAGAAGCGCTCTTGCTGCTGCCCTCAACTTTTGGTAGGTGAGATTTCTGTCGAGCCCTACTAAGACTGCAGTTGATCTAACAGCTTCTTCCCCTGTCAAAACCCTATGATGAGCTAGAACCGCTTCTTCGATAAGCCCTTCCTCACCAACTATATAGACTTCAGATGCTCCTTTCTGTTCGTAGAGCCATGATGCTGCTAGATAGCCACTCGTGATCACACTATCGATTCCAACAATTATTCCGAGATCTCTTAGCATTCTCACATACTGGGTTCTACTCCTTGTTGAGTTGTTTGTTAGGAATAAGACCCTATAACCCCTAGAGATCAGTGATCTCAATGCGATCACGTTCTCTTCTATGGGCTTTCTTCCAATCCATACAACACCGTCTAGATCCACGATCAGTGTCTGCCCTCTATCCAGGCAGCCTTTCTCCATAGATTTTTCACATGACTCTATTACCTGGTTAACTGATATAGAATAACTTATATCCCTCTGGAGCACTATCTCTTGGTATTTATATTGGATAATGCTGTTCAGGTGCTTCTGGTAACTGTGGTGGTGTACTTAGCTACTCTAGCCCTAACCATCCTGATCCTGAGGATCGGTATTAGACTTGGGATTGTTGGAAAGGATGTCCATAAAAGTTGGAACAGCTACGCGGTGAGGATAGGAGGACTATCCCTCATAATAGCCCCTCTCATAGCCCTTATCATAAAACCATCTATAGTCACGTTGACACTATTACTCGTATCGATCTTGGCAATGGTTATTGGCCTAATAGACGATCTTAGAACACTTCCAGCGGTTAGGAAGGTTCTTCTATCAATAACCCCAGGAGTAATTCATATGATCCTCGGGTTATACGAGCCAAGGCTTTTCATACCCTTTCTAGGCGATATAGGCGCAAGGATCCTCTATATATTCCTAATACCCTTAGCATACGCTGTAGCCCTAAACGCTGCTAATATGATGGATACACATAACGGCTTGCTAGCCGGCTCTATATTGGTATCACTTGCTGTTCTCTCACCGCTATTAATCCTGAGATCCCCGGATCATGAGGTGATGCTCTTCATATTATCAGCGATAGAGGCATCGATAGCGGCTTTTCTTATCCTCAACATATACCCAGCCAGGGTTTTTGTCGGTAACGCAGGATCATTTATAATAGGCTCCTGGATCGCGTTTATCGGAATATACGGTAGATCTGAATTTCTAGTGGTGATGGCCCTTTTCCCCATGATTATAAACGGCTTCTCGATAATAACAAGCATCGGCGGCCTTAAAGAAAAAAGCCTTATAAAAACAAGACCTGTTAGTGTTGAGAATGGAGTTATAAGGGCTAACCCAGATCCCAAGGCCCCAATAACCATAGCGCATATAGCAGCATCATCAAGATCAGGAGTTAGAGAAGTTGAGCTCGTCATAGGTGTCTGGATCCTATTCTACATAGCCTCAACGATAGCTGTAGCGCTATTCTCCATAGCATCATAGCAGCATAGGTAGAATTAGGTGTTCGGCTTTATAGCAGTTAGATTATAATCTGATCTCCTAGATACTCTGTCTCTGGTTCCACAGGCCTTAAGATCCTCCCACCGTATCTCATGTCACCATACCATATCATCGGAACATTGTTAGTCAAAACTTCTCCTCATCGATCTCTTTCGACTCTCTATCGTAGAGACAAATTGAAACTAATATCTACAACCCCAAGGTCATTAGATCCATGTCCGATATATACCTAGTAGACATATCGTGTATATAGGCTCTCATCTTACGAACGGTTCGTTGTTTCAGGATCGCTGTAACTTTGTTAACGATCACTATAGGACTGCCCCACATGCTTTATAACACGGCAGCATTTTACAACTCGCTCTAATGGCTATGTCATATGGGGCTTGTTTCTTCTCTCAGAGACAATACTAACCTTATAACCATATTATGTGGGAGTTAATACTCCCCGGTCAAATTAATTTAGGAGCCGAAAAAGTAAGAGCTCTTGGAGGGAATGCTGTTGGCTATAGCAAGTTGGGATAAGATAAAGTCTGGCTGGGTAACTGATATTTATTTTAAAAGAAGCCTGAAGATCTTGAAGGAGAAGGGCCTTGATAAAACAATGGTTAGAATCGAGGCCCACGTGTATGGACTCCCGCGGGGATGGGGATGGGCTGTTTTTGCTGGTCTTGAGGATGCTCTGAGGCTTTTTGAAGGTCGCATGGTAAATATATATTCCGTCCCTGAGGGGACTATCTTTAGATCCACCGAGCCTATATTGGTTGTTGAAGGACCTGTTGGTGAGATACTGGATCTAGAGACCGCTTTTCTAGGGATTTTAAGACATGCTTCATCAATAGCTACTAAGGCTGCCAGGATCAAGAAGCTGGCTGGTGATAGAACCGTGGTTTTCTTCGGTTTGAGAGCGGCTCACCCTGCTATAGGGCCCATGCTTGATAGATCAGCATTCATAGGTGGGTGTGATGCTGTCTCAGGGGCTTATAGTGAGGAGCTCCTTGGTGTGAAGCCCATCGGAACAATGCCCCATGCTCTGATAATAGTGTTTGGGGATCAGGTTAAGGCGTGGTCTGCTTTTGACGAGCTGGTGGAGCCGGATGTACCGAGGATCATGCTTGTAGATACTTTCTATGATGAGAGGGTTGAGAGTCTTATGGCGGCCCAGCTTCTGGGGGAGAGATTATATGGTGTTAGGCTCGATACTCCTAGCTCTAGGAGAGGTAACATGAGGATGATTGTTAAAGAGGTTAGATGGGTATTGGATCTTAATGGCTATAAGCATGTGAAGATCTTCGTGAGCGGTGGGATCGATGAGGAGGAGATTATCAAGCTCAGAGATATTGTTAATGGGTTCGGTGTAGGGACATCGATAGCCTTCCCACCAAGTATAGATATTAGCATGGATATCGTTGAGGTTATGAGGGATGGTAAATGGATCCCGATATCGAAGAGGGGGAAGCTTCCCGGGTTTAAACAGCTCTATAGATGCCAGAGTGATCTTGAGGATCACGTGCTTCCCTGGGGTTCTGAGGCTCCTGTGTGTAAGGATGGTTCTAAGGCTAAACCTATGCTTGAGCAGTATATGGTGAACGGAGAGATCGTTAGAGATCTTCCGAGCCCTAGAGAGATAAGGAAATATGTTTTAGATCAATTAGAGAAGGTAGAGATCTAGATATATACTCTAGATCCCTTCCACTTCTTTTCAATAGCGTCTCTTATAAGTTCTAATACATAGTTTATCTTCCTAACATTGAGCAGCGTTATGATTACCTCGTATACGGAGTACTCATCTCGAGATCCCTTTCTGAGAACTAAGGGATCCTCGACTAGTTCAGGTCTCACGACCTCTAGCTCCTTTTTTATAGTATCTATGACATCTATGCTATCCTGGGCTATGGGTATCTCTATCTTGACTCTGTATTGTGTTCCATACGGGCTTGTTTTGTTTATTATCGGTGAGCTTGCTAGATATGTGTTGGGTACATAGATCTTCTCCCTCATAGGTGTCTCTATAATCACGCCTCTGGAATCCATATGTATCACTGTCCCCTCTCTCCCCATGATCTCAACGTGGTCTCCTATTTTTAGCGATGTAAAGCTCCTCACATAGACCTCCGATCCCCAGTTTCTCAGCATATCGCTGAAGGCTATTATAACCCCTATCCCTAGGACGAGGATCAGTGCTGAGAACACGCCTGGTTCTGGAGCTATAATAGCTAGGGCTACTAGTGAGCCTGTTGCGTAGACTAGATATCTTATGATTGTTACAAAGCTATATACGAATCTAGTTTGCCCCACTATGGGTATTATTCTCGGTATGTATCCAACTACATATCTAGCAACTATATATGTTGCTAACAATACTATAGCGGCCTGTGCTATTCTTATGAGGAGTAGTGATGGTGATATGAGGATTTGGTCGGAGATCTGCTGGAGCCCCAGTGTTTCTAGGATATATTTCCAAGGTGTCATGGGTATACGCTCCTCCTGCTCTCCATTTCAGCCCTAATCCTCTGGATCCTTGCTATGAGGCTTCTTATTTTTTCAACAGCTGCTTCGCCCATACCCCTTGGTGCGACGATAACTATCACGTCGCCTTCTCTCAGCTCGTATGAGGGATCTCTTATCAGCGAGCCTGTTTTTGTTAACCCTATAGCGTATGCCTCGTATCCTCTCAACTCTTCCCTTATTTGTGATAGGGTTATTCCCAGTATTGATGACTTGACAACCCTGTAGAGGTAAAGATCTATTCCGAAGAACTCTGGCGTTGTTGCTTTAACCCACTTGTCTGTGGATATTATAGCCTTTATATGTGATTGTAGCGGTGATGATGGGCTTATAACATAGTCAGAGCCTCTTGTCATAGCCTCGTCCTGGTTTAATGGGTTGTTAACTAGGGTTATTACTATTGGGATCCTGTATGTCTTCTTAGCTATCTCGGCTACCTTTATATTCAGTGCGTCTGAATCGCTTGCCGCTATGATCACGTCGGCTTTATCCATCTCAGCAGCCTCGTGGATCCTTGGGTCTGTTGGGTCTCCAACGATAACCTTCCCTCCTACGCTTGCTGCAAGCCTCTCCGCAGCCTCAGTAGATCTGTCTATCACTATCACGAGCCCTGCAGGATCTGCTTCCCTTACTGCTAGTATTGCTAGCTGTGCATAGTGGGATGAGCCGACTATTATGTGTCTCAAGCAACTGCACCTGCCTCTTCTAGTATTTTATTTGCTTCTTCTACTCCTATCTTCCCGTCTTCTCTTGCCCTCTTAAGCACGGCCTCCATGATCTCTATTATCTGCTCTCTATAAACCCTATGGGGTGGTTGTTTTTTGCTTGATTTTTCCTTGAGATCTAGATCCACTTCTAGGATTCTGAACCCAGCTCTGTGGGCGTCGAGGAGTAATGCTATATCGGCTCCCCATCCAGGCTCCCATGATATGTTTGTTAGAACTTTTCTCTTGCATGCTGTGTATGGGCTGAGGGGGTGTTTTATAGATGCTAATCCTGGGTATAGTTTCTCTATATGTTTCTTTACCATCTCCTCGATCTCTAAAAATCTTCTTGAGAGCCCTGCTTTAACGACGTCTGCAGCTCCATCTAGTATTGGTCTATAGAGTTCCCTTATATTGTTGGGATCGGCTTTTTCTGTATCTGAATCTAGGTATACTATCAAATCGCCTTCCGAGAAGTAGTAGCCGTCTCTCATTGCTATCCCCTTACCTGGGTATCTCAATATGCTCTGATATATAACCTTTATATCCCTTCCTTTTGCTATGTGTTTCGCCTTACCGCCTATGGTTCCGTCAACAACTATGATCTCTATATCCTCCTTCTTTATCCTCCTAGCAGCCTTTAACACTGTTCTGAGCTTTCCAACATCTCCTATCACTGGCACTATTATTGATACAAGCACTCTATGGGCCCCTATAAAGTATTGTGTAGGGAGCAATAAGCGCTCAGCCTATAAGATCGATCACCGATCACCTGATCCGCTGCTCAGCACCGGGCCCCTAAGGGCTACAGTGGCTCCTCACTAATCAGACCGCCCGTCGGCCACATCGGGGCCCAATATATAATGGTGACCAGAACTTATATCCAGGATACACTATGCCTGGATGGAGGCTTAGGTGCAGATCCTGTGGAAAGATATGGATATTCGAGGCTAGCTATAGGATCTCTGATTTCGCATCACTCTATCACTACTGCAGATTCTGTAAGAAAAACACATTCCACGACATACTCGGAAAGGTTGAAGAGTAGCCAAACCTATAATTCAACCCCCATCCCCGGCTTCCCTCTATAGCTAAGCTAGTCTAGAAGAATCTATCCTTGTCTCTTTACAAGCCTATAGCCAGATATAATCATAACAATAGCTATTATAGCTAGAAGCGCAGACACTATCATTGCCAATGGTATCATTGAGATCCAGTTTTTAGCCTTCTCACTAGCCACCCGGATCTCCTCCATATAGCTAACCCCCTTAGGGATCTCTGATATATATAGAGTTACGTTCTGGTTAATACCGGCGGCCTTCAAAAAACTTGCTAGTGGACCTATTATACTCGATATATTCTTCATGACCGATAGAGCCCTCTGATAAGGTTCACTATGACTCAAATTATATATCCGGTTTATATCATCCGCCCACTGGATAGAACCCGTATAGGCCATATATAACCCATAGAGAGCAGCCAGGGAAACTATAAACAGACATAAACCGAACCCTACTAGGAAACCACCTAGTGTTGAGCCCATTACCAAGACCCAAAACTGTGACGCCAAAAGCTCTTATATCTAAACATAACATGAGAATAACATTAATAAATAAACAAGAACAAAACCAGCCAGCCTAAAACTAAATACTATGAGCGCTGGCAGCCCGCAATAGCACCCGGGCTAGCTCCCCACGCGGTATAACCGCGTGAGCATCCCCTGGGCGAGCCCACAGCCTCGGGCGATTGGGAGCGGCAGGCTCACCCCTCGGAAACCCTCGGGGCTTACACCCCCGCCCCATCAACCCCGTCTTCTACGGGAGCCCTCGTCCACCCTCGCGGGTGGAACGGCCGCCTCTTTTCGGGGTGGGCTTCCCGCTTAGATGCTTTCAGCGGTTATCCCTTACGGCGTGGCTGCCCGGCATATGCCCTGCCGGACAACCGGTAGACTAGAGGCCGCGGCGACCCGTTCCTTTCGTACTTGGGTCACCTTCCCCTCAGGCGGCCCGCACCCCCCGTGGGTAGAGTCCGACCTGTCTCACGACGGTCTAAACCCAGCTCACGTTCCCCTTTAATGGGCGGGCAGCCCCACCCTTGGGGGCTTGTGCACCCCCAGGATGGGAAGAGCCGACATCGATGTAGCAAACCGCGGGGTCGATATGAACTCTCGCCCGCGACGACCCTGTTATCCTTGGGGTAACTTTTCTGTCATGCCCGGCCCCCTCCGAGGGGGCACGAGCGTTCGCTAGGCCGCGGTTTCCCGGCCAGGCCCCTTGTGTTCAAGGGCCTGGTCAGGCCGGCTTTTGCCCTTGCGCTCTACGGCGGAGTTCTGACCCGCCTGAGCCGGCCTTTGGGCACCCGTGTTATCTTTTCGCGGGTGTGCCGCCCCAGCCGAACCGCCCACCTGACGCTGTCCCCCGGTTCCCCGGGGTTAGGCCCCCAGGCCCTAGTGGGCGGTGTTTCATTGGCGGCTCGACGCTCCCCGAGAGGAGCGCCACATTGCCTCCCGCCTACGCTACGCACCAAGGCCCAGAGGCCAACGCCAGGCTGCGGTAAAGCTCCACAAGGTCTTCTCTCCCTACGGGGGGATGCCAGCCTGTGCACTGGCTCCGTGGGCTTCACGGGGTCCCGGGCTGGGACAGTGGGGCCCTCGTTGATCCATTCATGCGCGCCGGAACTTACCCGGCAAGGCATTTGGCTACCTTTCTCCCGGGAGCGCCTATGCACGGCAATGAAGATTAATGATCTCGAATATCTCATCTAAACTTCTTTTCCTACGAGCTTTAGGGCTCAAGGAAGATAAGCTATATGCCTTTGTTACTAATTCCTTGAGCTTTGAGGGGTCTTTATGTAAGCCCTGATATAATGCCATTACTATTTCTCTAAATATAGTATAAGATTTCCTTTTAATGGTCATAAGATCTACATATTTGTCTAGAAATGGAATTAGCCTATTTGCTAGATCGTCCATGTTGTCTATCACTAGCAAGTATAGGTGTTTTTGGCCTGTTTTCTTAATTATTCTTCCAGCACCGATGGCTTTAGATATTATTTCAAGAGGTTCTCTACCCATTTGCGTTATACTAAACACCGGGTCTAGTCTTATACCACATGATACGTCGCTTTGCACTTTAATACTTATTGAGAAACTTGCTTCAGCATCTAAGAATCCAACAATATATCCTGCCGTTAATTGTTCATGGCAATCCATATTGGCCCTGGCTAATATTTGTTAGCCAGATTTATAAGCTTTATATTGCCGGCATAGGCGCTCCCGTTAAGAGGGTCAGAGTTACCCCCGGCCTTCAGCGGCGCTTCGCCAGGTTGGACCCTGGTTTCACGAACCGCCAGTGGCCAGGATTCACCCCCCG
>BEWT01000020.1:9787-11483 GCA_003116855.1 Desulfurococcaceae archaeon AG1
TGCAAACCCTTTCGGGCTTGCGGGGAGCTATGTTTTTATTAAACAGTCAGGACCCCCTGGTCACTGCGACCTGCGGCCCCAGGCTGAGCCCAGGGTCGCAGGCACCCCTTCTCCCGAAGTTACGGGGCCAATTTGCCGAGTTCCCTAGCCCGGGTTAGCCCCCACCCGCCTTGGGCTCCTCACCCAGGGGCACCTGTGTCGGTTCTCGGTACGGTCGCGGGGGATCGTTCCCCAGCCCCTTTTCACGGGCCCCAGGGCTCAGCCGAAGCCCCCATACGGGAGCCCATTCCCGCCTTCGGCCGCTTCTCGCCATTACGGCACTCCACGGCCTTCAGCGGTTAGCCGGGGCGGCTGCCCCGGTCGGCCTACCCCGAGGCGTCAGGGCTGGGGCCTGCGTTACCGCACCTACCCCCGCGGCAGGGGAATATTAACCCCTTTCCCTTTCGGCCACACCGAGTTACGGGTGGCCTTAGGACCGGCTAACCCTCGGCTGATGATCGTTGCCGAGGAACCCTGGCCCTTCCGGCGGAGGGGATTCTCACCCCTCTTTGCTGTTACTACCGCCGGGATCCGCAACTGTGGCGGGTCCACCGGATCTCACGACCCGGCTTCTGCCCCACCACAGCGCCCGCCTACCGGATCTCCCTCCCACAGGGAGGGAGCCCCGGGGTCTCGGCGGCCGGCTTAAGCCCCGACCAATCTTCGGGGCCCCAGGCCTCGGCGGGTGAGCTGTTACGCACTCCTTAGAGGCTGGCTGCTGTTAGGCCCACCTCCCCGCTGTCTACGGCCTGGGACGCCCTTTGGTTGGCACTTAGCCGGCACTTAGGGGCCTTAACCCCGGTCTGGGTTTTTCCCCTCTCGGCTCCCAGGCTTACCCCGGGAAGCCCCACTCCCGCCATCTACGGCGACCACGGGTTCGGAGTTGGACTGGAGCGGCTGGAGGTTTCCCTCCATACCGCTCCAATCCGTCGCTCTACCCCGTGGCCAGCCTCCGGCGGGGCTGCGCTGGGACGCACTTCGGCGGGAACCAGCTATCACCGGGCTAGATTGGTCTTTTGCCCCTAGACGGGGGTCAGAGGAACGAATTGCACGTCAGAACCCCTTCGGGCCTCCACCGGGGTTTCCCCCGGCTTCACCCTGCCCCCGCCTAGATCGCCCGGTTTCTGGTCTCACGGCTGTGACTCCAGGCCCTTGCAGACCCCGCCCCTCGCGGGCAAAGCCCGCTGCGGGCATGTCGGTTTCCCTACGGCTTCGGGGTTAACCCCCTTAGCCTCGCCACAGCCGTGAACTCCCCGGCCCGTGTTTCAAGACGGAAGGCACGACCCCGGTTACCCCTCCTCGTACTCCCCGGTCGCCCGGGTTTCCTTCGGAGGAGCTCATTCCTTTCGGGCCGTGCCATGAGTAGCCGCGCGGTTTCAGGCTCTTTTCACCCCCTCTCCCAGGGTGCTTTTCAACTTTCCCTCACGGTACTTAGTTCGCTATCGGTCTCGGGACGTATTTAGCCTTGGAGGTCGGAGCCCCCCAACTTCCCACGGCAAAACCAAGCCGTGGTACTCTGGCCCGCGGCGCAGGCCCACCAGGTTTCGCCTACGGGGCTATCACCCTCTACGGCGGGGCTTTCCAGCCCACTTCGGCTACCTGGTGTCGGCCTGCTGGGGATCGAATCCCCAGCCGCGGGCCCGTAACCCCACATCCC
>BEWT01000020.1:11493-12237 GCA_003116855.1 Desulfurococcaceae archaeon AG1
CTCATCGCCGGCAGGTTTGGTTTGGGCTATCCCCCTTTCGGTCGCCCCTACTCAGGGGATCTCGTTTGATTTCTCTTCCTCCCCCTACTAAGATGTTTCCGTTCGGGGGGTTCCCCTCCAGGGTCTGGGGGTTACCCAGACCCCAGATGCCACGGGTTTACCCGTGGCGGGAGTTCCCATTCGGGGATCCCGGGTTCGACGGCTGCCTGCGCCTCCCCCGGGCATATCGCCGCTTGCCGCGCCCTTCTTCGGCGCCCGAGCCGAGTCATCCACCGCGCGGCGTCATGCCGCAGGCCCCCAGGGGGAGCCAGCCCGGTATATGCTGCGAGCTGCCAGCGCTCATAGAGGCTATACAGCCTCTCACGAATCAGCCCTATAAAGGGCCTCATAAAAGGCGCTCCAGAAACACTCTCACGCACCCCAAGCCACAAATCCCCAAAGGGAGGTGATCCAGCCGCACCTTCCGGTACGGCTACCTTGTTACGACTTCTCCCCCCTCGCAGAGGCTGGGTTCGACCCACCCTCCCTGGGAAACCCAGGGAGAGCAGGCCTCACCCAGCCCCCGCTCGGGTGAAGCGACGGGCGGTGTGTGCAAGGAGCAGGGACGTATTCACCGCGCGATGTTGACGCGCGGTTACTAGGGATTCCGCGTTCACGAGGGCGAGTTTCAGCCCTCGATCCCAACCACGGCGGGGTTTCAGGGATTACCTTCCCCTTTCGGGGTCGGAACCCGCTGTCCCCGCC
>BEWT01000021.1 GCA_003116855.1 Desulfurococcaceae archaeon AG1
CCCTCCTTCCTCCGCCTTAAACGGCGGCAGTCCCCCCAGAGTGCCCACCCCCCGGAGGGGGTGGTAGCAACTGGGGGCGGGGGTCTCGCTCGTTGCCGGACTTAACCGGACGCCTCACGGCACGAGCTGGCGACGGCCATGCACCTCCTCTCAGCGCGTCAGGCAAGGTCGTTAGCCTGGCCATCATCCTGCTGTCGCCCCCGGTGAGATTCCCGGCGTTGACTCCAATTAAGCCGCAGGCTCCACCCCTTGTGGTGCTCCCCCGCCAATTCCTTTAAGTTTCAGCCTTGCGGCCGTACTCCCCAGGCGGCGGGCTTAACGGCTTCCCTGCGGCACTGGGCGGACTCTAAGTCCGCCCAACACCTAGCCCGCATCGTTTACAGCCGGGACTACCCGGGTATCTAATCCGGTTCGCTCCCCCGGCTTTCGGCCCTCACCGTCAGGCGCGTTCCAGCCGGGCGCCTTCGCCACTGGTGGTCCTCCCGGGATTATCGGATTTCGCCCCTACCCCGGGACTACCCCCGGCCTCTCCCGCCCTCTAGCCCGGCAGTATCCC
>BEWT01000022.1 GCA_003116855.1 Desulfurococcaceae archaeon AG1
TGCATTATGTTTGGTATGTCTATGTGTAGTGGGCATACTTCTCTACAGTTTCCTGCATGTATGCATAGCATGCTCAGGGGTCCAGCCTCCTCTATACCTCTCGTTATATAGAGCCACCCAACACCCATAGGCCCGTTATACGCACCAGAACCCCACGAAGGCCCTATAGTCTGATAAACAGGACACTCTATTAGGCACCTCCCACATCTTATGCATCTAAGCATATCAGATAACAATGGATCCTTGGAAAAACCGAGTCTGTTATTATTTATGAAGACAACATGATACTCCCTAGGACCATGGGCTCCATAGACCCTCTCATACTCAATATCAGCAGTAGAGCTTGGACC
>BEWT01000023.1 GCA_003116855.1 Desulfurococcaceae archaeon AG1
GGATCTTGCTGAGGAGGTTTCTAGGATTAAGAGGTATTCTATTGAGAATCTTGAGGGTCTTTTGAAGCAGGCTATGGATAGTGTTGTTAGGGTTGGTGGTAGGGCTTATTATGCTGAAACTCCTGAGGATGCTAGGAGGATTGTTGGTGGGATTGTTGGTAAGGGTAAGATTGTGATTAAGGGTAAATCAATGATCTCTGAGGAGATAGGTATAAATGAATATCTAAGAAAACTTGGAAACGAGGTGTGGGAAACAGATCTGGGAATGCTAATACTACAAGCCGGAAGCGAGAGACCCTCACACCC
>BEWT01000024.1 GCA_003116855.1 Desulfurococcaceae archaeon AG1
GGTATAAATGAATATCTAAGAAAACTTGGAAACGAGGTGTGGGAAACAGATCTGGGAATGCTAATACTACAAGCCGGAAGCGAGAGACCCTCACACCCAGTTATACCGGCTGTCCACCTATCCAAAGCCTCTGTAGCCGAATATCTTAAGAGTATTGGTGTTGATGTTAATGAGAAAATGGAAGCCGAAGAGATCGTTAGGAGGGTGAGGATCTTTCTCAGAGAGAAGTTCGTGAAAGCAAACGTAGGGATCACTGGAGCAAACGCCTTCGCAGCAGACACAGGAGCTACCGTTACTGTAGAGAATGAGAGCAATAATAGGCTCTCGTCAGCGTTACCCGAGATCCATATAGTCCTTGTCTCGGTGGATAAGATAGTTCCTACGCTTGAGGACGCATTAAAGGTAGCTATGGTTCAGGCTGCATATGCTGGGCTATACCCACCAACATATATAAATGTTATAGCTGGTCCAAGCTCTACTGCTGATATTGAGTATGAGAGGGTCTATGGAGCCCATGGTCCTAGGGAGTATCATGTTGTCTTCATAAATAATAACAGACTCGG
>BEWT01000025.1 GCA_003116855.1 Desulfurococcaceae archaeon AG1
ATCGTTGGCATAGATCCCAGAGAGATCCTTGTGTCAAGCGTGATGCCCAGAGAATTTGGGGGCGAGCACACGCTCCTGGCGATAAGCATTATAGGAGCCACAGTAATGCCCCACGCGCTGATCCTACACCCATACCTAACAGCCGAGAAGTGGGGGGCTGCGAGGAGTAATGAGAAGCTTAAGAGACATATGCTAGAAACAATAGCCTATCTATCCATAGCAAGCGTTATGAACGCAGCAATACAGATCATGGCCTACTACGCATTCTATAGGAACGGATACCACGATGTAGACATGGA
>BEWT01000026.1 GCA_003116855.1 Desulfurococcaceae archaeon AG1
GGTATAAATGAATATCTAAGAAAACTTGGAAACGAGGTGTGGGAAACAGATCTGGGAATGCTAATACTACAAGCCGGAAGCGAGAGACCCTCACACCCGATCGCACCGGCTATCCATGTCTCGAAAGAGTCTGCGGCTGGGTATCTCAGGAGGGGTGCTGGTATTGATGTTAATGAGAAAATGGAGGTCGGAGAGATCGTTAGGAGGGTGAGGATCTTTCTCAGAGAGAAGTTCGTGAAAGCAGACATAGGGATCACCGGGGCTAATGCCTTCGCAGCAGACACAGGAGCCACGGTTTTAGTGGAAAACGAGAGTAACATAAGGCTCTCGTCAGCGTTACCCGAGATCCATATAGTCCTTGTCTCGGTGGATAAGATAGTTCCTACGCTTGAGGACGCATTAAAGGTAGCTATGGTTCAGGCTGCATATGCTGGGCTATACCCACCAACATATATGAGCATCATAGCCGGTCCAAGCTCTACTGCTGATATTGAGTATGAGAGGGTCTATGGAGCCCATGGTCCTAGGGAGTATCATGTTGTCTTCATAAATAATAACAGACTCGG
>BEWT01000027.1 GCA_003116855.1 Desulfurococcaceae archaeon AG1
TACCTGTAGAGAAACTAACCGTAGAGCTTGTTGAGAGAAAAGGTGTTGGTCATCCAGATTACATTGCTGATGCTGCATCAGAGGCTTCAAGCATAGCCTTTTCCCTCTTCTATAGAAAAGAATTCGGCTACATATTGCATCACAACTTAGACAAGACCCTCGTAGTAGGTGGACAATCTAGCCCTAGGTTTGGGGGC
>BEWT01000028.1 GCA_003116855.1 Desulfurococcaceae archaeon AG1
CCGTAAACTGTCTCTGTGGGGAAGGCAACGATTCCCCCTTTGCTAAGCACCTCTACCGCTTCAGCTATTTTCTCCGGATCCGGTGCTAGGGGATCTACGCGTATAGTCTTAGGCAAAACCAACCCTGGATAGGCTGAAGAATCAAGTTGTTCGGGATATCTATACGATCCTAGGTGCTATTATCCTCTCAACACTGA